>NZ_QKMR01000004.1:0-81475 GCF_003208175.1 Ruminiclostridium sufflavum DSM 19573 | reverse complement strand
CTTGACTTCTTAAAGCTAACCTCCGCGCCATTTCTCGACATATAAAAGTCTTTGACTATGCTTTGATTCTTCCAGCTAATCAATTTCTCCGCCACAAATATGCGTTAGCTCTAGCTAACTTTATAGTAAATAATTGGCTAGTTTTGTAAGTAAGTTTAAATCCGACTATAAGTTAGTATTTGCTAACCATATAACAAAAATATTAGTTAGCTCTCACTAACTATTTATATCGTAGCACTGATTTTTTTTTATGTCAATAGATTTTTATCAAGACGCCAGAAGAAAGGACCAAGCAATCATGAGCTATATCGGCACATATTATGTCTACATATTTATATTTATACCAAATACTGTCATAGGTCGGATATCCAGTCTATTTTCAGCTGCATCCGGCATTTTTCATATGCTTCTTTATTGCGTTAAAGCTTTCCGCACTGATTACATGCTCAATTCTGCAAGCATCCTCAATAGCAATATCCTTATCTACTCCCAGCTGAATTAAGCAGTCGGATAATAGAGTATGCCTTTCAAACATAGTCTGTGCGACTTTTTTCCCCTCTTCGGTCAGAGTAATATACCCGTCGATGTCAACACTAATATATCCGTTTTCCCTTAAATTTTTCATGGCCACACTGACACTGGACTTCTTATAGTCAAGCTCTACAGCAATATCAATAGATCTGACACAGCCATTTTTCCGGCTTAAAACAAAAATTGTTTCAAGGTACATTTCGGCAGATTCTTGTATTTTCAATTTAACATCTCCTTTACCAGGTTCTTTACTATATAATTACTATAATAGCACATTCTTTTTTCAAAAACAATTTTAAGATATTTTGCTCCTTCTATAATTCTATTGACAACCATGATTGTGTGTGCTAGCTTAAATTTAATTGTAAATACCTGCTTTTTTATATTATTATAAGTAATTTATGTACAGGAGGCTTTTGATGCAATGATTAATCAGATAAAATCAGTGTTAAACAAAAATCTATTAATATATCTGACTACTATAATTATTTCCATAGTTCTTTTAGTGACAGGAAATAAAATAACTACAAAAAATATAAATATTCTATCCGGAACAGAAGGGATATTAGCTGAAAAGGCCCAAGTTATAAAGATTGTTAAAATTAAGTCCGTCAATTATAACCTGGGCGGAGATAGCCTCGAAGAAGGAAAAGACGTTGTCTTCACCGCAAAAATATTATCCGGCAGTCAAAAAGATACAGAAGTAACAGCCGTGCAGTCAACAGACCCCTTTACGGGAGTTCCCCTGAAGGAAGTTAAGGCGGGAGACAAGGTAGTTTTATACAGACTTGAAAATCAAGGTTCAGAATACGAATATGTACTGGGAGAGTACTTGAGAACAAACTCCCTGATGGTTCTTGGAATTATTTTTTTTGCACTGCTTATATTGTTTGGACGGTTTAAGGGCTTTAACACAATATTATCTCTGGTATTTACCGGTATCGCTATTTTCTGTGTATTTATACCTGCCGTATTGCAAGGCTTTAACATATACTTCTGGTCAATAATCACATGTATATTTATAATCATAATGTCCTTGCTGATTATATACGGCGCCAATAAAAAAAGCCTGTCCGCCGGTATCGGCTGCACAGCCGGAATTCTGATATCAGGCGTATTGACCCTGATAATGAATAAAATATTGTACCTTACCGGATTAGTCAGTGAAGAATCCTTGTATATAATACGTATGAACCCGCAGCATCCGATAGACCTGAAGGCTATTATTTTCGCGGCTATAATTATCGGCGCCGTAGGAGCAATAATGGATATGGCAATGTCCCTGTCCGCATCTCTTGCAGAGCTTCACGAAAAGCTTGAATATTCGCCTTTCAGCCTGCTTGTAAAATCCGGAATGTCAATAGGCAGGGATATGATGGGCACTATGACAAACACCTTAATACTGGCATATATCGGAAGCTCTCTTTCGGCAGTTCTGCTGCTGGTTTCATATAACAGCTCGCTTTTGGAGCTGCTCAACAAGGAAATGATAGTGGTGGAAGTACTTCAGGCACTTGTGGGAAGTATAGGAATACTGTTTACAATACCGTTGACTTCGTTGATTTGCGGATACCTGTTTTCAGAAAGAATAAAGCCTGACAAAAAAAATTCAGCTTTAGCTTCGGAGGAGTATAACGACGGCTGGGATTAAACGCTGAAAAGTATCCATTAATACGGATAAACATATTCATTTTGAGGCTTTGCTATTCTTTTTGCACTTTCTATATTAACAACCGGAACCTTATCTCCGTTAAATTCACTGTTTACTATCGTTCCGGTAAACTCAAACCATCTGTTCTCTCTTAGCTCAGAGGTTTTGTCATATCGTGCCAATAAGCCTACTGTACTCATATCTGCCGCACAGCAGGTCATCATCATTCTTGCCGGAACAAATTCATTTTCCTTAAATTGCTTGTCTTTAAAAACAAAGCCCGTAACAATTATTTTTTTTCCTTCGTACTTTGACGGGTTACTATATATCTCATCAATCCACATAACAAAATTACTGTCATCCATTATAACAGTATTGTCCTTTAATTCCGGTACGCTGTCCTCTTCTTCGGTTCCGTCCATAAAGGATGTATCTGTGTTTTGCTTTTGCTCAGTATCCTCCGATAAAATATTCTCCCCGCTTGAACTTCCGGCACTGTCTATATCGGGAGTTTTACTCCGGGCAGTGCTGCTGCCGGACATAACTGTGCCAGTACTATTTCCAATTGCTACCGAGCCGGAATTTATTTCTTTTACAGGCAGGGAAAACGCCATTATTAACGGTATTATAAAAAACAAATATTGATATAGATTAGTTTTTTCCCTTTGGAGCTTAAAGATATCTTTGAGGAGAAATAATGACATTATAATCATTATTACAATACCAAATTTCAAAAACGGAATAATTCTTGGATGGACAAGCAACTGAATTGTTCCGCTTTGGACAGTTATAAAAAAGAAAAGTGAAAACCCCAATAGTATTATCAGCTTTAAAACCACATCAATATTCAAGCTTCCTGATTTGAACGCCTTCATATCCTATTACTCCTCTCACTTTCCCAATATACAAGGCAGCGAAGCTACACTCTCCGCTGATATTTTCAGCCGTACCTTAATATCCTTATACTATTTTATAATTAAAGCCTGCAAATAAAGTATAAAGAAGGTTACCGCAAAAACAACTGCAATAAGCCTGATAACAAACCCTTTTCTAAAGCTTGCCAAGAGCATAAGCATATTCTTTATATCAATCATGGGGCCAAGAACTAAAAACCCCAGAATTGCGTTTGCAGAAAATTGAGGCATAAAGGTTCTTGCAATAAAGGCATCAGACGTTGAGCATATTGAAAATATAAAAGCTGCCAGCATCATAACCAAAAGTGCCAGAATATCATGTCCCCATACATTATTGAATATATCCTTTGAAACACACGTTTGGAATACGCTTGAAAAAAAGGCTCCTATAATAAGAAACTTACCTACCTGAAAAAACTCAGTGCTCGCATGTATAAATACCAGCTTTATTTTCTCGGCAGGCCCTTTACCGCTTTTTTCACTGCTGCTGCAATACTCACAGCTGCAGGTAATATCTCCGAGATTTTTAACGATAATTGATTTCTTTTCCGGAAAAATCAAAAATACCATACCTGCCACAAGTGCAACCAGAGCTCCAAAAATCACCCTGTAAACAGCTATAGAAGGCTGTTTTGGGAAAGCATACAGCGTTGAAGCTATAACAACCGGATTTACCAACGGAGCCGCAAGCATAAATGTTATTGCCACAGGAAGTGCCACTCCTTTTTTTATAAGTCTTGCGGCAACAGGGATAATTGCACAATCACAAACAGGAAACAATACTCCTGCAAAAATGGCAGTAATAAAACCTATGCCTTTCTTTTGAGGAAAAATTTTCAGCAGGGTCTCACCCGGAATTACAACCTGCAGGACAGAAGATACCAGAATACCAATCAATATAAAAGGAACAGCCTGCATTAAAATACTTAAAAACACTGTATTCAAGGACTGAAGCCACGATAAGGCAACTCCTGCAAAATCAAACAAGCTTAATACCGTATACAGCAAAAATAATGCACTCAGTCCAAAAAATATGTATAACAGCCCATCCTGCAGCTTTTGTTTTCTGACTTCTTCCCCAGATTTAAAGGATAGCTTTTTTACAGAATACAAGCGGCTCTGTTCATCTGCAAAAATCTCTCTTACTATATCAGCGGACTTATTTAATGCTTTTATCGTCTTTTCAATACTATTAAGCTTTTCAGCGGATATATCTTTTATTTTGTTAAGAACAATCAAATCACAGGATGAAATCTGTTCAATATAAACAGAACCGATATTGTTCATATATAAGTCAAAGGTATTTACATCTACGATATTTATTATTCTGTTGCAGATGCAGCTTTTTCTGAGGTATTTCTCCTCAAGCACCTCAAATAAGGAATTAAGCGGTTTCATTCCATTATACTCTATTATAATTCTGTCAGGGCTGTGCTGTTCAATGATATCCTTTAATTCATCATCGCTTATATCAGTATCAAACTTTTTCACAGCTATCTTTTTATTTTTTAACCACTTGTCATCAATTTCCGTCTGCCCTGATTCAAGTTGTAAAATCACTATTTCCCCCTCTGACAGAGCCTCATTTTCCAGCATTTCATTTAGAAACGCAGTTTTACCCGAATCAAGAAATCCTGTTATAATGTCTATCTGTATTTTCATAAAACAACCTCACCTATGCCGGGAAACCAAATATCCTTTTAATTTCCGATTTTTTCAGGTCTTTTCCGATAATGCACATTCTTCCTGTGTAGTCAGCAACGGTATCCTTCATGTCCAATTCTCCCGGAGTATAATCAAATTGGATCCATCTGTCTCCGGTAAGCTGAAGAATTCCCTTTCCTCTCAAAATCATACCAAACTGCTTTTCATTTCCCAACATGTCCAGTATGCCTTTAAGCTCGGCTTCTTTGTACCTTTTTGGTGTTTCAATGCCCCATGTGTCAAATTCCTCATCAGCGCTGTGGTTATGAGAAGCTTTATTACTGCCTCCACATTTGCAGCTATTCTGATGGCCGGCTTTCTTTAAGGTAACTTTCTTTATCATTCTTTCTTCCAGAGACTCGGAAGCATCCTGCTCTGCTACAGTAATTATAGTATCAGAACTAAGACTGTCCCATTCTGTTGTTATAATATTCGCTTTATTATTTAATTCTCTGATTGAATTTGTGATTGTTTCCAGCTCTTTGTTATCAGCTTTTTGTGTGCGGCTTAAAATAATTGTTTTAGCATTTACAAGCTGATTTTTATAAAACTCTCCGAAATTTGAAATGAAAAGCCTGTATTTCAGGACATCTACAACAGCAATAATCATGTTTATTTCAATAATATCCTTAAGCTTGTCAGCTTTACAGGCTTTAATAACATCTGACAGCTTCCCTACGCCGGACGGTTCAATTATAATCCTGTCCGGATTGTATCTCAAGGAAACCTCCTCTATGGCCTTGCAGAAATCTCCTGCAAGAGTGCAGCAAATACATCCCGAATTTATTTCCTTAACCTCGACATTTGACTCTTTAAGGATATTTCCGTCTATCCCTATTTCACCGAATTCATTTTCTATAATAACAAGCTTCTCTTTCCCCAGCTTTTCACCAAGCAGTTTTTTAATCAATGTTGTCTTACCGGCTCCCAGAAAACCTGATATTATATCGACCTTTGTCATAAGACACATCCTTCCTGAACAAAATGGCATATACGACTATCATATACTGTTTTTAAAATTAATACCTTTCAAAAGCCAGCTTAAAAGCTTAAATCACCTAAAAAACAATACATGCCGCAGCGAGGGCTTTCAGCCGTAATTAACTCTAGTCAGCAATATTATTCTGCTTGCAATCTTTACACAGCCCATATATTTCAAGCTTATGACCTGTAATTTCAAATTCTGTCTCAGCCGCCAGCTTTTTTTCATATTCCTCCAAAGGACAGCCCTCAACCGAAAACATTTTTTTACAGCGTGAGCATATTAAATAATGCGTATGCTTTAAGCAATTTAATTCATACAGTGCCTTGTTGGCTCCGGATATATTGGACTTTATAAGCAGGTTTTTGGATACCAGTGATTCAAGAATCCTGTAAACCGAGGACAAATTTATCGCAATATCTTTTTTCTTCAGTTCAAAAAAGATTTGCTCAGCATCAATAGGTTGATCACTATTCTCAATAACTTTAAGAATAGCGTTCCTGTGCTTAGTATTTTTTAATCCTTCCCGCTTTAATATTTCGCTGTAGCTGCCAGTGTCACGCATATAAATCCGACCTTCCAATATATAATGTTTATTATTACTTTACATATTAGCAGGTATATATTAATTTATCAAATTACTCTTTCAGCAAGCAATCAATAATAATTCTTATTTGCATTTGTTTTATTATATACTATAATTTAATAAAATGTAAGAGGCTGCCGCATATTTCTCACTGGTTACTTAATTTTTAATTTTAAGAACTGAGTGAATTTCCGAAAAAAAAGCTTCAAATGGCTATTATCAACCATTTGAAGCTTTTTCACAGGATTTCTGTTAAAATTCAATACCCTTTCTTGCATCGATTCCCTTTGTCATGGGATGTTTTACTGCATTTATTTCCGAAACATAGTCGGCAAGCTCAACCAGCTTTTCAGGTGCATTTCTGCCCGTCATCACTAATTCAAGATGAGACGGCTTATTTTTTACGAAATCAAAAACAAGCTTTTCATCAATAAAGCCGGCGGAAATTGCAGCCATTATTTCATCCAATATTATCATGTCCTTATTATTTGCACTGCTTATGGCAAGGTTAAATAGGTTCAATGTGTTTTCCCGCATTTGTTTATGCTCTTCTTCTGTCATCTGCCATGTAAACTTGCTGATTTTTTTGTCCTTAAGCAGCTCAAACGCGGGCTTGAGCTGTGCAATCACAAGCTCCTCACAGGTTGAACCTCCCTTGCAGAATTGTATCATCAAAACCTTCATTCCGCTTCCGGCAGCTCTTATACCCAACCCTACTGCGGCAGTGGTTTTGCCTTTTCCGTTGCCTGTATATATATGAACTAAACCATCCATCGCCCTTTCCCTTCTGTACAATATCGGCAGTTATTTCCTATACCTTTTCCTTAACAATGCTTTACTCTGTCCCTTTCTTCAGCCTTTTTCGCATCATTAAAGCGATCAAGAGTTCCTACCAGATATCCTGTTATCCTCCTGATTCTTTCAAAGCTTATATCTTCTTCTCTTCTGCCGCACTTTGGACATTCATCGGCGATTATGCCCGTATACCCGCATACAGGGTCACGGTCAACAGGGTGATTTATCGCTCCATATCCGATACCGGCTTCCTTCATGCATCTTATAATCTTTTCAAAGGCCTGAAGGTTTTGTGTGGGATCTCCATCCAGTTCAACGTATGTTATATGCCCTGCATTTGTCATCTCATGGTACGGTGCTTCAAGATTTATTTTCCTGAAGGCTGAGATAGGATAATACACCGGAATATGAAAGCTGTTTGTATAATATTCCTTATCAGTTATCCCCTCTATACTTCCGAAAACCTCCCTGTCCTTTTTGATAAACCTTCCTGACAGGCCCTCTGCCGGAGTTGCAAGAAGAGTAAAATTCATACCGTATTTCTTACTTGCCTCATCCATACGCAGCCTCATATGTCTGATTATGTCAAGGCCAATCTTCTGAGACTCTTCAGCCTCACCATGATGTCTCCCTGTCAAAGCTACCAGACATTCTGCAAGACCGATAAAGCCCATTGACAGCGTACCATGCTTCAGTATTTCCCTAACCTCGTCCTCCCAGCCCAGCTTATCTGAGTCAATCCATATTCCCTGCCCCATCATAAAAGGATAGTTCTTAACCTTTTTACGTGCTTGAATCTCAAATCTCTCTAAAAGCTGATCTATCACAAGATTTATTTTCTCATCAAGCTCTGTATAGAAGTCATTAATATTATTTTTGTTTTTAAGAGCAATTCTGGGAAGATTTATTGTTGTAAAGCTTAAATTTCCCCTTCCGTAAATTATTTCTCGTGAATTGTCGTAAACATTGCCTATAACCCTTGTCCTGCAACCCATATATGCTATTTCTGTCTCAGGCTGTCCGGTTCTGTAGTATTTCAAATTAAAAGGCGCATCTATAAATGAGAAATTTGGAAAAAGCCTCTTTGCGCTTACCCGGCAGGCTAACTTGAACAAATCATAATTAGGCTCACCCTCATTGTAATTTACACCGTCCTTCACTTTGAAAATCTGAACCGGAAATATAGGCGTCTCACTGTTTCCTAATCCGGCTTCAGTTGCAAGCAAAAGGTTCTTTATAACCATTCTTCCTTCCGGAGATGTATCCATTCCATAATTAATAGAGCTGAACGGCACCTGAGCACCTGCCCGGCTGTGCATAGTGTTGAGATTGTGAATAAAAGCTTCCATAGCCTGATATGTATTGTGGTCAGTTTCATATTCGGCCTTGTTTTTAGCAAACTCCTGTGCCTTCACAGCGACAGCCTCTTCCTCAATGATTCTGCTCAGATATTCCTTTTCCGCCCTGCAATATCTGTCCATGTCTCCAAGCAAAGGAGTGATGCCTTCCTTTTCTTCTATCTCATTAAAAATACTATTTAGCTTAGCTTCAATACCGGTATCCTGTAATTGCCATTCCAGTATTTTTATCAAATTTCGCCTATAAAGCTTTCTATATGTTTTTGCTATTCCGGGAGCAATGCCATAGTCAAAATTAGGAATACTCTGTCCGCCATGCTGGTCATTCTGATTGGATTGTATGGCGATACAAGCAAGAGAAGAATAGCTTTGGATATCATTGGGCTCTCTTAAAAAGCCATGACCTGTTCCGAAGCCTCCTTTAAACAGCTTTTTTATATCTATCTGACAGCATGTGGTGGTCAGCATCAGAAAATCCAAATCGTGAATGTGTATATCCCCATTCCTGTGTGCTTTTGAATGTGCCGGCTTCAATACAAACATTTCATTAAACTGCTTGGCTCCTTCCGAACCGTACCTGAGCATGGTTCCCATTGCAGTATCTCCGTCAATATTAGCATTTTCGCGTTTTATATTATTGTCCTTTGCCTCTTTGAAGGTCAAATCCTCGTAAACCTTCATAAGTCTGGTATTCATTTCTCTTATCCGGGTTCTTTCGGCCCTGTACAAAATATATTCCTTGGCAGGTCTTGCAAATCCGGATTCAATCAGCACCTTTTCAACAATATTCTGAATTTCTTCAACATCCGGAATTCTTTTATCCGGATTTCTGTCCAGCTGCTCTGCTACCTTTTCCGCAAGAGCCAAAGCCTTTGTATAGTCTTCCTCACCTACTGCATTTCCTGCCTTAAATATCGCATTTGCAATCTTTTCGATATTAAAGGGTACTTCTCTTCCATCTCTTTTTTTAATTTTAGTAATCATAAAATTTTTGGTACTCTCTTTCCATTAATTTTATATTTGTATATTTTCGCAATAAAACCTCTCATCAATATGCTAAGAGGCCTCAAAATATAAGTACACTGTCTGGTTTATAAGAAATCCAATCTGAATTCCTTATCAACAAACTATATATTGTTGTCTTGATACTATCATACACAATATATTGTGTCAATATGCTATGAGCAATAATATTTTTTCATATGACAAGTATTTATGATAGTTTTCAGCCGGAATTGCCTTTGGTAATATTCTACTAGGTATTTCATGCAAATTTTGTAATATTTGTAAATCAACAAGCACTTTTTTCGTCATTTAAACCCGAATCCTTATACATATTATACGACATAAAGAGATATTTTTCATCATTGCCAATATGGCAATAATCCCTGTATTCTATCGTCTCAAAGCCTTGAACCATATTTGCTTTTTGCAAAAAAACAGGAAACTGCTGCCCAGTGAATAAAATCTATTCCTCGGGCAGCAGTCCTCCTTGATATTCCATCGTATTAACGCAAAAAGCATCAGTCAATATTGGTCAAGTCCTTGACTTCGGCAAGCTGTTCCTGCTATTTACTTCTGTACAACCTCAAGCAATTCCTTAGACATTATCTGGATACCCTCTACAGACGTATCGACCTACTGCCTTGATGCCACTAATTCCTATATTTTGAAGAGCATTCTCATTTATATTTTTTACATTAATAACTAAATCAACCATTTTCTTGCCATGCTTTACTGCCTCAACCGTATCATCTTCTACTATATAAAGCTTGTCGCTTGTTAGCATCGGCAACCAGCTATTATAGCCTATTGTTTTCTTTTTTCAACAAAATAAAATATAGATATAATTACACTACAAATGGCAATAATTACAAATATTATCCCTAGAAATTTTGTTTTAACCTGCAAATAACTCAATCCTATCAGAATTGCACACATAATAGATATAATAATGTTGAATTTATATAATTTAAACTTATCTGTAACCATTTTCATTGCGCTCCCCCTTCCAAATACAAGCTTTAATATTCCATTATTACAATATTTATTGTACATCTTAGCTATAATTCAAATTTAATCCATAAAAGTCTATATCTTTTTAAATAAGTAATAAAAAAGAATATTATATCAGCTACCATCACTTATCAAGGTAGATTAAATAAAATATCCTTTTTTAAACAAAAATGTTTATTATTACTGCTTAGTCATATTAATTCATTGCAAAGGATGCAACACCTCCACCTATAGCAGCAACTCCTGCTACTATAGCTGCACCTCCAGCAAACTTAGTTGCAGTAGTTGGTTCAGGAACAAGTACTAATGCTACTCCAGCAACAACAGCTGCAGCTGAACTAACCTTACCCCAAAAAGTTCCACCATCAATTAATAACATTTCTTCAGATGATAATTTAGTAAAATTAGTGCCAAATCCATTTTCCTAACCTCCATAAAATAAGCATTTAATAAACATACAAATTTTTACGCATTAAGCTTCCGTAAGATGACTTTAAATCTAGGAACTTTTTTCGTAAACAATTATTTTCATTATTTTAACATATTAAGTACTATGTGTCAATTTTTTCGATTGTATCTGAGCAACATCCACTTGAGTAACACTTCCTTTTTGTGTTGCTATTCAGCTACTATATGGTGAGTAATTTAGGAAATGCAATTTATATACAACTTTCTTCTGTTTATTCCTGCTAATAAATCTACAACCATCTACACCACAAATCGTGCAAAGCTGCCCTTCCTATCCGGGCAAACCTCTAAAACACTTTGGATTCTGTCTCTCAAATCGGCGACATGAGAAATAACACCCACAAGTCTGCCGGTTTTTTGAATAGCAACGAGACATTGTATCGCACCGTCAAGTGATTCCTGATCAAGAGAGCCAAACCCTTCATCAACAAACAGCGTATCCAGACTGATACCTCCTGAATAAGACTGAACAATATCCGCCAACCCGAGGGCTAATGAAAGAGAAGCCTTAAAACCCTCCCCGCCTGACAGAGTTTTAACATGCCTTGCTTTTCCTGTGTAGTTGTCAAACACCTCAAGCTCCAATCCCTGCTGTGCACGTCCCTTACTTTTATCCTCTTTTCTTTTGAGAAGATATCTGGAGCCTGTCATTTTTTCCAGTCTCAGATTTGCCGCAGTAATTATTTCATCAAAATATGCCGCTAAAACATATCTTTCAAAGGTAAGTCTTTGCTCGTTATCCCCCTTTGTTACTCTATACAGCTCTCCAACTATTCTGTATTTCTCTTCAAGGACATTCAGCTTCTCCAGTATTGCCTCCAGCTGTTTTAGTGCCTTATTGTTATTAGTAACTCTTGAAAATACAATATTCTGCTTGTTCTGCAGTATCTTCTGCTCCTCAACAAGTAAATTATATTCCGCAGCCAATACTTCTGTATCTTGAGCTTCAAGGCTCTTGGTTTCTTCCCTCAAGCGCATAAGCATATCCTTCAAGGACTTTAATTTCTGATAGAAAATGTTTATTTCTTCTTGCAAAGCAAGTATATCGGCTTGAGTCCTTTTCATTTTCAGATAATGGGCATAGTCCTCAAAGCCCTCTGTTATCAGCCTATCCTGTAAAAGCTTATCTAATCCGTTGCTTTCCTCAATGTTCTCATTTAAAGATGCCTTCTTTACAGCCACAGCCTTTTCCGAGCTGTCAAGCAGCTCCTTTGCAAGCTCGGCAGACTTCTCCGCTTTTTTTAATTCTTCTGCAAGTTTCTGAATATTACATTTTTTCTCCTCTATCCGGGCATTAAGTGAAGCTACTGACCGTATTTCCTCAGAAACCTCCTCTTCAATGCCTGATACAGCTGCTCTTAGCCTTGCAAGCTCCTCTGCCGAGGCAGACTTCTGCTGATTCATGCTGTTAATATTTGCTTCCAGTACCTCAATTTCCGTTAACGTTCCATTATAACAATCTTCAATTGCAGCTTTCTTATTAACAAGCTCCTGCTTTTCTTTATGCTTTGAAATTAACGCCAATGTCTCTGCTTTAAGCCCCTTGCCCTTATTTATTATCTTAGCTTTAAACAGCTCAAGACTCTCATTTGTAAACTCCGTTATTACGGCAGCTTCGGTTTCCTCAGATTCCATGTGTTTACAGCTGCTATTATCTGATATTCCTATAGTCTGGGTCTCAATGGCAGATATTTTATTTTTTATTTCAAGCTTCCTGCTTTCAATATTGCCTCTTAGCTCTGATATGATTTTAAGCCTGTCCGTCCTCTGCTCTCCCAGATCTGAAAATTTTTGCTTCAGCTTCTTGAGCTGTTCCTCGCCGGGTATGTTATCCATGCTTTTTGCCGGATTTGGATGCTCTAGCGCTCCGCAAACAGGGCATGGAATATTTGTCCTCAAAGTTTTTGCCAATATCCCGGCTTGTCCCAGTATATAGCTATCCTCCAGCTGCTCCAGCTTACTTCTGAAAGCTGTGAAATCCGTATCAAAGGCTCCAAAATCGGTCTTTTTTGTTTCAAACAGCATAGTCTGCTCAATATAAGCAGTAATCAGCTTATTCAAACTGTCAAGCTCAATTAAAAGCTTCTTTTTTTCTGAGATTTCCTTTTCAAGCCTTGCACATTCGGACTCATTGGCATAAAGCTGTTTAAGGGTTTCCTCCTGTTCCCTTAGGCTTTTCTTTTTAAGCTCCAAAGCCTTTATGCTTTTTTCCAAGGTGTCAGATATCTCAAGGTTTTTTGTTTTCGCAGCCCTCAATACCTTCATATTTTTATCGTACTGAATAACCTTCGGAAGCATATTGCCGAGAAGAGATAGCTCTGCCTCATAACTTTTTATGCTTAGCTCCTTTTCCTTTTCAAGATTAAGCAGCTCCTTGCAGCTTTCATAGTCCCTTCTGCTTTTCTCAGCCTGCTGCTTTGCAATAAGCAATTCCTCAGTTTTTATCTTAACGGCTTGTTTGGATTTTTTGAACTGTTCGTCAATTTCGTTAATAGGCAGGGCCTTTCTTGCATATTCCAAATCACGCTCCTTTTGAGAGAAGGCATCTTTTCCTTCACGGGCGGCAGCATACGCTTTGCTTATTTCCTCCTTATCCTCAAGCTTCTTGTTTATTTCATTGCCCTTTGCTATCTCCTCCTTTAAGGCTCCCTGCCTTAAAGTTATAACTTCAAGCTGCGAGCTGTGCAAGCGCAGCTTCTCGGTATCTCCTTCTGACAAGGACCTTATCCCCTCTATAAATAAAGCTGTATTAACGCTCTTGCCGGCACGTACTTCTTCCAGCTCCTGATTATCTCCGCAGTCAAAATGCTTTATGTATGTATCAATTTGAGTTTTTAAATCGTGAACAGACCTATATAGGCCCCGGCTCTCCTCTTCCAGCCTCGTTTGAATTTCAGCAAAGGCCTCCGTCCCGAATATTTTTCTGAATATAACCTCCCTGTCATTGCTGTCTGCCTCCAGCAGCTTTCTGAACTCCCCCTGCGGAAGCATAACAATTTGCTTAAACTGGGATTTGTTTATACCCAAAAGCATATTTATTTTTTCGTCTACATTGAAAATTTTTGTAATAAGCGATCCATCCGGCATCAGCAGCTCAGCATCGGCACTTCTGATTGTTACTCCGTTTCCCCTGAGCTTTTTTTGCTCTTGCTGCGGTGACCTTTTTATTTTATAGCTTTTGTCTCTTAATTCAAATTCAAGCTCCACAAAGGTTTCTGTATCCGGCTCCGCAAAATCGCTTCTCAAGCTGTCTCTGTCGCGGCTGCTTCCGGATGGCTCACCGAAAAGTGCAAAGCTTATGGCATCAAAAATTGTAGTCTTGCCTGAGCCTGTAGGTCCCGAAATTACAAAAATCTGCTCCTTCAGCTGCGTAAAGTCTATTTCCTGTACGCCTGCATATGGCCCAAATGCACTGATTGCCAGCTTTAATGGTTTCATTTAAACACCTTCCCTGTCTACCTCTCCGATTATCCGTTCCATAATTTTTGTTTGCTCATCTCCCGGCGGCTCTCCCTGCATAGCATCATAAAACTCTTTAAACAGGTCAAGCTTTGATTTAGTTTTGTATCCCTCTGCGGCAGAAGTATTGCTTTCCTGTTTTTGATTAATGCTTTCCCTGCTGAGTCCCATAATATTCGGATATACTGTCCTGAGCTTTGAAATCGGGTCAATAAGCTCTCCTTTATCAGTCAGAACCGCATAGATATAATCCTCGGTGTTTGCACTTTTGTATACCTCCGGGCTTAATAGTCCATCGAGGGGGCCTTTAATTATTCTCATATCTCTTTTTGAAACAAGAGGGACAAAGGTTGTACAGGCCTTCCCTTCACCGTTGATATCAACGAGGTTTACACCCTTGCGCTGATTAACCTCGGAAAACGAATATTTAAGTATGGAGCCTGAATATCTGATGCTTTCTTCTCCGGCCTTTTGAGGCGCATGCAGGTGTCCGAGAGCAGAATAATTGAAAATCCTGAAATAATCGGAGCTCACAAATTCAGTCCCTCCGATACTGAGCGGTCTCTCTGACTCGGAAATGAATTCAGCCTGCTCACCCATACGGGTAATATACCCATGAGTTATCATAACATTTCTCTCATCAGGCTTTATAGCCTGTCCAATCATATCAATTATTTTTTTCATGGCATCATCATGTGTAGAAATTTTATTATCAGCATATATATGACTTACATTTCTGGGATCGGTATAGGGTAGCATATAGAAGTTTACAGGCCCGAATTCATCCTGCAGTGTAATACAGTGAATATTTCCGTTAAATCCGCCTGCAATGTGAAGACCGTTATTTGTAAGTATCCTGCTTGCAAATGATAATCTCTCCGCACTGTCATGATTTCCTGCAATAGCCAGAACAGGTATCCTCAAATCCAGAAGAAGCCTGTTAAAAACCTCATCAACCAGCTCCACTGCCTCTACAGGCGGTATACTCCTGTCATAAATATCACCGGCAATTATTACCGCATCAGGTTTTTCCTTCTCCACTACAGATATAAGCTGTTGCAGTATATACTTCTGCTCTTCCAGCATACTGTACTCATTTACTATTTTTCCGATATGCCAGTCGCCTGTGTGAATTATTCTCATTTGGCACTCCTTAATGTATCTGTTTAAAGGGTAAATTCCCATTTTAAAAATCATGGCTAATCAGGAATAATCACATTTATACCCTTGTTAATTATCTCAAATTCTATTTCCGAAGAAGGCATTATCTCTCCATCTATATTAAGCCGAAGCTCTGCATTACTTTCTATTTTTATATTCTTTCCCCTATAGAAGCTTACCTCCTCCAATTGTCTGTGCTCACCCTTAATATACTTTGGGAACAGGCTTAATATCCGAAATCTGCTTACTCCGGTTATCAGGCATATATCAAGGAAGCCATCGTCTATTTCCGCCTCCGGTGCGGCCATTATCCCGCCTCCATAAAATCTTCCGTTTGCAATAGCAGCAAGAAGAATTTTAAGCTCCATTTCCTTGTTGTCTATATATATTTTAACAGGGAATATCTTTTTTTTCAAAACCGTATAGATAATTGAAATAATATATGCCATACTGCCTGTAACTCCCGGCACTCTTTTAAATTTGCCTGCGTTAAACACAACATCCGCATCAAACCCAATTGAAGATATATTTATAAAATATTTATCATTAACTCTGGCTAAATCAATGCTTTTTTCTTTCCCGTTAATTGTTCTCTCCAGCATCTCCCTTATATCATAAACTAATGCTATACTCCGTATAAAGTCATTTCCCGACCCTGTAGGTATAATCCCCAGAGATGACCGGGAACCTGCCATTCCATTTACTACTTCATTTACAGTACCGTCCCCGCCTACAGAATATATCCTGCAGGCTCCCATGCCGGAATACTCCCTCGCAATTTCCGTTGCATGTCCGGGATAAGCCGTAACTCTTATTATGAATTCTTCGCCTTTATCCTTGAAAAGGTCGTTAATAACAGGAAGCAGTTCAATTGCTTTTCCTTTCCCTGCTTTTGGATTAATAATGAAAATATGTTTCATCCAGACCCCCATAATTGAATTTAACCTAAGCTTAAAAGCACTGCTTAAGTCTCCCATATCATAGTATAAAAAGCAACAATAATTATTAAAGGACTTCGTCAGGAAAATCAAAGCTTTAACTGTAATTTACCTTGTGAAGTCCTTTATTTACAACGCCTGATAAAAGTCATCTGCTATCGGCTAAAGAACCGATGATATCGGGACATAGTAATTTATATTATTTTCATTCTGCCTTTCTTAATCTTATTACATTCCATGATAAGCTTTTAATTGAGGCTTTCACATTCCCATCCTCCACAGATGCATTTCCATTATCCGAGGGGACAACATTATTTGGATTCTCCTTCGTATTTGAAGCCTTAATATCACTGCTTTCTAATATAATATGCTTAGTGACCCCAAATGTACCAAATCCATTAAGCTCTATGTCAAGTGTAATATCCTCCTCAGTATCCTTGTTTACAGCAAATATTGTTATTTCTTTATTATCCTCACTGACAACAGCCACCGCATCTATACATGGAACATCTGTAAAATCCCTGCTGTCATATTTAGGTGATTTGATAATTGAGTTCAGTACCGTTCCTCTTCCAAAAACAGATGCATGAAGATATGGATAAAAGATTGTCTGCCTCCAAGCACTGCCTCCGTTTTCAGTCATAATCGGTGCAATAACATTAACAAGCTGGGCAAGGCACGCTATTTTTACACGGTCTGCATTCTTCAGAAGTGTTATAAGCATACCTCCGACCACAAGTGCATCTTCAAAGGTGTATACGTCCTCAAGCTGGCGAGGTGCCACAGACCATCTCTCAATCTTCCTGTCTTCCTCGTTTGAATGAAACCATACATTCCACTCATCAAAAGAAAGCTTTATTTTTTTCTTGCTGTGCTTTTTCGCCTTTACATAATCACAGGTTGCAGCTACAGCTTTTATAAAAGCATCCATATCCAAGGTTCTTGCAAGGAAGTTCTTTATATCGTTATCGGCATTCCCGTAATAAGTATGCAGAGAAATATAATCAACATGCTCATAGGTATTCTCAAGTACCGTTGCTTCCCATTGTCCAAATGTGGGCATTCCGCTGCCCGAGCTCCCGCAGGCCACAAGCTCTATTTCCGGATCCACCCACTTCATCATCTTTGCAGTCTCACACGCCAGTCTCCCGTACTCCTGAGCAGTCTTTGCACCTATCTGCCAAGGACCGTCCATCTCATTTCCCAGACACCAGGTTTTTATATTGTGAGGCTTTGCATATCCGTGTAATTTTCTTAAGTCACTCCAATACGTACCCTCAGGATGGTTGCAGTATTCAACTAAATTTCTGGCGGCATCGGCTCCTCTTGTCCCCAGGTTCACTGCCATCATTATATCAGCTCCGGCTTCTTTTGCCCACGTGCAAAATTCGTTTGTTCCCACAGCATTTGTCTCAATTGCAGCCCATGACAGCTCCGTGCGTTTAGGTCTTTTATCAACAGGGCCGACTCCGTCTTCCCAATTATAACCCGAAACAAAGTTTCCACCCGGATACCGAATTATCGGCACTTGCAATTCCTTAACCATTTCTGCGACATCCCGGCGGAACCCGGTTTTGCCGGCAGCAGGATGATTAGGCTCGAATATTCCGCCATAAACAGCTCTGCCTAAATGCTCAATAAATGAGCCATATATCCTCTTGTCAACTTCTCCCACAACATAGTCCTTGTTTAATATCATTTTTGCGGTATTCATAAGAAACCTCCAAACCCTTTACGGCATTAAAATATTTAAAATTAATTGTGAAAAGCCTAAGTTTACCTGTTGAACAGACCTAGTCATTTATATTCGTGTAAATACCTCATTTATGAATTATAACCACCCTTCGGCAGCTGTTACCTGCGGAAAATAACAATTTCTATAAAGTCAATCAAGGCTTAACGCCTTAGAAACTATATTTATATTAAGAATATTTTATATCATTTTTTTAGGCTAATATTGCTTTTAAACTGGTTTTTCAGTCGACAGCAATTGAATTTAATGCTTCTATCATGTAAGTAAAAATATTCCCAATGCTATTTTAAAAATAACTGTACAACTTAAATATAACTTTATTTTTATTATTAATTTTATACCTGTTCCGCATATTTAATTTAATAATTCTATCATAATGTCAGTAAAATATGATGTCAATAGCATTTAACAATATAATCATACAACTTAAATACAACTTAATTTTTTATTAATGAGTACTTGCTTTTTTGTCAATTATGTATTAATATATTATTTGCACGTAAACATTGCCGCCCTGCTTTTATGCGGCTAAAATATGCGCCCGTAGCTCAATTGGATAGAGCGTCTGGCTACGGACCAGAAGGTTGTGGATTCGATCTCTGTCGGGCGCGCCATATTAAAAAACCCCTTTAGCATAAGCTTTAAGGGGTTTTTTGTTTCTTAGTTTATATTTCTATTTTAATTTGCTTGTCACCGTATTGACACCGTAAATATCAGGAAGAGTCTCAATTAAATAGCAAGGAATAAAAATTTAAATGATGTAGGTACTTTGGTGCAGTTACTTCTTTTTTTCTGATTTCTCTATAGGAAATTAACGAAATACATAATCAAGTCGGAAAGCGGATTATTCTGTTACACCATTAAGCTTTATATACCTAAGATGGGCAACCCTTGTACCAAGCTGCAAATCAAAAAGCAGTGACCTTTTATCCTGATATTAAAGGTCACTGCTTTTTGACAGCTTTATCTGAACAGGAGGTAATTTTCTATTCATCATCCTGAAGAGCATCATACCCCTCTTCACTTGTACGCACTTTTATAACATTTTCCACATTATAAATAAAGATTTTGCCATCGCCAATTTTACCTGTGTACAGTACACGTTTAGCAGCATTAACTACTTCTGAAACAGGAATCTTACAAATGACTATTTCTACCCTTATTTTCGGTAATAATTTAATCTCCATTTCAATACCGCGGTAATATTCCCTGCTTCCCCTTTGCATACCGCAGCCCAAGACATTTGAAACTGTCATTCCCGTTATTCCTATATCATTCATTGCTTCCTTCAATGCATCAAATTTAGTTACCTTGGTTATTATCTCGACTTTTGTCATTTTTACTTCTGAATCTGCAGGTCTGGCAGACTTATCTATCACAGGAATCGCTTTATCAATATGAACAGGAATCTCTACACCATCTGAAACAGTCAGTGCAGGCATAAAGTCTGCATAGGAGCTTACAAGTCCATGCTCTTCAATATCCAAGCCTATAATTTCTTCTTCCTTTGAAACACGTAATCCAACGGTTTTTCTTATTACTGTAAAAACAACAAGCATTAAAACTGTAACCAGTACTGCAACCGATATAACTCCTAATGCTTGAATTCCGAAATAGTGAAGTCCGCCGCCATACAGTAAGCCGCCGTCTAAAGCAAATATACCTACCAGCAGTGTTCCCGCCGCACCGCATAATCCGTGAACCCCTACGGCTCCCACCGGGTCATCTATTTTCAAAACCTTGTCAATAAACTCTATACCAAATACAACCACAAAGGCTGCAATCACACCTATTATTGCCGCCCCTGCCGGACTTACCGCATCACAGCCGGCAGTTATTGCCACTAGGCCGCCCAAAACAGCATTCAAAGTCATTGAGACATCAGGTTTTTTATACCGTATCCATGTAATAGTCATTGCTACTGTTGCTGACGCCGCCGCTGCAAGATTAGTCGTTATAAATATCTTACCCATCATTGTAAGTGTATCATCCCCTGTTGCCGATACTGTAGAACCGGAATTAAATCCGAACCAGCCAAACCAAAGAATGAATACGCCTAATGCACCCAACGTCAAGCTGTGTCCGGGAATAGCTTTTACTTTTCCGTCCTTGTCATACTTTCCGATACGCGGCCCTAACATTTTAGCACCAATTAATGCTGTTATCCCACCCACCATATGAACCGCCGTTGAACCTGCAAAATCGTGGAAACCGAGCTGCGATAGCCAGCCGCCGCCCCATATCCAGTGACCGGATATCGGGTACACAACAGCACTTATCACCAGACTATAAATACAATATGCTATAAATTTTGTACGTTCTGCCATGGCACCTGATACTATTGTTGCTGCTGTCGCACAAAATACGGTTTGGAATATCAGGAAAACCGGTCCGGGAAGGCCTGCATTCACTCCGTCACCTGTTGCAAAAAGACTTGGAGCTCCTATAATTCCGAACTGACTTGCACCAAACATTAAACCAAAACCTAATATCCAGAAAGCTATTGAGCCTATAGCAAAATCCATAAGATTTTTCATTATAATATTTCCTGCATTTTTTGCTCTGGTAAAACCCGTTTCCAACATTGCAAAGCCTGCCTGCATAAAGAATACCAATGCTGCCGCTACTAAAGTCCATATTACATCTACTGCCTGAAACATAAAACCATCTCCCTTCCTATAACCCCTTTAATTGGCATAATATAAAGTCAATTACCATCAGCTAGGAAACAATATCCTTTTGTCGCGAGGGCTTAAACCGCAAGCGACTCTGGTAATCCTGATGCATAAAAAAACGCATATTCGCCATATCTGCGAATACACGTCATCGTGTAATGTTTTTACCGGTAAAGGTATACTTTATAATTTACTTTGAGAACATTATTCACTTTAAACCAAAAAAGTGCTACAGAAATAATTATCTGCAGCACCTTTGCTTACGTTAAATATATATTAGCACCTATACCTTGATTAGTCAACACTTTTTGAAAGATACTTATTTGTTCCTGCATTTTTACAACTGTATTGCTGATTTTCATTATAAAAAGTAGCCTTTTTGCATCAAACTATAAATAATATTGCAATTTTGACTTTCATATTTGTGAACTTACCACAATCACAAAAAATATTAATAATAATTTTTACCTGAACTTTATGTTATAATTATATCATTAATATAAATTTATTAATCCTATTGCTTTTATAATTATCGGTTTAACGGAGCCTTTCCGGCATAAATGCATATAATAGGACTTTTATTAAAGGAGTAAAAAATGTATTTTGAGGACTTTAAGTCATTGCTATATTCTGACACATCAGTGCCGGATATTTTTATCAGTCAATATATGCCTTCTATGGATAGCGGCAGCGTGAAGGTATACTTATACATGCTTTTTTTATGCAAGCATAACAAAAAGGCTGCAACAGATGAAATTGCCAAAACTCTTAATTTAACTCATGACGAAGTAAAAGCAGCTCTCACCGCTCTTGATAATCTTGAGGTTATTTCATGGGTTGAAGATAAGGTTCAGTTAACTGATTTAAAGGATGCGGAGATAAAACGTATATATAAGCTAAAGTCAATTTCATCTCCGGAACAGGCAAATGAAAACTTTGAAAAGAATAAAAGCCGAAACAGTACTCTTTCGGCAATTAATTCAAAATTTTTTCAGGGCCTTATGCCGCCAAATTGGTATTTAACAATAGACAATTGGTTTTCCATATATAAATTTGATGAGGACGTAATGTATACGCTCTTTAAGTATTGTCATGACAACAACACCTTTCATAAAAGCTACATAGAGGCTGTTGCAAACAGCTGGCACCGCCGCGGAATACAGAACTTTTTCGATTTGGAGAAATATTTTGAAGAAATGTCCCATGTTCGCGGTGTCAAGGGAACAATAATAAAAAAACTGCGCCTGAGAAGGGCTCTTACCGAATATGAGCATGAATTTGTTGAAAAGTGGGTTATTGACTATAAATATAATATTGATGTTATAGAAATTGCTCTCAAAAAGACTGTCGGCAAAACAAATCCTGACTTTAAGTTCCTAAATAATATTATAACCAAATGGCATGATTTAGGATTGCTTTCGCCAGAGGAAATATTTAGCTATGACAATAGCCTTAAATCCCAGCGTGAGGGAACAAAAAATGTTCAAAAGGCCAAGGATTCACAAAGAGATAATTTTGAACAGCGTCAGTATAATGAAGATTATTATGATAATTTTTTTACAAATTCAACTAAATCCTCTTAAAAGCTCGAAAACATCCACGAAGGCTTTACCAAATTTTTGTGCCCGGATTGGGCGCGGAGGTTATTATGAACAGGGATATACACAATCTAATAGCGAGAGAATACGAGAAAAGGCAAAAACAAGCAGCGGATACAGCCCGGCAGCGTAAGGAGGACTTGTATGCCAAAATACCGCAGCTTATTGAGATTGATGATCAAATTAATAAACTAGGCATCAAATATAACAGGCTTATTTTATCTTCGGACGGCAATGCCTCTGCCCTTTCGTCAGAGCTTGCAAATAGCATGGCCTCTCTTATTGAAAGGAAAACAGTTCTCCTGAAAAACAATGGTATCAATGCTGACTATCTGAAGCCGCAATACCAATGTGCCAATTGCTCCGATACGGGTTATATCTCCGGCTCAAACGGGTTTAAGCGCTGCTCCTGCTATAAGCAGCAGATAATAAGCCATTTGTTTTCCAGCTCAAATATAACACCTGCCGGAGATGAGTGCTTCCGGAATTTTAATGAACTGCTGTATCCTGATGAAATTAACCCCAATAAGTACGGAATAGCTGTATCTCCCAGAGAAAATATTAAAAACATAAAGCTAAGCTGCATAAATTTTACAAAAAATATTGATGCCCCAAAACAAAAAAATCTGTTTTTCAGCGGCCGTACAGGGGTAGGAAAGACCTTTCTGTCATTTTGTATTGCAAGAGAGCTGATTAATCAGGGAAGGACTGTGCTTTATCTGACTGCACCTGCACTTTTTGATATCATTAACGAATATAAAATGAAGGCTTATAAGGAAGTTAATTTTGATGATGATCGATACAAAAGCATATTTTCTGTTGAATTACTCGTTATCGATGACCTCGGTACAGAAACTCTCAGTGATGCCAGATATGCGGAGCTTTTAAATATTCTCAACACCCGCCAGTCAAGAGACTCTGTTTCTGCCTGCAAAACTATTATATCTACAAATATGGGACCTAAAAAGCTGTATGAATTATATACTGAACGTATTACCTCCAGAATCATGGGGTATTTTGACAGATTGGTTCTGGCCGGCAGGGATATCAGAAGTGAAAATTTATAGTCAAAAATCCGGACCCTTCTAGTCAGGCCATATAAGCCATAAAGCTTTTAACGTATCATACAGTATTCCACTTTTTATATTCATTAAGCTTAAAAATTGCCCCACAAAGGTGAAAATAATCAGAAGCAATCCCGGAAGTAAGGCTATCAAATTTATCAGGCTGAACTTCCTTATATCCTTTGAACCTGCCGCCGCATTTTCTTTGCTTTCTTCTGCATCAGAGGAAGCACCGTAAAAGTCCTGACTGATTTCTCCCTTAATTTCTTTATTACAAGTCTTATTAACTCTGCAAAAGGCATATATTAAAGCTGTAAATACGGCAACACAGCCTAAAAACATCATCAGATAAAAGACAATTATAATCACCCATGAAAATATGGGAATACTGGAAAAATCAATCTGGAGCTGATCAAGCTCCATTTCCTCCATAGCGCTTGAAGATGAGAATACCATCATTACTGCTATTGTGTTATTGGAGAAATGGGCAATCATACCTGCATATATGCTATTAGTTCTATAGACAATAAATCCTATTAGTGCTCCTAAAAGTATAGTGCTGACACCTTTTTGAATATCCCTGTGCAATATGCCGAACAGAACTGATGTTACAGCCAATGAAGCTATAACTCCATATCTTTCATAGCCCTTGCTTATCAAGCCTCTGAACATGATTTCCTCACAAACAGCGGCAGATATTCCTACAACTAATATCGCAATAAAAAGTGTAGGTACGTCGGGTACTGAAATCTTATCAATCGGAAGATTTTTACCGAATACCAGTCTTATGAGTCCTAATGCAATTGCATTCAATACTGCCACAATAGGTAAAGCAGTAACCATTAGTACAGGAATTATCAGATAATTTATAGGCTTTATTTTCCTAAGCTTTAGAGTATCCTTTATATTATACCTTCCAAAAAACAATAATATCAAAACAGGAGCTAATATAAAAAGCACCTCACCGAAGCCACTTCTGAGATAATCATTTTTAAAGGGCAGAAATATACCCCCATATGTCAAAAAAATAGTTGTCAGGGAGAACAAAATACCCGCCGCCAAAGAACCGGGATACTTATCCTTTCTTTCAACTTGAACGGCTGCGGACTGTTCCTCAATATTTTTCACAAATAATCCTCCTGCGCTGTTAGTATGTTATTATTATGCCAAAACCTTAGCTTTGATATCTCTTATATTACTATTCATATTCTGTAAATACAATTACTTTATTAATTTTCTAAATTAGTTATCCACCTTCATAAATTAAATTGGAATTTATACATTAGAAAGCTGCGAAAAATTATATGTAAATTTTATTTTAACAATAGTTGCTTGAATAAATTGGGAGTTTAATACTAAAAGGCATTGAAAATAATAACTAGGTCAATTGCTATGGTTAAGCCTGATAGTCATTGACTTTATTATTAATATTTGCCTTTTTCATTTAAGGCGGGAATATTAGGGGCAATAGACATTTTAATAAAACAGTCTGGAAAGGGGGTGCCCTTATGAATAATGAAAACAGAATTGTAAAGGTCAAAAAGAATGGGCAAGGTTCAGTTACTGATGTAATGTTTGAAAGCGGTCGTGTTTGTCCCTTGAATTTTGCAATACTAATGGCAAAAAACGGTGCTATTGATGGCTTTAATGTTGTCAGAGGTAAAAACGGCGGAGAGTATCTCAGTGCCGACCCTAACAGCTCCGGTGCCGGAAATTTGAATAATATGCCAACATTCAGATAACTTATATTAGTCTCTGCAATTTTTAAGGAGCAGAAAACCAAAGGTCCTTCTGCCCCCACATGCTCCTAATATTCCTCAAATATGTATCAAAAGACTTAATTTCTATTCCTGTTTTCTCCTCTTTTCTTCAATGTGACCACAAAAATTACAATAGCTCCTCCTATTGTTATAATCAAAGTTCCAAAACCGGTAAGCATGGTTTTCAGCAATGACATGCCGAACCCTTTTCCTATAGCCAATACGGCTTCTTCACCTTCTCCCGATTCATATCGTGCATCCAGCTCATATTTGCCGGCTTTTTCTATAGAAAATTGAAATAAGCTTCTTCCTTCTCTTCCATTCACCGAATATCTTGAGTTAATCGTTGGATTCTCCAGATTTATGTATTCTCCTGTCTCTGCATTCTTTAATTTGCAGACCAATCCATTTATATTGTCTGTATTATATGTCCTGCCGTCAAGAACACTTCTGTGCTCAAAATATATGCTGTAATCGCCGGGCTCTTTCAATTCAACAACTCCGGCACCCGGTACAACGACCTTATTATTGATTCTGTCAACACTTGAATTAACTCCTGTCATCAATACAGCGGTTAATAAAATAATACCGGCAACAAAAAGCAAGCCCGAGACAGCATAAAGAAATCTACCCGGTTTAATATTATCCTTTGCCATAAAAATCCCCTTTCATTTTTCCCTGCGTATATAGCCTATTTCGTCAAACAGCCCTCTGATGTTCGGCTTTAGCTCTTTTGAAATCATTTGAATAATAAATTCTTCAAGTGCCGATATGCTTGCGATAATACAGCCTGAATAAATCAATACCCTTGCATTAATAAAGGAAAGTAAAACAGGAAAAATAAACAAAACAATTCCTGTAATTTTATTTCCGTAAGTATGAAGTCCTGAAAGCTCCTTATATCTCACAAATGCCGCCAGTATTGATGCAACTCTGACAGCAGCAATTACTATAATCCAGTACATCATTTCACTTTCAGGCTTTATTACAGGATAAAGAATTATTAATAACGTGACAGCCATAATCATATCCGCAAGGGTATCCAGCTTCTCTCCAAGTCTGCTGAGGGTTCCTGTTTTTCTGGCAATATAACCGTCTGTAACATCACTCAGGCCGCATATAATATATATTATATAAAAATTAGCAGATAGAGGCTCCGTAAAAAACAAAAAAATTGAAAGCAATATTCTGCTAAGTGATATTGCGTTTGGTAGTGATTTCATTTATCCACCCTTTACCATATTAAAGACAGGACAGAACCATCATTATATTAAACCCTATAAGAAATCAATGCAGGTAATAAAAAAACAATAACGGCAATAATTCCTCTAAAGGTTGAGTACTCGCCATGATAAACTGCCGTGCCTCCATCTCTGTCCCATTTCATTATTCCGTCCTTCATCAGCTTATTATACGAAAAAACATATGCTATCGTACATACATATGGAAGCTGCATCCCGCAGCCATATACAAATACTCCGGCTGCTCTTCTTAATGCCTTGCCATATTCCGGCTTTTCACCGCTTTTGCCAGTTACCTTAATCTTCAAGAGCCATTTACCAAGAGTGTAGCCGACTTTTGATAATAATAAGGCCTCCGCAAAGAGCCACGGAACGTATAAAAATACTCTGGCAAGAATATTAGTTAATATATTGGAAAAAGCATATGTATATGTGGCAGGAGATATTGAAGCCCATAAAAAAAATAAGAGAGTCGTCCATATCCCAAAATCCACAGCTCTTGCCAGGTAACGTACCACAGGCTTGATTTGAGATGCCTCGGGATAGTTGTTAAAATCCTCTTCATTATTGATATACTGCTTTATCTTCGGAAATCCATACAATATAAAAATATTACTTTTATCCTCCTTTATATTTGGATATAAGGTCTGAAGATTCTTAATACTATCCTGCTTTTCTAAAAAATAAAATTTTTCTTTAATTTCATCTTCAGTAAATCCCATTGCGGTCATTGCTCTAAGGCAATACGCAATATACGTTTCAATTCCGAATTTCTGAAGCTGCTCCTTCTTAACCCTAAATTCCAGCCACTCCTTTGGATAGAAGTAATCCATACAAAGCCTCTCATGGGTGGCATCCTCACTTCCGTATACATTGCAGTTCTTGTTAGCAAAGCTCTTACTTTGATCATCTATTACGATACTGATACTGCTTGTATTTTCAGCTTTTGCATTTATAAGAAGCTCTATTATATCCCGATAACCATCAATGGTATCCTTTCCCTCCGGAAACAGCTGCAAGAAGCTGTTTATTATCTCTTCCGAGTCAGCACATTCAAACAAGTCCTTAAAAATAATACCGCTGCTCTCCCATAGCCGTCCGCTTTCCCTGCCGTAAAGCTCTTCTCTCGCTCTATTAATTGCATCCTGTTCATATTCAGCATACTCTACATAGATAATCTTCCTCAATTCATCATCTTTCAGAACCAGCAGATTTTCTCTTAGACTATTAGTCATTACCCGCTCTCCATTCTATGTAATTTTATGTGCCTTCACAGAAAACCGGATTCAGTTTAAAACTAATTCTAGTTATTTTTTTTGCTGACTTTTCTCATCTCATTTAAAACTAATTGCGATTGTGAAAATAATAATTTATATTCTTTGCTTTTATCTACATTCTGAATATCTATATTAATTGAAAAAATACCTGCCCTGGTGAATAAATAAAAAGTATGATTATTTTCTTCGGGCAGGGTATCAATATTGTCAATCTTCTTCATAGCAGGCAATGCTTGAAAACAGCTTTCCAAAAAGGTTGAAACAGCCTTTTTTACAGCTTCATGCTGACCTGCGCCGATAATACCTCCACCATTTGAAAAATAAAGACTGGCTGTTCCGTCTATAAAACAAATCATCGTTGCAGTTTTTCCCTTATCGACTCCCATATCCACAACTGCACCAAAAACCTGATAATCATTCCCCATTTTTATACCCATATCATCCGGTGTAAAAGTAAAAGCAAGCTTACGCATTGATGCATATGTTAATTCATCACTTTGGTCATTTTTATTGTTGTCCTTTAAGCTATCGGCTGTTTTAATTAATCTGAACAAAACAAACTCTCCTCTCCTCTGCTAGAAATCAGCACTATCTTTATATATATTTTACCCGTATAATTTAAAAGTAATCATATCAGTTTCTTATGCAAAACCAATGTATTTAAGCTTCCATTTGCCTGTTTACATCCGGTAAAGTCTTTTCCCTTGTATAAACTTTTTTAGAACAGCGATGCCTCATCAAAAACCAGCCACAAAGCAGATTTAAATGCTTATATTTAAATTACCCCAGAAATCGTCATTTGTCTATATAAACTTATATATAAAACCCCGAAATAGTCCATTCAAAGCATACTGAGCTATTTCGGGGAAATTTATTGCTATAGGTTTTATTTAATTATTTTTTAAAGCTTTACATCGTCAAAGTACCGCTGTCATCTTCAATAAGCAGCAATACATCCTCTTCTGCTCCTGTTACGGCATTTATATATATGATAAAATGCCGGTCATCCATATCTCCCAGGAATTCATAGCAATACTTTTCTGTTTTGAAATCTGTGGGAATAATCGCTTTTCCTTGGCTTATTATTTTCAGCTTATTATTAATTTGTTTTCTTGCCTGCTCTATTGTAAGCTTTGCCGCCGGTATTTCTCTGGTTCTGTGGTTGTAAAGGTAGCCCTTTGATTCTATTCCGACTATTTCACCGTTATCCAGAGCTATCTTCACCTTTACCAAATCAGGGTACACAATGGCGTTATCCTGGGTATACGCATAGCATATTACTGCTGTCCCGTCTGTTTTCTGATAATACGTATCCTTCATATTTTTAAAGCCATTCTTGCTCAAAAAAGCCGAGGCTTTCTTCTTGGCTTCTTCCATTGTCAGAGTATCCTTTCCAAAATCCCTGTTCCTCAGCATCCAATATACCTGTCCGCCCTGCTGTGTTATATCAACCTCAGCACTTTGTTCATCAGTTGAATCTTTATATAATACACTGAATCGGAAGGTTTTTATTTTTCCCACATCATTACTGTCCAGTTGTTTTATTTCCTGCACCTTATCCTCCCCAACAAACTTTTTTGCAAGCTTCTTGGCTTCCTCTGCACTGACCTTATTGCTCTTGAGTCCTAAAGGCTTTTCTTTAAGCATATGATCAGAGTAAGGCCCATCATAAATAAGGGAGGGATATTCCTGAAAATTTTTATCAATATTTTCAATCGCGCTTGATTGCGGATCATTGGTCTTTGCCACACTCACTGATTTCTCAGCATTTGTTTTTGCTTTTTCCCAGCTCATTTTACCTGCATTTATTTGATTCTCAATTCCATGCAGGCTTTTTTGCAAGGACACCGCATACCCATGCAACTTACTAAGATTTTGATATTCTTCATCACTAAGCGATGTCCCGTTCAAGGTTTTTGTATTCAGGGCATATGCCATGTCTCCAACTTGAGTCAAATAATTAGAGGTCTTCTCAAGAATAGGCGGTGAAACCGGCAATTGTCCCATATTTTCCTGAGCAAGGTTTGCCTGTCTCCATACATCTTCAAGCATTGCAGATGTACTTTTGGGCGTAGAAGTAATCAAGGATTTCGCCAGTAAAACCTCCAGATCATCCACATAATTTGTTAAATCCATGAACGCCCTATTATACTGATTTTCTGTTTGTATTTTTAAAGCTGTTAATTGCTTATTCTGGTAATAGCCCCATGTTCCGACTCCAAATAGAGCCAATAGGGCAATTATGGCAATCGCTCCCGTCCACGAGCCTCTTTTTCTATCCTGTTTATCACTAAAGCTATTTAAATTTCTTCTGTATTCTTCCTGATCCAACTAAATCACCTCCATTTTTATATTCCAAACCAATGCTTTCCTATTTTAAGGTGAACCTTTCTCGACCATATCCACTTACTGGTAGCCGTAGCCGGATTCCAATAATATAAACAGCCCTCTGTAGGATCCCATCCGGCAAGTGCGTCTCTTGCCGCCTTCACCACTGTTGATTTAGGATCAATCGCTACATCTATCTGTCCGTCCGATACCGCAGTAAAGGCCCCCGGCTGATATATAACGCCGGCTATCGTTTTGGGAAACTTTGAACTCTTTACTCTGTTCAATATTACCGCTCCGACTGCAACCTGCCCTTCGAAGGGCTCACCTCTTGCTTCCCCGTTTATGGCTCTGGCAAGGAGCTGTACATCGGAAGTCTGCTTTGCAGCAGCATATGCTTGTCCTGTTTCAATAATATGCCCCAGACCCATTGTAAGAAGGGTGTTCTCATCCGCTACTCCGTTTGCGTCAAGCCCATATGTTTTCTGATACCTTAATACTGAAGCAAACGTATTTGAATCAAATATTCCGTTGATATTTCCATTATAATAGCCCCAGTTTTTTAATTCCTGCTGCATATCCTTTACCTCCTGCCCCTTATCTCCCATTTTGAGAGACGGAGCTATGCTTGTAAAGTACTGCCGGCCTTCTCCTAAAAATGTTAAGCTTAGAAATAAAGTTAAGCAAAATGCTATTATTCTAACAAGCTTTTTCAATCTTGTGCCTCCTTCCAAAATCACTAAAATTTAAGTAATGTTATTTTTAGTTAATAATAGTTAAAATATTCGTTATATATTAAATTGAGTTAATATGGTTATTCCTTTCATTGATTCTATATTTATTCTATTTACGTATTATTTTTAAGCATAATGTCAAAAATCTATATTGAATAACTAACCTAAAATATATAGAGCGGAGATCCACTATGAAGTTACTAGTACTATATGTTTCTGTTGGTACCGGACATATGAAGGCTGCTGAAGCTTTGAAGGAATCTATTGAAAACCAATTTACCGGATGGTCGGTTGATGTTTTAGATACATTAAAGTATATAAATCCTATTGTTGACAAAATAGTAGTCAACAGCTATCTTGGTACGTTAAAAAGAAGTCCGGGGCTGTATAGCAAGCTTTATACCGCATCGGGCACCGGCACCGGCATTTATGATATCAGTAAGGCCTTTAACAAGCTTTTATCATACCGGCTCAAAAGTCTCATAAAAGCTTATGAGCCTTCTGCCATAGTATGCACACATCCGTTCCCAATGCAGATGCTATCCTCTCTTAAAGAGAAAAAGCAGCTTGACATACCGGCAATAGCAATACTAACTGACTATGTCGTTCATTCCCTTTGGCTGGACAGCGGTATTGATGCTTTTATTGTCGCTAATGACATGATGAAAACAGAAATGATTAATAGAGGAATTCCAAGTAATATTATTTTCCCTTATGGAATACCTGTCTCACCTAAATTTCAGACCCAAGCCAACAAAAAATTCTTACTCGGCGAATTAGGTCTGGATGAAAAATTCACTGTTTTAGTTATGGGAGGAGGAATGGGCTTCGGAAATATAGAAAATACAATAGGCTCACTTCTCAAATGTGATCTTGATATACAAATAATAGCAGTGACAGGTACCAATAAAAAATTAAAACACCATTTGGAACATACTGCTAAGGACAGCAATAAAAAAGTTTTAATTTTAAGCTATACAGACAGGATACATGAGCTTATGGACATTTCTGACTTGTTAATAACAAAACCCGGAGGAATGACTGTTTCAGAAGCTCTGGTAAAGGGTCTGCCAATTTTTATAATATCTCCGATCCCCGGTCAGGAGGAGGGTAATGCCAGCTTTTTAATAAGAAGCGGAGTTGCAAGCAGGGTCGATAGCTCTGACCAGCTGATAGAAGTACTGGCTCGTGTCGCCAATGACCCTGTCACCTTGAATGCAATGAGGCAAAACTCAAAGTGCCTAGGTAAACCAAACTCAGCAGATGACATCGCCGCATTATTAGAAAAGCTAATTACTTAGAATTAGTTGGCTGAAACTCTGAAAGGAGCCATTACTAATTCTAAGTCAATTACTATCAGCTGAAAAACTATATCCCGTTTTTGCGAGGGCCTTCAGCAGAATTGCCTTGAGTGATTATTAAAAGTGTTAATATATTTAAAATATTCTTCTTATCCCACATATTCTGCCTCTGAAATAGTTATCCTCAAGTGAATCGGTAACCACTCCTTTAGAGGTACTTGAATGTGTAAATTCATTATCTCCGATATATACACCTACGTCATTAACATCCTTTTTAAGACTATCGGAGCTGAAAAATATCAAATCTCCCACCTCTGTTTCCTCCTCCTTGACAGCAGTTCCCATCTTTTTCATATCTGCCGCTGATCTTGGCAAATCTACCCCGTTAATCTTACTGCAAATATATACAAGCCCGGCAGAATCCAATCCCCAACCGCTGGTACCGCCCAAAACAAATATCGTTCCATTAAACTTTTTTATAGTCTGAACAAATTCAGCATTTGTAGTTTTAGGAATTACATTATCACTTATAGGTATGGCAATTACTCCGCCCTCATCTATCCATCCCTTTTTATTCTCCGGAAGCAAAATATCATAACCCGTCTTTGACGTGGCGAAGGAGTATAATTCGGTACCCAGTACTATTTTTTTGTACTTTGCATTATTATTCGCTCCTGAATAGATATCAGCAAGCTTTGCCGTTACAACAATTTTATTTTTTATACTCCCATCAGTAACACTATCTGTATCTCTGCTTATATACTTGCTTTTTACCCAGCCTGAAGTACCGTCCAATAATTTTATGCCAGTCCAGGAGTCCTCTTCTTTTGAAACTGACACTACTTGATTATACAGGACTTGTGTTATTCTTGTACTCAAAATATCCGGCTTGTCAAACACATCCACAACAGCCTCTGTTATCACCGCTGCGCTCTCAGGCGTTATTCCGCTGAGAAGCTGCTCATTTGAAGTTATAGGAATTTCTCTTTTTCCACAGCCACACAGAGCTGTAATAATTATAACCAAAAATATGCATATGTTTTTTATCATTAAAGTTCTCTTTTTCAAACTAACTGACCTCCACGCCTGATATCGGCACAAAAATTTGAATACAATATTTACAAACCCGAATTATTTCAATACTTGTATTTTACATGGATACTTACCGCTGATTAATTCAACCTCTCTCTGCTTGCAAGTAAATATAACTATCTGTTGCCTTTTGCTGATTTCATAAATACATTTAAGTGCATTATCTGTTCTGACATCATCGTATTGTGAAAAAGGCTCATCTATAATAAACGGCATACTTTCATTTATTTTCAAAACACTCTCAGATATTGCAATTCTGAGAGCCAGATATATCTGGTCTATAGTTCCGCTGCTTAGAACGGCAGCAGGAACAACCATTTCAGTCTTAGGATTGCTTACCATAATTTTTAAGCCTTCTCCTGCTCTGATGTCAGAATACTTGCTTGCAGTCAGTTCAGCAAAGGTGTCCTTGAAAACCTTATTCATAACGGGTATATACCTATTTTGTACATGCTTTGAAGACTCTTCAAGAACTTTAATAGCAATATTCAAAGCAGCCCCTCTTTGTTGCAGGCATACCTTCTGCTTCGTTAATTTGGAAATTTCATTCTCAAGGAGCTCTTTATCCTGAATAGCTTCAGTCTTTTTTAACCCGGCTTCAACAGTTGCTTTTTCTATTGTCTTTCTTTGGAGCTGAGCCATTAGAAATTCTTTTATTTCGGATAGCTTCATATACTCATTATTACTGCTGTTTTCAAATACCTTCTCGTATACTTCTTTTTCAGAGCATGTCAAATCTCCGAAGACAATGTCCTTCAGAATTACAATTCTATCGGAAAGCCTGTCAATTTCACTTTCCAATGCCATACTGTCTGCCTGATTATAATTGCTTCTGCTGCTCTTGAGTCTTTCAGACAACTGTTCATACTGATTTTTTTCAGTTATAATCCTGTTATTTAGGCTGTCCAACTGCTGTCTAAGTATGTAATCCATTCTTTTGACATTATCAAGCTCTCGTCCGCCTTTTTCTTTCCTCTCATAAGCCTGGCTTTGCTGGTTTTCCAATGTTTCCAAAGTCTTTCTCAAAAAGAAACCGGAGAGTATAAAAATCAAACCTATTATTGCCAAAATTGATATAAATACTTCTGATAAATAAGTCTGAAAAAACTTAACTAATGAAAGAATCCATTCAGGTACTTTATTGTAGCCTTGCTCAATATGTGAAGTATATATACCGGCAAAAAACAAGCCTCCCATTATTGCAGCTGTAATAATTGATACCTTCCCGCAGATACCGGAAACCTTGCATAAAGCTTTCAATTTCTTTATCCTGTCCCTCATCGCTTCAAAGCTCGCCACATTATTTAGACTGCTATTACCATCAGTTCCATTAAGAGAAGCTGTCTGACTTATATTCTCTGCTATATTTTGCTCCAGCAGAGCCTTACTCCCCTCTAATGAGCTGATTTCAGCCTGTGAATGCTTAATTCTCTCATTTAAAAATGTAACTTCTTCTTTTTTATCCTTGCAAAGCTTTAATTTTTCTTTAGCTTCACAAAACTCTAATAATCCTGTAAAAAGCTCTGCCTTGGCTGAAAGCCTTTTAATCTGCAGCTCTATTTCTTCTTTTTTTGCAGCCGCTTCAAGAATACTTCTATTTTTTTCCTGAATTAATAATCTGCCCTCATTCAGCTCCTCAAGACGTTTATTTATAATGTCCAGAGGTCTTGTATAGCTTCTGTCAGTGCCTACTTGCTGTTTTAATGCCTCCTTCAATGCTTCCTCAGCCTTTTGATAGGATATGTCCTCCGAGCCGCTTTCTCTTATATTTGATATTCTGTCTATCAAATCCTTTGATCCAGAGGTATCCAGTCTTATGCCAGACTGCCTTACATATACTGTTCTCTCAAAAAGACCTTCATTTAAACCAATCAGCTTTTCTGCAGCACCATTCCCAGATTTATTATCCGCATAAATATTTGTAATATCATTGAATGATTGATCATACAGCGTAAAATCTCCTTTATCGAAATCTCTGTCTATTCTGTAGCTTTTTCCGTTATCAAGCTCAAAATTGATATATCCGCCATAGTCTGCCTTGCTCCAAGGTTTATAACGTTTAGCTTCATTCAATGCACCCTCCTTACTTGCTCTTCCGCCCTTCACCCCATAAAGCATTGCTTTAATGAATACCATCATAGTTGATTTACCGCTTTCATTAGGGCCGTATATGACATTCAAGCCATCTGAAAAGGGCATATCGAAATCCTCTATTTTTCCAAATCCCCTAACGTAAATTCTGCTGATTTTCATTAATCTACCCTTCCGTTTTCTAATGCCTGAAGGCCATACTGTAAAGCCATAAATAACGTTTCACGTTCTTCGTCCGTAGTCTCCGATTTCTGCATATCCATTATTCGCCGGACAAACTCCCCTTTAATTCCGGGATCCTCAAGATATCTTTCATAGTTAAACTGGATAGCTGTCAGATTTTTAAATTTTATAAAAAAGCAGCTTTTATAAAGTGCTTCTGCTATATTTTTAATATCCATGCAATATTCTTCAGAAATAAACCCCTTTAGCGAAACACTGTATAAATCCTCAGCTGTTATTTCTGCAAGTATCCTGTCAATAACAGCTTTATCACTGATACACTCACTGATATTTACCTCGAGCTTGTGATAATATCTGCTTGCAGCTGATATAAATTCTGTCTCAGCATGCTTGGTATTTTCATCTGAAGCCACTATTTTTCCCTGTATATATCCGTGGCGTCCCTCTTCGTCGAACCCAAGCGGTTGGGGGCTTCCAGGATTAATCATTATTGTTTTTTCATTTTGAACAACAAAATAGCAATGCATATGCCCTAATGCCACATAATCCATCCCTAATGATAATATTTCCTTTGATGTAATAGAATTATAGTTATTTTCTTCAAAAGGCATATCAACAGTACCATGAAAAACAAGAAAATTAAATTTTTCATCAGATAGCTTCTTGTCAAGAATAACCGGATAATCATTTTTTACATTTCCTCCGGTTCCCATGTTATAAATACAGGTATTATATTTTTCCAAATATAATACCTGCCGGGAATCTTCAAGAATATGGACATTGCTCCCCCATTCAAAAGCTTTATAGTATGACTTTTCATTTAAAGGGTCGTGGTTTCCCGGGCATATAATTATCTCCGTTCTGTAAAGCTCTGAAAACAGGTTTTTAACCGCTGAAATTGTAGCTCCTTTTACCCATTTATCTTCAAAAAAATCTCCGCCTATTATTAATAAATCTATATTTTGAGCCATAATCCTTTCAGCAATGCTTTTCAAGCAGTCGAACAGCTCTTTTTTTCTGATATTTGCCTTATCTGTATCCCCTAATGATGTAAAAGGCATATCAAGATGCAAATCAGACATATGAATAAACGATACCTGCCTCACTTTAAACTACCTTTCTCAACTAAAATTGATACGTATGCAACGGCATACTCCTTACAATGAGAAAGGGAAATCGAAATTTCCGGTGCTCCTATCTCATTAAAATACTTCCTTGTACCTCCATATAATGCAACAAAGGGCTTCCCAAGGCTATCATTCAATATCTCAATCTCATTTAAAGCTGCCTTGGAACAGATTCCTGTGCCAAAGGCCTTTGACACAGCCTCCTTGCCTGCAAATCTGGCTGCATAGCTTTCATATCTTGCTGTATTTCTGGACTCACAGTAATTTATTTCATCCTCAGTAAATACCCTTTCCAAAAAGCGTCCGCTCTTACTTTTTTCTATAGCCGCTTTAACTCTATCTATCTCAATAATATCAGTTCCTACTAATAATTTCAAAAAGCCACCGCCTAAAATAAAAATAGTACTAATTTAAATTAATGCTTACCCGCTTTATTGTATTTAAGCCTATAAATAGCTGATATGCTTTGTATAAATAAAACTAAGCCACATCCGGATTTATATCGGCAGAGGCTTAGCCTTTTTTGCTGCTAAAAAGTCTTATCTGTTTATTATCTGTAAAGTTCAAAAAATTCTGCAAAATTCTTAAATTCTGCCCCCAGCTTCATTATTTTTATTTTCATATTATCAAACTTTGTGCATTCTTTTATTTTACCCATAATTTCAACCTCATCAACACTATTCTCAATAATGAAAATATTATTATATGAAAAGGGATAGACCTTTTTAAAATTTTCCTTCAAACCCTCAACAGCTGAATTTCCTTTAAACAAGAATTCCCTTTGATCCTCCGCCTGTATTACAGACAACTCTATACCATAGTCCAAGGCAGCATTTACCTCGTCCTTCAAATCTCTCTTAAACAGCTCAATGTAGTTCGGAAGTGTAAATCTCTGCTGCATCTGGATTATCAGAAGATTATTCAATACCGGTGCTATATTCCCTGCTATAGTATCAATTATCAGCATATTTTCTTCATTATCAAGCTGAACATCTGTATAGCCGAATATTATTATTGCTCCCAAAACATCTGTTTCCATCATATCCAGATATATAGGAATTATTAATACCCCCTGAACCTCTCCAATGTCTTCAATAAATTCCTCACCCAAATATTCTGCAACCGTTGATTGCCCAAGGGCATAGACACAATCTCCTTCAAAAATGCGCTTCCACTTTTGATTAGGCTTTACATTTTTGCCCTTGCAGCCCTCAATATTTATAGTATTTGAAAACTCAAATTCATTTGTCTCCTTTTTATATATACAAAATGCACCCTTGTTGACATTGAAAGAAACCTGCAATGTTTTAGTCGCTATTTCCTGTAAGGTTTCTATCCTAATTGAGCTGCTGATATTTCTTGTTAAATAATTCAAGGATATAAGCTTGTCCAATTTTCTTTGAATTAAAGCCTTTTGTTCATTAACCATCTCAAATAATTTTGCATTTGAAATAGCAGTATACGTAGATGCCGCCAAGCTTTCTATCAGCTCAAAAATGCCATCGCCATACTCACTGCCTGTAACAGTTTCACTTAATGTGACAAACCCAAGAATCTGACGGTTTTTAAGCAACAGAACAACATACATAGCCTCAAGCTGTTCAAGCTGAGCATCAGCTATAACGCTGTCCTCCTCAAACAAGCTGTTAAAATACTCACAATCCTGCTTGTTTTTAAGATTAATTATTATCTTATTAGGATTCACCTTACAGGACCCTTTTAACAAAAGCCGTATGGTAACATTCTTAACCTTATAAAATATGTCCTTAAAGCTCTTTAAAGTATACCTGTCTCTTCTCTCATCAAAAAGAATAAAGCCTGTAATTTTACTGTGAGTCAGCTCTGAAAAAACGTCAACAGCTATGTCATACAGTGAATCAATCCTCAAATCACTAAGCAAAACCTTTGAGGATTGATTTATTGCAAATAGATTGAAAATCTTCTCATCCAGCTCGGTATTTATCCTTGCTAGTTTTTCATATCTGTTGAAATTCTCTAATGCAGTATTAATCAGTCTCATGAGAGATTCTGAAATAATATAGTCGTCTTCTCCGAAGCTGTTATTATTATTTTGAAATAAAATAATTCCATAAAGGCTGTCTTCAATTATTAATGGAACTACAGCATTTATTTCAAGGGAATCAATAAATTCAGGCTTTAAAAACTTTATAAGATTTTCTCTTTCATAAAGTATATTTCCATAATATGTAGCGAGATCATTTAACTCAATAGAGAGCTCTATATTATCTAATCTTGTCGAAAAGCCCTTAACCTTTTTCGGCACATAAGTATGATTTTCAAGAATATATATAGCTGATTTTTTTACCAGCAGCAGCTCATTAATAAAGTCAAAAGCTGCATCTACTATCTGGTCAAAAACCAACCTTTGAGAAAAAAATTCTATTGCCTGCACAAGTCCTGTATATCTATACAATTTTGCAGATAAAGCTTCATCCTTTTTTTCTTTTTCTATTCTCTTTAATATAGAATCATAATCCATGTAAATTACCTCCAATTAGTCAAGTAGTTAATCTCTAAAATGTTATTACATTTCCTTGATTGTTCCTTCATTATAATAATAACTTACTCTAATTACCGGCTTTTGAATTTCCTTTTGAATTCCTTTAATTTCGAGCATAGAATTGGGGAATGCTCTTTTAAGAATTGAAATTTCTCCTTCCCCTTTAGTTTTAAGGTAGCTAATCATCTTTTTTTTGCTATCCTCATAATCCAGAAGAACAGTTTTTAGTTCATTATAACGGGATGTTAATTTATCATATTCAGCCTTCCTGTTCTGCCGTGAATCAAAGGTATTTGAGAAAATAGACATCTGCTGCTTGTACTTGTTTATTTCCGCTTTAATATCCTCTATATTTTGAGATATCTCATCCAGTCTATCTTTATAGCTGCTTCTGTCAAAGCCCTTTACCTTTATTATAGTTCTCTTTTCACTGGCTGAACCGACTATAGCCGTAACAACTCTGACCTCGGCATTAATGGATCCTCCCATTATCTGCCCTTTCATTGAATCCAGAATCACCTCTTTTGCTGTGATATTACTATTCAAGCAATAGAAGCCCACATGAACACTTTCATCACAATATATGTCAGCATCCGCCACATACTTTATGTATAAATTTTTCTTACACCTTATAACTGTCTTGCCTTTTCCTACAATTCCGCCTTTTATGTATATATTGCCCTCATGGCTTTTAATTTCCTTTACATTGCCTACTCCATATTCACTGAGAATTTCGATATCCTTTGTAGATGCAATAGAAAAATTATCCTCGACTGTACCTTTAACGGTAATATAGCCGTCAAAGTTCACATTTCCGGTTTTCACACCGACATTTTCCTTTATTTCAAGATGATTGGATACTCCTATGCTTTCTCCCTGAAAAAATACGGCTCCGCTTCTTTTAGCATACAGAACCGTTTTATTTCCCTCAGAAACCTCTCTGACCGAACTTTTATCGTATAAAAGAGGATAATTCTTACCCGGCATTGCCTTTAAGGTATCTCCAAAGACATTTCTTCCTTCCTTGCCTTCATTGGCGGCAACCCTTTCGCCTAACCAGTCGCCTTCCTTAACCATATTTATTAAACTCAGCTCGTAATGATCAACATTGCCGTCTTCTTTTATCTCAGGCTTAACTTCCCTAAGCTGATAAAGTTTGTTTAAAGAATCCATACCCGGCACCGGGAGCAATCCTTCAGCCATCAGTATTGGTTGATTGGGAACCAGATTTAAAAGAGCATCCTTTTTTATACCATAGACAATACCCTTTTCGTTCAATTTCTCTACTATCTTTCTTATAATCTCAGGTCCGGCTAATTCACACTTGTCCGCAAAAATAGTAACATAAGCCTTTAATTTATCTCCTGATACTTCTACCTTTATCTTTTCCTTGACCGAACCAAATCTCCGCGGCTCTTGGGGCGCAAAAACCAGAGCCTCTTTAATTACAACAAAGTTAGACACCTGAATCTCAGGAAGAGAATACAATATATTATTAAATTCTCCAACACCTAACCCCTTTTTAAACGATTGTATGTAAAAGCCATCGCCGCTTTTAGTTATTTCTATATACGGAGAAGAATAAATAATGGTATTTTCCATGTTATGCCCCCTCAATTGTGTTGAAGCTACAAATGCTGATATTCAAATATTTTTATTGCCATACTAGTGCAATCTTATCTGATTTTTTCTACGCTCTTGTAATACACTATCGAGTGCTGTCGCTTCGTTTACCGCTGTCTCGAGTTTCTCAACCATTTCTTCCGATTCTATACTTGAAATAATCTGGTGCTTAAACATACCCAGCATGCTCTCTATATAATCCAAGCGAGCATTTATTCTATCCAGTTCATTTCTTTCTTCCTTCACTCTTTGAATAGCGCTTTCGTCCATTTCAATGATACTTCTTATATCATCTGCCATTCTCTCATCTTTTAAAAAGCTTAATTTTCTTCTATTAGCGTTTATCTTATTCATTAAATCATTAGTATTTATTTCAGATAATTCCTTTATCCTTATAGAATAATTTGTCATGAGTTTAATGTACGAAATAACAAGGTTTAAACTTTTCTCCACAATTTTCTCTTTTAAGTAGCTTCGTTCATCTCCTCTTTTAAGGGAATTTAAAATATCATCCTTGTCCTGCATAATCTTTCTGATCTTCTGTCTTTGAATAGGTGTTGCCGCCCCTCTTGCCTGAGCTGCCAATCTGCAGCATTGACGATTTAAATTATTGAGCTCCTTTTTTTTCTCTTTTTTCTGAATTTCTTCCTTGAAAGCACTGCTGAACATACTTTGAATAACCATACCAAGGTATGTCACTGCTCCTAACCCATATGCACCTGTTATTAACGATGAAACAGCTATGTTGTTATAGCTCAGGAAGCCCTGTGTCTCACTCCAGCCGCTCAACAAATAGACAACTGCACACCATCCTAATAATGTCGCAAAATTTCTAAATCTAAAAATAGCATTAAAAAACAAATTTCCACTCATATTTTTCCTCTACCTACCTTTATTTTACCATATTTTCAAACAAAAAGCTGATAAAATAAACAATCCAGATATTTATCAAACTTAAAAGCTATTTCCTTCATATGCCCGCAAAGTTTAAAACCAAACTGCTCATGCATTTTAATACTGATATCATTGTCGGCGCAGATACAAGAAATTATTATATGAAAGCCTGTATTCTTACCCAGCTCTATTACCTCACCCATAAGCTCCTTGCCAATTCCGAGCTTATGATACTCAGGGTCGACATATACGGACAATTCACATGTGATATTGTATGCTTCCTTGCTTCTATATTCAGATAAGCTGGCATACCCCGCAACCTTACCTTCAATCTCATAAACTATTAACGGATGCCTCTCATCATGTTTTTCAAACCATTCTGCTCTCTGCTCTAAAGTTTGAGAGTTAATATCAAATGAGGCAGTTGTATTCTCAACTGCCCAATTATATATCTCGGTAATCCTTGACAAATCTGAAACCTTTGCTTTCCTGATATTGCTTCTCATATTCTTTTACCTTATGCAATTATAAATCAATTTGAAATTTTATTTTCTGATTTTTCCTTAACCTCAAAGCCACCGTTATCTCCGCCTAGCATAGCCTCAGCTCTCGCTTTGGCTCTGTCTCTTGCAGAATTCATGTCAAGCCTTTTAAGCTTCATATCCATATTATCCTGATTTAGAGATTCCACTGCATTTGCTCTTGCGGTCTTTTTATTGACAATTTCACGAGCTCTGTCAAGATTATCATTCACACTGCCGACGCGGCTGTTTTTGGAGGTATATTGAGAATTAACAGAATTTATATTTTCACGTAAATTTGCCATTTTGGCCTGTGATTTCAAGGTCTTAAGCTCGTTTAACTTTGCACTCATTTCAGACTCAAATATTTTGTAGTCCTCACGTATCTTTTCTACCTGAACCATAGCATTTTCATAGGTAGCCTTATGAGTCTCAAAAACAGTCTGATATTCCTCCTCCTGCACTAAAAGCTCAACCAAAAGCTCCTTGTCTCCAGCTCTCTGAGCAGACTCAACTCTTGCCTTGATAGCATTTAAGTTCTTCTCAGCTGTTTTCATCTCTATTTTAATCATTTCAGCACTTGTCTGGATTTCAATTATTTGCTGCTCTGCCTCTCTTCTAGCCTTATCAATCTGGTTTTTTATATCCTCAAACAAGGCCTCTGGATTTCTCTCTTCCATATTACCGACAAACAGCCCGAAAAATCCTCTGACCATATGTCCAAGCCTGCTAAATAAACCCATTGTACTACCTCCTTAAAATATTTAAATGCTATTGAATAATGTCCTAATATATTATAATAAGCCCTATACAATTAATTTATAATAAAAATCATATAAAGTAAATAATAAAATGATAAAAACATGCATTTCTGGTTATTTTAATGCTTTTCAAATACATTCCAGTATCTCTTCGGCAGCAAGTCAATATCATCGCATTCCGCAATTGCCAATTCTGTCATATATTCTACATCCTGAGTACTTGGCCTGCATTTTTTAAGGGCTTCCTTAAGAACAGGTCCGGTTATAACAGGATTATTCTCTTTTTTGTTACAGGCTATTTCATAAGCCTTTCTTACTACGGTGTCAATCTCTGCACCCGTATAATTATCCGCCAGCTTTGCAGCAGGAAGAAAATCCTGTATATTGGTTTGTATTCCATATTTCTTAATTATTATCCTGAAGATCTCTGCACGCTCCTCAGGCTCCGGCAGAAGAATCGGAATCTTCTTATCAAATCTTCCGGCTCTTTTCAGCGCCGAGTCAATAAGATCAGGTCTGTTTGTTGCCGCAATAAAAATAATTTTTCCTCTATTATTTGTATTACTGGTAAACTGCAAAAATTCACTGAATATATTTCTGCTCACACCGCTGTCCCCGGAATCACCTCTTCTGAATGCTGTATCTATCTCATCTACAAAAACAATTACCGGCGCTTGGGATTGTGCCCCTAATAAGCATTTCTTAAAGTTTTTCTCACTTTCTCCCACATACTGTCCTAAAATTCTTGACATATCTATTTTAACGCAGTTAAAACCGCTTGCTTTAGCCAGAGCCTCAACCAACAGAGTTTTGCCTGTACCCGACGGTCCACATAATAGTATTCCCATCGGAACCCTTCTTGAGTCACCTCTTCGTATGGGCTCAATTATATTTTTGGTTAAGTATGCTTTTGCTGCTTCCATGCCGCCCAAATTTTCAAAATCTATTTCAGGATATATAAAATCCAGAACATCCCCATACTCCTTCTTGAGCACATCATGCTTCTTTTCCTTTATGAATTCAACACTTATGGGTACTCCTTCCGCCTCTGCTTTTAATTTAATATCCTTTATGCTTTTTCGGTTTAATCCCGATGAAAGCTTTGCAAATTCATCAACGGATATCTCTGATTTTATTGTTTTGTCCTGCAGCAGATATTCAATAAAGCTTTTTCTGTCATTTTCGTTTGGCAGTTCAATTAATACAGGTTCAATTCTATATGCAGGCTTTAAAAATTCATGACTGATTCCGGCTAAATTGTCCGCAAGCATAAAAATTGTGCTTCCTACAGCAGAAATTCTAGCATTAACCGACCATTCGCTCAGCCAGATAAGTGCCATTCTTTCTTCAAGCGTCATACTCCCAATATCTCCTGCCGGTACAATCTTTTCGGCATGATCAACAAACAGAGCCATTTTTGTATTTCTTAAAACCATGTCTATAAAGGGAAATATCCTCGACGGGAGAGAATGAAATAAACCTGCCGTCTCATTTCCGGCAATCTTTATAAATTCACGCTCCATTGAAGGCTCAAGAAAAGTAAGACCTCTTGATATATCATAAAAAGCAACAATACCAAAATTCCTCTGTTTTATAAATTCATCATCTATATATCTGAAGAAATTTCTGGTATTGTCAATCATATCTTTAACATTAAAATAAAATAAAAATTCATGAGAAATACCTGATTTGTATTTTGAAAGAAATTCGTTAAACCACATTTTTTTATCCTTCTTAAAAATTATTTTATGAATACCAAAAAGTAAATTCAATTTACCAAGGCAAAAGGATAATTTAACATATAATATCTTCTTAATTCCTTAATGCCTTTAGTAAATAATAATTTATAATATATAATTTTAGTAATCATAATAATTATATACAAAAAAACAAAAAATGTCTGCAAACGATTAGCAGAAAGTATTATTTTTTCTGTAATTTCAAGGAATTCAAAATTGTTGCTTCCTGATTAATTATATGTGTTTTTGCAAGACCTCTTGCTGCCTCTGTATTTCTTGTTTCCATTGCATCAAAAATATCATTATGCTCCTTTATCAAGTTCTTGGGGCTGCTATAATCCTTTATATATATAACCCTGAATCGCTGAACCTGCTCTCTGAGATTATTTAATATAGCTATCAGCTTATCATTTCTGGAAGCCTTGTATATAATATCATGAAATTCCGCATCTTTTTTTATAGAGCTGTTAATATTTTCTTTTTCAATATAAGTAGTAAATTGTCCATTAATAAATCTTAGTTCCTTCATTTCATCATCAGTAATTCTCTCTGCCGCAAGGGCAGTTGCCAGACCGTCCAAGGAAGCTCTGACTTCCAGCACATCCATTATATCCTTAACAGAAAGCTCAGCTACATGCGCACCCTTTCTCGGAATCATGTTTACAAGACCTTCAAGCTCCAGCTTTCTTATGGCTTCTCTTACAGGAGTTCTGCTTACACCCATTTTTTCGGCAAGCTGTACCTCCATCAACCTTTCTCCGGGACGTAATTCTCCAATTATTATAGCTTCTCTTAGTGAATTAAAAATTACTTCTCTCAATGGCTTATAGTCATTTAGATTTATTTTCGATAATTTGTTTGCCATTAAATTAACCTCCACGCCGAGTACCGGCAAAAAATTTATATTAAAGCACCTGGATGAACCTCTGCCTCACAGCGGTTCGCTATTGTTAACACTCAAGGCCCTTTTTTACGGGCAGAATTGCTCCTATTACACAGCTTACTTGTCAATCATGCAGTATAGGTCAATATACACTCATTCATACTTTTTTTCATTTTATTATAAGCATTTTGAGCCTTTTCCTCATCCTCAAATATCCCGAACACAGACGGACCGCTTCCGCTCATCATACTTCCCACAGCACCCTTGTCCAGAAGAGCTCTTTTGATCTTCTCTATTACCGGATACTTTGCAATTGTTACACTTTCCAATACATTCCTCATATTATCAGCAATAAATTTAATATCTCTATTTTCTATTGCGGAAATAAGTGCTTCCGTATCCGGCCTGCTCCCAACCTTATCAAGCTTCAGACTTTTATAAACCCATGCTGTTGAGACGCCAATTCTGGGTTTTATAATCAATATCGGAATCCCTCTGAGAACCGGCAATACAGTAAGCCTTTCACCTGTTCCCTCTGCCAAGGCCGTACCGCCCATTATACAATACGGCACATCAGCCCCTATTGTTCTGCCGACCTTCATAAGCTCGTCCTGCTTTATTCCTATACTGAACATAGAATTAATTCCCTTAATAACCGCAGCAGCATCTGCACTCCCTCCGGCAAGACCAGCAGCAACCGGAATTTTTTTATCTATTTTTATCCTTACACCCGCATCCAGTTTATATTTATCAATCATTACCGCAGCTGCCTTACAGGCTATATTTGTGTTATTATTCGGGACATATGAAGCAACACAGTCTATTTCCACACCTGATGGAATTTTCTGAATAGTTATGGTATCATGTAGCTGTACTGTTTGCATAATCATTCTCAGGTTGTGGTATCCATCTTCCCTTTTATTTAAAACATCCAGAGATAAATTTATCTTGGCATTTGCTTCTAACGAAATCATTAACAAAAATCCTTTAATTATAATATTTAAGTATATTATATACAAAGTACAATCTAATATCAATAAAAATCAATCATCATCTGCTTTTCGTCTTGTCACTAATTAAATTTTTTAAATAAAAATACATTTTGATAAGCCTAGCCTACGAATAATCAAGTATATTTTAAAAAAATAAAAAGGCTCCTGATTATTTTCAAGAACCTTTCCGTTTTATTTATCAGATTGCCTTTTTAAGAATTATAATTTGCTGCCCCGGTATTAAAGCCTCTCTCTCTGCGAGGTTATTTGTTTTCATTAAATCCTCCACAGTTGTTCCATATTTCTTTGCAATTTTCCACAGGCTATCCCCCGGCTGTGTAATATAAATTATAACACTGGGCAATAACATAACCTTTCTGTCATCAAGTATATTTTCATTTACCCTGTTAATAATTGGCACTGTTTTTTTAGCCTGAACCCTTGTTTCTACTCCTAAAACATTTCGAATTTCAACCTGATCCGAGGTTATCATACTGTAATTACAATGCTCAACCTCCAAGGAAATATCAGTAGCCATACTGCTCCTGATACCCTTCATTTCAATCTCATGCGTGAAGGGTATCTCCTTTTTATAACAAAATACCGGCTGCTCTTCATTATTTGCCAAATATAAAATATTATTCTCTATAGAGCCTTCAATAACTATTTTGTTATCCTCAATTCTGCTTTCTGACACATTATATTTGCACAAAACATTGAATATTTCCGAAACCTCCGGGTTACATTCATCAAGAGCCACAGTATCCCTGATAACTATCTGGCTTCTGTTTTCGGAAAAGACCTCATCAAGGCTAAGCTGCTGTCTTTCCAAAGCAATTCTCGACTTAGGGCTGTATGCATCAGATAAAACTTCGATTGTTTTCTGGTAAACCCCATTAGCATATATATTCAGTGCTACTTCGGCTTTAATCAATCTCAGCTCCCCATCCGCATCCTCTGCCGCATCAATTTTATAGTCTACTAAATCATAGTCAACATCCACAATTGTGTCTTCATTTACATCTTCCAATTCAACAAACTGATTAAATACCAATTCATTTTCCATAAACTGCAAACTTCTTTCCTCGTCATCTGCAACATATAACGTAGAAATTCCTATATCACTGGTTACAAAAACTTTCCCGTCAGCAATTTTAAAATCCTTATTTGATATCTTTACATCATTTCTGACTATTTCGCTGATGGTAGGCTTACTTGAAGGAAGCTCCAAATCTTCTTTAATTATAAAATTGACTTTATTGCTGCCGAGAAAGGTATTCAAGGATACAGAATCTTTTAAAACCTGTATATCATCTACTCCGACTATATCAGATGATATATCTCTCTCAATTTCATCATACACCTTTACACTTTTTGATAAAATTGTTTTTACATTTATTTTTCTTCCGTTCAGCAAATTGTAATCCATATGCTCAATTATTGCCTTAGTCCTGCACTTCATTCCGCTCCTTACATTTGAAATATCACTTGTTTCAGAAAAAGGTATATTTGTTACAATACCTTTAACACTTTTTGTCTCATCATCAGATATGTAAAGTATTTTACACATGATACAGCCTGATATAACTACCCTGTCAGTACCTGCATCACAGCCGGTTATAAAAACATCACCATCCAGAAGAAGCACCCTGGCGATGTCCGGCTTTGTATCCGGAACAATTATATCATTATCGATAACAGTCTGAATTGTATCCTCACCTAATAAATTATTTACCTTAAAGGCCTCTTTTAACAACTCCAGAGACATTTCTCCATCCTCCTCATTTCAAAAGTAGCATTTCGTATTTTTAGATAATACCTAACAAACAAAATGATTATGCTAAGTAATATATATTTTAAAAATCATGGAAATATACCATAAAGCGAAAACAAATTATCCCGCTGCAGGATAACCTGTATTTCCATCAGAAACATTGCATATCGAATATTATAAACAAAAAAGAGACTCAATATTTAGAAGTCTCTTTTTTGCAAATTATATTTTTAAGTTTTCTCAGAAAGCTTATGATAATGAGTTGTAGGGGTGTTAATTCCTTAACATACCTGCTGACAAAAATGTCATGTAATCTTAGCATACCTGAATCTGTTTATCATCTTTATATACAACTAATTCAACTGCCTTTGTAAGAACATCAGTGTAGCTATATGAAACCCTTCTGGTATTATCATATGCATTTTCGAATTTAACCACGAAAATACTTGGATAAGTATTTTCAAGAACACCTTCTCTAATAAAAGATTTTTTGCGACCTTTGTTCGCTCTGAGCTGTACCTTTTCACCGATACAACCTTCAATATCTCTTTTTATCTGAAAAAGTTCTCCTCTATCTATCATGATATCACCTCTTCATCAGTTTAATTAATTATATCACAAAATTTGATTCTTGTCAAAAATATTATATTATACAAGCGAACAGGCTGCATGTCAAGTACTTTTTTGCTACATATATCTGATATTGCTTATTTTGATAGGTTTACGGGATATTCTAATAAATATTTCCAGACAGTTTATTCTTATCATACCCTATAATATCCAGATCATCTTCCTCTGCATCAGCTTGCAATCTTACATTCACACCTTTTAATATAAATATTTTTTTACCATCATCAAATATTATGTCCGAAACTCTGAAAAGAACATCTTTCTCATATGACTTCCTATAAACCAAGTTGCCTATTTCAATTTTCTGCATAATATTTTTCTTCCCCTCTTAGCTTAGTATGCCATTATTTCAAATTTATATTATAAATTTTTTTCCGGCATGTAATTAACCCTAAGTAAAACATAAAATTCAATGTACATAATAACTGCTGCAGCCTCTGTTATTTTGAATCTGCAGTATCTTTTTTTACTTTGAGCGGTTATGAAAAATATGTAGGTGCTTAAGGTTAAAACTATATCATCTTACTTCCATTTTATGCCTTTTAATGACCCTTTGTGAATAGTATGCCACCAAATTACTCAATTTTGTTGAATTATTTATCTGTTAAGATATATAATGTTTTCTAGTAAGGAATTACCCTGAAAGAATCAATATCTGACTTATTCGTAAACTGTTTATAAAACCAGAGGCATCAGTCTTTCAAATACAAGGTTTAAAGCCTCAAGAACAACGAGAACACCCTATCTGATGAAACGATTATACAGCTTATTACTGTATAAATATACAATTAATTAAGGGTTATAGGTTACCTCAATCAACCTAAATCTATCATAATAAGGAGAACTACATTGCTTACTGATATAAAAATTGCTCAAGGCTGCAAGATGCTGGATATCACTAAGATTGCGGAAAAAATGGGAATTGAAGAGGATGATTTGGAGTTATACGGAAAATATAAGGCCAAACTTTCAGATAAATTATGGGATAAAGTCAAAACAAATAAAGACGGAAAGCTGATTTTAGTTACTGCTATTAATCCTACCCCTGCCGGTGAGGGCAAAACCACTACTACAGTCGGTTTGGGACAAGCTATGGCCAAGATAGGGAAAAATGCTTCCATTGCTCTCAGAGAGCCATCCTTAGGTCCTGTGATGGGAATTAAAGGAGGTGCTGCCGGCGGCGGTTATTCTCAGGTTGTTCCTATGGAAGATATCAATCTGCATTTTACAGGGGATATGCATGCCATTGCAGCAGCAAACAACCTTCTTTCCGCTGCTATAGACAACCATCTGCATCAGGGAAATTCCTTAAACATAGACTCGCGTCAAATTATTTGGAAACGCTGTATGGACATGAATGACAGAGCTCTCAGAAGCATAATAGTAGGTCTTGGAGGAAAAATCAACGGCTTTCCGAGAGAAGACGGCTTTAATATAACCGTCGCTTCAGAAGTTATGGCTATTTTATGTCTTTCCTCTGATATAACAGATTTGAAAAACAGGCTTGGAAGAATAATTATCGGCTATAATTATTCCGGAGCTCCTGTTACCGCTAAAGATTTAAAAGCTGACGGTGCGATGGCTCTGCTTCTTAAGGATGCAATTAAACCAAATCTTGTACAAACACTTGAAGGCACTCCTGCCATCATGCATGGGGGACCCTTTGCAAACATAGCACATGGCTGTAATAGCATTACTGCCACTAAACTGGCTTTAAAGCTTTCAGACTATGTTATTACCGAAGCCGGCTTCGGTGCTGATCTGGGAGCAGAGAAATTTTTTGATATAAAGTGCCGCTTTGCAGGCTTTAAGCCCGATGCAGCAGTCCTTGTTGCCACTATAAGAGCTCTTAAATACAATGGGGGAGTAAGTAAAGAAAATCTGAAAACAGAAAATATAGATGCTCTTTCAAAAGGCTTTTCAAATGCTAAGAAGCATATAGAAAATCTTAGAATGTTTGGAATTCCAGTTATTGTAGCTATCAATCATTTTGACACTGACACAGAAAGGGAAATTCAGCTGGTAAAAGATAAATGCAATGCTTTGGGAGTGGAAGTGGCTTTTTCAGATGTATTTTTAAAGGGCGGAGAAGGGGGTATTGAGCTTGCAAATAAGCTCGTCAAGCTGTTGGATTCCACCGCTTCCTTTTTTGCCCCTATTTACGATATTAATCTTCCTGTCAAGGATAAGGTTCAAGTCATTGTTTCCAGAATTTACGGAGGAAATAATGTAATATATACAGCTGCCGCAGAAAAAGCCATTGCAAAAATTGAAGAAATGGGACTTGACAAGCTTCCTGTTTGTATGGCAAAAACCCAGTATTCACTTTCGGATAATGCTTCCATGCTGGGATGTCCTAAAGACTTTGACGTTACTGTAAAGGAAGTCCGCATATCTGCAGGTGCGGGCTTTATAGTTGTATTGACTGGTGATATCATGACTATGCCCGGGCTTCCAAAAACACCTGCGGCAGAAAAAATAGATATTCAGGAGGATGGAACTATTATAGGGTTATTCTAAAGAAAGATAAGCATTTCAAGAAAATAAAAGCGGCAATATTTATATCTGCCTTTAGCATCAGATACCTTATATTGTCGTTTTATTTCTTGTTGAGTATTTTTCACCTGCATAAATTTTATAGCTAAATAATTATTATTTCACGCAATTAATTAAATTGATTTAAATTTATCCAGAAAAATACTCAAGTATTGTATTTCATCAATGGCCTCCTGCAATCTGCATATATAGCTTTTTTCCGTACAGCCCTTTTTACTGTTATAATACTTGTTAACAACCCTCCAAAATTTCTGGGGAAACGTAAACATAATTTTCATCAGTTCAAATTCACCCTCACACAAGGGTTCAATCTTACAATACTCATTAATAATATTAAATGCTTCAAAAATATTCCATTCACATTTTCTCATTTTCCTTCTTAAAAGATTTACTAAATCATATACTTTCAAATCGTAGCAGCAGTATTCAAAATTAATCAGATACATTTCCTTATCTTGAACAAAAATATTATGATGATTAAAATCATGATGAGATATGTTTTTAATTTTTTCAGCATCACCAACTAATTCAAAATACTCCGAATTGTCAAGCATATTAATAGCCTTTTCTCCTTGCTCATAAAAATAATCAACGTACTGGCACATTAGATTATCGAACTTCAGCTTTCCCTTTTGAGCGTTCTTCTTAAGCTTTTTAATCTCGTCCAACCGCTTTCTATAGCAAGCAGGAAGCTTGCCAAGCTCACTTCTTGAAATGCTGTTTTCCGAGCATATACAGCCCTTTGATGCTTTGTGCATATTTGCCAGCAAACGAGCGCTTCTTATTGTTTCCTCCCTGTTATCAAGGTTACATTCTCTGCCGTCAATAAAATTGCTCATATATATAGTCTGATTATTATAAGTTATAAATGGAACACCTGTATTTGTATATATGCTTTTATCTATATTTTCAAACCCGTTGTTCAATAAATATTCCTTAACCTCAGCGATAAAATATACTCTTTCAGGCTTCAAGGCTGTTAACTTTATCAGTCTTTTGCCATTATTGGTACTGGCGATAAACATATCCCTGTAGTTAGTAATACTATTTATTTTAATATCATAATTTTCCTGAAGCTGGCTTTCCAATTCATGCATTTTAACCTCCATAAGCCGTATAACGGCAATAAAATGTGAAGAAGCGGATATATCAGCAGTTGAGCCATAATCTACATCCGTTTGTTTTTTAATATTCAGCACTGCGTAATTTGAGACTATAATATTTGATTTTTGTAATATTCGCTAATAAATTATATGAATACGAAAACACTTGTAGAATTAAATTTTTAATTTCATTTTTTAAAATTAAATATTCAGCTTTCACAGCTTCAGAATATGTGCAAAGCAGTGATATAAAGGAAGGACGGTTAAATATTAAAATAGATAAAAATAGTCCTTATTATTTGATACATACAATAAATACCATCTTTTATGTTCAAATCATAAACTTCAAAAAAATCAATAGAACCAAACCGGGAACTCCTAAAACACCAATAATCAAAGCGGAATATATATTCAAGGCTATATAAAAATTAAAATAAAGTCCTATAAAATTTATAACTGCCAGTAAAACTGCTCCCAATACAGTGTTAATTAATAATTTTTTAACTAATTTCACTGCGTTCATTTTGTCACCCCTTTAAAAATAATACCAACTGCTATCGCCATAATTGAATTTTAGTCACCAATATAGTTTGTCTTTATTAAATATATTTCTGGGGTGTACAATATATTCTATAAATATTAATTAAACCTTTTTAATAATGTCAATTTAAAAAACATAGCTTTATTATAAAAAGAGCCAAAATATCGTTTTGATATTTTAGCTCTTAAAGGCTTGAGAACGCAATTAATTTCAGTAATATTTATATATTATTTAATCCTATTGATTTTGCCAGTTTGATAAGGTATTCGTATCTTACCTCAAAGGTTTTAATTTGATAAGTATAATAGTCTACAAGTAATGTATCCGATACAAAATTAAAATTATTATAAGCATCGGCCAAATCACATTTTACCTTTTTTATTTCTGATAACAAATTTATTTTTTCAGCTTCGAGGATATCTGTTTCTGCATTAACAACCCTGCTTATTGATTTGTCTAAAGATATTTCCATAAACTTCTCCTTTATTATAATAGATATAATAAATGATTGACCCATTATTATACTATTTATACATAAATGGAAATATTCTCAAATATTTTATTGATTTAATATGTTTTTTAGTATTTTTCTACTAACAAAGCTCCATTATCCTTTATTATCTTAATAATTGATTCCATTCTATCCTCGTCCACCTTCATACTAAAAAGCGCATTGCCATTTGAAATTAAATCCTCATATATCTTCTTTTTTTGTTCAGGAATTTTAACATCAGTAAAGCCTCCAATAATTCCACCTAGAGCAAATCCAAAAAGTAAGCCTGATACAGGCCCGACGGCAGCAAAAAAAACTAATTTTTGCATAAACATGCTTATTGAGCCGATAATTATTCCAAGTATTCCTCCTATGATTCCACCGGTTATTATACCATCTGTTATTCTTTCTCTCTTACTTACAGTATATGGGATTATTTCACTATCCGCTAATTTCATATTCCCGTCTTTATTATTTGATTTGTAATATGCTTTATTTCCGTTTTCCTTAGCAATAATTGATATATTGTCTGTTCTCAGCCCTTTGTCTCTCACTTCATAGGCTGCTTTTTCAGCACTATCAAAAAATTCAAAAATAGCTACAATTGTCCTAGCCATAAAATCACTCCAATATAATATTTATAAAATCCGATTGATTATACATTAATCGGAATCCTATAAATATAGAAAATGTGATTTTATCTTTAGTTAAAAAGTAGCTAATTATTCAATATTTAATATTTTACTATTCACATGTCATTTGAGCACCAATTTACTTTTTATATGGGAGCTATGTTTTACCCTATGTAATATGTTTTAGCAAATCAACAGGCCTTTCAATAAAAATATCCGGCTCTACCCTTCTTAAATCAGATATAGGACTGTACGTCCAAGCTACAGCTGCACTTTTTACTCCCGCATTTTTAGCACACAGTATGTCCAATGGACTATCACCTACATATAATACTTCTTCCTTATTTTTCGCACCTGCCCTTTCCATCGCTTTTATAAGCGGCTCTCCATCAGGTTTATGCTTTTCTGAGGCTTCTGATCCGTTTACAAATAGAAAATAGTCCATAAGATTAAAAATCCTTAACCCCCTTATAGCTAATTCCTGCCTTTTCGAGGTTACCACTCCCAATACTATTCCCTTTTCATATAATGCCTTAATTAAATCATATATACCAATAAATATAGCTATACTATTGTCATGCTTCCTTTCATTATAATCACGGTAAGTTTTTGCCAATTCCTCCTCTTTACCGGGGTAAATATCCTTTAAATGATCCATCAAAGGCATCCCTATATAACTGATGGTTTCTTTCTTTGGTCTTGTTTCTCCAAAATGGTGCAAAAAAGTATAATCAAAGGATTCTAATATAAGAGGAACTGTGTCAATTAAGGTTCCGTCTAAATCAAAAAAAACATATTTGAACTTATTCAATTAAATAAAACCTTGCCTTTCTTCATAATTTTTAATTTGTTAAGAAGTGAAAAAACTGTAGCTAAATTATCAGTCTTAATCGAACATTTCACCTAGCATTAACGTATAATGTATTGCTTATGACTAATTTACTTGTTAATTTTGCTAATATTAATTATAATCTATATTATATATAAAATATATATATAATATAGATTATAATTGGCATTAGGATAATATAATTAATATTATAAAATTTTTAGGGTTCTTATAGGCAGAGGATTAAATTTACTTATTTTTTATTAAAAAATATTTCCTCATAAATATAGGAATCCTCAAATTATTTTATATATATTATTAAGCTTTTGTATTACAAATTTTTTAAAAAGTCGAGGGTGAATCTCATTGAAAAATAAAATTATGCATTCATTACCCAATCTATTAACATTTATGAATCTATCACTCGGTATCTTTGCTTTACTATTTACTATAAAGAATGAATTAATACAAGCCTCTTTACTAGTTATGGTTGCAGCATTAACTGATAGATTTGACGGGAAGGCCGCCAGAATGTTGGATTGTACTAGTGAATTGGGTAAAGAATTAGATTCTTTATCAGATGTGATTTCATTTGGTGTTGCTCCAATTATTATAGCTTGGAAGATTAGTTTCTTCAATTTAGGCTTTTTAGGGTATTTTCTTGCTGTAATTTACCCTATTGCAGGTGCATACAGGCTTGCAAGGTACAATGTCACTACATTTAATAATGTCTTTTCAGGAGTACCTATAACAATAGCAGGTGCATTTTTATCTATAGTTAACTTATATAACGGGTTTTCTATGATACGGCACACATATGGCAATATAAACACTATAGTTTGCGGAATTATAGTAGTATTGCTATCGTATCTGATGGTAAGCAATATACAAGTTAAAAAGAGATAATTAATCCACATTTTCTATCTTAAATTAAATTCTTATAAACACTTTTATATGTATATGTTGATAATTGACAGCTACTTATTAAAGATTTATCTTAACACTCAATCAGCCTGTAAATATACTTTCCGGATTTTTGGTGTCATTAATTTTTAAAAGTATCTCTTCCTTACTGAGTACAGGCTTGTTATTGACCTTCATGCCAAATAAATCAATATATTCTGCGTGGTTTACATCTATGCTGGAAGCTTTAATCCTTCTTTTCCCCTAAACAACAAAAAGCCTGATAAAATCAGGCTTTTTGTATAAATCATGGCGGAGAAGAAGGGATTCGAACCCTTGCTAGGATTGCTCCTACTAACGGTTTAGCAAACCGCCCCCTTCGACCTACTTGGGTACTTCTCCATTTTTAATATATTGACTGTTATTTAATTAAAACAACTACTATCGGCTATTTTAAACTCATAACTGACTTTAGTCAGCATACAATTGGCGGAGAGACAGGGATTCGAACCCTGGATAGGCTCACACCTATGCCGGTTTTCAAGACCGGTGCCTTAAACCAACTCGACCATCTCTCCGTATTTTCTTACGCAACGAACTTTATTTTACAATGAATCAGGATATTTGTCAATACTTTAATTAAAAACTTAGCTATAAAACATTTCCAAGCATTTCTATTAAGCCGCTTAAATATATTAATTTCTTGCAGAAAAACATATATTTTATAAATAAGTTTTAATGCTATACACTGATTTTTTTGTCGAATAAGTCAATTACTATCAGCTGAATAACCGCGGCTTCCGTAAGTCTTTCAACCGTAATTGTTTTTAGTAACTGCAGAATTATATCATTTTATTGTATAGCTCCTTCATTAAATCAACAAATGTACTATCTGGATAAATATCAATAAATGAACTAATTAAAGTTTTTGCTTCATTATACTTTTCCGTTTTATAATAGCTCTTTGCCAAGTAAAAATATGCATCATCCACAAAATAATCATCCTTTTGTGCAAAATCAATAGTTCTGCTTAAGCTTTGTATTGCATCATCATACTTTTTATTTTTATAGCTCCTGTATCCTTCCGTATAAAGACTTTGAGATACTTTTTTAAAGCTTTTTGATACCAGATCATCATATAATTCCTTGGACTTCGTGCTCAGCAGAGCAGTATTTATATCATATTTAAGCTTTATAGCACAGTTAATATAATCGCTTTTATTGTAGTCCTCATACGCAGTAAGCAGTAAATCATTACATACTATTGTGTCAGTATATTTTGTATTTAGCTCAAGACCTTTGCTCTCCTCTGAAGCCAAGCTCTGTTCTGATTCAACCAGCTTATTTCTCAGCGACTCAACCTCATCTGTAAGTCTGTCAATTTCCTTAACAGCTGCATTATAATCAGTTACTACATTAATCTTAGCCTTTTCCTCTGTAGACAATTTACTTTGATACTCACTAATATTATTCTGGAATTTTACCTGACTATACGCAGTCAGTAATAGCACTATAAAAGCTCCTGTAAATAAAATAAGAGCATATATCCATATTTGTTTTTTTTCGTTTTTACTATCTTTATGATTGGTAAATTTCAAGTTCATAACCTCATTGCCTCCATATTCCAAAATAACGGAATAATAAAATTTCATTAATTATTTGTATAATTTCTCTCTATACTTGTCTTTTTCGCGATATCTATAGCTTGTATCTCTTCAGCGGATAACGAATATTTTGATTTCCCTGACATTATTGGTTTTGCATATGTTGAAGAACTATCTCTTGCATATATTCCGCTGATTACCACACCTGTGTCATTAGTATCAAGCAGTGCAATAGCAAAACTCAAATCACTTCCAACATTATCAAAAGCATTAAATCTTATAATTCCAACCTTCTGAACACATTGCATTAAATTTCTCTCTATATTATTTATTTTCAATTCGATATCTCTGTTCTTCATACTTACCGAATTAACATTGTTCAGACATGTATCTAACAACTCTTCTATGTTTCTGTCACTTAACCCATTCATAAATCTGCTGTATTTAGTTTTTATTTTATTAGTCTTTTTTATATTTAGCAGTAATAAAATACAATTGATTATTATAAAGGAAAAACAAACTATAAATAATAATTGTATTTCAAATTGCATGCCCAGAATATTATTAAAAAAATCATTCATCTGCTGTTACCCCTCATTATTTAGATTCAATCCCATCAAATACTTATAACTTCAATTCTATTAATTTTAAAATGCAACTTATAGCATCATATGTTCTATATGTTTATATTTTAAATTTTAAGCCAATTCTACACTTCAAATACATATTATATTAGCTATATGGAAATAACGTCTTAAAATCCATTTTAAAAGGCCGCTTTTTTAAGACTTCGTGTAAAAAAAATCCAATAGTCTGTCAAGTTCATCATTAGAATAATATTCAATTGTGATTTTTCCTCTGTTTTTATTGGCTTGTAATTTAACCTTTGTTCCTAAAATATTTTTTAATTTGTCCTCAACATATTTATATTCCGGGTTATCATTTTTAAAATTATTTTTTTTCTCTTTTTTATTTAAAAGGGTTTTTATGTAATTTTCGGTTTCTCTTACACTAAGCTTATTATTGATAATATATTCAGCAGCAGTTTTCTGCAGCTCCTCATTTTCAATAATTACCAGTGTCCTTGCATGTCCGCTTGTTAAATCTCCGCTAATAATAAACCTCTTTACATCCTTTGAAAGCCCAAGTAATCTCATGGTATTGGCAATTGCAGACCTGCTTCTGCCTATTTTCTCTGCTATCTGTTCTTGTGTCAACTTAAATTCATTCATAAGATTAATAAAGGCATCAGCTTCTTCAATTGGATTCAGATCCTCTCTTTGAAGATTTTCAATAAGTGCAATTTCCATAACCTGCAACTCGGTATATTCCTTTATTAAAGCCGGTATTGTAGTAACACCCGCTAATTTAGCTGCTCTCCATCTTCTTTCGCCGGCTATTATTGTATAAGTATTTTCTTTTTTCTTAACAATAATAGGCTGGATAACCCCATGCTGCTTAATTGATTCAGACAGCTGCAATAACTTTTCATCATCAAAGTTTTTACGAGGCTGTCCTGCATTAGGCTCAATTTCATTTATTTTTAATTCAACAACTCCGGTACTATCTTCTATAGAATCATTTGTTATTAATGCGCCTAAACCCTTACCTAATCCTTTTTTAATCATATCTTCTATATCACCTCTTCAGAATACTCAATAACTTCCTCTGCCAAATCAATATAGCATTCAGCACCCTTTGATTTTGCATCATATAAAATTATTGGCAAACCAAAGCTTGGAGCTTCACTTAATCTGACATTTCTCGGAATAATAGTTCTATAAACCTTGTTTCTGAAATATTTTTTAACCTCTTCAACAACTTGTATTGATAAATTTGTTCTGGCATCAAACATAGTAAGAACTACCCCTTCAACATCCAATTCAGGATTAAGGTGCTTTTGAACAAGTTTAACCGTATTCATTAATTGGCTAAGTCCTTCTAATGCATAATATTCACATTGAATAGGAACTAAAATTGTATCTGATGCAGTTAATGAATTGAGTGTGAGAAGTCCCAGTGACGGTGGACAATCAATTATTATAAAATCATATTCTTTTCTAATATAATATAAGGCTGCCTTTAATCTGTTTTCTCTTGATATTACTGAAACAAGCTCAACTTCGGCACCTGCAAGCTGAATATTAGATGGACATAACATAAGGTTATCTACACATGTATTTATTAAAGTATTTTCAATAGCCTCATCATTTATAATAACATCATACACCGATTGTTTCAGTGCTTGCTTATCTACTCCAAGTCCGCTGGTTGTATTTCCTTGAGGATCTATATCAATTACTAAAACTTTCTTACCCTTATACGCCAAGCACGCACTCAAATTAACAGCTGTTGTGGTTTTTCCAACACCGCCCTTTTGATTTGCTATGGCTATTATTTTTGCCAATGCTATCTCACTCCTCATCAACTAACAAATAAATTTATATAATTTAGTATATTTTATTAAAATAAAGCCTTAATAATTCTTCATTTGAAAATTATATCATAGTGTATATAATAATACAAAGACTTTAAAATACCTTCAGTAATGTTTCACGTGAAACATTACTGAGTTACTAAACCTTACTATCACTTTCAAACCAAAACTGTATTCAAAATCAGTTTTAAAGCCTAATTTTTTTGGGCAAAGTGTATATTTCAAGCTGTACTTAGCTCCGATACACATGCAATTCTATAATAAAATGAAACTTCTTATTATATAAGCTATGTTTATAATAATTTACTATATAAATTTGAATTTTAATATCGGCTTGTTTATAGAAATGTTTCACGTGAAACATTTCTTAATAAAAAAATGCCTATATCATATAGATACAGACATTAATTACTAAAATAACAAGCTTTGTACTCATTATACTATTTTATTATTCTGATTTATACTTGGTACACAAAACCGGTCAAAACCTTTTATCATAATATAAAAATTATACATCAAGATTGGTAACATCCTTTGCATGAACATGAATATAATCTTTTCTGGGTTCAACCTTATCTCCCATAAAAGTTACAAATACCTCATCAGCTGCTATTGCATCATCAACACTGACTCTTTTTATTGATCTTGTTTCAGGATTCATTGTTGTATACCACAGCTGATCAGGATTCATTTCTCCTAAACCTTTATATCTTTGCATATTGACTCCGGAGTCATCTTTTTTCCATCCCTTATCCCTGAATATCTTTTCTACTTCTCTTTCATCATATGCATAGTATTCTTCTTTTCCCTTTTGTACCTTAAACAAAGGAGGCATTGCTAAATATACATGTCCTTCTTCAACAAGCGGTCTCATATATCTGTAGAAAAATGTTAAAAGCAACATTCTTATATGTGCTCCATCAACATCCGCATCTGCCATAATAATTATTTTATTATATCTTAATTTAGAAGTATCAAAATCTTCTCCTATTCCAGCACCCAAAGCTATTATTACAGGTGAAAGCTTCTCATTGTCAAAAACCTTGTCTACTCGAGACTTTTCAACATTTAACATTTTCCCCCACAGCGGAAGAATAGCCTGTATTCTTCTTTCTCTTCCCTGCTTTGCAGATCCGCCGGCCGAATCACCCTCAACTATAAAAATTTCAGTTAATGCCGCATCCTTCTCAGAACAATCAGCGAGCTTTCCTGGAAGAGTACTGGTTTCTAATGCACTCTTTCTTCTTGTTAAATCTCTTGCTTTTCTTGCAGCTTCTCTTGCTCTTGCTGCAGTAAGAGATTTATCCAATATAATTTTAGCTACACTTGGATTTTCCTCCATAAAGATTGTCAGCTTCTCAGTTATTATACTTTCAACAAATCCTCTTATTTCACTATTTCCAAGCTTAGTTTTAGTTTGCCCTTCAAATTGAGGATCTAAAAGCTTTATACTTATAATTGCAGTTAAACCTTCCCTTACATCCTCACCTGCAAGATTTTTATCACTTTCTTTCAGAAGATTAAATTTACGGGCATAATCATTCAATACCTTTGTTATTGCAGATCTAAAGCCCGTAAGATGCGTTCCTCCCTCGGAGGTGGCAATATTATTTGCATAACTGAATACAGTCTCTGTATATCCTGTATTGTATTGAAGTGCAATTTCAGCAATATTGGTATCCTTCTTGCCTTCAATATATATTACATTATCATGTATAACATCCTTATGCTTGTTTAAATACTCCACAAAGGATGCAATTCCACCTTCATAATGAAGGTTCTTAACAATTTTTTCTTCAGGACGCTCATCAACCAGACTAATTCTGACCCCGCCATTTAAAAAGGCCATTTCTCTATATCTTGTTATCATACCTTCAAAATCAAAATCAATAATTTCAAAAATTTGAGGATCTGGTTTAAAAGTAGTGGTAGTACCATGTTCATCAGTATCCCCAATAACCTCAACAGGTGTTATAGGATTACCTCTCGAATATTTCTGCCTATACATGTGGCCTTCTCTGCATACAGTAACCTCCATGCTTTCTGACAGAGCATTAACAACTGATGCACCAACACCATGCAACCCTCCTGACACACTATATGCTCCGCTTCCGAATTTCCCGCCTGCATGCAAGATTGTATGAACAACCTCTAAGGTCGGAATCCCCATCTTTGGATGGATTCCAACAGGAATACCGCTTCCGTTGTCAATAACAGTTACAGATTTGTCTTTATGAACTATTATTTCTATTTTGTCACACCTGTCAGCTAAAGCTTCATCAATACTGTTAGCAACAATTTCATAAATTAGATGGTGCAAACCCTTGGTAGAGGTACTTCCAATATACATACCAGGTCTTTTTCTTACAGCTTCCAAGCCTTCAAGCACTTGAATCTGACTTTCATCATATGATGAATCTATATGTGTATTATCACTCATAACCTTATGTTTACTTCCTTTCAGAATCATTTAATATCAGATTAGTATAAAATTATTTTAAAAATAATTAATAACATTGTAATATAAAAATTACATTATAGATTGGCAATTTCACTTATATATTGTGATCTTTTTTTAAGAGTAACAGAAGATATAGGCGATAAAAATATCACACTTTTTTTATCAACTTCTGTAATAATAAAAGATTTTGGAAGATCCTCGGATATACTTCTAATAAAGCCTTCTTCTTCAGCAATCTTAAGGAATTCTTTTGTATCTTTTGATATAGTTGTTGTATCAATATCCATAATAGCAATTACATCTTTTACAGGTATAACAACATCTCCACCGATATGCAAAAACATTTAATATATCCTCCCACTAAACTAGCATCTACCTTTCATTTTACATTATTAACAAGTTTAATGCAAATTTTCATTCTCAAAAATATCAATTACACTGCCATTTTCAATTTTAAAGTATTTTGCTATGTTTTCCAATGAAAATTTATAAGCATTAGTACACGTAATAAAGGTCTGAACACCCTTTATACTGTTCATAAGATATTTTTGCCTATTTTCGTCTAATTCAGACATAACATCATCTAAAAGTAAAATAGGATATTGACCGGTTTCCTGATTTATCAGCTCTATCTCCGCAATTTTCAAAGACAGGACAGAGGATCTCTGTTGTCCTTGCGAACCATATAATTTTAAGCTTTTATTGTTAATAGAAATATCATAATCATCTCTGTGAGGTCCTAGGGAGGTATATCCTATTGCAATATCACGATCTATGCCTTTTTCCAATAGCCTTAAATATATATCGGAAATTTCACTTTTATTACTATTTTCATCTATTTGAAAACTGCAATTATAATCAAAGGCTATAATTTCCTTATCTGTTGTTAAAAATCTATGCTGCTTTTGTGCTAATTCAGAAAGTAAAACTGCAAACTTTCTGCGTTCCAATATTATATTCGAAGCCACCTCGGCTAACTTAATATTCCATATATCAATTGTATCCATTAAACCATTTTTAGAATAAATATTTTTTAAAAGTATATTTCTCTGCTTCAGTATTCTGGCCAGCTGCTGAAGATTATAAAAATATGAAGGCCTTATTTGACTTAAGGTAATATCAACGAATCTTCTTCTTTCTCCGGGTCCTTGCTTCACAACAAATAAATCTTCGGGAGAAAAAATAACAGCATAAAGATTTCCCATTAATGAGCCAAGCTTTTTTAATGGTATCTCATTGACCATAATTTGTTTTTTTTGATCATTTAAATATTTTATATTAATAACCTTATCTAATCCGCTATTTAAGACAAATGTATTAATATTATAAAAATCACTGCCAAATAAAACTAGCTCTGAATCCTTTGATGTTCTGTGTGATCTTCCGGAAGCGCATAAATAAATGGCTTCAAGAATATTAGTTTTCCCTTGGCCATTATTTCCATAAATAATATTAAAGCTGTCTGAAAATTGAATTTTAGTATCTTTATGATTTCTGAAATTTTCTAAACACAAACTTTTTACAATCAAGTTGATACCTCATAATGCTATTTTTGTACAACCTCATAAGTCATATTCTCAAATTCTATTATATCACCGTTTCTAAGTTTTTTACCCCTCTGTAATTCTATACTTCCATTAACCCTGACAAGCCCGTCTAATATAAAGCTTTTTGCTGTTACACCATTATCACAGGCACCGGACCATTTTAAAAATTGATCCAATTTTATATATTCCGTGTTTATTTCTACTTGTTCCATATTTCCTCCCTGTAATGCAGTCCAATTACACAAGAATTACATTCTTACTGCTTGTACTAAATAAGCAAATGCTTCACTATTTTCCAATACAGGCCTGAAGGTACAAGGAGCATTTGTAGTAATAAAATAAATTGCTGATCTGTCCTCGTCAATTGCTTTTAATGCATCAATCAAGAATGTTGGATTATATGCTATTTCCAGATTGTTGCCTTCTATATCACATTTTATTTCTTCCCTTACATTTCCAAATTCAGCTTTTGAAGTAATTATAATTTTATCATCGTTTATAAATAAATTAACAGGACTGTTTTTGTCATTCATGGAAATAAGAGAAGCTCTCTCTAAGCTTGCCTGAAATTCCTTGTTAGTAATAATGACCTTTGTTTCAAACTCCTTATTCAGCAAGCTGTTATAATTCAAAAATTTACCTTCGATAAGTCTGGAAACAATTCGCCATGATTCTGTGTCAAAGACAATTTGATTATTTGAATTATATATATATACATCTTCATCAACAGACTGAAGAATCTTGGATATTTCATTTAATATTTTTCCCGGTACTATAACTGAAAAATCATCTAAATCAACATCTAATATTTTTCTCCTTAAAGCAAGCCTGTATCCGTCAATAGATACAAGCACCAGTTCTTTGTTTTTAACCTCTATAAGGGTTCCTGTCAATACAGGTCTGTGCTCATCAGCACAAACAGCGAACACAGTTTGTCTAATCATATCCTTTAAATCAGATTGTGTCAAACATAATACATTTTCCTTAACAACCTCAGGTATATTAGGAAAACCTGAGGAACCTATACCTTTTATCTCAAAATGGGAATTTTCACATTCGACTGTTACAAGGTTGTTTTCACTTACATCAATAAGTACTTCCGAATCCGGAAGCCTTCTGACTATATCTCCGAACATCTTAGAATTGATGACGATAGAACCGGTTCTTCTTATATCTGCTTCTACAAAACATTCAATTCCAATCTCCAGATCATTTCCGGTTAACTTGAATTTATCGTCGGCATTTAACAGTATACCTTCAAGTATAGGTAAAGTAGTTTTTATTGAAACTGCTTTTTGAACTATATTTATACCATTAAGTAAATTTTCTCTTGAACATATAATTTTCACGGCAACCTCCGGTATTCTAATATATTTTATAAATAATTAAATCAGTAAGAATAGTAGTAAGTGCTGTTAAATCTGTGTATAACTTCTGAGATTCAGTACTGTAAATACTCAGAAGGTGTTAATAATTTGTTGAGTACTTGTACCATTTTATTAACAATAAAATAATTTAAGCACAAACTCTAAGTTTTACACAAGTTTTAATCACCAAATCAACATAAACTGTGAATAAAGTTTCATAAAACATAAATTTATCCACCCATTATATTTTTTCTTATGTCTTCAATTGTTCTTCTCAATTCAGCACTGTCATCCATGTCGTTTTTTATCTTGTCACATGCATGCATAACTGTAGTATGATCTCTTCCTCCGAATTCATCACCTATTTTAGGTAATGACATGTCCGTCATTTCACGACAAAGAAACATTGCAATTTGCCGGGGAAAAGAAATATCTCTTGATCTTTTTTTTGATTTAAGCTCATCTGTTTTAAGATGAAAATACCTTGAAACTATTTCTTGTATAGTCTTTGAATTGATAACAATTGTTTTGCTGTTATTAAACATATCTTTAAGAGCTTCTATGGCCATATCAACATCTATTTTATGATCTGTTAATGTTGAATAGGCAATTACTCTGTTTAAGGCGCCTTCAAGTTCTCTGATATTTGATGCAACCTTATCCGCGATATAAACCATCACATCATCAGGTACATCAAGATTCTCAAGCTGAGCCTTTTTTCTGAGTATTGCAATTCGTGTTTCTAAATCAGGCGGAGCTATGTCTGCTATAAGTCCCCATTCGAATCTTGATCTGAGCCTGTCCTCAAGAGTATTAATTTCTTTTGGAGGCTTATCGCTTGAAACAATAATTTGCTTATTTGATTCGTACAGCGCATTGAAAGTATGGAAAAATTCCTCCTGAGTTCTTTCTTTTCCTGCAATGAATTGAATATCGTCTATGAGAAGTACATCTATATTTCTGTATTTATATCTGAATTCTTCATTTTTATCATCCTTGATAGCATTAATCAATTCGTTGGTAAACTTCTCGGATGATACATATAAAACCTTTAATGACGGGTTCTGACTCAATACAAAATGACCTATTGCATGCATAAGATGAGTTTTTCCAAGTCCTACTCCCCCATATAAAAATAATGGATTGTAAGCTTTGGCCGGTGCTTCGGCTACAGCTAAAGAAGCAGCATGTGCAAACCTGTTTCCGTTACCGATGACAAAGGTATCAAAGGTATACTTCGGATTTAAAACTAAACCGGACGTATCCTCAGAATATTCTTGAATTGCAGGTTTTGCCTGAGCTTGTGAGGGTATGGAAAAATAAATATTGTAATCCTTGTGAGTTACCTGCTTGAGAGAATTTTTAATCAAATAGGAATATCTCGACTCAAGGATTCCTTTCTGAAAGTCAGCGGGAACTCCCAAGGTTATTGTATTTGAATCAATAGAAATTGGTTCTATTGTTAATATCCAAGTATTATAACTTATATCAGTCATTTCATCCTTAAGTAATTCCAATGTCCGATTCCATATGTCATTCAACTGCACACTCATATACCTCGCCCGCCTTGATTTTAATCATAATTATTAATGGTAAAGCTGCAAACTGATTCACATTTTACCAAACTCTATAAGCCATAATACAAAAATACATAATATATAAATAAAAAACAAAAAATTTAAGATAATAAAATTTATTATAAATTAATCTTATGTGAGGTGTTCAAATATAAAAAACACAAAAAAATAAAAGTTATTAACAGTGTAAAAAGTAAAACACACAAGTTATCAACAAGTATTAATAAATATAACAGAGTTTTGTGGAAAATTCAATATAAAAAACATAAGATATCCACAAAAAATAAATTTTAATAACATTTATATCCACAGGTTTAGATTTTATTTTATAAGCAGTAAACAACATATTGACTAAAGAGTTCTATAAAGTACAAGATATTGTTTTTAAATAATATAAAAATCAAGTAGAATATTGCGAAAAAAAATATTAGTGAAAGTGGTTGGGCAATTGAACCTTGACAGTTTAAAAAAGATTAATATATAATAGATTCGGTGTCTTTAAAAGAAAAGACTTTAATAAGTTTATATAAAGAAAAAAGAACGGGGGTGGACTAATGTTAAGAACATATCAACCTAAAAAAAGACATAGACAAAAAGAGCATGGTTTCAGAAAAAGAATGAGCACTTCTAACGGAAGGAAAGTATTAAGAAGACGCAGATTAAAAGGAAGAAAGGCTATTTCAGCGTAAGACCGCATTTTGTGGTCTTTTTCTTTAAAGCTTGCTTATTTTTAATACAGAGATAAAAGCTTATGCAGGTAGCATAGAAGGAAATAACCCTGATGTCTGTGTAAAAAGACAGTATACCTCCACGCTGCTTTCATTATTTTTTTTGTACCAAAACTCGGCGTGGAGGTTTATATGCGGAAAGTTGTAACACTTAAGAAGAACTATGAGTTTGCAAAAGTTTTCAATAAAGGATTGTTTTATGTAGGAAGGCATATAGTAGTTTATGCACTTCCAAACAGACAATCCTTTAACAGAATCGGTATATCAGTTTCAAAAAAAGCCGGAAAGGCAGTTACAAGAAATAAGAAAAAAAGATTGATTAGAGAGGGCTATAGACAATTAGAAAATTATATTCTTAAAGGGTATGATATAATTATTGCTGCCAGAGGTGAAGATACTGTCTCTAAATATTCTGAATTGGTAAAGGAATTTAAGTATTTATTAAAAAAGCTGCGAATATTTGATCAGGAGAAATACAATTGTTTAAAAGAGCTTTGATTTCTTTGATTTTGTTTTACCAAAGGTTTTTATCACCTTTAAAAATGAAGCCTACGTGCAGGTTTTATCCAACATGTTCGCAGTATACTCTGGAGGCTATTATGAAATATGGTTGCCTTAAAGGGAGTTATATGGGTATAAAAAGAATATTAAAGTGTCATCCTTTTCATCCGGGAGGGTATGATCCTGTAAAATAGATTAAAAACATAGGTTTAGGAGATATATATACGTTATGGGATTTTTAAATGTAATCGCTGACCCACTAGGAAAATTTCTTTATTGGATTTATGGTGGCGTAAATAATTATGGAATAGCCTTGATTATTTTCACAATAATTGTAAGAACGGCAATGGTACCCCTGACTTTGAAGCAATATAAGTCGACTGCTGAGATGCAGAAGGTTCAACCACTCCTGCAGGAGGTACAGAGAAAATATGCAAATGACAAGGAAAAGCTTAATCAAGAAACGATGAAAATTTATCAGGAGCATAAAATAAATCCGGCTGGAGGGTGTCTTCCCCTATTAATTCAGATGCCGATTTTATTTGCTTTATGGCAGGTTATTTCCAGACCGCTGAAGTTTATGCTCGGATTTTCAGATACTCAGCTGGCTGATTTGGCAAATCAAGCAAGTCAGGCAAGTACGGTAGGCAGATATCCTGAAATAGACACGATTACTTATTTTATTAAGAGCGGACAGGGAGATAAAGTAGGCAACCTGAATATGTTTTTTCCAAGCCACAGCGGTTTGAATTTGGGAAATATACCTACGTGGGATTTTAGTCAAATGATAGATGATCCTTCGAAGTTTTTATTGCTTATATTACCATTGCTTGCAGTAGTAACAACTTATCTGACTGCCCGTATGTCAATGCCGAAAAAGACAAATGACAGTACAAAGGATAAGGCTGCAAATCCTATGGGAAATTCAATGCTGTATATATCTCCTTTAATGACCTTGATATTTTCATTTCAGTTTCCTGTAGGTATGTCACTGTATTGGTTCGTTGGTAATATATTTTCAATTGCGCAACAATACTATGTTAATAAATATGTCCTTAAAAAGAAGGAGGTGTGACTAAATAATGGCTTACAGTATAGAAAAAACAGGTAAAACAGTTCAAGAGGCTATTTCAGCAGCACTTTCAGAGTTAAATTTGTCCGAGGAGGATATTGATGTTGAGGTTATTGAGGAAGGGACAAAAGGAATTTTTGGAATTATAGGTTCAAAGGTTGCAAGAATACGAGCTACAGTAAAGGAACAAGAAAGTAATAACAGATGTGATGTTGCATCCGACTTCCTTTATACAATATTAAATAATATGGAAGTTGAAGCTGATATAAGTGTAAGCGAAGATGAAGAAAATGTAGTGGTTGATATTAACGGTGATGATATTGGTATAATCATAGGACGCCGCGGTGAGACTATGGATGCTCTTCAGTATCTTACCAGTTTGGTTGTAAATAAAGAGTATGATGATTATAAAAGAGTAATTTTAAATGTTGAGAATTACAGGCAAAAAAGGGAGGAAACTCTTATAAAATTAGCCAGCAGGCTTGCTGAAAAGGTTGTGAAGTATAAAAAGCCGGTTACTCTTGAGCCAATGAACCCATATGAGAGAAGAATAATTCATTCATCACTGCAAGGTCACAAATATGTTGAAACATATAGTACCGGAGAAGAACCAAGAAGAAAGGTAGTTATTGCATTAAAAAAATAATACAAAATATTAGTTTTAAATATGAAATAAAATGGTTCAGGAATTCTCCTTGAGCCATTTTGTGCGTTTGAAAGTATGATAAAGTCAGAGATTAGAGGTATATTTATGTACTTTGAGGATACAATTGCAGCACTTTCCACGCCTATAGGGACCGGTGGAATAGGAATAATAAGAATAAGCGGAATAAAGGCCTTTGAAGTCGCTTCAAAAATTTTTTCTTCAGGAAAAGCCATGGATGAAATAGCTTCACATACCGTAAACTATGGAAAAATAATAGATTCTGACACAAAGGAGGTTGTCGATGAAGTAATGCTGACAAAAATGTGCAGGCCTAAAACCTTTACAAGAGAGGATATTGTTGAAATTAATTGCCATGGCGGATTAATTGTTATAGAACGGATACTTGAGCTTATTCTTAAAAATGGAGCTAGACCGGCTGAGGCCGGAGAATTTACGAAACGTGCCTTTTTAAACGGGAGAATTGATTTATCACAAGCTGAAGCAATAATAGACCTGATAAATTCTAAAACTATTGAAGGTTCCAGAGCAGCAATAAGTCATTTAGAAGGAAACCTGTCAAAAAAGCTGAGGTCAATCAGAAAAATTATGGTTGAGCTGCTTGCGCATATTGAAGTAACTGTCGATTATCCTGAACATGATATTGAAGAGATAACTGGAGAAAATGTACTGCAAAATTTAATATTAATAAGGAAAGACCTTATGGCTTTGGCTAAGTCCTTCAATAGAGGTAAGATACTAAGAGAAGGTATTAATATTGTTATAGCCGGAAAACCGAATGTTGGAAAATCCTCCTTACTGAATCAGCTGTCAGGGAGCACCAGAGCAATTGTCACAGATATTCCGGGAACAACGAGGGATATTATTGAAGAATATATAAACATTAAAGGAATTCCCGCAAAAATAACTGATACAGCCGGAATAAGAGTCACGGGGGATGTTGTTGAAAAAATAGGTGTAGATAAGGCATACAAGGCAATAGAAGATGCAGATTTAATTATTATGATTATTGCTGCTGATACAGGTATTCTTGAGGAAGATACGGAAGTACTGAAAATTATCAAAAACAAGAAAAGTATCGTAATGATTAATAAGGTTGATTTAGTAAATGAAAATAAAATAAAAAATATAAAGCAGCAGCTTAATGCTGATAAGATATTAGAAGCCTCTGTTATTAATGAGAAGGGAATAGAAGAACTGGAGAAAGAAATATATGAAATGTTTTATAAGGGCAGCATTTCTCAGAATAATGAGATAATATTAACAAATGCCAGACATAAACACTTAGTTGATATGGGGATTGCTTCTATTAATCAAGCTCTTAGTTCATTTGAAATAGGTATGCCTTTAGATATGGTTACAATAGATATAAAAAATTCTGCAGAATGTATAGGACAAATAACAGGTGAATCAATAGATGAGGCTGTTATGCACAATATATTCAGCAGATTCTGTATAGGCAAATAATTTTGCCGTATTATGGTTCAAGCCTTTGCTTTTCAGGGTATGGCAATTGACTTTTATGAAAAGCAATAATTTATAAGATATAGAAAGGAAGAATCCTAATGGATTATTTCGCAGGAAGTTATGATGTAGCGGTTGTCGGAGCAGGACATGCAGGCTGTGAAGCAGCTTTCGCGGCAGCCAGACTGGGATGCAGCACAATCATTTTTTCTATTAATTTGGACAGCATAGCAAATATGCCCTGCAATCCGAATATAGGAGGTACCGCAAAGGGCCATTTGGTGAGAGAAATAGATGCCTTAGGCGGAGAGATGGGAAAGATTACTGACAAAACCTTCATCCAGTCAAAAATACTTAATTTTTCAAAAGGACCGGCAGTTTATTCTTTACGTGCTCAGGTTGACAGGAGGCAATATCAGATAAAGATGAAGCATGCACTGGAATTGCAGGAGAATCTCGATATCAGGCAGGCAGAAATAGTTGAAATACTAACCGATGAATCAAAAACAAAAATAATAGGTGTTAAAACACATACCGGTGCGATATTCAAATGTAAAGCTGTTATTCTTACCACGGGAACTTATTTGCAGGGACGAATAATTATTGGGGATATTAGTTACAGCGGGGGACCTGATGGACTGTTTCCTGCTAATAAGCTTTCAAAAAGTTTATCGGATTTAAAAATACATCTGCTGAGATTTAAGACAGGTACTCCTGCAAGGCTTAACAGGCGAAGTATAGACTTTACTAAGATGACTGAGCAAAAGGGGGATGACGAAATTATTCCATTTTCGTTTGAAACCGAGAGTATAAAAAAGGATCAGGTATCCTGCTGGCTGACATACACTAATAAAGAAACTCACGATATCATTAGGAATAATTTGCACCGCTCACCCTTGTACAGTGGAGATATAACAGGCATCGGGCCAAGATACTGCCCTTCAATTGAAGATAAAATTGTAAGATTTGCTGATAAGGAAAGGCATCAGGTCTTTGTAGAGCCAATGGGGCTTGGTACTGAGGAAATGTATTTGCAGGGAATGTCCAGCAGCTTGCCTGAGGATGTTCAGATAGAATTTATGAAGACAATCCCCGGCTTAGAGGACGTTAAAGTAATGAGAAGTGCGTACGCAATTGAGTATGACGGGATTGATGCCACAGAGCTGAAGCTGTCACTTGAGCATAAAAAAATAGAAGGATTATTTGCCGCCGGACAGATAAATGGCAGCTCAGGCTACGAAGAAGCAGCGGCACAGGGTATAGTTGCAGGCATTAATGCAGCAATGAAGTTAAATGGAAGAGAACCTATGATATTGGACAGGTCACAAGCCTATATCGGTGTATTGATAGATGATTTAGTGACAAAGGGAACAAAAGAGCCTTATAGAATGATGACTTCAAGAGCTGAGTACAGATTGCTTTTGAGGCAGGATAATGCTGATTTAAGATTAACTCCGATAGGCAAGGAGATTGGTCTTATAAGCGATGAACGCTATGAAAGGTTTCTGCAAAAAAAACAGCTGGTAGAGAAAGAAATTGACAGAATAAAAAATACTTATTTACCGCCAAGTGAAAAGGTATTAAGCTATCTTGAAATCAGAAACAGTACATTAATTAAAAGCGGAATAAATCTCGCCGAGCTTTTACGAAGACCTGAAATAAGCTACGGCAGCTTATCTGAAATATGTGATTTGCCGCAGCTGCCCAGAGAGGTCAGAGAGCAGGTTGAAATATCGGTTAAATATGAGGGATATATAAAAAGACAGGTACAGCAGGTTGAACAGTTTAAAAAGCTTGAAAGCAGAAAGATACCTGATAAAATTGAGTATGCTTCTATCCAGAATTTAAGACTGGAAGCCAAGCAGAAGCTTTCTCAGATAAAACCGGGCTCTATTGGCCAGGCATCTCGGATAACAGGAGTATCACCCGCAGATATAACAGCTTTGCTCATATATCTTGAGCAGTTTAACAGAAGCAGGAATTAAGATTTACTAAGGTTTATTATTAAGGCGGAGGGAAAAATGAACTTAAATTCAGAATTGAGGGAGCTTCTTTCAAAGGGAGCCCTGCATTACGGAAAAAATATAAATGAGCTGCAAATACAGAATTTTAATCAGTATATGGAAATGCTAAAGGATTGGAATACAAAAATCAATTTAACAGCTATAGAGGATGACAGGGAAATAATTATAAAGCATTTTATTGACTCAATGAGTATCTTGCCATATATAGAGGATAGGCAGCAAAAGCTGATTGATATTGGAACAGGAGCCGGATTTCCCGGTATCCCTATTAAAATAGTAAATAATAATATCAATGTCACCCTTCTTGATTCTTTAGAAAAAAGAGTAAGGTTTTTAAATGAAGTTATAAAAACAATAGGTATTTCGGAAATAAAAGCTGTTCATGGAAGAGCTGAGGATATGGGTGTGAACCCGGAGTACAGGGGAAAATACGACATTGCTGTCGCAAGAGCTGTGGCAAGCCTTCCGGTTTTACTTGAATATTGTCTTCCTTTTGTAAAAATAAATGGAATTTTTATCGCAATGAAGGGAAGCAGCACAGAAGAGTTTAATAATTGTGCTAAAGCCCTCGACATATTAGGAGGGAAAATTGAGAAAATTGAAAAAATGGAATTACCTTTTACAAATATAGAAAGAAATGTTGTGGTGATAAGAAAGTTTAGACAGACGCCGACAAAATATCCGAGGAAAGCTGGTAAACCAGGAAAAGAGCCGTTGATATAGGAACTAATTGAAATCATTTTAAAGGTTTTTATCGAACGATTCTTTTCAGGTAATAAAGGAAATGAAAGAAAATCAGGAGAATTATCCTTTGTAAGTAATTTACAATATTTGGTAGATTACCAATGAAAAAAACAAAATTTACACAAAGAATGGTGCCGTTATGTTAGATAACAAAGTTCAATTTCCAAAGCAAGAAAAGAAAGATGAGCTAAAAAATATTACTTATGTTGGTATCGATTTTATAAGGCCAAATCCATATCAACCAAGAAAGCAATTTAATAAATTAGCTCTTGAGGAATTATGTGAATCAATAAAACAATATGGTGTTTTGCAGCCAATAAACGTAAGAAAAATATCACTTAGCACATATGAGCTGGTTGCAGGCGAAAGAAGATTAAGAGCGGCAACGATGGCAGGGTTGAAGGAAATTCCTGCAATAGTAATTAATGTTGATGATAATGACTCGGCTGTAATGGCATTGATAGAGAATTTGCAAAGAGAAGATTTGAGCTATATGGAAGAAGCTGAGGGTTACAGCAACTTAATAAATGAGCATGACTTTACACAGGAAGAGCTGGCACAGAAAATTGGAAAAAGTCAGTCAACTATCGCAAACAAAATAAGATTATTAAAGCTGCCTCCTCTTGTGAAAAAGATTCTTGCGGACAACAATCTTACCGAGAGACATGCAAGAGCTCTTCTTAAGCTTCACGATGAGCAGCTGCAGTTAAAAGTACTAAGACTGGTATGCGAAAGAGGTTTGAATGTAAAAAAGACTGAAGAGCTTGTGGAAAAGGCGATTGATAAATTTTCAAAGGATATAAGAAAAAAGAAGGATGAAAGAAAAGTAACCAAATCAATAAAGGATGTCAGAATATTTGTGAATACAATAAAACAGGCAATTGATATAATGAAGCAATCAGGTATAAATGCCAAGGCAGCCCAGATTGACAGAGGAGAATATATTGAATTTGTTGTACGTGTTCCAAAGAATAATATGGCATAGTATTGACAAATTCAAAATTAAATTTGTTATGATATATTATAAAAATTCTTATGTACATAATTTGAAATACAAATAAAAAAGTGGATGTTTATCATACCACTTTTTTATTACCTGAATTTTAAATGCAATACAAGCAGCAGCGTATTTTATGTCTCAGCCTCAAAACCAAACTATCAGAAGATTATATCGTTTCTTTAGCCGATAGTAATTGACTTTATGAAAGCAGACTAACCGAGGCATATATTGGAAATAATTATAATGGCTATATTAATATACATGATGAATTCTTTTGATTTAAGGAAACTTTAGCCTAAAAACCAGACTATAATCCGATATTATCTGATATTTAGGTCCTAGCGTGTATTTGTATAGTGCATTTGGGATGTATAGTCACAAATAGGTGGACAGGTGGCGAAAAGTTTATTACAATATATAGTGGATTAGATTGTTTTTATAATATGAAAAGAGGTAGAAAGTTTAATGGCAGATGAAATAAGGGAGCAAAAAATTATTCCAATAGACATAGAAGAAGAAATGAAAAAATCATTTATAGACTATGCTATGAGTGTAATAATAGACAGAGCACTGCCTGATGTTCGAGATGGATTAAAACCAGTACACAGGCGTATACTTTATACTATGTATGCTTCTGGTTTTACACCGGATAAGCCATACAGAAAATCAGTTGCAACTGTAGGCGAATGCCTAAAAAACTATCATCCCCATGGTGATGCTGCTGTTTACGACAGTCTTGTACGTATGGCACAGGATTTTTCACTCAGACATACCCTTGTTGACGGACATGGCAACTTTGGCTCGAGAGATGGCGATTGCGCAGCTGCTATGAGGTATACTGAGGCAAAGCTGACAAAAATATCGATGGAAATGCTTGCTGATATAAATAAGGATACAGTTGACTTTAAACCAAATTTTGATGATCATGAGGTCGAACCTGTTGTTTTACCCTCCAGATTTCCATGCCTGCTGGTAAATGGTTCTCAAGGTATAGCGGTTGGTATGGCAACAAATATTCCGCCTCACAATCTTGGGGAAGTAATCAATGGTATTTGTGCGATAATAGACAATCCTGAAATTACTATTGATGAATTGATGAAATATATTAAAGGACCTGATTTTCCTACAGCTGCTAAAATAATAGGGAAAAAGGGGATAAGAGATGCATACAGAACAGGCAAAGGAAGAATTGTAGTACGTTCTGAGGCTACAATTGAAGAATTGCCCGGAAACAAACACAGGATTATTATTTCCGAAATACCGTATATGGTAAATAAAGCGCGCCTTATTGAGAAAATTGCTGATCTTGTTAAAGAAAAGAGAATTGAAGGAATATCTCTCCTGCAGGACGAATCCGGAAGAGAAGAGCCGGTAAGAATTGTAGTTGAGCTAAAACGTGATGCCAATCCAAATGTAGTATTAAATCAGCTGTATAAGAATACTCAGCTTCAAGACACCTTCAGTGCCAATATGGTAGCAATAGTACCCACTGAGGATAATTTATACGAGCCTAGAACATTGAATTTAAAAGAAATTTTAGACTACTACATAGCTCATCAAATAGATGTTATCAGGCGAAGAACGAAATTTGAGCTTGATAAGGCTGAAGCCAGGGCACATATATTAGAAGGTTTAAAAATTGCACTGGACAACATGGATGAAGTTATTAGAATTATCAGAGCATCTAAAACAGAGGCTATCGCAAAAGAAGGCTTAATTCAAAGATTCGGCTTCAGCGATAAGCAGGCCCAAGCAATTGTAGATATGAGACTGGGCAGATTGACAGGGTTAGAAAGAGAAAAAATAGAAAATGAGTACAATGAATTGCTTGAGAAGATTAATTATTATAAGAGCGTATTGGCTAATGAAGTGTTAGTGCTTGGAATAATTAAGGACGAGCTGTCTGTTATAAAAGATAAATATGCAGATGAAAGAAGAACAAAGATTGAAATTGATGAAGATGAGATTGATATAGAGGATCTTATTGAGAATGAAGAAAGTGTAATTACCTTGACTCACTTTGGGTATATAAAAAGGCTCCCTGCCGACACATATACCAGCCAAAGGCGTGGAGGAAAGGGAATTATAGGGCTTAGTACAAGAGAAGAAGATTTTGTAAAAAATTTATTTGTTACTTCCACACATGATTTTATTATGTTCTTTACCAGCAAGGGAAGAGTATACAGATTAAAAGCATATGAGATACCTGAGTCCGGCAGGCAGGCAAAGGGAACTGCAATTGTGAATTTGCTGCAGCTTGATGGAGATGAAAGAATAACAACTGTAATTCCTATTAAAGAATATAAAGAAGGGCAGTATCTTGTTATGGCCACCCGTAATGGTCTTATTAAAAAGACCGATATTATGGAGTACGGTAATATAAGGAAAGGCGGCCTTGCAGCAGTTTCTTTAAGAGAAAATGATGAGTTGATTGATGTTAAGCTTACTGACGGAAATCAGGATATTATGATTTCCACTAATAATGGAATGGCTATACGCTTCAATGAAACAGATGCCAGACCTATAGGAAGAGTATCCCAGGGAGTTAAGGGCATTGAGATTGATGAGGATGACCATGTTATAGGAATGGAGGTTTGCACAGAGAATACTACCTTGCTGGTTGTGACAGAGAATGGTTTCGGCAAGAGGACAGAGCTTGACGAATACAAGGTTCAAAATAGAGGAGGTAAGGGGGTTCTTACTTACAGGATCACCGAAAAGACCGGCAAGTCCATTGGAATGATGCTGGTATCGGATGAAGACGATATTATGCTAATCAGCAGTGATGGAACAATTATTCGAATGAAGGTTAGTGAGATTAGCATTCTTGGAAGGGCAACTCAAGGTGTTACGCTAATGAGAATGGCTGATGGAATTAAGGTTGTCAGTATGGCAAGAATGGTAAATGAGGATGTTGATTCTGAAGAGGCTGATGATTTAGTTCGTGACAATTCAGATTGCAGCGGATTGAAGGATGCTGCTGTAGACACCGATGAATTATAATACAGAAGTGTTTTCAATATAATAAAATTTAAGACAAGTACTATCGGCTGAAAAACCTATTACATCTGCCTATAGTAATTGTCTTTGGTAATTCATAGCTGATTATAAAGAGGATATATGAGAAGTCTCATGTAGCCTCTTTTTTAACCGTAGTATCGAGGGATATTATATCGTTTTTTGAATCTGTTTTATATTTTAAGTTTATTATTGAAAGGTGATGCTTATGGACAATTATAATGAACAGTTTGAAATTGAGAAATTTAATTTTAATAAGGTAGAACAGATTATAAGGGAGCAGCTGGAAAAGGAGTTAAAAACAATATCCTCTAAAAAAAGGGAATTAATTATTGCAAGAAGAGATATGTACGAAAACACTATTCACTCGTCTAATGATTTTGACAAACTTTCTGATGCAGTTCAGTATTTAACTCCTCTGGAAGTAAAGACCAATGATTATAGATTAACCGATGACCGGATTAAAAAATATGAAAAAATGCTGAATGCTCCTTATTTTGCCAGAATAGATTTCAAGGAGGAGGAATATGGCGTAGAAAAAATATATATTGGGCTTGGAAATCTTATTGATAACAAAACCCATCAAATATATGTATGTGATTGGAGAGCTCCGATTTCAAGTATATTTTACAGGTACGGATTAGGCAGGGCAAGCTATAAGGCACCTAATGGAATAATAGAGGGAGAATTACTTCTGAAACGTCAATTCGATATAAAAAAGGGTGAGCTAAAATATTTCTTTGATTCAGATTTAACTATTACAGATGATATGCTTAAGCTTGCTTTATCACATAATGCCTCGCTGAAAATGAAAAGCATAGTTGAAACAATACAGAGAGAGCAGGACATTATTATCCGCGATATAGAAAACGATATTTTAATTGTACAGGGAGTTGCAGGAAGTGGTAAAACCTCCGTTGCCCTGCATAGAGTTGCATTTTTGTTATATCATGGACTTACATCTAATTTAAATACAAATAATATTATTATGATTTCACCTAACACACTTTTCAGCAAATATATAGACAACGTTTTGCCTGAGCTTGGAGAAAAAAATATTAAAACATTAACCTTGGAAGAAATGCTTAATGATGTTTTTGAAGATAAACTTAAAATCAGAAATAGAAATTCCTCAATAGATGCTCTGATAAGTATCACTGATTCAGAGAAAAAGAATTTAATAAAAGCTTGTACTAAATTTAAAATGTCCAAGGAATTTATAGTAATTATTGAATGCTTTTTGGATTATTATTTGCGCAGAATTATTAGGTTCAGGGACATTTTTTATAACGGTGAATGTATTGCCGATAGAAATCTTTTAAAAAATGAGCTGATCAGATACAGCAAGACCATGCCTTTGGAAAAATGTCTTACTGCCATTGAAAATCGTATTATGGGCAGGATACATGAAATGAGAAGATTACGGTTGGCTAAGCTGGAGGAATTTATAAGCAAATATCCCGAGCATAGCTTTGAAATAAAAGCTTATGCAAGATTATTATCATTAAAGGAAAGTTCAGCTCTGCAAAGAGAAGTTTACAAGTTCACAAGAATTGATGCAATGCAAATGTATAAGGAGCTAATAAAAAACAAAAATTTATTCTATAGAGTATCCAATGGAATAAAGCTGCCGGAAAACATAGATATGATTTTATCTCATACCAATAATAGCTTCAGCGATGCTTGTATCAGCTATGAGGATGGTATGGCGGTGCTTTTGATGAAGCTGAAAATGTCAGGCTGCAGTCTTAATAATCATATAAAGCAGGTAGTGATAGATGAAGCACAGGATTATTACCCTTTACAATATGAAATAATTAATAAAGCATTTCCGGGTGCAAGATATACAATTATGGGGGATATTAATCAATCAATTGAAAAGGAAGCTGACTTGAACCTGTATGATGAAATAAAGGCTGTACTTAATAGGAAAAAGAGCTTAATACTGAATATGAAAAAGAGTTTTAGAAGCTCATATGAAATTAGCTGCTTTAGTTCATACTTTGCAAATGAAGCAATAGAAATAGAAAGCTTTGACAGGCATGAAAGCAAGCCTGAGATAATTGGTTCTTTAGATACTTCCGGGATGGAGAAAAAAATAATAGAAGAAATTTCAGAGTATAAAATTGCCGGATATGAATCTATAGCTATCATATGTAAAAGCTTATGTGATTCAGAAAAAGTATATAAGAGCATCAGCAGTAAAACAAAGGCTGTATTGATTAGCAACAGTTCTTGTGAGATCACATCAGGCATATATATTCTTCCAATATATATGGCAAAGGGCCTTGAATTTGATGCAGTATTGCTGTATCAGGCAAATGATAATAACTATAACAGTAATGATGACAAAAAGCTTTTATATATTGCATGTACAAGAGCTTTGCACAAGCTGTCCTTGTTTTATTCCGGAAAAATAAGCAGGCTTATCCCAATTGCATCAGCAGATGGACAAAGGATATAAGCTGCATTTTTGAAGATTGAGGATATTTGAATTATTAGGAGATATTTAGGCGGATAAAGCAGGAAATAATGGGTAAATTAAAAAAACAGGCCGATTTAGGATTGCTTTGGGTTGGCATAGAGCATGGTATGGTGGTATACTAACGAAGCTGTCGAAAGATACAGCACTTAGTATTATTCACTTTTAAGAGTTTAAAAAATCTTAAATAAAAATAAAAAAAGTGTTGACAAGGAAACAGCAAGATGGTATTATGATTAAGCTGCTTGCGGAAATGCATGGCAGAAACCTTGAGAAGCAGACGTAAGAACGCTTTAAGGGATTGGACTTTGAAAAGTAAACAGTGACAAGTCTTTCAAATGAAAGACCATGTAAAGGAACTCGAAAAATTCCAAAATCTATAAAGTAGATTAAAATCCACGAGTAGATTTTAAAAATTGAGTAACTTGCGAACTTTACAACCTGGTTTTTGGAAACAAGAACTAGAAATAAAAGTCAGCAATTTTAATGAGCTAATAAGCATGATAACTTTTGTTATCGTGTCAAATTTTCAAATATTAATTTGAGAGTTTGATCCTGGCTCAGGACGAACGCTGGCGGCGTGCCTAACACATGCAAGTCGAG
>NZ_QKMR01000003.1 GCF_003208175.1 Ruminiclostridium sufflavum DSM 19573 | reverse complement strand
TATAACAGGGCATCAACAGTTTTATCCGGGCAAGTATCACATACAAAGTGGTATGAATTATTCCCCGATCCAACAATAGCAGATGCAATCATGGATAGAATAATACATAACTCCTATATCCTAACCCTTGACTCAAAAAAATCCATGAGAGAAGTCATGGCAGAAAAAACAATTAAAAATATTGAAAAAAATGAAGCACTGGAATAAAATCAACTTACACGACAAGGTGTCCGGATGCTCCGGTTTACTGTCCGGATAAAACCGGAATCGCCGTCCGGATGTGCCGGAATATGCATCTGGAATATAGATCGAGGATTGCACAGATGTATTGAATTTTGTTATCAATCTTGAAGCATGTTACATCGCTGACCCATACTTGGTTAGGAGCATTTACCGAAAAATTCATTTTCAGTGAGTCTTGTTTCTTTTCATAGTTAATGTGGGCATAGCTCTTTTTGCCTCCGTTCGGATGCTGTATAAATTCATCTCCTGCATTAACTCGGAAACCATTTTATCACTGACAGCCTCTCCTTGACTTGCTAACACAGCTCTGATTTTTTTTGCGCCAAAAATCTGATTGCTTTCTTCATATATTTGCTTGATCCGTTCACTCAGTTGAGTTCTGCGGATCTGATAGCTGTTGTTTTCTCCCTTATTGCGAAAGATGTGATTGTAAAATGTGCCCCTTGGAACTTCAAGAGCTTCACATAGAACATGTACGCTATGTTGTCCATGAAGTACTGAAAGCTCTCGCAGCTTTTCTTTGAGCGGGGAAGATACCGTACAGTTCACTTTTTGTAATACTTCGATTTTTTGCTCAAGCTTTTCCAGCCGCTGTTTCATCTTTATAAATTCAGCAGCACTGACCGCATAACCTGTATCGGTATATGTAGTTTTATAAGGTTTTAACCAAGTGTAGAATGTACTTCTGGAGACGCCTGTTTCTGTGCAAATATCCGTTGCGGATTCGCCATTGTGATATTTTGCAACCAATTGATGTTTTTCTTCCTTACTGAATTTCTTGTTCATTAAACGACCTCCTATATTTTGTACTCCTGCAATTTTGAAGCAGAAAAAAGACATAGTCTGAGGTTGCAGTTAGAATGAAGGGGTGATGTAATCATTCTAAACAAAGAGCAAACCATGTCTAAAAAATTATATAGTTGGGGAGTAAAATCATCAAGTTATCGAAAAACTTCTTTATTAATGGAGGAAAATGGGATTATTTATCGAATAGTATATTTATAAATGAAGAAATAACTGATATGCTTAGGCTTGATATAGGTGCTAAGAAGATGAGATCTTATAATGGGAGTCACATTATGCATAAGGAGAATGCGATTGGATTATTTCAAGATAAAGTTGTAACCAGCAAAAATGCAAAGAGGTTATTGAAGATAAACGGGTAGCATAACAAATTCATTTAAATTCCAATTATGTATAAAGTTAGAATTGGGAATTGAAATCATGGATGGTAATGATGAAACTAGTTCAATAGCATATAGGAATGCATAAAATTTTGAACACAAAATGGGGGTATGAGGCTTGTGCAGTATCGTTGATAAACTATCAAAAAAATGAACATGCCTAAGTAGTGGATTGAAGCTATGGCGATCGAATATACCGATTGCAGGGAATACGGAGTCGGAAATGACGGCATATGGAAAATCGACTTTGACAGAGTACAGGAAAAAGAACTTGACTTGAACTTAAGAAAAGATATTATATGGTTGTGCAAACTTATTAATTCTTTTAATAATATACATATACGAGTTTCACATCGTCCATATAATGGGATTAAACAATAACTCTGACTATAAAAAATATAGGAGATATATTTTGATGATAAATATATTGCAATATAATGTTTTGATTTCCTGTCCACAAGATGTTGAAAAGAAGAAATACGTTAAAGCCATTAAGGAAACATTAGAAAAGTTTAACAAGTCATATGGTAAACATTATTTTGTATACCTTAAAAGCATTTATTGGAAAGATGATGTTTTTCCAGAGTATGGTGATACTCCGCAAAATATTATAAATAAACAAATTGTTAATTCTTCAGATTTAAATGTTGCTGTATTTTGTAATAGATGGGGCCAACCAACAGAAAATTATGGATCTGCTACAGAAGAAGAAATCAGAAAAATGATTAATGAGAAGAAAAATGTGTTTCTATATTTCATACATAGTAAAGCATATCCCGAAGATACAGATCTTAATCAACTACAATGCATAGAAACCTTTAAGAGAGAATATGCACAAAAAGGGATATATAGTGAGGTAGAAGATAATATTAATAATTTTAAAGAAAGACTGCTAAGTAGTGTATCAAATTTTTTTGATACACAACAAGACAATATTAAAGCTGAGTTAGATAGAGATTGGGATCATATTATTGAAGATTACGAGATTCAATTTAAATATATGGATGAAAAACATACATCTATTATATGTACCAAAACATTTATAATTAAAGCTCTTATCAATGATTATCAATTCCTATCTGATAGATATGGTTGGAAAGGTGATAGTGAGATATTATCGGTCGATGGGGCAGATATAGTTGATATTGATTCTGAAAATAATCCATATAAAGTTTATACTGTTAAATTTGACAGACCGTTAAGCAAAAATGAAGTCACTAAAATTACTGTTAAAATAAGACTTGATAATACTCAAAAAGTAGATCCGTGTTATTTATCATATTCTCCTAACATACCAATCAAATCATTAACATTACATACGGAATTTTATCCTTCCAATGTAAGTAATGTACGTAAAACAGCATATGAAATATTTGATGGAATATCAGGCAGGTCCCCTGTTGAGACAGGCAATTTGGAAATTATTGATAATCGGATCAAATATACATTCGATTCTTTACAAAGAACAAAAAGATATTCATTAAAATGGGTGCTAAAATAACTCTTTGATTCAGTTTTTGGTTTTATGGTGAAGTGCATCTTTTTTGACCTAACTTTCCAAGAGATTAGGACAAGGTTGATGCATGTGCATTAGGTTTGTCCTGATTTTTATGCTGTACTGATACTGAAGAGAGGAGATGTCCCAATAAAAAAAGTCATTAAATCTTTTACCTTTTGGTTTCTTTTTATCGCATTATTTGAGCTCTATATGCATCAAATTGGGCAAGACTCGAAAAGCATTGTTCTAATAGGATTAAATCCCATTCTATCTGTAATTTCGAATAATGATAGTCTTTTGGCTTTTATGAATTCGGGTATGGAATTACCCTGTAGAACTATTATGGGATCGATTTCAGTTTATTGGTACATAGCAAGTATACTTTCTTTTATTGTTTATGGCGGAATCCTAGATTTTATCAGAGTGACTGTCTCTAAACTCGGGAATAGAACAAAATGAGCATAAGCTTAAAGACATTTATTTTAGCCGGATAACATATTATGGGTAAAATCCTTGATTTTGACCCGTTTCAACATTTCAACGGGCTAAGGCAGCCTGTCTCAAAGCAAGCCAATATTTGAATTGATTTTATCAGCACTTTTCCGGCTGCACTCATGCCGCATATTTATGGCCTCCTGTATGCCAGACTTCTAAATATACCTGAGTATAGTATACAATACGGAATTTACTGCGATTTGAGTTCTGTTTTCGCAGGAAAGCTTCTGAGATATAATTTGTATATAGGATTTTACTGTGTTTTCCGATATAAATAGACGGTTTGCAATTTCTTTATTTGTATATCCCTTGTTTATCTGCTCCAGAACCTCAAGTTCACAGTCGGTTAATGATGCAGTGCTGAAGGTAGGAAGCATTGTTTTACATGCAAGCTCCGTTATGTTAATTTTCAGAGTATGAAACTGTAAAGTACAATCAAGAGATTTCTCAAATAATTTAAAATAATTGACTGAAATTTCATCGTATTTGGAGTGCATAAAGAAGGTTGAAAGGTATGCAACTATCTTATCATTAATTATTATAGGTATAGTACAGTTTGTTAAGCTTTGAAAAGCTATATTATCGTTTTGGTAATAGTACATAACACTAAGAGCTTTCTTTTGCAGGCATTCTGATACGGAAGTTTTTCCCATATTTTCTGCTCTGAAATTCAACCCTTGGCATAACTTTATGTTACTTATCATTAATTCCTTATTAATGTGATAGGATACAACAGATAAATCCGTATCTAAAAGCATTACAAAATTATAAAAGAGACTTGAGTCAAAAAGACTGTAATATGCCGATGAAAGAAAAAGCTTAATAGTAATTAAACTTGAATCCATTATTGGATGAATAACTTTATAGGAAGGCCAAAATTTATTGGTTGGTTCCAAGTAACTTGCAGTACTAAAATTTCCCATATATTGTAACCCCTTTTTAAATAATTTAATCAGTAATTATAACGAATGTGCTTTGATGCAGGAGAAGCGTCATTAGCTGTAAATCAAGCTTTTATGTTAAAAAATAATTTTCCGAATATAAAAAATACCATTTGTGTTAATTATCAATTAAAATGTAAAATATTACAATGTAAAATGGTAATAAAATTATGCTAATACAAAGTATATTTTTTATATAATCTGAAAATATGAAATTTACTTGTTCATTTTACAAATAAAGACTTAATGTATTAATATATTATAAAAAATAACAATAAAAAGCAATGTTTAACATAAAAATACTTTTTAGAATCACTAAAAATAATGTATAAAATAAATGTTTTGTTCAATATAATAAAAAATATTAAGTAAACTCTAATATTTGGATATTATTCAACATGATAGAAAAAAGTTAACAGAGGTATGCTGCTAAAAGTCAATTACTATCGGCCAAAAAACCGATTCCATCGGCTGATAGTTTGGGTTTGGGTCTGAAGCCTCCTATAGGAAAAAACAAATTCAAACCCAAATTGCGTTCAAGACCAGCTTAAAAGCTTAATTCACCTGGAAACGATACATATCGCACCGATATTTTATCGCAAGCAGGCTTGAACCGCAATTGACTATGGTCATAATGGCTTGTATGGTTTCTTAATTTCAAATATAAATTCAAGTTAATAAGTGAGAGGAAGGTTGATATGCCAATTATCGAGGTTAGTAATCTAACAAAGGACTACAAGCTTAATGTAAGAAAAAAAGGCTTGCTAGGCTCAATTCAAAGCTTAATTATCCCGGAATACAAAATGAAGCGGGCAGTTGAAAAAATTAGCTTTACCATTGAAAAAGGAGATATGGTAGGTTTCATAGGACCTAATGGTGCCGGAAAGTCTACTACGGTAAAAATGTTAACCGGTATTTTAACTCCGACAGATGGTGAAATTAACATTCTTGGTATGTCACCAAGCAAGCAGAGAAAAAAGATTGCCACAAAGATAGGAGTTGTATTCGGACAAAGAACGCAGCTTTGGTGGGATCTTCCTGTATCGGATACGTTTGATTTGCTGAAGAGCATCTATAGAATTTCGGATAGCGCTTATAAAAAAAATATGGAAATGTTCAATGAGCTTCTTGGCTTGAAGGAGTTTATTACGCAACCGGTCAGACAGCTTAGTCTTGGACAGAGAATGAGAGCTGATATTGCGGCATCCTTGGTTCATAATCCCGATATCATACTTTTTGATGAACCTACAATAGGACTTGATGTAATAGCCAAGGAAAAAATTCGTGAGTTTATAAAGGTAGTTAACAAAGAAAAAAATACAACAATGTTATTTACTACCCATGACATGATGGATATAGAAAAGACCTGCAAGAGAATGATTATTATTGATCACGGAACTATTATTTATGATGGAACAGTCAATGAAATTAAAGAAAAGCATGGAAAAAAGAGAACCATAGTTGCTGAGTTCGCCCAGAATATCAATAATATCATTTTACCGGAAGGCGTAGAAATAACCGAAGAGGCTGACAATAAAAAGCACATGCAGTTTAACAGGGATGAGGTTCAGGTTTCAGAGGTTATTTCCTATCTTACCTCAAAGTATAATATTCTGGATTTGACTATTAAAGAGCCGGAAATAGAATCAATAATCAGAGAAATATATGAGGGAGGAATTGATTATGATAAAACCGTATCTGGCGATAGCGAAGAAGTCATTTCAGAACAACTTGGCGTATCGCGCTGATTATTATGCGGGATTAATTAATACACTGATATTAATTTTTGTAAATATAGCCATATGGAAGGCCATATATGGAGAAGACGGCTCATATGACGGCGTACAGCTGAAAATAGTTTTGACATACATAGTATTAGGTTTTTTAATGCAGAGCTTTTTTATAATGGATGACTACTTTATACAAAATAAAATAACAAACGGGCTGATATCCACAGATTTATTGAAGCCTATAAGCTTCAGGCTGCTTGTTTTTTCATACAGTATAGGAGCTTCCGGATTTAAAATAATAATGAATCTTGTTCCTGCAATAATTATATCCCTGTTATTTTTTGAATTTTTGCCTCCATTCTCGGTGTCGATGTTTATCTTATTTATATTGAGCTTGTGCCTGGGATATCTTGTGCTGTATTGCCTAAACTTTATCGTATGGCTGACTGCTTTTTGGTTTTATCAGACCTTCAGCCTTGTTACTATTAAGGATGCCCTGATTGCTGTTTTGTCAGGCGCACTTATTCCCTTATGGTTTATGCCTACCTGGCTGTATAACTTCATAAAGCTGACACCGTTTGATTCGATTTATTATATACCAATAACCATATATCTTGGTCAGACTCCTTCTAACGAAATAATGACCTGTCTGCTTAAACAGGTACTTTGGATAGTTCTTCTGACTGTGATAGGTCATTTTATCTGGAAGGCCGCCACCAAAAAACTCGTTGTACAGGGAGGTTAGCTTGATATGGAACAAATAAAAGCATATAAAAAAATTGAACTGCTGAAAATATTGTTTGTGTTTTTTAAAATGAATTTAAAATCAATGCTGGAATATAAGTTTGATAGGTTTTTTATAGCATTAGCCATATTCGTAAGAGAAATGGTAAGCATTGTAGTTATGTTTTTGATACTTACCAGATTTGTTACTATAGGCGGCTGGACCATGCATGAAATGTTTTTTCTGTATAGTTTTCTGTTTCTGTCCTATAGCATATTTGTATTTTTCTTTACAGGAATCAGAGACTTTGATGACATGGTTTATCAAGGGACATTGGACAGGTATTTAATCAGACCGCTAGGGCTGATGTTTCAGGTGGTGGCAGCCAGAGTGGATTTTGCGGCAATTCTGGGGCATGGAACAGTAGGGATACTTCTATTTACATATTCATGCAAAGCAGTAGGGATTGTATGGGACTTTAAAAGTGTTACATATTACATCTCAGCATTAATAGGAGGTGCTATAATTCAGGCGGCCTTGTTTATGATCTCCTCCTGCTTCAGCTTCTGGACTATCAGGACAGTAAACCTGCGTAATTTAATTTTCTTCAACTGCCGACGATTTGCCGGATATCCAATCAGCTTTTATCCGGGCTTAGTTCAAAAGCTGTTGATATTTGTTGTTCCTTTTGCGTTTGTCAGTTATTTTCCGGCACAATACTTTATAAGAAAACCGGATTTAGATATGTTCTGGAACGGATATTTATATCTTACTCCTTTGGTTGGAGCTGCAATGTTCGTTCTGGTATATATATTCTGGAGAGCGGGCCTGAAAAGATATTCAAGTGCAGGAAATTAATCTGAAAAATTTATAAGTAAAAAATAATAATCAGGGAGGTGCTGAGTCCATACCGGTGCTTAAATGTGTGCTGTGCCCGAGTGATGATGGGTATGGACAAAAAGTATGAAAAAATATACCAATTTAATTGTAATAGGAGTTATTTTAGTTGGAATTGCAGGTTTTTTAATTTATAAGAACGTTAATTTTAATGATGTATTAATGAGTCTGGGGTACTATGACCAAAAAATAAGCGTTGTAAATACAGCTGATGTTCATGGACACATATGCTTTGATGACGAGTCCGGCGGATATTACACATTGGATCAGGTAGACGTAATGATGGGTCTGCCGATGGTAAAGCATTTTGTAGATGAAATAAAAAAGGGAGATCCCGATGCATTGGTGCTTGACAGCGGTGATTTATTCCACGGGACTAATGAAGCAAATATAGAAAAGGCAAAGGGTGTAGTTGAAGTTGCAAATTTATTGGGCTATGACGCTATGACAATGGGAAACCATGATTTCGATTTTGGAATAGACAGGGCGATAGAGTTTAAAACACAATTAAATTATCCGATTATTTGTGCAAATGTATTAAAGGACGGAAAGCCTATTTACGAGGAATATAAAATTGTTGAGATTGACGGGCTCAAAGTAGGCTTATTCGGGACAGTTGAGAAGGATGCCCTTATTGATACAAATAGCAGAGACCATCAGGGAATGGCTGTAGAAGATCCTATTATAACAGCTCAGAGGCTTATTCCGATTATAAAAAAGCAGGCTGATGTTATTATATACATTTCCCATAACGGAGATGAAATTGACAAGCAGATTATTGAAAAGGTAGATGGCATAGATTTATTCCTGTGCGGACATCATCACTTCCTTTATGAAAAGCCTGACAAGGTAAATAACACATATCTTGTTGAGGCAGGAGGATACACTACGCATGTTGGACTGGCAGAGCTTTATCTTAAAGACGGAAAGGTTAAGAAATGCACTTGGAAATTATTTAATTCCAGAGATGGTTCAAAAGCAGATCCGGAAATGAAGAAGGTTTCTGACAAGTATCAGGCGATGGCAATGGAAGCAGGCAAAGAGGTGGTAGGTAAGGCTGAAGTGAAACTGAACGGTATGAGATCGGATTTAAGATTTAAGGAAACAAATCTGGCAGATTTACTTGCAGATGCAATGAAGGAAACAGGCAAAGCAGAAATTGCGCTGATGAATGGAGGAGGTATAAGGGAGAGTATTCCCGAGGGAGATATAAGCCTTTATAAAATCGGTAAGGTACTGCCCTTCACTAATGCGCTTGTAACTATAGAGCTCAAAGGGGAGGCTATTTATAAATGCCTTGAAAGAGGTATTATGCAATACCCGAATTCAGGTGCTAACGGAGGATTTATGCAGGTTTCCGGAATCAAGTTTTCGTTTGATGCGTCAAAACCTGCCGGTGAGCGTGTTGTAAGTGTTAAGACCTTAGATGGCAAGGAATTGGATAAAGATAAAACATATAAGGTGGCAACAAACGATTACTTGTACAATGGCGGAGACGGCTATGAAGAAATGGTGGATGCAAAGCTTTTATATAAAGGAGAGCTGCTTAAGGATGTTCTTGCTAAATATATAAAAGAAAAGGGAACTGTTTCACCGAAAGAAGAGGGACGTATCAGCGTTGTAAATGAAAGATATAAGTAAAGCCGCAAAAGGGCAGAAAATATATTAGTGGATGTGAGGTCTTGGGGAAGGAAAACTATTTTATTAACAAGCAAAAAGGTATTTTAATCGTATTTGAAGGAATAAGCGGCTGCGGTAAAAGCAAGGGTGTAGAAGGTCTATACAGAGAGTTGCTTGGTATGGGATTCAAAACCAAAGTCATTGAATGGAATTCAAACTGTGTAATCAGAAAAATAGTTAAGAGACTCCATTCTATGAATTTACTTACTTCATGGATATATAGCATTTTGCAATGGATTAGTTTCCTGATACACTACTTTTCACTGGTTAGGCCATCCTTAAAGCAGGATTATATACTGATTGCCGACCGTTATATATATACGGGACGTACGAGGGACACTGCAAATGGTGCAAGACAGGATATTGGAAAAAGAATAAGCAAGTGGGTACGAAAACCGGATTTAATCTTATTTTATGATGTTGATGTGCAGGTGTGCTATGAACGGATTGAAAGAAGAGGAAAGGTTCTGTTCCATCCTAACAGAAAGGTTCAATGCAATGAGGTACTGAAAAAGGAAAACCTGCGGTACTTGGAAGCAATGCAGTGCGAGTACCTTAACTTGTTCAGGGATCCTGAACTGAAGAGGGAAACAAACATAATTGATATTCCGCTGGTAAGCAGCGATGGAACTAGGACGATAATAAGAAATACTGTTGAGGAATATATAAAATTAAAATCAGGTGACAATTTTTTAACAGATGATAAGGCTGTAAGCAAAATGAGCCGGTAACACTCCGGTTGCTTATATAACTAAGGTCAATTACGGTTCAAGCCTTTGCGACGGTATATCGTTTTTTCAGGCGAATTAAGCTTTTAAGCTATTTTGAACACAGTTTGGGTTTGAATTTGTTTTAACTTTAGGAGGCTTCAGCCTCAAACCCAAACTATCAGCCGATGGAATCGGTTTTTTGGCCGGAAGTAATTGACTTTTTGTGCATGGAATCCGGTATGGAATTTCCGGGTATGAATTGTGGACCGAGATTCAGAGGCTCTATGCTAATTGAGCGTTTGGAAAGCTCGAAAATGGAGAGCTGTAAAAAATCATGTTGCTTGCTAAGGTTTTTGTGCCCGGATTGGGCGTGGAGGTTAGCTTGAAGGAATTAAGATATGGTAGTGAATTAACTGCGTACCTCCACGAAGCTTTTACCAAGTTTTTGTGCCCGAATTGGGCGTGGAGGTTAGTATGAAAGTATCTGTAATTATACCGACGTATAACCGCAGCAACATATTGAAGTATACACTGTCATCACTGGTAAATCAGGATTTCCCCAGCAGGGAGTATGAGGTTATTGTAATTGACGATGGTTCAAGTGATGACACGAAAGAGGTTGTTTATTCATATAAGGATAAGCTTAATATTATATATTATTTTCAGGAAGATAAAGGGTTTCGGGTTGCTCTTGCCAGAAATGAAGGAATAAAGAGGGCAAAGGGAGATGTGCTGATATTCATTGACACAGGTATTGTTGTGGGAAATACCTTTGTAAGAGCGCATTACGATGCCCATTGCGAAAATTCATATGAGAAAAATACTGCTTCAAATGAAAAGTATGCTGTTATAGGATATGTTTATGGATTCAGCTATGAAAGTGAAGAGTATGGCGAAACTCCAAAATTTATTGATTTCAACCGGCCGAATCAAATGATACAGAATCTTAAGCAGTCCGACTATTATAGTGACATAAGGGAAAAGGTATATTTTGAAATTAAGGATGATCTGAATAGTATATCTGTACCGTGGATGCTTTTCTATACAAATAATGTTTCTGTCATGAAGGAGGAATTGATTAAAGCAGGGTGCTTTGATGAGGATTTTGTCAGATGGGGAGCTGAGGATGTAGAATGTGCATACAGGCTGTTTAAAAACAAGTTGAAATTTAAGCTGTCCAGAGAAGCGTGCGGGGTTAATTGTCCGCATGAAAGGCATATAGAAGGCAAGCATGTGAGAGGAAAAATGAACATGAGGCTGTTCTATAGCAAGCATCAGGATGCTGTTGTAGAACTTTACACGACGTGCAGTACTTTTTCCTTCATTAATTATTATATGAATTATTCAGAATACAGGGAGAGGCTGGGGGAAATGCCTCTATACTCAGCTTTACTTACAGAAGCTGACTTAAAATTTCTTTCGGAAGAAATACCCCGGAAAGAAAATATTATATATGGATGTCAGGACGGGTTTTTGCTGGGGGTATGCCATAGTGTGTCTGCAACTGAGTCTGATGAGGGATTGATATTAAAGGCAAAAAAAAGCTATCCGGATATCGAGCTTTACAGATGCTTGGGTCTTTGTACGCCTTTCCGTACAAAGACCTATAGGGCAAGTCTGATTGCGGGAGCAGGAATAATATTGACTGAGCACTTTCTTAATAAATTAGTATTTGAGGCTATCAGAGCTTCACAAAAGGTTTATTGGTTAAAAACAGATAATGGAACAGATGTTACGGAATATGAGTATTCAAAAATAAGGGATATGGGAAATGGAGTTTCATTATGCCTGATAGGTAAAAAAATTTAACCATGCGGAAGGCGTAGCGGATATAATAAACAAAACCCTGTCAGGGGATTTTATAAGTAATTAATAATATAATCAAGGAAGGGGAAAGGATATTGTCGGGTGTGTAAATAATCTGATAAGATTCCTATATAGTTATGGACAAGGATTTTAATTTAGTTCAATATCTGACAACAAGGCGGGACTCAGGAATTTTAATATGGCTGTGTAATATCGGGGCTGAGAGATATTGGAGCAATATGAATACCGGAGTAGTTGACCGGAATGAGGATGCTATTGTCAACAGGATTGAAGAAATGAACCTTCTTATATGCAGGGAGCAGGACTATATTATTTTAAGAAAAAGGCCTGACGAAAAATATTTAAATGTTCTCAAAGAAATGGGATTTTCGATACCCCGTATACTGACACCTAAAAATGCAGATTTATTGACACCTGTATCCGAGCTTGTACAAAAGGATGAGGAGCTTTTAGAGGAGCTAAGGGAGATATCAGCCCAGAATGAAGAGGTGTATTTTTCACCATATGCAGTTACATATATGGAAGAAAGGATAGCCGAGATGGCAGGGCTTACAATACTCGGTGCTCCTTCTTACATTGGAGCAAAGGTAAATGACAAGATATTTAACAGAGAAATATCCGAAAAACTGGGCTTTGCGGTCTGTCAGGGCAAAGTGTGCCGCTCTGTTGATGAAATACGTGAGGAATACGACAGATTAACAAACAGCCCTCCATACTTCCGCAGAATTATAATAAAGGAGCCTAACGGTGCATCAGGCAAGGGCTTGTATGTAATATCCGATAAAGAAAAGCTGGAATCAAACTTGCGCATAATAGCTCGTTTTGCAAGGAAGAAGACTGATGCAATGTGGCTTGTTGAAGGCTGGTATGATAAAAAGGCAGACTTGAATTATCAGATATACATATCTCCTAGCGGAGCTGTAGATGTGTTTTCAATAAAACAGCAGCTGCTGAATGATACCGTTTATATTGGTTCCAAAATTCCTCCGGATTTAGATGAGGAAGTATTGAAATCATACAGACAGTATGGCGAAAAAATAGGAAAATACCTGTTTGAAGAAGGATATACGGGAGTAGCCGGAATAGATTCTATTATTACAACGGAGGATGTGATTATTCCTATAATAGAAATAAACGGAAGATTTACATTGTCTACTTATATATCCTTCATTAATAATCAAATAAAGGATATTAATATATTATCGCGGTATTATAGATTAATTTCAGATAGTGCTGTCAGCTATGAAAACATATCGAGGGAAATAGATAAGGAAGGTGCCTTGCTTAAGCCGGGAGAAAGAGAAGGAGTATTTGTTTATACCTCGGGGACTCTTCCAGAAGTACTGCACGATGGACAGGACAAGTATATGGGAAGAGTATTTGCACTTATTATATCAGATAGCTGGAATAGAATTGATGAATACAGCTCAAGGCTGGATAAGGTTATTCAGAGCTTGTCCAGGTAGCCTGAGTCTGAGGCTGAGCCGGAATATGATATATTCATAGATGACGAGGCCTTTTTGCCGGAGCGGTTATTTAGCCTATAGTAATTGACTTTTGGAAACTTAATGTATAGCATAGAGTTAATACGGTTTATAAACCTGTTAATCAAAATTCTGCATTAAGGTTCTGGAGGAGCAATGAGAAAAAGAGGGAAAAGATCTTTGCCTTTAATTTTAACTGCGGCTGGAATTATAATACTTGCATACTTAGCCGTGTGCTATGTAGGAGCCGGTATTTTTAGTGACGGCGGGAAAGCTGCTGTACCGCAGAAAGCTACAGAAAGCGGTGTACCGGCAGGAAACAATTCGTGCCCTGATATCAGTCTGCCATCTGAAACCGGTGAGGGACAGTCAGACAGCAGTAATTCTCTTGATTCCGACTCTGACAGGACTATTGAAGAACAGCTTAGGAATATGAGTATGGAAGAGAAAATCGGTCAATTAGTTATAGTAGGTGCAGATGGATATGAAAACAATGAACATTCCCGACGATTGATAGAAAACTATCATGTGGGAGGATTTATTCTGTTTAAAAGGAATATAAAAGATTCAAATCAGATGCTTTCACTCCTGAATTCTTTAAAAGAAACCAATAAGGCTAATAAGCTGCCGTTATTCCTTTCTATTGATGAAGAAGGCGGACGCATATCCAGAATGCCTGATGAATTTCTCAAAATTCCGTCAAACCGGATAATTGGAGAAAAAAACGACAGCTCCTTGTCTTACCGGATAGGAAATATAATTGGTGAGGAATTAAAAATGTTTGGATTTAACATGGATTTTGCTCCTGTTCTGGATATTAACAGTAATCCCCAAAATCCGGTTATCGGTGACAGGGCATTTGGCAGTGAAGCCGGCATTGTTACAGAGCTTGGAATACAAACAATGAAGGGAATACAGGCACAAAATATTATTTCTGTTGTAAAACATTTTCCAGGGCATGGTGATACCTCAGAAGATTCACATGTAGGACTCCCAAGGGTTAACAATGACTTAGAAAGATTATATAACTTTGAACTTGTACCTTTTTCCGCTGCCATAGAAAATCGGGCGGATGCGGTTATGATTGCCCATATCCTGCTGCCTGAAATAGATGCCGAGAATCCGGCATCTCTCTCCAAGACAATTATCTCTGATGTACTGCGTTCAAGTATGCATTTTGACGGTGTTGTTATAACTGATGACTTTACAATGGGTGCTATTGAAAAGAATTATGATATAGGCAGAGCAGCAGTAAAATCAATTCAAGCGGGAAGTGATATTGTTCTTGTCTGCCATACTTTTGCAAAGCAGGAGACAGTTATAAGGGCCATTAAAAGCGCTGTTTCAGCAAATGAAATATCAATGGAGAGAATAGATGAGAGCGTATATAGAATTATTAAATTAAAGAATAAATATTCACTTTCCGCTGACGCTGTTAAAAAAGCAGATTCCAAAGTTATAAATGAAAAAATTAAAAACCTTTTTAATTAGCTTTTTAACAGCAATACAGCAGCCAAGTGTGAGCTTGCAAGGTAAGGTTTATTCTGCAAGCTCCAGCTAGAGCTTTTTTACATTCAGTGCTCTGGCTGAATTTAAAATGGCAATTACAGAAACTCCAACATCTGAAAAAACAGCTTCCCACATATTTGCCAAACCGAAGGCGCTCATTGCAAGCACGATTCCTTTGATACCGAGTGCGAAAATAATATTTTGCTTTACAATGCGAAGGGTCTTTTTGGAAATTGAAATCGAAGTGGCGATTTTGGTAAGCTCATCATTCATTATAACCACATCGGCAGCTTCAATTGCCGCATCTGAGCCAAGGCCTCCCATAGCAATACCAATATCGGATCTGGAAAGCACAGGAGCATCGTTTATACCGTCTCCCACAAAGACCAGCTTTCCTTTACCGGATTTCTGGGCCAGAAGCTTTTCTACCTCAGATACCTTATCAGATGGAAGAAGCTCGGCATAAACTTCATCAAGCCCCAGCTGTGAAGATACCTTAAAACCTACGGCTTTTGAGTCCCCGGTAAGCATCACCGTCTTATTTATGCCTTCAGCCTTCAGTTTATTTACAGCTGCGGCGGCATCCTCTTTTATTTCGTCGGATATGATGACACAGCCTGCATATTTACCTCCAATAGCAACATGTACAATTGTACCGGCAGCATCATTATTGCGGCAGTCAATACCTATACTTTTCATTAGCTTGATATTTCCCGCAAAAACGGTTTTGCTGTCAACGACTGCTTTGACACCATGTCCGGGAATCTCTTCAACATCAGTTATTCTTGTATTATCAATATCTGATGCATAAGCCTTTTTTAAGGATAAAGAAATAGGATGGTTTGAGTAGCTTTCGGCATAGGCGGTCATCTCCAGCAGCTCGCTTTCACTGATGTCAACAGGATGAATTTCTGATACCTTAAAGGTTCCCTTTGTTAGTGTGCCTGTTTTATCAAATACAATAATTTCCGCTTCTGCAAGAGCTTCAAGATAATTGCTTCCCTTAATAAGGATACCGGATTTAGATGCACCGCCGATACCTCCGAAAAAGCCCAGCGGTATTGAAATAACCAAAGCGCATGGACAGGAAACAACAAGAAACAGTAATGCGCGGTATATCCAATCCTGAAAGGCTGCATCACGTAAAACCAAAGGAGGTATAACAGCAAGGAGGGCGGCAGCTATAACCACAATAGGAGTATAGTATCTTGCAAACTTTGTAATAAAATTTTCTGCTTTTGCCTTTTTACTGCTTGCATTTTCAACCAAATCCAAAATTTTTGCTACTGTAGATTCGCCAAATTCCTTTGAAACCTTAATAGTAAGAAGGCCGTTTATATTTATGCACCCGCTTAGGGCATCATCACCAACAGACAGCTCTCTTGGGACAGATTCACCTGTTAATGCGGATGTGTCCACCATTGAATAGCCTTCTATAACTTTCCCGTCAAGAGGAATTTTTTCACCGGCTTTGACCACAATTATTTCATCAATGGCAACTTCTTCAGGGTCAACGGTTATTAGCTCATTATTTCTTTTAACGTTTGCATAATCCGGACGTATATCCATCAGCTCTGTAATTGATTTTCTGGAGCGGTTAACGGCGTAATCCTGAAAAAGCTCACCTGTCTGATAAAAGAGCATTACCGCAACGGCTTCGGGATATTCTCCTACAAAAAAAGCGCCTATTGTTGCAATACACATTAAAAAGTTTTCATCAAATATTTGACCGTGCGAAATATTTTTAACGGCTCTGAGAAGTACATCACCTCCGGAGATTAAATAAGCCGCAAGAAATATCGCAAGCTTAAAATAAGCTGATAATGGTAGGGATAAGGCTGCTATGAGGACTAACAAGCCTATTGCCAGTCTAATAATTGTTTTTTTGAACTCAGACAAATTATACCTCCTTTTGCCGTAATATAACGGCTGCTATATAATAATATTTGCATAAAGCATTATAAATATTAAAGTCTTATTAATATCAATTTAACGGAGGTTTTTAAGTCACCTGCAAGGAACAATTCGGCTCAATCTTTTTTACGATTTTTTTAATGGCTTCTGTTGTTTCGTCAAGGTTCTGCTCCTCTGAATCAAAGGTCAGCTTCTGCGTAATAAAATTGATGGTTGCATTTTTAACACCGTTTAATTTATTTATTTCTCTTTCCATTTTTGAAGCACAATTTGCGCATCCCAAATTTTTTAGTTTGAATACTTTTTTCATTTTGACTCCTCCTTATTTGTTAGCTGTATTATTCTTCGATGTGCTCGAAGCCTTGATCAATAATTGTCCTTACATGTGAATCAGACAGGGAATAAAACATTGTTTTACCTTCACGTCTGCCCTTAACCAGTTTTGCCTGCTTCAGAACCCGTAATTGGTGGGAAATGGCCGACTGTCCCATATTCAGAAGCTGTGCGATATCACAGACGCACATTTCGGACTGAAACAGCACGTATAATATTTTAATTCTTGTAGAATCGCCAAAGACCTTGAATAATTCAGCCAAATCATACAGCTGGGTTTCTTCAGGCATGTGGTGAAGTACTTTGCTTACTATGTTATTGTGTACACATAGAAAGTCACATTTTTCAATATCATTTTCCATACTCATAATATTTGTCTCCCTAAAATACCAAGTCAATTACTGCCGCCTAAAGCCTCCTAAAGTTCAAAATCAGCTTGGAAGCTTAATCCGTATTTGCGATGAGGTGCTCGTTTTTTAAGCTAGAGTAATTGGTTATAGTAGTTTTTATTTCCTTTAGTTGTTTAATAACAACCTATTAACATATGAACAATTATTCATATGTTAATATTATACTCCAAGAATTGTATTTGTCAATAAATTTATTTATATTTTGATACGTATGTTTTCAATCTATTTTTTTATATTGAAAAGCGTTCCAATCAGGTTTGTCACAAAATAAATATTGGATTACATAATAAATTTACCGTAGCTAATAAAACAATCCCCAAATGAAATTCGGTTGCATATTATGCACTAAAAAGGAAATTTTGGAGTGATATCAGTGACTAAATTTAATGTTGGAGATATTGTAATTAGGAAGTCGTACGGCGGAGACCTTTTATTTAAGGTTGTAAACATAAAGCATGATTGTGATGGTTCCGATTGTTATGTGCTAAGGGGATTATCTTCACGAATAGAGGCTGATTCAAGTGCTGATGATTTAGAAAGGCAAGATGCGGGAACTGCTTATTCCAGAGCGTATAGTGAGCTTCGTATGGCAAAAATCACTATAGAAGGCACTATTCCGGTATTTAAAAACCTTCTTAGAAGAATTAGGAGAAGACCGGGAAGGATTTTGCATATAGACTCTGCAGAGGATTTTATGATTCAATGTATGGATTTTTACAGGCAAAGCGGTATCAAATGCTACGGTAAACTGGCAAGTGAAAGCAAGCAGCCCTCATTGATAAAACACTTTTTATATAACTACAAGCCTGATATATTAGTAATTACCGGGCATGACGGTCTGAAAAAGGGGGCAAAAAACATATATTCTCTGGAAAATTATGCAAATTCAGCTTATTATATTGAGTCGGTTAAAATAGCACGGAGTTTCCAGCCTAATCCTGATAAGCTGTGCATATTTGCAGGAGCATGCCAATCCTATTATGAGGCCATAATGGATGCAGGCGCGAATTTTGCCAGTTCACCTAAGAGAGTACTGATAAATGCATTGGACCCTGCAATTGTAGCACAAAAGATTTCTATTACAGATAGTTCTCATATACTGACACCAAGGTCTGTAATTTCATTAACCATAACCGGAAGCAGTGGGATAGGAGGAAAGGATACAAAAGGACAGATGAAATGAAGAACATATAAAGCAAAATAAAAAATGCTCGGCAAAAAGCCGAGCACTTTTAGGGGGTTAAAATGTATTTTGTGGGGTCAGTTATAGTTTTGACCTGTTTATATCTTCTTATACACTTTTTTCAGAGGATTTAAAAATTATTTCTATATTCAGGGCATGGCTGGAATTATTGTAAGCTTTATTTTGCAACACCTATATATAGGAAGGAGTGAGCTGCGGAATATTATTCTATTCACAGAATGCTAATAATTTATTAATTTATTAATTTATTATTAATAATTGTTATATAATCTTAACACAAACTTTAGAAAAAAGTGGTATAATATATTTGTAAAGCCATTATACGCTTTTTCATTTTGTTCCTCCTTTAAACATATTATGATTTTATTATTTTTTTTATTGAGCACCTATTTATCAGGAATTATTATATTTTATAAACTGAGGTGCTTTTTTTCTGTCTGAATGCCTTGGGATGAGGTGGGGAGAATATTGCGGTTCAAAGCTTTGCCTTATAGGAGGTAAAGAGGGGATAATGAGTTTTTGGTAAAAAATAACATTGCAATTAGTATTGATATGAGGTTTGATTTGGGTTATAATGTGTAAGTGCTGGAGAAATTCAGCTTTTTTATAGCCAAGTTTTGGCCGTACTAGGCGGGGAGGTAGCGGTGCCCTGTACCTGCAATCCGCTATAGCAGGGTTGAATTCCTGTCCTAGGTTTAAGTGTGTAGTGTTTGCCCTTTACAAGTGGCAATGAAAATTGGGTCTTGCGCAATAGAAGTCTGTGAACCCCGTCAGGTCCGGAAGGAAGCAGCGGTAAGCGGTAATTTCTGTGTGCCGCTGGGTTACCTGGTTAGAGTTAACTGTAAAGGTAACAGCTATATATTTACATCGACGATAGGTGTGCGGCCATTCAAATATTAAGTAATTGAGCCTGTTCAATTGAACAGGCTTGAATTATATTGAAGTATAAATTAAAAATGTGTAAACATGCATCCGGTTTTGCATATAAAAAACGGAAGGGATGGAGAATATGTCTTATACAGCACTGTACAGAAAATGGAGACCTCTTGTATTTGAAGATGTTGTTGAACAGGAGCACGTGGTAAAAACAATTAAAAATACTGTAATGTCAGGGCGTATCGGACATGCATACCTTTTCTGCGGAACAAGGGGTACCGGAAAGACCACTATGGCAAAAATCTTTGCCCGTGCTATAAATTGTCTGAATCCGAAGGAGGGGGATCCGTGCAATGAGTGTGAGATATGCAAAGGAATACTCAGTGATTCTGTTCTTGACGTAATTGAAATTGATGCTGCTTCGAATAACAGTGTCGACAATGTGAGAGAAATTCGTGATGAAGTTGTTTATGCACCGTCACAGGCAAAATATAAGGTATACATAATAGATGAAGTGCATATGCTTTCGGCAGGGGCATTTAATGCACTTCTTAAAACATTGGAGGAGCCTCCTGCACACGTTGTATTTATTTTGGCGACTACTGACCCTCACAAGCTGCCGGCTACGATATTGTCAAGGTGTCAGAGGTTTGATTTCAAAAAGATAACTCTTGGCAGTATAGCCCAAAGAGTTCAAATGGTTGCTGCTGCTACGGATATTCAAATTGAAGAGGATGCGGCATTACTGATTGCCAGATTGGCCGACGGAGCCATGAGAGATGCGCTGAGCATTTTGGATCAGTGTATTGCTGTGGGAGATAAAACCATAACTCATCAGAATGTGCTTGATGTCATAGGAATTGTTAGTGATGATTTTATTGCAGAGATAGTGGACCATATAAGAGATAAAAATACAGAGGGACTGGTTGGCGGTGTTGAAAAGCTTTCTTCAGGAGGCAGAGACATTCTGAGGTTTGCGTCAGATTTGGTAATGTATTTCAGGAATCTGCTGATGTGCAAGCTAAGCCGGAATCCAAGTGAAATTGTAGATGTCAGTAAGCAGTATATAGAAAAAATGATGGTTCAGGCAGAGGCCTTTTCAAGAGAAAGCATTATTGCAATAATAAAGGAGCTGTCATCTTTTGAGCCGCAGCTGAAGTATGCACTGAATCAGAGAGTTTTTCTGGAGGTAATGCTTATTTCCATAAGTATGGGAAATTATGGGCAGAGTGCGGATAATGGTGATTTGATTGATAGGATATCCGATTTGGAAGATAAAATCAAAAATACCGCTTTTGTTTCACAAAATTCAGGGATAAAGACCGGTGCGAAGTATATTCCCGAAGGAAGTCCTTGGGATGAAGCAATCTCAAATAATTCTGAAGCCAGCAAAGATATCGATAAAAAAAATACAAGCAGCAAAAAGGCAGAGTATGAGCAGCTGGAGATATGGGATAATGTAATATCTGAGCTGAAGGCTCTCGGAAGGATGAGACTTGTCGCATATCTGGCATCAACTAAGGCAGTAGCTGTGGATGGGTCTACTGTTATGGTGGTATTTCCCAAGGATTTCTGTTCACTTAAAAGCTGTGTAACAAAGCCGGAGGATATTGAAATTCTGGAAAATATAATTAGTAAGAAACTAACTCGGAATATTCGTGTAAAAATTGTTGATGAAGAAACATTGGAGAGTATGGTTCCGTTTAAGGCTTCCATAAAGCAGGAGCCGCAGGAAAAGGAATTGCAGGAGTTTTCACAGGAAATCAGCAGTAAGCTGAATGTTCATCTTGATATAATAGACGAATAGGATATAATATTATAGTGATGTGCCGGAAGACAGTAAGGCTCTCTGATATATGTGCATTTAGATTGTTGATAATAGAGAGGATTAAATTTAAAATATATATTATTTAAAAATAGGAGGAAGAAAAGATGGCAAGAGGTGGATTTCCAGGAGGAGGCTTCGGAGGCGGAGGCATGGGAAATATGAACAACCTGATGAAACAGGCTCAGAAGATGCAGAAGGATATGGAAAAAACTCAGCAGGAATTGGAAAACAAAACAATAGAGGTTTCTGTCGGCGGAGGGGCAATAAATATTGTTGCAACCGGTAAAAAGGAGATAAAAGAAATAACTATAAAGCCCGAGGTTGTTGATCCCGATGATGTTGAGATGCTGCAGGATTTAATATTGAGTGCTGTTAATGAGGCATTAAGAAAGGCTGATGAGCTTGCAAATTCTGAAATGGGGAAAATAACCGGCGGACTGGGAATGCCGGGATTGTTTTAATCTATAAGAAGCAAATTTTTATTTTATAAACAGATAAGTTCTATTATGGATTTATCTGTTTTATATCTTGCATTGGACACTATGGAATATGGAGATAAAAAATGGACTATTATGCGGTTCCTATTGCAAAGCTTGTGGATGAGTTTCAGAAGCTGCCAGGTATTGGTCACAAGTCTGCTCAGAGGCTGGCTTTTCATATTATAAATATGCCGAATGAAAAGGTACAGAGGCTTGCAAATTCAATATTGGAGGCAAAGCAAAAGACAAAGTACTGTTCTGTATGCAGTAACCTTACAGATGTCGATCCATGCTTAATTTGCAGCAGTGCTTCAAGGGATAAGTCTGCAATATGTGTTGTTCAGGAGGCCAGAGATGTTGTTGCAATGGAACGCACGCGTGAATTTAAAGGGCTTTACCATGTATTGCACGGAGCTATTTCTCCTATGCAGGGTATCGGGCCTGGAGATATAAGAATCAAGGAATTGCTTCAAAGGCTTGGAAACGGAGAGGTCAAAGAGGTTATTCTTGCTACAAATCCAAATGTTGAGGGTGAAGCAACGGCAATGTATATTTCCAAGCTTATAAAGCCGCTGGGGGTCAAGACAACTAGAATTGCACATGGAATACCTGTGGGAGGCGATTTGGAGTATGCTGACGAGGTTACACTGGCCAAGGCCTTTGAGGGAAGACGGGAGATCTGAAAATATCTCCCTTTGGGATCATCCCAACAACACAGCTTTATTTTAAGGTTTAGATTGAAGGAAACAAATGCGGCTGTAAAATAAATAGCTTACCGCCGCACCTGTAAAAAACTACAGCTCCTTAGAAATTTTGTTCAGTTCTTCAGCCACAGACATAATTTCTTCTACGCTGGCGGTTACTTCTTCTGTAGCAGCGGCCTGTTCCTGACTTGAATGCAATGAATTGGTGCTCTTTTCACAGGCTTCGTCAACTTTTGATTTTATATCTTCTGTAAGCTTTTGGATTTTTGGCACAGTGCTTTTTGATTGTGCGGATAGCTTTCTTATTTCTTCAGCTACAACACCGAAGCCCCGGCCTGCCTCACCTGCTCTTGCGGCTTCGATAGCGGCATTTAAGCCCAGCATTTTAGTTTCGTCTGCTATTTCTTTTATAAAGCCGGATATTTCGTTTATTTCATCAGAAATGCTGATTATTTCTGTTATATTTCGATTTAAATTTTGCTCGTTAGTGTGTATATCAGTCGCTGAGGCAGCGAGCTCTTCAATTGCAGCTGAAATACCTGACAAGCCGCTTTCAAGATGACTTGACATGCCTCTGAGAGCTGCGGCAGTTTTCTTGGGCATAACTATACCTAAGGAAGCAACCACCTTATCACTTTCTTCTTCATCAAACAGCGGAAAATTTGCAACTGAGACGGGTATTCCGTACTTTGCTGCATCTACTTCAGCAAACAGGGGCTTTTTTGATTGAATGACTTTATATGGGATATCGCTTTCGTTCAGTATGTAACCTAATGGGATTGAAGGCATATCAAATTTTGTTGAGGCCTGCCTGTAAGCGATTTTTTCCAGATCGGTCATATATATAAAAGCTCCCTCATGAAACATCTCGGCCATAAGGGGAGCAAAATCATTAAATGCGGCGGCAACCGGGTGCAGTTTTGGAAAGGCCATAGTTATGGCTCCCGTAGCATCTCCGCTGTTATCAATGACAGGGATTGCTATTATTGTAACCCGTATTCCGTATACGCTTCTTGAAATATTCTGTGTCAGAACTTTCTTTTCCTTGATAGACTGCATTGTTGTACTTTCGTTTTTTAGCTTTTGTCCAACTGCTAATAAATCAATTTTGAAGTCGTCAGTTTCCTTTGTCCATACGATGGTATCATTTTCCACAACGCCGAAAATAACTCCTCCAGGTATGAAATCTGCCATAATTTCGGCCATTGTTTTACAAGATTCAACTGCTGATAATGAAATCATTTTTTTCTCTCCTTAATGCTCCATATATTGAAATATCTCATCTTTAATTTTTAGTGCGTTTAATAGTACAATTAATCTGTCATCATGCTTTGCAATTCCATGTATGCTGTTTTCGGACATACCGGGTATATCAAATTTGATTTTTTCTATAGACCGGCTGTCAAGCATAAGAACTTCTTCAACATCATCCACAATAACTCCCAGCAAGGTATTCTCCAAATCCAGTATAAGCAATCTATTATCAGCATATCTGTGGGTTTCGGCATAGCCGAATCTTTTTTTTAAGTCAATTACCGGGATAATATTATCTCTCAAGTTGATTACACCTTCAAAAAAAGAAGGCATGTTAGGCATTTTGGTTATTTGCTCTGGTATACGTATAATCTCCTTGGCGCAGGTTATTTCAAGGCCGAATTCCTCAGTACCCAGCATAAAAACTACATATCTGCCAGTACACATATTCTCACCTCCATTCTTGTCAGGTTGACATAACAAAAGTACCGTTCAAAGCTCATATATATATAAATTACTTGCTGTTTATAGAGAAATACACACTAAGCAGTATTTAATCAATATACTTTTGGGTATAATTAATAAACCGAACATTAGTTTTGTAGTGAAGATTATTATGCCGGTGTGCTATATTGATTACTATCATGATTGATTATTTATCTATAATTATAATCTCACTAAGTGGAATTGTCAACGCTTTATGTTCTCTTTTGTGTATATTTTTGACGAAAAATGTAACAATATATTTCATTTTGTGGAATTTAAGGAGGTATATTTGTATGAGCAGTACCGGAAACAGGCTTAAGGAAATACGAAAAGATAATAAATTGACTCAAGCACAATTTGGGCAAAAAATAGGTTTGAAGGATTCTGCGGTATCAATGCTTGAAAAAAATGACCGCCGCCTTACCGAATCCGTGATAAAAAACATAATAACGCAATTCTGTGTTAATGAGCTTTGGCTAAAAGAGGGAGAAGGAGAAAAGTATAATAAGGAACTGTTGAGGAAAAAGGAAATTCTAGAATATATATCCTTGAGTACTCCTTTTATAAATATGAATATTGATTATATAATAGAAAAAATAAAGTTATTAAAAGCATCAGAGCAAGAAGATTTAGTCAGTGTTCTGGACAAGCTTTGCATGGTCTTTACGTGGGAACCGGATACTGATATTAATAAATATATTACTCTTCTTAAAAATGAACTTGTAAAATACCTTAAAATATATTTGCCGGATATTGATGTAGAAAAAGCCATAGAGGAAAGCATAACCGGGGTTACTCTTACAGATGAAGAGGGCAAAATATTAATTCTGTATAGAAGCCTTAATTCTGAAGATAGAGGCGAGGTGCTTTCTTTTCTTAATTTTAAAAACAGTATCAGGATGTCTGGTAAAAAGAAATAAAAAATATTTTTCAAAGTGGTTGTTGTTCTTTATCAATATTTACTTATTATATGAGTGTAAAAAAATTCAGGTGAACTGAATTTATGGCATAGTCAGTTAAGGAGGCACGAGATATTGGGCTTAAATTATATTACAGCCGAAGAGGCTATAAAAGACTGTATGACGAAACCGTCGTTGTGGCTGGCTATGATTAAGACAATACCTTATTTTAGTTCATTTATAATGAATATCGTTAACAAAATGGGTGGGAGGAAATAATGAAGCTGTATATGACAAAGCGGCAGCACTTGTTTTATTTAGTAGCAACTGCCTTAATTTTTTAGTAGAAATCAGAAAAAGTCATGTCCTGAGTGATTAAGATGTTCATTTCAGAATATGATTTTTTTTGATGAAAGCAGGTATATAAAAAATAGAATTTATGTTAAAAATATACAGTTTATTTTTGGCATATAGTATATAATATATAATGTATCATATTATTAAAGGTAAATTATTATCGGCAAAAACTTCCTGACTACGATAGTAATTGATTTCCTAAGATTTAAAACCTTCAAAAAATACTCAAAAGTATATATCCGCTTGGGAAGCAAGGGTTTTACCGGAATTGACTTTTACAACCTATAACAAAACCTTGGGAGTGATGAGGGTGAGTATTGAAATACCGAATTTGTTTAGTGAACTCTTAACTTCGATTGCTATTTGCTATATTATTTACAGGCTGAATAAGGATTTAAAAAGGACTCCGGCAATAAACTATATTTTAAGCAGCTTGGTTATTGCCCTTGGAACATTTTTGTCAAAATACATGTTCTCAGACAGGGATAAAATAGTAATGTTTTTGCTGAATACTTTAGTTATTAATTTTGTAATAATAGGCTTTTATAAATATAACGGTTATTATTCCATATTAACCGCACTTTTCGGAATAATTCTAATTGAGTTTGCGGAAATACTGGTTACCTTTGTGTATGTGCTGCCGCTTAAAATAACTATTTATGAATATCGTACAAGTATTATACATATTCTGGCAGGGAATGCTCTCCTGTTTTTGTTCATATATGTTTTCCTAAGCCTTATAGGTGATAAATTTGTCAGGGCAAGAAAAAGAATACACATGAAGCATAGGAGGCTGACAGTATTATTGTCAGTAAATCTTATAGCTGTGGGTACAATTTTATTGTTTGTTTATATTACCTTGTATTTTTATGCAGATTTCAGACTGGCAGGATATTCAGGAAACAAGGCTTATTATGATATACTGCTTGTTACTGCGGCAGCGGCGGCGTCAATTATAGGAAATCTCTATCTGGTTAATAATTGTGTTTTATTCAGTTTTAAATATGACAGGCTCAAAATGATGTATGTTATGGATGAAATGACAGATACTTTGAATCGTGAGTCGGGGCTCAGGGTTATTGAAAGCCAGCTTAATACATGTAAGGAGGTAAATAGCTGTCTGACACTTTGCTATGTTGATGTAAATGACTTGAAATTGGTAAATGACAGGCTTGGACACAGGGAAGGAGACCAATTAATTAAAGCTGTTGCAGGTACCATTAAGGGGAGTATAAGAGAAACTGACATAATATGCAGATTGGGAGGAGATGAATTTGCCATCGTCTTTCCTGGGTGTAATATAGAGTACAGTGAAAAGGTAATGAAAAGGATTTATGAAAAGGTAAAAAAATTAAAGCTGTTCAAGGCACATTCTTTTGATGTCAGCTTCAGTTACGGGTTTTCAGAATTTGAGGGCTCCGGAGATGCCACAGTTGATGAATTGCTTGAACAGGCTGATCATCAAATGTATTTAAATAAGAGAGCTGTTAAGACGTTGATTTAAATATACAGAACATTGCGGGAAGTTATAAAAATTTCTGCAAGCAGATAAGGTATATCAATATGCGGTAAATCATAAAATTCAGTATAATTTCACCTGCCCTTCACAAAATTACACTATATATGTTGTATAATTAAATTAATCACTAAATATGGAAGGTGTCTATATGAATAAAATACTTGTTGTTGACGATGAAGCAAGAATACGGGAGCTTATAAAAAAGTATGCACTATTTGAAGGCTACGAGGTCAGTGAGGCTGCCGATGGAATGGAAGCCATTGCAATATGCAAGGAAAAGGATTTCGATATTATTATTATGGACATTATGATGCCGGAGCTGGATGGTTTTTCGGCATGCAAGGAAATAAGAAAGTATAAAAGCACACCTGTCTTAATGCTGTCTGCCAGAGGAGAGGAATACGATAAAATTCATGGCTTTGAGATAGGCATTGATGATTATGTGGTCAAGCCTTTTTCGCCCAAAGAGCTGATGATGAGAGTCAGTGCAATAATTAAGCGCAGCTCCGGTGCATACTCGGATGAAAATAAAAAAGAAATATTAAATATTGAAGGACTTACAATTGATTTTACAGGCAGGCTTGTTTATGTTGATGATGTAAAAGTTGATATGTCACCTAAGGAATACGACCTGCTGTTTTACCTCGTGAAGAACCGAGGTATCGCACTTACCAGAGATAAGCTTATTTCGGATGTCTGGGGATATGATTTCTTCGGAGATGACCGGACTCTGGATACCCACATAAAGCTTCTGAGGAAAAGTCTGGGCGATTATAGCAGCTATATAGTTACCCTCAGAGGGGTGGGATATCGATTTGAAACTTAATAAAATGAGTATAAAATATAAGCTTTTTTTGTATATGACGGTATTAGTCGCATTAATGCTGATAATGCTGTGGATGTTTCAGATTGTGTTTCTCGATGACTTTTATAAGCAGATAAAAACTAATGATATAAAAGCATCTGCGGAAAATATTTCTGACAATATTGATAATGAGGAACTTGATACACTGTTGGATTCATTATCTCAGCAAAGAGAGACATCTATAAAAATTTTTAATGAAGACGGCAGTGAGGTGTATTCATCCGATTTGTACAGTGACAGCACCGAGCATGGAATGAGATATGATGACTTTTATAAGCTTTATCAAAAGGCATTGGATAATGGCGGAACCTATTTCGAAATATCCAACAGGGAGATTTTTAAAGGCGGCCCGGGTGGAGAAAATCCCTTTGTCGGAAATATCAAAGAACCAAGAAGAGATTTTGCGCAGAGTATGATATATGTCAATATTGTAGAAAAAGCTGATGGTTCAAAGGCGGTTGCAATCCTGAATTCAATGATAACTCCGGTAGACGCAACTGTTGACACCTTACGGGTTCAGCTCATATATGTGACAGGGATAACCCTGCTGCTTGCACTTGGGTTTGCCTTGCTGATTTCAAAAAGAATATCAAAACCGATTATAAAAATAAACAAATCTGCGAAGGAATTGGCAAAGGGAAACTATGACACAACGTTTAACGGTCAGGGATATCTTGAAATTTCTGAGCTGAATGACACCCTGAATTATGCGGCAAAAGAGCTTTCAATGGTAGAAGAGTTGAGGCGTGAATTAATAGCTAACATCTCCCATGATTTACGTACCCCGCTAACCATGATTACAGGATATGGTGAGGTAATGCGTGACATTCCCGGAGAAAATACTCCTGAGAACGTGCAGATTATAATAGATGAATCCAAGAGACTCACTACATTGGTAAATGATATCCTTGATATTTCAAAGCTTCAGTCAGGAACGCAGAAAATGGCGTTTGAAAGGTTTAATCTGACTCAAAGCATAAGAGAGATCATGCTCAGGTATACGAAGCTTACAGAACAGGATGGGTACAGGCTTAAGTTTATAAGTAATGAAGATGCATGGGTAAACGCAGACACTGTTAAGATGTCTCAGGTTATTTACAATTTAATAAACAATGCAATAACATATACCGGAGAAGATAAATCTGTTACTATTATACAAAGCATCAGCAATGACAGAGTAAAGATAGAAATTGTCGATACAGGAGAGGGCATTGCACAGGATATGCTTCCGTTGATTTGGGACAGGTACTACAAGGTTGACAAGGCTCACAAAAGAGCAGCCATCGGTACCGGACTGGGACTGTCAATAGTAAAAACTATTTTAGACCTTCACGAAGGCTCGAGATATGGGGTGTTAAGCACCATAGGACAAGGAAGCATATTCTGGTTTGAGCTTATGACGGCATAGCATGGCGGCAGATATTGGGAAAAGCCGTTTATAAATTGTTCGGTTGCGGATTTGGTGCAGGTGGTGTAATATAATACTATTAAGAAAGCTGACAATATAATATACATGATACACATATCGGAGGCCTCAACAGTGAACGAACTAATTTACATCACAGGTCACAAGAATCCTGATACAGATTCTATCTGCTCTGCTATTGCATATGCAGAATTAAAAAAGCGTCATTCAATAGATGCGGTTCCAATTAGAATAGGGGATATAAATAAGGAAACAGAATTTGTTCTGAAATTTTTTGGAGTTGATGTGCCAGAATATAAAGAAACAGTGAGAACTCAGGTTTCAGACTTAAATATGGATATTATCAATCCGGTGTCTGAGGATATTTCCGTAAAAGCTGCATGGAGTATAATGCAGAAGAACAATATAAAGGTATTGCCGGTGGCAGATATTGAAGGAAAGCTCTTAGGAGTTATAACCTTAACGGATATTACCACCAGCTATCTGGATGCCATGGATAACAGTATTCTGACTGCAAGCAACACCCCTCTGGGAAATATTATCGACACACTCAATGCAAGGCTTATTTGCGGCAATGAAGACCGGTTTAGGGCTAACGGAAAGGTTGTAGTTGCAGCTATGACTGCAGATGAAATGGAACCCTTTATAGAAAAGGGAGACATTGTAATATTGGGAAACAGGAAGGATAACCAGTTAAAGGCTATAGATATTGGCGCAAGCTGCATTATTCTAACCTGCGGCGGTCAGGTTGATGATGATGTTCTCCTCTTTGCAGAGGAAAAAGAATGTATTGTGCTTGGAACAGGTTATGATACCTTGATGGCGGCAAGGTTTATAAACCAAAGTATTCCTGTCAGTCATATAATGACTAAAAAGCAGTTGGTTTGCTTTAATTTGCATGACTTTACGGAGAATATTAAGGATAAGATGCTGAAAACCAGATACCGCAGCTATCCGGTTGTTGATGACAATGGAATAATAAAGGGCTTTGTTTCACGATATCATTTAATATCACAGCGGCGGAAAAAAGTTATCCTTTTGGATCATAACGAAAAATCACAGACAATAGATGGAATAGATCAGGCTGATATTCTGGAAATAATTGACCATCACAGGATTGGAGATATTCAGACCGGCTATCCCATATATTTTAAAAATGATGCGGTCGGAAGCACAGCCACATTGATAGCCAATATGTATTTTGAAAACGGACTCAATCCATCCAGAAGTATTGCAGGGATTTTGTGTGCTGCAATAATATCAGATACCTTGCAGTTTAAGTCGCCGACCAGTACGTATGCGGATGAATTGGCGGCTAGCAGGCTTGCCAAAATTGCAGACATTCATCTGGAAGAGTTTGCGGCGGCTTTATATAAGGCAAGTGCATCATTGGAAGGAATGAGCCCTCAGACAATACTTGAATACGATTTTAAAGATTATATATTTAACAAATATAAAATAGGAATAGGACAGATAAATTCCAGCGATTCAGAAGCCTTTAAGAAGGTTAAGGACAGTCTTATGACATACATGAAGGCTGTTAAGGAAAATAAGGGATACAGGCTTGTTATTTTAATGGTTACCGATATTATAAATGAAGGCTCGGAGGTATTATTTGTCGGTGATGACGGTGCTCTTATAGAAAAGGCATTCAACATAAAGGGCAGTGAAGGCTGTGCTTTCCTTAAAGGCGTGGTTTCAAGAAAAAAACAGGTTATACCCATACTATCAAGTACAATACAGAGGGAAATGCTATAGTGAATTGTGCTTTTTTTCAGCTTATTTGGATGCGGCTTAATTTTTAGTACGTGGATTATTATCTTAAATCAAAGCTTATGACAAAATATGTGCCTCTCAACATCATAAAGTTGAGGGGCTTTCTTTTAAGCATATTTTCAAATATTACCAATAAATCTATATTCTAAATAAAATTTACTAGCAGTTCACAATATGTTCAAGAAACTATCACATTAACCCAGTATTATTTTATATATAATTTTAAGAAAAATTAAAAAGTCCAAAAATAAAGGTGGTGAAGAGAAATGCAAAAACAGAAGCTAAGGCATGAATTGAAGCATAATATAAACATTTCCGACTGCATTGCCGTCAGGCAGAGGCTTAGAGCAATAGTAAAGAGAGACCCTCATGCAGGAAGTGAAGGAAACTATAAAATAAGAAGCTTATATTTTGATAACATTGATGACAAGGCGTTACTTGAAAAGATTAACGGTGTAAATAACCGTGAAAAATTCAGGATTCGTTATTATAATGATAATTTTGATTATATCAGGCTTGAGAAGAAAAGTAAAATAAACGGACTCTGCTCTAAAATATCAGCCAGGCTCACAAAGGAACAGTGCGAAAAAATTATTTCCGGAGAAATCGATTGGATGAAATATTCCGATAATCCGCTGCTTGTTGAATTGTATACAAAAATGAAATTTCAGCAGCTAAGACCTAAAACTTTGGTGGATTATACAAGAGAAGCTTTTATCTACGAGCCCGGCAATGTGAGAATCACAATAGATTCAAACATCAGAACCGGTATGAATTCAAAGGAGCTGTTCAATCAGGAGGTTGCTACAATGAGAACCCATGGTAACTCCACTATAATTTTAGAGGTAAAATTTGATGAGTTCCTGCCAAGTGTAATACGAGATATTATACAAGTGAACAACAGGCAGAGCTTGGCGTTTTCAAAATATGCGGTATGCAGAATGTTTGGATGATTTTAAGGGCGGCTGTTTTACCATTGGCAATTTGTTTGGCGGACAATTATAAAACACAACAGGAGGGTTATTTAAATGACTTTTAACGATATTTTTAAATCAAGCTTTATAGAGAAGGCAGCACAGTTTTCTCCTCTGGATATGATAATAGCACTAGGACTTTCATTTGTATTGGGACTTTTCATTTTTTTCGTTTATAAAAAAACCTTTAACGGAGTAATGTATTCTGCCGGATTTGGCATTTCACTTGTGGCAATGTCACTGATTACTACATTGATTATACTGGCTGTTACCTCAAATATAATACTGTCACTTGGTATGGTGGGTGCTTTGTCAATTGTCCGTTTCAGATCGGCTATAAAGGAACCTCTTGATATTGCTTTTCTGTTTTGGTCAATTTCAGTAGGAATTGTCACCGGTGCGGGACTTATACCACTCGCGGTATTCGGCTCAGTATTCATTGGAATCGTAATGGTTTTATTTGTAAATAAAAAAAGTGCGGACAATCCATATATATTAGTTGTCAATTGTGCTGATGATAATTCTGAGGAGCTTGTAAGCAAGGCTGTGGATGAAAGTGTCAAAAAACACATGGTTAAGTCAAAAACTGTATCTAAAAACGGAATTGAGCTTACGATTGAAGTAAGGCTAAAGGATATGACAACACAATTTGTAAATAAAATATCAGATATCGAGGGCGTTTCAAACACAGTACTTGTAAGCTATAACGGGGAATACATGTCATAGGCGGAGAGTTGACTAAAGTCAATTATTCGCACGATAAAATATCGGAACGATATGTATCGTTTCTCATGCGAATTAAGCTTTTAAGCTAATTTTGAACGCAGTTTGATTGAATTTGTTTTGACTTTAGGAGGCTTCAGCCTCAAACCAAAACTATCGAACGATTAAATAGGTTTTTTAGCCGATAGTAATTGACTTGGTATGTATATTTTAAAATGTTTCAATTAAGGCAGCTTAATTGGTGCATTAGAAACGTGGAGGCAGTATGATAACTAATAAATATATAAACAAAACAATAATAGGTCTCCTGATTGCAGCAATCATCTTTGCCGGAATGATGACCTTTCTTGCCGGTGCTCTTAATATTGAAAGCGAAGGCTTACAGCAGGAGTATACAACAAAGCTGTTTGATGAAAATAAAATAATTTCTATAGATATCAAGGCGGATGAGAGTGAATGGGAAAATATGCTGGAAAATGCCACACAAGAAGAATATATTCCATGTGATGTGACTATAAACGGAACAACCTTTGAATCGGTTGGAATCAGGCCGAAAGGTAATTCCAGCTTATCAATGGTAGCTGGTTCCGATTCTGACAGGTTCAGCTTTAAATTTGAATTTGACCATTACATAGACGGTCAAACCTGTTTTGGGCTGGATAAACTGGTAATAAATAATATTCAGGCAGATGCCACATATATGAAGGAATATTTATCATATGACTTAATGTCATATATGGGGGTCACCACACCTTTATACTCATATACAAATGTTACCGTTAACGGTAAGGATTGGGGATTTTATCTGGCAGTAGAGGCATTGGAGGAATCCTTTGCGCAGCGTAATTACGGAGAAAGCTATGGGAAGCTGTATAAGCCTGAAAGTATGGGAATGCGTGGAAACGGCAATGAAAATGGCCTTGGTGATGAGAGGGCTGCTCCGTGGAATAATGGAGAAGGGAATATAGGTAAGCAAAAGGAGGAGACTCAAGCTGATAAAACAAATAAATCAGAGAATGAAGACAAAAATATTGATGCAGGTAAGATAAATGACGAGACTACGCAAAATAATAATAAAACAAACAGCATGAAAGCAGGTACTAAAACCGGGGAAACCGGCGAAGCTGTAAATAAAGCTGAGTCTCAGGGAACAGTCGGCGAAAAAACCGGAGATACAGAGAATACGGAAGGATCGGGTAATTTTGAGAGAGGAGGAGGCTTCGATAAAGGCGGCTTTCTGGGCGGAGGCTTTGGAGGCGGACCGGGAGGTGGTTCAGGAGGAGGAGCAGATCTCAAATATAGTGATGATTCAATAAGCAGCTATTCAAATATCTTCGATTATGAAGTATTCGAGGGCGGTGATGCGGATTACAATAAGGTTATAGAGGCTTTGAAGAACTTGAATGCAGGGACGGAGCTTGAAAAATATATAAATGTGGATGCAACCCTGAGATATTTTGCTGCAAATACGGTATTGGTGAATTTAGACAGCTATTTCGGAAGCTTAAAGCATAATTATTATCTCTATGAAAAAGACGGACAGCTTACGATGCTGCCGTGGGATTATAACCTCTCTTTTGGAGGCTTCCAGTCCGAATCTGCCACTTCAGCAGTCAATTTTCCAATAGATACTCCGGTTTCAGGTGTTGATATGTCTGAAAGGCCGATTTTGGCAAAGCTCCTTGAGGTAGATGAGTATAAAGAAAAATATCATCAGTATCTTCAGGATATTGTAGACGGATATTTTAACAGCGGTACCTTTGAAAATACTATTACTGAGTTGGATGGACTAATTTCAGAATATGTAAAAAATGATGCAACAGCTTTTTACAGCTATGACAAGTATACTGCTGCAGTAGAGGTTATTAAGGAATTTGGGAAGCTGAGAGCCCAGAGCATACAAGGGCAGCTTGACGGAACCATACCGTCAACTACCGATGGGCAAGCTTCTGAAAGCGGCAAGCTGATTGATGCAGCAGCTATAAACCTTTCGACAATGGGCTCCCAAGGAGGCGGAGGAATGGGACGTCAGGGAGGAATGCAGCCGCCGGGCGGATCAGAGCAGTCAGACAACGGTAATATGCAGCAGCCGGACAGCGGTAATATACAGCCGCCGGGCGGATCAGAGCAGTTAGACAACGGTAATATGCAGCAGCCGGACGGAACCCAGCAGCCGGACAGCGGTAATATGCAGCCGCCGGATGGAGCAGAGCAGTCAGGAAATGGAGATATGCCTGACAGAGAAACTGCAATGAAGGCTATGCAAATAATACAGGCTGCAAACGACGGTGATTTAACCGAGGAGCAGATAACGCAGCTCAAAGAATTAGGATTGACCGATACTCAGATATCGTCAATGAAGGATATGTTCAGTCAGGGAAATATGCAGCAGCGCGGAGAGCGTGGCGGCAGACCGGGAGATATGAAAAATCAAGAATCAACTGCAAGCAGCGAGAGCATATATTTGATTGCGGCTTCTGCCGTTTGCCTTCTGGCTGGACTGTTGTTTGTTATTAAATTCAAAAGAGTTAAATATTAAGAGTTAACGTATAAAACGCTGAAATATTAAGAGCCGGTAGTAAACGCAATTAATTGCCTTACCACCGGCTCTTTGATATTAAGGAGCTTACAAAGGCTCAAGCATGAGAATACTTGAAATAATAGCTTCTGCAGATGTGACGGCAGCTAAGCCGAAGCTGCTCTTTTTGAATATCTTGCTGTATTTGTATAATATAATAATTAGAGCATACAGGGAACAAAGTAATAAATTGGTGACAGAAGGCTAAAATTATAAAATGGGTATATTGAAATCATCATCATTTATAGTCAGGTTGACATAGAAAAATCTTTTTAGTATAGTAAAAATGACGGAATAACAATTGCTTCGGATAATATTTACACCAACGGCTAAATTTGGAGGCTGAATTGCTTGATAACTAGAATTATTTTATTAATTGTATTGGTTCTTTTGAATGCTTTTTTTTCCGGAGCTGAAATAGCTCTTATTTCTTTAAATGATAAATTAATTAAAAAGCAGGCAGATGAAGGAGATAAGAAGGCCAAGCAGCTACATGCTTTTTTGAGTGAGCCAGGCAGGTTTTTATCTACAATCCAGATAGGAATAACCTTGGCGGGTTTTTTGGCGAGTGCATTTGCTACGGAAAGCTTTGCAGATGATCTGGTAGCCGCAGTAATGAAATTAAATTTGCCTGTGGATGAATCAATAATAAGAAGCATAAGCATGATAGTGATTACAATAATACTTTCTTATTTTACACTGGTTTTTGGAGAGCTTGTTCCAAAAAGAATAGCTATGCAAAAGGCTGATTTTTTTTCAAAAATTGCAGTTGGGCCATTAACTGCTATTTCACATCTTACCAGTCCTTTTGTAAAATTTCTTACAGCCTCAACAAATTTTTTCATTAAGCTATTAGGCGGAAATCCATCTGCTGAAGATGACGAAAGGGTTACAGAAGAAGAAATCAGGATGATGATGGAGGTAGGAGAAGAAAAGGGTGTTATTCAGGATACAAAAAAAGAAATGATAGATAATGTTTTTGAGTTTGATGATAAGCGTGTTTCGGAGATAATGACTCCAAGGCCGGATATTGTCAGTATTCCGGCTGATTCAGAGCTGGATTTGATTGTAAGGGTAATTGATGAGGAAAAGTACACCAGAATTCCTGTATATAATGATAATATAGACAACATTGTGGGTATTTTGCATGTCAAGGATCTGATACCTTTTATAGAAAAGGATAAAAAAGATTTTAGCTTGGAGAAAATTGTAAGAACTCCGTATTTCGTTCCTGAATCTAAAAAGACAGATGATTTATTTGCCGAGCTTAAAAAGCACAAGGTACAGATGGCAGTTGTAATTGATGAGTATGGCGGAACTGCGGGAATTGTAACTATGGAGGATTTGGTTGAAGAAATAGTGGGGAATATATTTGACGAATACGATATTGAAGAAAAGGATGCCGAGTATGAGTGTCTGGATAACAATACATATATTTTTAACGGCTCAATAAGTCTGGATAAGGTAGAAGAGGTGCTTGGCGAGCAGCTGCCGTCAGATGATTTTGATACACTGAGCGGATTTGTTATGGATTTGCTTGGAAGAATACCAAAAAAGGATGAAAATCCGACAGTAGAAGCTGAAAATATCATATTTAAAGTAATCAAGCTGGAAGGAAAACGTATAGTAAAAATAAAGGCAGCAAGAAAGTTGAACGATTAACAGGTATTCCAATGGAGTAGTATTTGTTTAGTTGCCGCATTATTTAACCTCCATTCAGGAATCATGCCGTAAGGGTGATGGAGGCAGCCTGTGGAGAGCCTTTGCTTAGCATGGGTATGTGAATAATTTACAACTATATTTAGTCCTTTCAAGCTAATTAGCGAAGGAGGCTTACGATGTCTGAAGAATTGAATTCAGAAACAAATGTAGAGGTACGGAGACAATACTACAAAAAAAGCGAGCATAAAGAGGTACAGAGACAATACCATAAAAAAAGTGAGCATAAAAAGGATGTGCTGAAAAGAGTGATAATTAAATACCTTTTTTTGTTTATTGGTGCCTTGCTGGCGGCAATAGGTCTGGAAGAATTTTTTGTTCCCAATAATATTATTGATGGCGGCGTTGTTGGTATTTCAATTATAACCAGTTATTTATCGAATTTACCCTTGGGTATTTTCACCACACTTTTTAATATTCCGTTTCTTTTTATGGGATACAAAAACATAGGGAAGTCCTTTGTTTTTTCGTCAATCTTTTCAATATTGTCATTATCCTTCTGGGTTACTATATTTCATCCCATACAAAAATTTACTGGAGACGTGCTTTTAGCTACTGTTTTCGGAGGAGTGACAGTGGGGGTGGGAGTAGGCTTAATAATTCGTTACGGTGGTTCGCTTGATGGTACTGAAATGGTGGCTATTGTATTGAATAGAAGATCTATGTTTTCTGTAGGACAAATTGTAATGTTTTTTAATATTTTTATATTGAGCAGTGCAGGGCTTGTGTTTGGATGGGATAAAGCGATGTATTCACTGATTGCTTACTTTATTGCCTTTAAGGTTATAGATATAGTTATTGAAGGTCTTGATGAGGCAAAGGCGGCAGTTATTATTTCGGATTATTCCGATGATATTGCAGATGCAATCACCTACAGGCTTGGCAGAGGAGTGACCTATATTGGCGGTGCAGGAGGCTATTCAAAGAAAAAGAAGAAAATATTGTATTGTGTAATAACAAGGCTTGAAATAGCAAAGCTGAAAGCTATCATATTTGATAAGGATCCAAGTGCTTTCGTAACTGTTTCGGATGTATCCGATATGATGGGCGGAAAGCATAAGAAGCGGCAAATACACTGATATCATAGACATAGGCTTAGCAAGGACAAGCTCATTTTGCAGCTGTCATCAGACTGGGGAGATGTCTTGAAAAGCTCGAAAACAGAGTTTGTGCAAACATAGTGTATTTGGAACGGTAAAAAATGCAAATTCTTTAAAAGGAATTTGTGTTTTTTTGCTTTTATACCTTATAAGTGTGTCTGAATAACAGGTGGATAAAGGCTTTAAATCGCAATTGGCTTCTTTAGCTGATTTGATTTTATAAGATTAATAGAACCTTTAGAGATAAATTAATAAAATCAATTGCAAATTGATAAAAATTAATAAATCAGTTAATAAAATTAAAAAATATTTCAAAAATGTGTTGACATTTTTTTGCTTAGGGAATAATATATTAATATAAGTTAAAAATATTAATTCGGAACTTAAAAAAATTAAGAAATTTCATAAAGGTATTTAAGAACTTAATAATCGGCTAGGCAAATTTTATTATTTTTGAGGTGATATTATGGCAAGAGAAGCAATGGGTAGATGCCCGGTGTGCGGCGGCGAAACAGAGGTAACAAAAATAACGTGTAACAGCTGTGATACTGTTATTGAAGGACACTTTTCCTTATGTAAGTTTTGTAAGCTTACAAATGACCAAAAGGCATTTTTAGATGTATTTATTAAATGCAGAGGAAATATAAAAGAAGTTGAGAAGGAACTTGGGATTTCATATCCGACAGTCAGAAATAAGCTTGAGGATGTGGCAGCGGCACTGGGACACAAAGGGGAGCCTGAACCATATGTACCGGGTAAAAATAAGGAAATACTTGATAAGCTGAATTCAGGCGAGATTACAGTTGAAGAAGCAGTTGAACTGATGAAATGATAACGAGATCTATTATAGATATTTTTTGGGAGGGAATATAGCGATGTCAATTAGTGAAGAAAGAATATTAATTTTAAAGATGCTTGAAGAAAAGAAAATAACGAGTGAAGAGGCAGCAAAGCTGCTGGCTGCATTAGAGCAGGAGCCAAAGCAGGATACTGCCGAGACTTTCAGAAGAAATCAGAGCCAAAGGCAGAACGGATTTGCCGATGAGGCTGCGAAAGTAAGAGATAGAGTAAACAATTGGAAGAGAGAATTTAAGAATAATTATAATCAGGCTGATTTTGACAATATGATTGATGATTTTACAAATAAAGCTGAAAAAGTAGGTAAAAATGTTGCTGCAACGACCTTTGGCTTGGTTGACAAGGTTATAGATTATGTCGGAAGCTTTGTTGATACAAATTCGTTTAATATATTCGGAAGTCTGCAAACGGTACAAAAGAATTTTGAGGTTATTCCTGCAGAAGCCGCTACATTTGAGATATCGGGTATAAATGGCTCTGTTACTATAAAAAAGCATCTTGATTCCAATATAAAGGTTATTTCAAGGATAAAAAGCTCCGTTCCCAATGGAGAAGGCGTAGTTACATTTATTGATGACCCCAATGCCATAGCGCTGAAGGTAAACAGTACGGCAATGAATGTCAGCGTTTCACATGAGATATTCATACCTGAAAAAAAATTTAAGGCAATAAAAATAGAAAACTCCAACGGAAAGATTTATATCGAAGACTCACTCTCAGAAGAAATTACGGCAGCTACAAAAAATGCGCACATTGAGCTGATGGGAGTCAACAGTGACAAAATATCCGTAAATACCAGAAACGGAAGAGTTCAAATGAACTATATTATTGGCAATAAGATTGAGATTAATACTTCTAATGCCGTTATTGATATAAAACATATAAAGGTGCAGGATATCAGTGCAGTAACTATAAATGGCAGGATTCTAATTGAAAATGCTCAGAATATTGACGAAGATACAGATATGAGTATGTATCTGAAAACCTCAAATGGGGGTATAAAAGTTAATATGAATGATCTTGACGGAAGAACCTACAAGGTGAAGGCACATGCTAGCAATGGAGCGATAAATCTACTTATTCCTGAAATAGTTTATCATAATGTAAACCGCAAGGGAGAAGCAGGCAGCTTCGTTGAGGCTGAAAGCAGGGATTTTGAAACAGGACTTAACAAGGTTGTAATAACCGGTGAGACTGTGAACGGTCAGATAGAAATAGTTAAGTAAACCACCAATCTGGGATTCAGAGTGATACCCCTGCTCTGAATCTCAGACCTCCTGATATATAATTAAGTATGAAACCAAAAATTCTATAAAAACTTTTCCTTCATGATTAAAGGGTATGAAGCCACAAGCCGGCTTTCATACCCTTATTTTGACTAAAATTGAGTAACGGTTCAAGTCTTTGTGCGATAAAATATCGGGAGGATACGGCTCGGGAAGAGTCCTTGCTGTCTGACAAAAACAATAATTGCACAGCAATTATGTTCGTGGTATAATATCTAATTGCGTATGCATGTTATTTAATATCTTTTTTACCCTTTTAAAAGTAAATATCTAGCTTAAAAACTGATAGTATTTGATTATTATAAGAGTAATTTTGAAGTTTGGAGGATGTTATGTTTGATAAACTGCAGGTGGCAGAGGACAGGTATGATGAATTAAGTCATAAGCTCAGTGATCCTGATATTATTAATAATCAGGATGAATATAAAAGATTAATGAAGGAATTTTCTGATTTAGAGGAAATTGTACAAAAATATAGAGAGTACAAGAAAATTACTAAGGATGTTGAGGAAGCCAGAGCACTTCTGGATGAAAATTTTGAGAAGGAATTTCACGAGATGGTGCAGCTTGAGTATCAGGAAGCGCAGGAAAAGCTTGAAATTACAAAAAAGCAATTAAAGATTATGCTTGTTCCGAAAGATCCCAATGACGATAAAAACGTTATAGTTGAAATACGCGGAGGTGCCGGAGGAGAAGAAGCGGCATTGTTTGCTGGTGTACTTTACAGAGCGTTGACCAGATATGCAGAGAGACAGTATTGGAAAACTGAAATACTGGATTCAAATCCTACTGAATTGGGAGGCTTCAAAGAGGTCGTTTTTTCTATCGAAGGCAGGGGTGCATACAGTAGGCTGAAATTTGAAAGCGGAGTTCACAGAGTTCAGAGAGTTCCGTCTACCGAGTCAAGCGGCCGTATTCATACATCCACAATTACGGTTGCGGTTTTGCCGGAGGTTGAGGAGGTAGATATTGATGTAAATCCTAATGATTTGAGAATTGATACCTACAGGGCAAGCGGAGCGGGCGGACAGCACATAAACAAAACAAGCTCTGCAATAAGAATAACGCACATACCGAGCGGACTTGTTGTTACCTGTCAGGACGAACGCTCTCAGCATAAAAATAAAGACAAGGCTATGAAGATACTCAGATCCAAGCTTTATGACATTGCTCAGCAGCAGAAGACCTCTGAATATGCTCAGGACAGAAAAAATCAGGTTGGCAGCGGAGACAGAAGTGAACGAATCAGAACTTATAATTATCCTCAGGGTAGGGTAACAGACCACAGAATAAACCTGACACTCTATAAGCTTGAGCAGGTTCTGGACGGAGATCTTGACGAGCTGATTGATGCTTTGATAACCACCGAGCAGTCTGAAAAGCTGGGCAGCGGCAGTGACGATGAGGATTAAGGCTTATATGGTAGACAAAATAATATTATAAAAAAAGCTGTACTAAATACTAATATTTCAAGGCAAACGGGAATAATATTTCTATAGGACATTCCATAAAAGAGGATTTTGCTTTGGGGTATATATTGAAAATAGCAGCGATAGGCTTGATATCAGGCATTACCGGAACAGGTATTGGTGGATTGATAGCCTTTTTTGTGGACAAAAATATAAGTAACAGATTGCTGAGCACTATTTTGGAATTTTCAGCAGGACTCATGACTTCTGTCGTTTGCTTTGAGCTGATTCCGGAGGCCGTCAAAATTGCGGGGCTGAATTTGACCATTATAGGTGTAATTTCTGGAATATTGATTATTATATTTATTGAGGACTTTATAAAACAACTTGATATTGTAAAGAATACTAAAGGGAATTCAAATTTATTACGGGCAGGGATACTGGTTTCGATAGGATTGGCACTTCACAATTTGCCTGAGGGCTTTGCGGTGGGTTCGGGCTTTGAGGCGTCGGTGTCACTGGGGGTTACTCTTACTATAGTAATATTTATACACGATGTTCCTGAAGGGATTGCAATGGCGTTACCGATGAAGCTAGGCGGATTTTCCGCTGTAAAGGCGTTTCTGCTTACAATATTGTCCGGTGTTCCGATGGGATTGGGAGCCTTAATAGGTGCGGTTTTAGGACATATTTCTCAGCAGTTTATCGCGGTTTGCCTTGGATTCGCAGGCGGGGCTATGCTTTATGTTATATTTGCCGAGCTGATACCTGAATCTAAAAGAATTTATCCGGGAAGAATGTCCTCTATGGGTAATATATTGGGAATAGTATGTGGTATAATAGTAACGATGCTGAATTGAATCTTCAGCCGATCGTAACTGATTTTCGAAACCGGAGGCAAATAGAATGGTAACAAAGGTCATTAAAATTGATTTGAATAATATAGATGAAAAAAAATTGCTATCTGCTGCAGAAGCGCTTAAGGAAGGCAAAATAGTTGCATTTCCCACAGAGACAGTATACGGCTTGGGGGCGAATGCACTTGATTCATCTGCTGTGGAGCAAATATTTAAAGCTAAGGGACGTCCGTCTGATAATCCTCTAATAGTACATATTGCCGACAAGGAAAAGGTTTGTGAGCTTGCAGAGAGCATACCTGAGAAGGCTGCTGTTTTGATGGACAGGCTTTGGCCGGGTCCTCTGACATTAGTATTTAAAAAAAGCTCAATAATACCCCGGATAATAACAGCCGGACTTGATACGGTAGCTGTACGGATGCCGGAGCATCCGGTTGCACGTGAGCTTATCAGATTGGCTGCCGTTCCTGTTGCGGCTCCGAGTGCGAATGTATCCGGGAGACCGAGCACGACAACGGCAAGGCATGTATTGCAGGATTTGGACGGAAAGATAGAAATAGTTGTTGATGCGGGAAGTTCAAGGGTTGGACTTGAGTCAACGGTTCTGGATATAACTGTAGACCCTCCAGTACTGCTTAGACCGGGTGGAGTGACTCCCGCTCAGATTGAGGATATTATAGGACATATTGAAATTGATAAAACTATTTTGGGCAAGGTGAGCATGGATAATATACCAAAATGTCCCGGAATGAAGTATAAGCACTATGCCCCGAAAGCACAGGTAACTCTTGTTAAGGGCAAGGATATTATCAGACAGGTCGAAAAAATATGTGAGCTGGCTGTAGATAGAAGAAGTAAGGGCAAAAGGGTAGGCATATGTGCTACCGACCAGACGATAAGTTATTATAAGGATTATGAGTCAAAGTCAATGGGGGACAGAAACAGGCCTGAGACCATAGCATCAAGTATATTTTCGCTGCTGCGTGAATTTGATGATATGGGGGTTGATGTAATACTTGCCGAGGCTGTTGATGAAAACGGAGTTGGATTGGCTATAATGAATAGGATGATAAAAGCAGCAGGATATGATATTATTCAGGCTGATTAGGCTATTGAGCATTTGTAATTATGAAAAACAGTTTTGCCGGAACTCTGGGCAAAAAATTTGGCGGTGGATAATTGTATATGGAAAACAAGGATATAACCAGAAAAAATAATTTAAGCATTTTATTTGTTTGCACAGGCAATACCTGCCGAAGCTGTATGGCAGAAGGGATTTTCAGGTATGCATCGTATGTGGAGGTCTGCAAGTCAGGGTTTTCGGCGGTATCAAGAGGTATCCATGCCTTTGACGGTGATTCTGCTTCGGAACACTCAATAAATGCGCTCAAGGCCTTGTGGGATATCGATATTTCACTTCATAAAGCGAAAAGGCTGGATTACGAAGATGTTTTAAAGGCTGATTTTACGTTTACTATGACAAGAGCGCACAGGGATATTTTGAAAGCCAGATTTCCAGATAAATATTATTGCATCTATACTTTGAAGGAGTATGCTTATCCTGAAATTGAGCAAGGCAGCAATATGCTGGATATCAGTGATCCCTACGGCATGCCGTATCACAGATATGAAAGCTGTGCAAAAGAAATATTTGAGTGTATAAAAATTGTAATAGAAAAATTTAAATAGGTATATAATATCCTATATTTTTTTGACATGTGATGTTTTATACTATAAAATAAATAAAGATATATCAGCAACAATTTAGTAATTTAAACGAAGTCATTATATCTATATTTTTGGAGGAATTATGATTGCAATAGGAAGTGACCATGCAGGATATTTATTAAAAGCAGACATCATAAAGTTTTTGGAGAGTAAGGGACTGCAGGTTAAGGACTTTGGTACAAATTCATGTGAATCGGTTGATTATCCCGACTTTGGACAGGCGGTAGCTGAGGCAGTCAGCAGCAAAGAGTGCGAAAAAGGTATAATTATATGCGGCACCGGAATAGGAATATCTATTTCAGCGAATAAGGTACCGGGAATTAGAGCCGCTATCTGTACAGACAGCTATATGGCAAGAATGAGCAGACAGCATAATGATGCAAATGTATTGGCAATAGGCGAAAGAGTTGTAGGCCCCGGAGTTGCTTTTGATATTATTGAAACATGGTTGGACACTGAGTTTTTGGGCGGAAGGCACCAGAACAGAGTCAATAAAATTTCGAATATTGAAAAAAAATATACTGTAAAGTGAGGAATTTAAAATGGAAAATGTATTTGTTTTTGATCACCCATTGATTCAGCACAAAATATCACTATTAAGGGATAAAAACACTGACACAAAAGAATTCAGGGAGCTGGTTTCTGAGATAGCGATGCTTATGGGCTATGAGGTTACCAGAAATATGCCTCTTAAGGAGGTTGAAATTGAGACTCCGATAGGAATAGCAAAAACAAAAATAATATCTGGCAAGAAGCTGGGTATAGTACCTATATTGAGAGCCGGACTGGGAATGGTTGACGGGATGCTGAACTTATTGCCTATGGTGAAAGTCGGACATATAGGCTTGTACAGAGACCCGGAAACATTACAGCCTGTAGAATATTATTGCAAGCTTCCGGTTGATGTCGAGGAGAGAGAAATAGTTGTTCTTGACCCTATGCTTGCAACAGGAGGTTCAGCATCGGCTGCTATTCAGTTTATAAAAAACAGAGGCGTAAAAAATATAAAATTAATGTGCCTTATTGCCGCAAAATCCGGTATTGAAAGGTTGCAGAAGGATCATCCGGATGTTTCAATATATTGTGCGGCTGTAGATGAAAAGTTAAATGACCATGCTTATATCGTGCCCGGGCTTGGAGATGCCGGAGACAGATTATTCGGAACAAAATAAGGAGAGCTTGGTACGATTAACATTTCAGGGCCTTTTTGAGTGGCGGTTTAACGCAATTTGGGCTTGTATTTTGTAAGCATATGTGGGGGGACTATATGAGACCGTCTTGGGATGAGTATTTTATGCAGATAGTTGAATTGATAAAGACCAGATCTACTTGCCTTAGAAGGCAGGTAGGGGCTGTAATTGTTAAGGACAAGAGAATTCTTGCTACCGGATATAACGGTGCCCCTGTAGGCTGCAAGCATTGTTCGGAGATAGGATGTCTGAGAGACAGGCTGAATGTTCCGTCAGGACAAAGGCATGAGCTTTGCAGAGCAATACATGCAGAACAGAATGCAATCGTTCAGGCGGCATATAGCGGAACAAGCGTAAACGGTGCCACCCTTTATGTGACAAACCAGCCTTGTGTGCTGTGCGCAAAATTAGCTATTAATGCAGGTATAGCCAGGATAGTATTCAGCGGGGAATATCCGGACGAGTTGGCGATGACCCTGCTGGAAGAAGCAGGCATAGAGGTTGTAGGCTTTCAATAATATAACAGATTTTGCTTTGTAAATAATTATACTTATTGATTAATGTGTTATAAATCTTGGGGTCTATGTAAGTTGAATTTTAAGCAGAGGGAGATGTATGCCTCCCTCTATTTTGATGTTTAGGTTATTGTAATGGCAGTTGATTTTTCAAGAACGAGAAGGTGTAAAAATTAAATGACCAGTGTATATGAATATTTTATTTCTTTTATTCTCGCATTTATTGTTGCATTCTCCGCGACGCCAATTGTAAAAAGCTTGGCTTTTAGGTTGGGAGCTGTGGATATTCCAAAGGATAACCGCAGAATGCATAAGCAGCCAATTGCAAGATTAGGTGGTTTGGCAATTATTACAGGATTTTTTATTTCCATGCTTTTCAGTGTTGTCAGTTCAAATTTGTTTCATATGGGAACTTCAATAAATTTTGATAAGCGGTTTATCGGGATGATAATAGGCAGCGTCATTATAGTTGTAATGGGCGTGATAGATGATATAAAAACACTTAGTGCAAAGCTCAAATTTCCTATACAGATAATTGCTGCGCTGATAATTGCATTAACCGGTACCAGAATCGAATTTATTACTAATCCTTTTTCGGTTGTAGGGCGTTCCGATTTGCAGACATGGAGCTCATATTTAATAACTATAATATGGATAGTAGGTATTACAAATGCAATAAACTTTATTGACGGATTGGACGGTTTAGCGGCCGGTGTTTCTTCAATAGCACTGATGTCTCTTTTCTTTGTTTCTGTCATGAGGCCGGATCCTGATATTGCGACAGCCGTATTAGCCGCAATGCTTGCCGGAGCCACTCTGGGCTTTTTGCCTTATAATTTTAATCCTGCAAAAATTTTTATGGGCGACACAGGTTCCACATTTTTAGGGTTTTTGCTGGGGACAATTTCAATTCAGGGAACCTATAAGCAATATACCGCAATAGCGGTAGCAGTACCATTGCTTGTACTTGCGTTACCGTTATTTGATACGGTTTTTGCAATATTACGAAGAATTGCCAGCGGCAAGTCACCTATGGCTGCCGACAGAGGGCATATACATCACAGGCTTATTGATATCGGACTTACGCAGAAGCAGTCAGTAGCCGTTATATATGTGGCGAGTGCAGCATTGGGATTGTGTGCGGTGGTTCTTGATTACAAAGGGCCTGTCAGTGCAATAATATTAGTTGTGGCGGTATCTATATTTGTAATCGGCGGTTCAATGTATATGACCGAGATGAATAATGCCAATAAAAGCAAAGAGTGCCATAGCTTGCGAAACCCATGCAGAATGGCTTTAATTGGAGGTAGAAGATTGGATAGACTAAAGGTGATGACAATATTCGGAACAAGACCGGATGCTGTAAAGATGGCTCCCCTTGTCAAGGAGCTGGAGAAGTGTGAAAGGATTGATTCCGTGGTTTGTGTGACAGGTCAGCATAGAGAAATGCTTGATCAGGTACTTAAAATATTTGAAATTACACCGGAGCACGATTTAAACATAATGAAGAGCAGACAAACCTTAACAGGAATTACTACCAGAGCGCTTGAGGGCTTGGATGAAGTGCTGGATACGGAAAAACCGGATATAGTGCTGGTTCACGGTGATACCACCACATGCTTTGTGGGAAGCCTTGCGGCATTTTACAAGCAGATTGCAGTAGGACATGTTGAGGCAGGTCTCCGGACATTTGATAAATATTCCCCTTACCCTGAGGAAATGAACAGAAAGCTTACCGGTTCCATGGCAGATATTCATTTGTCGCCTACTGATACAAATAAATCAAATCTCCTGAGAGAAGGAGTAAACGAGGATTCAATATATGTAACAGGTAATACAGTAAATGATGCCTTGAAAACAACGGTAAAGGATGATTACATCTTTGATTGTGAAGCTCTTAGAGGCATAGACTTTAAAAATAAGAGAGTCATAGCGGTTACAGCCCACAGAAGAGAAAACTTGGGGGAGCCGCTGCGTAATATTTGCCGTGCTTTGTCAACATTGGTTAATAATTATGAGGATGTGGAAATAGTATATGCAGTTCATCTTAATCCGGCAGTTCAAGAGACTGCACGTGAAATACTTGGCGGTAAAGACAGAGTGCACTTGATACCTCCGTTGGATGTACAGGATATGCATAATTTAATGGCAAGGGCTTATATGATAATGACAGACTCTGGAGGAATCCAGGAAGAGGCGCCTACGCTTGGAAAGCCTGTACTGGTGCTCAGAAAGGAAACAGAGAGGCCGGAGGCTGTCAAGGCAGGCACAGTAAGGCTTGCCGGAACCGTAGAGCATGATATCGTAGAGCATGCTGCAAAGCTGCTGAATGATAAGGATGATTACGAAAAAATGGCGAAGGCTGTAAATCCATACGGAGACGGACATGCCTCGGAAAGGATAGTACAGGTGCTTCTATTCCATTTTGGACTGACTGATGAAAAGCCTAAGGAGTTCAGGGTGTAAAACTACTACTTTTATTACCGGTTAATTTATTGTTTTCAAAAATAAAGTCAATTGCTGTTGGTACTAAATATATAATAGGCCGACGGGAATTGACTTTTTATATAAAAAATAAAAATACGTATTAAATACATGCTTGGTAAATACTGTAATTTTATTTGTATCAGTATCAAGCCATAAATATTTATGGAATCTAAAGATATTTGTTTTTTTATCTATTTGTGGTATTATAATAGGTGTTTTACAATTAAGTGAATAAAGTAACAGCAAATGTAATTTACCAAGGTCAATTACGTCTGAAAGCCGACAGAAATTGACTCTTAAAAAATCATGGTCATTCACAAACAATCGCAGACTTTCAAGTATAATGACAAAATAAAAACAAATATAATTAATTTACATGAGTTATGGGGTTGAGAATAATGAATATTGATATTAATCCTGTTCATTGTGAAGGCTTAAATTGCTTTGAAGATATCCTTGTTACAATGGCAAGTCATTACAAAGCAGAATACAGGCTGGCATTTTCTGATGCTTGGGGATTTGAATTTAAACCGTCAAATGTTTCAGACAGTAGTTTATTAGGAGAGAGAATCGGAAATGATGTAAGAAATATTACCGGATTACTATATAAATACAGTAATATAAATGTAGTAAGAATCGACACCGAAAACCCAACAGAATTACTCGGGGTTATCAAAGAGTATTTGGCACAGGAAATACCTTTAGGGCTTTTTATAGATGCTTTTTGGTGTCCATGGCTTCAAGGAAGATACCAAAGAGTACATGATGCACACCATTGTCTGATAATTGGGATGGATGAACAAAATAATTTTAACTGTTTAGATACAGCTTTAAATTTAAATATATCAACTTTACCGTATAATGACTATATAAATGGCTGTAAGAATTGTGTAAAATATGAGTTTGTCAAAAGTGATATAAAGCCTGATTATTTGGGAATATTGAATGAAAGCATTAAAAATCTGAATAAAAAGAAATTTTATAAGGATATAAAAATATTTGCTGATGAATTTAAAGATAAGTTTGATTTTTCAGCTGAATACCGTAGCTTTAATCTGGATGTATGGTATGTGCTGATAGATAGGAATTTGCGTCTGATAGCCTCGGGAAGGACACTTTATGCCCAATTCATTGAGCTGATATCTGATAAGCTTCATTCGGATAAGCTTTTGGATATAAAATATGAATTGCAGAAAATAGCTTCAAATTGGAACAAGATAAGGGGGATACTTACTAAAGGCTACCGCAAGGGAAGTAATGATAATGTCAAGGGGAAAGTATACAGCTTATTAAATGAAATTTCCAATTTTGAAGAGGAATTGATTAAAAGGCTTTCTCAGATAGATGTCAGTAGTTTATCTGACAAAAATGAGAACATATTACTTGAGGAAAAGGACATAAATTATTTTTCAGAGACAGAGACTATTGTATTGAAGCTTGAAGATATCATGAATAATAAGGCTTTTGCAGTGACCGAAGCAGACACCTATAAGGCTGACCTGTCCGGAGCAGGACATTTTTTTATTAGCAGCGGATTAGAAAAGGAACACTTTATTCAGGCAGGAAGTATGCATTTCAGGTTACCCGAACTCGTTACAAAAAAATATGATAATATAGCATGTACGGGGCAGGAGATTTCTGTTGATAAGTCGGTATACCATAGTATTATGTTTCTTGGATGTTCTGATAACGGAGACTTTATCGATGAAATAAGCCTTATGTATGAGAATGGAGAAGAACTGAAAATCCCAATTTCCTTCGCCGACAGCTGGCGATTGCCTCTGTTCAAGGAATCAATAGCATGGACAGGCACTGGCGGTAAATGGACGGAAAATAGGTTCGAAGTACATTCAAATGAACAGAGAATATTTGCAAGAGAAGAGCTTATCAGAAAAAAGGGAATTGTTGAAGCTATAAGATTGCCCTATTGCCCTAATATACATATATTCGCTATATCCTTAAGAAAAGCAATCTCTGCTGAAGACAATTAAGGTTCGCAAATATAAAGTGAAAAACCTTAATCCTTCTACGCCTGTATATTTTCCGGCTGTATTCGCATGTGCCGGTATATGATTTAGAAGGCTTCAGCCAAAAATCCAAGCTATCAAGCCGATAGCAGGTTGTTTTTGGCTGAAAGCGAAAGGTATTATTATTTGCTGTTAGTATTTGTATTATTGGTATAATCTGTGCTTGCTTCACCTATGCTTGAGGAATCCCTTAATATGACAATATCAACTCTTCTGTTTTTTGCTCTGTTGGCATCTGAATTGTTAGGCACCAGTGACATGCTGTCACCATATGCAACGGCGGATACAAGCTTTGAATTAAGCCCTGCCTGATCTACAAGCAGTCTTAAGACATTTGTCGATCTGCTGCCTGAGAGCTCCCAGTTTGAAGGAAACCTGGCGCTGTTTATAGGTACATTGTCAGTGTGGCCTTCAATACGTATATGCTTATCAGGCATTTTGCTCAGAATAGTTTTGCCGATAGCCAGAACTCTGTCTCTGCCTTCCCTTTCCAGCTCGGCGCTTCCTGATTTGAAAGCCAGTGTTGCGTCAATAGACATGAGGATACCTCTTTCTGTCATTTGTACACTGACATCGCCGCCCATTCCGCCTGCCTCAATCAAACCTGATATGGCATCTTCTGCGGCCTCATACTGTGCATCCTCCATATTTGAAGGTATTACCGGAGAAGGCATGGTTGCGGGAAAGTTTATAAGTGAGTTTCCGGATGCACCTCCTGATACGACAGATGGTGTACTGCCGTTGCCGAAGGCGGCGCCTAAGGATTGGGAAAGCTGCTGGAACTTCTGGGTATCCACCTGACTATAGGCAAATAGTATAATAAACAGAATAAGTAACAGATTCATCAAGTCGGCATATGTCAAAAGATATCGCTCGGCGTTATCCTTGATTACCTTAGATTTTGCCATGTCTATGCTTCAACTCCTTCTTCAGCAGTAGCTTCGCCTTTCTTATTTCCGCCGTTTAATTTTTCCATAAGGTTCAGGTTTAATTTTTCCTTGATAATACGTGGATTTTCCCCGGCTTGTATTGACAGAAGCCCCTCAATGATTATTTCATTTATCATTGTCTCACGCTGCGCCTTAACCTTGATTTTATTGCCGAATGGCAGCCAAGCGAGATTGGCAAAGGAAATGCCATAAAAGGTTGCGATAAAGGCACCTGCTATTTTAGGACCCAGAGCCAGCGGGTCACTAAGGTCCTTCAATATATTCAGCATACCCATAACAGTACCGCAAACACCCATGGCAGGCCAGGTACCGCCCATTGATTCGAAAATTTTAGCTCCTGATTCGTATATTTCCTCCTGCAATGCGGTTTCCCGGGCAAGAATATCTTTTATAACCTCAGTTTCTATACCGTCAACAACTAATGCAAGACCTTTTCTTATTAAATCGTTTTTATTTGTCTGTGCATCCTGCTCAAGACTGAGTAATCCGTCCTTCCTTGCTTTTTCGGAGAGGTCGGCCAGCTCATTGATGATGTCTATTTCGTTATATTCCTTTTGTGTAAATATCATACTTGCCGTAGATAACATCTTCTTCCATTCGCCTAACGGGAAGGCTACCAGAGTTGCACCGAACCCTCCTCCGAAAACTATGAAAAAAGCTGCCGGATTTACTAAGCTGCCCAGAGAGGACAGCTGGAAATGTCCTTCTTCCAGATAACCTAATAGAACACCTCCAAAGCCGACAATTAAACCAATAATACTTGTAATATCCATAAGTTACCACTCCTGAAAGTTAAGATTCTTTTGTGCAAAATTATTAAATAACAATACTAAAGCTGTATTCAAAATATGATGAAATTTGTCGGAATACATACAAAAATCAAAATATAGCTAAACAACAAGAGATTTATGACAAATATTAGAATTTACTCTTGTTTTCATAAATAATATTGCTTTAGTAAATTCTGTGTGCTATTATTAAAAATAATTTAATGATATCCACTTAATGCCAGCCTAATAAGCATATAAAAATGGTCTAAATAGATATCGTAATATTGGGCAGAAAACTTAACTACTTTTTAAAGGGAAAAGTGCATTAAATTTGATTATGAGTAATATTTTGAAATTTTTTATTAAAAGAGTGTGTATTTTGTACTTTGTGCTTATATGCGTATGTTTTTTGACTAAGGGTCAAAAAATACCTATGATTGTGGCACTAAGTTTGGGTACGTTTTTTTCGCTGTTAAGATTTGGACTGCTTGAGACGATGATAAATTATATGTGCAGAAGCGGGAATAAAACACTGACAATTGTAGCAAGTCTTATGATATATGTATTTGGTTTACTGGTAATTGGAATTACAACTGTATTTGCGTTGAATTTTGGCGTCTATACATTTATTGCCGCACTGGCTGGATCGCTTTCAATCGTTATAGTTACTGTTATAAATGCTGTAACAGAGGCGCTGGGAATCACAAAAAATCGATTTGGAGAGGTGATATAATGGGTGAAAAACTTACACATGCGATGGAACCGCATAATGTGTTTACTATGAATCTTTTTGGACTGAAGATTCCTGTTTCTGATCTTGTGGTGACAATGTGGGTTATAATGGCGGTAATGATTATTCTTGCTGTTTTTCTTACTCGTAAGCTTACTTTGATCCCGAATAAAAGACAGAATATTGCAGAAATAGTAGTAGAGTTTATTAACAACATGGTAAAGGATGCAATAGGGCCTCATTATTGGAAGGCATTTGCTCCATACCTAGGTACTGTTATCCTTTTCCTGATCTTTGCAAATACGGTTTCAATATTCAATATTATTCCAGGAGGAGAAGAGGGCTTTAAGCTGAGGCCTCCCACAAGAAATATAAATGTTACCTTATGTCTGGCAGTAATGTCAATTTGCGTGGTGATTTATGCCGGAATTCGATACAAGGGAGTGGGCGGCTGGTTAAAGAGCTTTGCCAAGCCGACACCGGTAATGCTTCCTTTTAATATACTTGACTACTTGATAAAACCTGCATCCTTGGCATTACGTTTATTTGGAAATATTTTAGGCGCATTTATAGTTATGGAGCTTATTTATATGGCACTGCCGGTATTCGCACCGGCGTTTCTGAGTCTTTATTTTGATTTGTTTGACGGAATTCTTCAAGCATATGTGTTTATGTTTTTAACTTCTATATATATTTCAGAGGCATTAGAATAAGGGGGTGAAATTATGACAGGAACAGGTATAATAGCAATAGCAGCAGCTATTTCAGCATTTACAGGTATCGGTGCTGGAATAGGCATCAGTCTGGCAACAGGCAAAGCTGTTGAAGGAATAGCTAGACAGCCTGAGGCAGCAGGTTCAATTAGAACATCTCTGCTTCTAGGTGCGGCTCTTGCAGAAGCAACCGCTATTTATGGTTTGGTAGTAGCATTGGTACTGGTTTTCTTAAAAATGGGTTAATATATGACTATAGTCAATGTATGACTATGGTCAATGTATGACTATGGTCAATCACGGTTCAGGCCCTCGCACGATAAAATGCCGGGACAATATGCGTCGCTTTTCAGGCAAAGTAAGCTTTTAAGCTGAGGCTGAACGCAATTTAGGTTTGGATTCGCTTTTTTGACTTTAAGAACAGCAGTAAATGTTTTGGCACTTAGACATATCTGTGAAGGATATTCAAGATATTATATCTTTCACAGATATGTGGCAGTAAGCCGTAAGGGCGATAATAAGGCTTGGTATATACTGAGCATATTATATATATTTGTTTTTAAACGGACTGAGAGATAAAAAACGGGCAATAAAGGGGATGTGAGTATATGTTGGAACCTGATAGGTATACATTTATTTTTGTTGCTTTAAACCTGATTATTTTATTTTTGTTAATGAGAAAATTCCTTTTCAAACCTATTACAAATCTTATGGAGGAAAGAAAAAGTTCCATAGAGCAGGGATTGAAGGATGCAGAAAATGCCAGGACAGAAGCAGCTGAAGCACACAAAAAATATGATGAGCAGATGAAGAACATAAAATTGGATGGAGACAAGTTATTAAACGAATTAAGGGCAAAGGCCGCACGTGAATATGATGGAATTGTGGCGAATGCCAAAAAGGATGCTCTTGCAATTATTCAAAAGGGGCATGAAGATGTGGAACGAGAGAGAGACGAGATGCTTAAGCAGACGAAGCAGCAGATTGCTATTCTTGCAATAGCAGCAGCTACAAAGCTGGTTCAGGCCAATATGGATACAGAAGCAAACAAAGCAATGGTTGACAAATTTATAGACGAGGCAGGTGCTGTTTGATGCCGCTTGTTGAAAAAAGATATGCCCAGGCATTGATGGAATTGTCACAAAACAGTATTGAAAGTGTCCGAGAGGAATTTGAAGGCTTTGTTGCTGTTTATGATTCTGATATGGAATTCAGAGACTTTTTGGCCAATCCGACCATAAAGGATGACAAAAAGCAAACTGTTATCAGAAATGTTTTTACAGATAAGCTTAGCAAAAATATGCTTAATTTTATTTTGCTGCTTATTGATAAAAAGCGTATAAATAACATATCAGAAATTTATCAGCAGCTGGTGCGGCTTATAAATGAAAAATTTAATGTTTTGGATATAAAGATTATTACAGCTGAACCGTTAACAGAGCAGCAGCTTTTGAGCATTAAAGAAAAGTTCAGAAATAAGTATGATGCGATAGCGGTAAAAGCTGAAGAAGTCATTGATGCTTCTATAATCGGCGGTGTAAAGGTGATTATTGGAGACAAGGTTTATGATGGAAGTATAAAAGGCAGAATAGAATCATTAACTGAGCTGGTTAGCATATGACAATCAGCGGCAGAGTATGGGGTGAGAAACATGAGTCTTAGACCAGATGAAATTAGTTCGATTATAAAGCAGCAGATAGAAAATTATGGTGCTGTTGTTAAAACTGATGATGTAGGATACGTACTTCAGACAGGAGACGGAATAGCAACTATTTATGGGCTTCAATCATGTATGTCGGGAGAGCTCCTGCAGTTCGAAAACAATGTATACGGTATGGCTCAGAATCTTAATGAGGATAGCGTAGGCTGTGTTATTTTAGGTGACGACAGGCAGATAAGAGAAGGCTCTTCTGTTAAAAGGACTGGGAAAACAGTTCAGATACCGGTTGGAAACAGTATGATAGGCAGGGTTGTAAATCCTTTGGGAAAGCCTTTGGATGGCAAGGGGGAAATAGCTACCGATGCGTATCGTCCGGTAGAATTTCTGGCACCGGGCGTTATTGACAGAAAGGGTGTAAATACACCGCTGCAGACAGGTATAATGGCTATTGATGCACTGATTCCTATCGGAAGAGGGCAGAGAGAGCTTATAATAGGTGACAGGCAGACAGGGAAGACTGCAATAGCGATTGATACTATTATTAACCAGAAGGGCAAGGATGTTATTTGCATCTATGTTGCAATAGGACAAAAGGCATCTACAGTTACAGGGATTGTTGACAAGCTTGAAAAATACGGAGCAATGGAATATTCAATTGTTGTATCCTCAACTGCAAGTGACATGGCATCTGTGCAATACCTTGCACCATATTCAGGCTGTGCTATTGCCGAGGATTTTATGTACAGGTATCATAAGGATGTTTTGATTATTTACGACGATTTGTCAAAGCATGCGGTTGCATACCGCTCAATGTCCTTGCTGCTTAAAAGGCCGCCTGGAAGAGAAGCTTATCCGGGAGATGTTTTCTATTTGCATTCAAGGTTACTGGAGAGAGCGGCAAAGATCAGTGACGAAATGGGCGGAGGTTCAATTACTGCATTACCGATAATTGAAACCTTGGCAGGAGATGTTTCGGCATATATTCCTACAAATGTAATCTCAATTACCGATGGTCAGATTTATCTGGAATCAGAGCTGTTCTTTGCAGGACAAAGACCTGCTGTTAATGTTGGATTATCAGTATCAAGAGTCGGAGGAGCTGCACAAATAAAGGCTATGAAAAAAATTGCCGGCCCACTGAGAATAAATTTGGCGCAATACAGGGAATTGGAAGCTTTTGCACAGTTTGGCTCGGATTTGGATAAGCAGACAAGAGATAAGTTGTTCCAAGGCGAAAGATTATTTGAAACCTTAAAGCAGCCGCAGTATTCAACATTACCGGTAGAGGAACAGATAGTGATTCTATACAGTGCGACAAACAAATATCTTATGGATTTGCCGGTTAATAAGGTTAGCAAGTTTAATAAGGAGCTGGTAAGCTATGTTAAGGATAAATATCCAAAAATACTTTCAGTAGTTGCTCAAACAGGTAACATTGATGATGAAGCTATAAAAATGTTAAAGACTGCGGTTGAGGAATTTAAGGCTCAGTTTGTTTAACTGAAAGGCTATTGGCTTGCCGGCTGAAGTAATTTGGAGCTTTATGCCTTCGCATGATAAAATTGCGGTACGGCATTATATTGCTTTTAGCAAATTGTGCTTTCAGGCGGGTATTAACCTTTTGAGAAGTAAGAATATATAGCGCTTATTTGTTATTTTGGTGCAAGCGGGCTGACTAAGGCCAGTTAGGGCTTTAGCCTCAAGACAGAATTTTCACCCGGTACCGGCAGTTCTCCGGGCGGGCAAATAGGCGTTTGATTACAAAATATTGTCGCTGCTGTGCGACGGAAACGGCGGGCTATCATATGGCAAACAATATGCGTGAGATAAAATCGCACATAAAAAGTATAAATCAGATGCGACAAATTACGAAAGCCATGAAGCTGATATCAACGTCAAAACTGAAAAAGGCAAGAGCTCAATTGGAGGTTACGCTTCCGTATTTCAATAAGGTCAAAGAAACCATTGCAGATATTCTTGAACATAGTGGAGACGTTGAAAGTAAATTCTTTGACTTGAAAGAAAAAAAAGAAGGGCAGAGAAAGGCATATATTGTCTTGACAGGTGACAAGGGCTTGGCAGGGGGCTATAACAGCAACATTATCAAGCTTGCCGAGAGAACTATCGGTGATGATAAAGAAAATGTATTGCTTCTGGTGGCTGGTATTTCAGGCAGGGCGTATTTTATCAGAAAAAATTATAATGTCCATACCGAATTTGATTATGCGGTACAGAACCCTACAGTGTACAGGGCAAGAAAGATTGCTGACATTATACTGGATATGTACAACAAGCATGAGGTAGATGAGGTCCATATAATATATACCGAGATGGTTTCTGCAATTTCGCTTCAGCCTAGAACATTAAAGCTGCTTCCTATTGAAATAGGTGCTTTGCGTGAAGAGGTCAGGGACATTGAAATTAAAATAGATGAGAAGGTTAAGTATGAACCGTCAGCGTCTGCTGTTCTGGATGTTTTGATACCAAAGTATATAAAAGGTATTATGTACGGTGTTTTTGTTGAAGCTTTTACAAGTGAGCAGAGTGCACGAATGACGGCTATGGATAACGCGACTACAAATGCAGATGACATGCTGCAGAAATTAAATTTGTTTTACAACAGAGCAAGACAGGCTGCTATTACACAGGAGATATCTGAAATAGTCGGTGGCGCCTCTGCACTAAAATAAGTGACTTGAGTCGGATAGAATTTCTATTTGAGATAGTCTTCTTAATATGTTTATACATTCAGGAAGGAGTGGTAAAAAAATGGCCGGAAGTACTGGAAAAATTGTGACAGTAATAGGACCTGTACTGGATATACGATTTGAAGACGGAAATTTGCCAAATATATATAATGCTATTAAAATACCTATGGATTCAAAGACTATAACAGCGGAAGCAGTACAGCATCTTGGGAATAATACTGTCAGGTGCGTTGCTATGTCTTCTACCGATGGTTTAGTAAGAGGAATGGATGCTCTTGACACGGGAGATGCAATAAAAGTTCCTGTTGGAAAAGAGGTATTGGGCAGGGTTTTTAATGTTTTAGGGGAGCCTGTTGATAAAGGTGCACCTGTTGAAGCTGCTGAGTATCTTCCGATACATAGGTCTGCACCTTCGTTTGAGGATCAGAAGCCTTCAACAGAAATTCTTGAAACCGGTATAAAGGTTGTTGACTTGCTTGCTCCATATGCAAAGGGCGGGAAAATAGGCCTGTTTGGAGGGGCCGGAGTTGGAAAAACCGTATTGATTATGGAACTAATTCGAAATGTTGCAAATGAGCATGGAGGTTATTCTGTATTTACAGGAGTTGGCGAGCGGACAAGAGAGGGTAATGATTTATGGACTGATATGACTGAATCCGGTGTTATTTCAAAGACTGCCATGGTGTTCGGACAGATGAATGAACCGCCCGGAGCGAGAATGAGAGTTGGTCTGAGCGGGCTTACTATGGCGGAGTATTTTAGAGATGCAATGGGACAGGATGTTCTTTTATTTATTGATAATATATTCAGGTTTATTCAAGCGGGCTCCGAGGTTTCGGCACTTCTGGGAAGAATTCCTTCTGCCGTTGGTTATCAGCCCACTCTTGCTACAGATGTCGGAGCGCTTCAAGAGAGGATTGCATCGACAAAAAATGGTTCTATCACATCGGTACAGGCAGTTTATGTACCTGCCGATGACTTGACGGACCCCGCACCTGCAACTACCTTTGCACATTTGGATGCCACAACGGTTTTGAGCAGAGATATTGTTGCAATGGGTATTTATCCCGCTGTTGACCCTCTTGAATCAACCTCAAGACTGCTTGATCCCAAGGTTATCGGGGAAGAGCACTATAATGTTGCCAGAAGAGTGCAGGAGGTTTTACAAAGAAATAAGGAGCTTCAGGATATCATAGCTATACTTGGTATGGATGAATTGCCTGAAGAAGATAAATTGACAGTATACAGAGCAAGAAAAATACAAAGATATTTATCACAGCCGTTCTTTGTCGCAGAACAATTTACGGGTTATAAGGGCAAGTATGTTCCAATCAAGGAAACTATCCGCGGATTCAAGGAAATATTAGACGGCAAGATGGATGATATTCCTGAAGCCGCCTTCTATATGAAGGGCTCTATTGATGAAGTATATGAAGCGGCAAAAGAGACCGAAGAATAAGCTACTTTGCAGCTCATGGAGGTAATTAAGGTATGCCAACATTTTTTTTAGAGGTTTTAACACCTGAAAGAAAATTTTTTTCCGGCGAAGCAGAGGAAGTTATATTCAGATCTGTTGATGGCGAAATTGGAATTTTGGCTATGCATGCACCCACGGTTGTAGCGGTGGATGTAGGGCCTCTTAAGATCAAAGCAGACGGTAAATGGTCAGAGGCTCTTGTTACAGAGGGCTTTGCGGAGATTATGCCTGACAAGGTAATAATACTAACTGATACTGCCGAGTATCCGGAGGAAATAGATATTAACAGAGCAAAGGCCGCAAAGGACAGAGCAGAGGAAAGACTGCAGAAACAGCTCAGCCAGCTGGAGTATGCCCGCTCAAAGACGGCACTTGCCAGAGCTATGGCTCGTTTAAAGATTACAAATCCGAAATAAGATATTCTTCATTAAAAAGGCTTTTGCAAAAGTTACTCAAAGATTATGTATTTGTTTGTATTCAGTACAGAATGCTTAGAGAGATAACCCATTTTGCAGGGTCTTTTTTGCTTTATGCAGATAAAACCCGCATACTATCAATCAATTTGATTGTATTTTTTTACATCCCATATATAACAATAACATTACAAATTGATTACTGACTTAAATATGCTTCTGTTTTTGCCGATATAATCTTATATATAGTAATTATTGGGGGTATATGGTTTTGAAAATACATACAGGGACTAACAGGATAAAAAAATTTTATGATAATATTTCTCGGGTGGCGTTTGTATTGGCAATTGCTGTTTTAATACAGGCTTTAGTTTTGCCTGAAAAGGCTAATGGGGCCGATACATCAAATCTGACAGTAATTATCTACAGCTCAGCGTCAATATCTCTCAACTGGGAGGATAACCTGACAGGAGAGAAATATTATGTAGTTGAAAAGAAGGTGGATTCAGGCACATTTCAAACATACAGTTCTCCGCCTCCAAACAGCAAGACCGCATATGATTCGGCTGTGTCGGCAGGCCATACATATACATACAGGGTATGGGTCATGAATTCTGAAGGCAGAAGGTATCTTTATACTCCCGAGTTGTCCTTCAGAACGGACGAAGTTGCAAAACCGACTTCTTTGACATTAACACCGGTTTCATATAATCAAATTGACATATCATGGGGATATGCCGACAATAAAGCCTACAATACAATAATTGAGAGAAGAACAGAAAGCGGAACCGAATGGATTAAGCTAGCCAGTATAGGAATCGGTCAGAATACCTACAGTGATAAATCCATTTCCTCCGGTACAAAGTACTATTATAGAGTCAGAGCCTGCTCAGGCTCCACTGAGAGTGTGAAATCTGCGGCCTATCCCGAAGAAGGCAAAACAGCATATTCATACCTGTATAAGCCGACAGATTTTTATGGAATAGCTCTTTCAGGATACAGCATTAAATTAAACTGGACAGACAATTCTTCGGAAACAGCATTTATTATTGAGCGAAAGTCGCCAAAATCGGGCGAGTTTGAAGAAATTGCCGTTGTGCCGCAGAATAATAATTCTTACATAGATTCTGATGCAGAGCTTGAAGCGGGTGTTACATATCAATACCGTATTAGGGCTGTTTCAGGTACAACAAATTCTGAGTATTCTGATACAATCAGTGTGACAAATACATATTTAAAGGCCCCGGGCATATTATCCTCCTCATGCACAGACGGCAAAAACATACAGCTGGCATGGGAGGATCTGACAGACAATGAAACGGGTTTTGAAGTATGGCGCAAAACCGGTTCAAATACCGTTTGGGAGCTTTATGAGACAATGGGCAGGAATGCCACCTCGTTTACAGACCAGAATATTTCATTGCAGGACACATATACATACAAGGTCAGAGCAAAGATAAACGACAATAGTGTATACTCTGACTTTACAAATGTAACAACAGTATGGTCTGTTACTATTGCAGCTCCCTCAGATCTGACTTATGAGGTTGTCGGAGCTGCACAGGTTAATTTGCATTGGAAAGACTCCAGTATGTCCGAAGCCGGGTACAATGTAGAGAGAAAGCAGGGCTTATCGGGCAAGTGGTATACAATCGGTTACCTTGAAGAGGATGTGGTTTCTTATATTGATAAATGGGTTAATACCACTGATGTTTATTTTTATAGGATTAAAGTGTATGACAAATCAAATTCAATTAACTATAGTAATGAAATAGCAGTTTCTCTTAAGACACCAGAAGCGCCTACAAATTTGCAGGCTAATCCTATTTCCTCAAGTGAAATAAAGCTTACCTGGGAGGATAATTCCTTTAACGAAACTGAATTTGTAATAGAGGCCATGCAGTTTTATTCATTTAGAGAAATTGGCAGGGTTTCTGCAAATACAACAACCTTTACACAACAGAATCTTGTTTCGGATGTAACGGTTACATACCGTGTAAGTGCAGTAACAGGTTCGAACAGGAGCAGCACCTCAAATGAGGTTGTTGCTTCCGCAAAAAAATATATAACTTATTCCGACGTATCGAGTGTCAAATGGGCTGAAACCGCTATCAGCAATTTGGCAAGCAGAGGCATATTTGATACTAAGGCCGGTTCAAAATTCTATCCTTCACAAAATATAACTATGGGCGAGTATTGCGCTATCATAATAAGAAGCTTGGATTTAGGAATGGTTCCGGCAGGAAGATATGCGGATGTCACATCGAAGCATAAGTACTATAAGGAAATAATGTCAGCCGCTAAGCTGGGAATTATATCTCCTGACAAGGATAACAGGCTGTATCCTGACAAGGCTGCCAGCAGGGAACAAGCAGGATTAATGCTTTTATTGGCTATGAAGGCAAAGGGGACGCCGTTTCCCGATGAAGACGGAGGTCTGCTAAAACAGTTTGCAGACTACAGGACAATATCTGCTAATACAGCCGACAAGATTGCGGATGTGTGTGCCGCTGGTATTTTATCGGGCAGAATTATAAACGGGGAAGTATATTTGCAGCTTAGCGGCAAGGTGACAAGGGCTGAGGCTGCGGTTATTGCTTATAAGGCTATTAATCTTTATGACAAAAATATGTAGTTGAGAAGGAGAGAGATTTAATGAGAAAGTTATTAAGGCCGTTAGCCATTGTGCTAATAATAGCAAATATGCTGTTTACTCCTTTTTCTGCCTTTGCAGCATCAGGAACAGGTGCATCTGCAGAGGATAGTGCATTATTAAATAAATGGAAACAAACGGGAATGCTGGACAAGGGAGTGAGTACCGAAGATTTGTATAAGCCTATGCAAAAGATTGACTTTATCGGGTTTGTAAATGATGTCCTCAAACCTTCCAAGCAGGCAGATATAAGCTTTATTGATGTTCCGAGGGATTCATGGTACGGTATAGAAATATCCAAGGCTGTCGCAGCAGGGTATGTAACAGACAAGGCAAAAACCAGCTTCTATCCTTTTTCCAGTATAACAAGGGTAGAAGCCGCAGCTATGGTTGCAAAGGTATTTGGCTTAGAGCTTAGCGATCAGAGGTTTCTTAAAAAGATTACAGATGCTGAAAAGCTTGATTCAGAACAATTACAGGCTTTTGGAGCTGTTATAGAAAAAGGCTATTTATCAGAAATATCCAGCGGAAGATATGCGCCTTTGGGTGTTTTAAAGCTGATTGACGCAATAAAGATGCTGGACAAATGCATAGGACTTGTTATAACAAAAGCAGGGACAGTAACTAAAAATGTTACAGGTAACATGATTATTAATACAAATTTAGTTACACTGAAAAACATGGAGATTTCCGGTGATCTCATAATCGGTGAAGGTGTTGCCGACGGAAATGTAAGCCTTGAAAATATAACTGTAAAAGGGAAAATGGTTATAAGAGGCGGAGGACCAGACAGTGTTATTATTAAAAGCTCTGCAATAGCAGGAGATGTAATTGTAGAGAAGTATGCAGGTAACGTACGTGTCGTTGCTCAGGGTACTACTACAATTGAAAATACATATTTAAGATCGGGCGGAAAGCTGCTTGAAACAAATCTGACTACCGGGAAGGGGTTTGTAAATGTAATCGCCGAGCAGGCAGTTGCCGCAAATCAGACAGTAAATCTCGAAGGGAATTTCAGTGAAGTTCAGTTTGACAAAAGTAATATAAATGTGAATCTGGCAGGTAAGACCGATAAGGTTAACATTCTTGAAGGTACGGTAGCAAGCTTCACCTTGACGAGTGGAAGTGCCGGCACTATTTCAACTAAAGCTGCCAAGAGCACAATTCGGCTTTTTGGCGGTACTGTTGATACCTTGGCTATTGAAGAAAATGCAACGGGCAACAGAATTGATTTGAACGGAGTAGCAAAGGTCAGCAAAATAAGAATTGCCGATACTACTTCAATCAATTTTGACAAAGGTAACGTAGACACTCTTACTTTTGAACCAACCTCGGGAGCTTCATATCTGGGGATGAAGGAAAGTGCTTATATAAAAACTATAGTTGCCAGCGGCTCCGCAACTATATCGGGTACGGGACATATAGACAATCTATATGTTTATGCCGATAATGTCAGTGCCGACATAACGCCTGACAGCTTATATATTGCCAACGGTGTTGTTTCCGATATTAACGGAACAATTATTGATCCTATAAAGCCTACGGTTAGTTTCAGTGTTTCAAATCAATTAAGCGTTCAGGTGAAGGGTACAGCGCAAATAAATGTAAGCGGCTTATCACCGTCAGAAGCTAAGCTTGCATATATATCCTCTGATAATAATATCGCAACCGTAAGTGACACCGGAATTATTACAGGGGTCAGCGTAGGTAAAACCAAGATATACATAACAGGACAGTATATAAACTATAATGCAAAATCTTCTGCTATTGATGTGACAGTCACATCTGATAATGTTACCGCTCCCGGAACTCTTGAAATTAATCCGTCAAGCGGAGAGGCAGGAACAAAAGCAGACTTTGAGCTTACATATACGGCAGGTGACAATATGTCTAACGGAACAGTTGTTATCAAGCTGCCTAATGGATTCTCGGCATATGTAAGTGATACTGTAAGCATAGACGGCGGAGCAGAGACAAACCTGCTGTCATCACAGATACCGAATATACAGACCTTGTCCTTTACAAATCTGAATTTATCAGCGGGAGACAAGATTATTGTTTACCTGAGAAACAGAGTTGTTCCGGCAGGAGGTCACTATGAATTTACAACTGTTTCTGATGCCGATGCTACCGGGCCGAGGCTTCCTGTTTCCGGACAGGAGACTGCAACGTTTGTATCGGACAGCTTAAGGATTCTGGTAGAGAATACAAATTATTCGACTCCTGTATACGGTACTCAAGGCGGTACTACAAAGATAGCCAAGCTGTCATTTGCAGGATTTACCGGAGCTGCCAAGTGGTTAATTAAAGTACAGGATAGTGCTTTTACTGCTCCGGGCTTTGAAGACATATTACCGGCATCAGAGTATACCGAATACACTGAAGGCCAGGATATAAATGTGGCTGAAGGACAGCATCTGATGCTTGCTGCAGTTTCAGGTTCAAATGAGGTTAAGGCATACAAGGATATAACCATTACAAGCTCGATGATTACACCATACAGTGCAGACAAGCTTGTACAGGGAACCAATTACAGCAGCCCTGTAAGTGGAATAAGAGCAGGAGCGGCAAGATTTACTTCTTTGGAACTAGCTGATATAGCGGGTGCCGTTAAGTGGATGTACAAGGTTCAGGATACTGCAACATCAAATGTATATGTAGATTCCAAGCTTGAGGCTGCATTGGAATATACAGCAGGTGATGATATTCCTGTAACTGTTAACAAGCATATATTGCTTGCTGCAGTTGACGGCAGCGGAAATGTAAAGGCTTATACTGATATAAAGGTTACTTCGGATATGGTAAGCTTGCCTGCCGGAAGCCTTGAACAGGATAATAACTTCTCTGTACCGACATACGGAGCAATGGTAAATACTATAAAGATTGAGAGCCTGAGCAAGGGAGATACGCCGGACTTTGCAAATATTGACAGGTGGATGTATGTGACTCTTGAGAATGAACCGGTTGTACCTGCGAGGGGGGCTTCGACAGCCGACTTTGAAAGATATACTGAAGGCAGGGTATTTAATCAATATACAGCGGGAAGCGATATAACCGTTTCAGCGGGGAATCATTTGTTGCTCGTGGGAGTACAGGCAGATGGCTTATTAAATAAGATTCTGGCATATGTTGATTTGACAATAGATGCCACACAGGTACGTCAGGCAGACGTAATAGAGATACCAGATATAAACTTTGCGGCACCTGAAATGGGTTCAAAAGCAGGAACTACAATGTTCCCTGACCTGAACTTCAATACTTCCGCTGTAGGAGCATCAATTCCTACAGATGCGGTCAAGTATATGATAAGGGTTCAGAATGATGCTCTTTCAGCAGTTCCTCAAAGCAACAGTGTACTTTCGGGAGCAATAAACTGTGCAGAGAATCAGGATATTGCCATTGCTGCCGGGCAGCATCTGATATTGCTTGCAACAGATGCAAACGGCAGGATAAAGGCATATAAGGATATAGTTATCAGCGAGTCACAAATCAGGCCGGCTGATGCTCTGAAGCTTCTGACGCCAAATGACTATAGCCTCCCTGCACCGGGAGACTCAGTAGGTACTACAAAGATTGTACTATCCGCAAACGGTATTCCGGGTTTCGTAAAGTGGATATATATTATAGGAGATTCAGCCTTTGCAACGCCATATAAAGGAAGTGTCTTAACAGGTACAGACTATACCTCAGGGAATAACATAGCAGTTTCTGTAGGAAAGCATGTTTTAATAGTTGCTGTTGATACCGACGGGAAAACATTGGCATATACAGACGAAATAATAAGCGCAGCACAGATTAAACAGCCGCAGGCAGGAACACTTAAGGCCAGCAGTGAGGTTGCAGTTAATGAAAGCTACAACTACTCAGATCCTGAACCCGGACAGACCGGCGGCACGACAAGAATAACAATCTTGAATACCTTGGGAATCCAAGGTGCTGCAAAGTGGCTTTATAAGGTCGCTGACAGCAGTGCTGTAATTGCTGTCCCTGATTATAACAGTGTAATATCAGGCTTGCTTCCTTATATAGTAGGAGACAGTATCAGCATTTCGGAAGGACAGAGGATAATACTGTATGCAACGGACAGTGCAAGCAGAATTAAAGCGTATAAGGATATAGCAATTACTTCGGCACAAATAAGAACACCAGCTGCAGCGTTGCTTGTATCGAATACAAACTACTCAACCCCTGTACCGGGAAGCAGTGAGGGTACGACGGTTATATCGTCATTATCATTTGCAGGTCTGATAGGATCAGATGCAAGCTGGAGCTGGAGATATGCGGTTGGCGATACGATATTCGCTGCTCCGGCTAAAGATTCAAGTTCTGACAGTATAAGCGGTATCAACGTATTGACTGCTGCTACACAAATTCAGGTGAAGGCAGGGCAATACATACTGCTGCTTGCGGTTGACGGAAGTGCCGAAAAGAAGGTAAAGGCTTATGCGAATGTGTATATTTATTCATCAAACGTTCGCCCTTACAACGCGGATGTTATTCCTGCCACCAGCTACAATCTGGCCAAGGGTAAAAATGAAGGCACAACATGCTTTGATAAGCTTGATTTAATAGGTATAGTAGATGCAAGGAACTGGATGATAAAGGTTCAGGAAGGAAGCTTTGATATTCCGGCAAAGGATACGGCACTTTCAGGGTCATCGATGTACTCTCTTAAGAGTGACATAAATATCAAGACAGGCTGGCATGTATTGTTGTTGGCAACGGATACACTGAACAGAGTAAAAGCATATGCTGACATAACTGTTACGAAGGATCAGATTCAGTCGCCTTATGCAGCATTATTAACTGAAAACACTAATTATACTATTCCGGAGCCTGGCAGCGATGCCGGAACCACAAAGCTTATGCTGAGTGATACAGGTATTCAGAAAGAAACAGGTGATACTGTCGTATGGAAGTATAAGACAAATACTCAGGCAATGAGCATTCTTCTGCTTGAACAGGATGCCTCGGGTGTAGAGTGGACAACTTATGCAAGCGGAGGAAATATTCCGGTAAGTACGGGAAGCTACCTGTTGATAGTTGCTACAATTAATGACAAGGTAGTGGCATATAAGCAGTTTACCATGTCGGCTTCACAGATTAAGCCGGTGGATGCTCCATTACTTGGCAGCGGCAACTATACAGGCCCTGCGGAAGGAAGCAAGCCCGGAACCACAAAGCTCAGTGACTTAAAGTTTATTGGTATAGCAGGTGCGACAAAATGGCAGATAAAGGTTGTTGATGCGTCTCAGATTGCAGTACTGACATTAGACAGTGTATTTACTACTCCTGTAAACTATACCAGCGGGGATGATATTGCGGTAAAGGCAAATCAATATGTTGTTCTTGCAGCTGTGGATGCTAACGGAAAGGTAAAGGCATACAAGAACATACTTGTTACCTCTGCGGAAATAAATCCGCCTTTGGCAAACAAATTAGTATCAGGGCTTAATTATACAACTCCCAAATATGGAACTGATACGGGAACGACTTCGATATATGTATCACCTGAGGGGATTAACGGCTGCACAGACTTTGTTGTAAAGGTTTCTGATACAGCTTCTGATATAATTGCAGAACAGGTAATTAGCACTGTTTCAGGAACCGGCAGTACATACGGTGATTACCGGAGTTATGTATCCGGCTCGAATATAGCCGTAAGTGCAGGGCAATACGTGTCTTTGATTGCTGTTGATTCCAGCAAAAAGGTATTGGCTTATGAAAACATTAAAATAACCGAAGGAAGTGTGAGGCCGGGAAATGCCGCACTGCTTAAGACACCTCAGAACTATACTGCACTGCAGCCCGGCTCAGGTGTCGGAACCACTAAATTTACCGAACTGACCTCTGTAGGAATATCAGGTGCTTCAGATTGGATAGTTAAGGTAACAGATAATAATATAGATGTACCGTTAATAAATACATCAGTGGAGGGTGCGGTCGGTTACGATGTCAATAAGGATATTACGGTAAAAGAGGGACAGTATGTTACTCTCTATGCAGTTGATGAAACTGGAAGAATAAAAGGATATGTATGCTTACAGGTATTAGCTGATAATGTAAGAGGAGTTGCTCCTCTGCTGATTTTAAATGCAAATTATTCGGTACCGGAGGCAGGTTCATTGCTCAATAAGACAAAAATATCATCCTTAAGCCTGCCTACAGGTGCAACCGAATGGAAGTATGCAGTACAGGACAGTGCTCCGGCACTGATTTTAAAGGATCAATTATTATCGGGAATGAGTAGCTATACTCAGGGCTCGGATATAGCGGCAGCCGAAGGGCAGCATTTGATACTCGCTGCAGTTGATGGCAGCGGTCATGTTAAGGCTTATGCGGATTTGCTGCTTATAGCGGACAACATAAGAAATGTTGAGGTAACATTGGCAGGAACAGCTGTGTCCATGCCTACCGGAGAAGAAAATATTGTAAACGGAGGACGGACAATAGCAGTTAAGCTTGCTTACGGAGTATGGCAGGATGATGCGCTTTCGAATGCTACTAAGAGAAACGCTTTGTTTGACGGATTAACGGCTTCGGGAAGTGAACAGGTTCAATGGGGCAAGGTATTAACTATCCTAAAGAATGAAGGTACAGCCGCAGCCGTAATGAATGCAGCAAAGGATACCATAACAATTACACTGAGTGAAACAGCAGCGTATAATATAACGGATACTCAGTTTATTTCGCTTACTGTAAAACCTGAAGCAGGCTTGATAAAGAACGCTGTTAAAGCCGCAACATCAGTGAATTCTGTAAAAATAGCTGCGGACGTGATAGTACAGCTTAGCGGGTCGGCAGTACCGAGTATAGGTGAGGGTGATATTGTTGCAGGACAAAAACAGATAATAATTTCGCTAACAAACGGAAAATTTGCTTTGGATGCGGCAGCTGATACTGATAAGAGGAATGCAATATTTGACGGCTTAAAAACCTCAAGCAGTGACACAGCCATGTGGAGTAAGGTTACTGCCGCTTTGAAGGCTGCAGGAGATACAGCGATAACAAGAAATTCAAGCAGCAAGATAACTATAACATTACCTGCTGTTTTAGATTATGATATCAGTATGAATGAAACGATAAGTATAACTGTGCCATACAAGGCATCAAGCGGTGAGATATTAGTTGATGCAATCAAGGATGTAGCAGTTGCCACAAAAATAACCGTAGCATCAAATTCAACGGCTGTTTTATCCGGTACTTTGATTTCTGTGCCTTTGCCTGAAACAGATATTGTTTCGGGAGGAAGGACGCTGAATATAACATTATCGGACGGACAATGGGTAACAGATATAAAGACTAATGAAACAAAACGAAACGCATTGTTCTCAGGACTTGCAGCATCAATGGAGGCTACGATGTGGGCTAAGGTTGTTTCTGCACTCAAAACAGCGGGACAGTCTGCAATCGAAAGAACTGACAACTACACTGTATCTGTGACTTTACCTGCTGTTTCAGGGTATAATATATCAGCTGACCAATATATTACTCTGACTATACCAGCTTCTTGTATGATAGGAGGGATTGCAAACTTGACCCTGAGTGATACAATTTCTATTGGAGTTGTTGCAACAGCTACATTGTCAGGTACAGCAATAGCATCAACATTGGATGAATCAGCTGTGAGAACCGGAGGAAAGACAATTATTATAACGCTGAGCGGTGCCACTTGGGCAAACGGCATAAATGACACAACAGTAAAGGATGCCCTATTTGGCGGATTTAAGGCGGATATTGAGGAAGATGAGTGGGCTAAGGTGGTGTCAGTGCTTAAGGGCAGCAGTATAACCAAAACTTCTGCGAATGTGATAACAATAACTATGCCGGCGGTAACAGATTATAATATAACTGCACTAAAGCAGGTTATAAATGTTAAGATACCTATCTCCGCAGTTATTGGAACAATATTTGAAGTACAGTCAACAAATACTATAAGCATTAACTATACAGCACCGACAGCCGCAAAAATAGTTGAGGTGCGTGGAGAGTCAAAAACTTACAAGCTGGGAGATATAGTTCAGGTTAAAGTTATTTATGATACGGAGGTAGATGTATCGGGAACTCCGACACTCACACTTGAGACAGGAGCTGTTGATGGGGTTGCTTCCTACAAGAGCGGTTCTGGTTCAAAGGAATTGTTGTTTGAGTACACTGTAAAGACAGGAGATGCAAATAAGGACCTTGACTATGTAGCTGCAACGTCACTTTCAGTTCTGGGGGCCTCAATAGTAAACAGCGGTACGAATGTAAATGCAGTTACAACATTGCCTAAACCGGGCAGTACAAATACAGGATCCTTAAGTTATACATCAAACATGCTGGTTGATGCGGTGGCACCAAAGTTTGCCACAGGCTATCCTAAAGCAGGTACAAAGACAGAGCAGACAGCAAACATTACTGTGAAGCTGGATAAAGCTTCAAGTGTATATTTTGTGACAGTGCTGAATGATATCAGCAATTCCGTACCAACAGCCGGACAGGTAACAGCTGGACTGAATGTAGCAAGTACACCTGTTGAGGCAGGAATGCTGGGGACAGTTAGTGTTGTGGAAAATATAGAGGGCACATTGGCAATAACAAATTTGACGGCGTATACAGACTATACTGTTTATACGGTTGCGGTTGACAGTGTAGGCAACATAGGTGCAGTAACAGCATTTAACTTTAAGACTGCCGATACAACAGCACCTGAGTTTATTGAAGGATATCCTCAGCAGGTACTTCCAACCTCTGATAACCTGATTAATATTCTATTCAAGGCAAATGAGGATGGAAACGTATATATGGTAGCCTTGCCGGCAGGCTCAAATGCACCGACAAGCGCACAGGTAAAAGCCTTCAAGAATGCGGGCGATGCAATGGTGGCAACAAACCTCAGAGCGACAGCGGTAATAGCTAAAAATTCAGAAGTAACATTACCTGTTACAGGACTTACTGTATCAACCCATTATGATATTTACGCAGTGTGTGTCGACAGCTCAGGAAATATTATTGATACTCCGGCAATTGTTACAGCGGAAACATCAAAACTTAACATGGATAATGTGGGCGTTGATTTAGCAAAGAATATTATTACAAATACTACAATACAAATGGAGTACAGCTTTGACTCAATAGTGTGGAAGGCATGTACCGCAACAAAGACAAGTATAACATACGATGATAATGCACTTATGGTTACTGTCTATATACGTGAAGCAGCAAATACATCAAATGTCAGAACGCCTTTTATATTGACAAGGGCAGACGACAGCATTATTGATACATCATTGATAGACTATGATATTGCAGCCGGTAAGATAATAAATAATTCAATAATTAATTTACAGTATAGGGTTAATGGAGGTGATTGGAAGACGCTCAATGCTTCTTCAGCTGTGACAAATGTTATATTTGAACAGGGAAATCTGGAGGTCAGAATTGCTGCATCTTCTCCTGACGAGGTCACTGAATCAAAGCTTCCGTCAGCAGCTAAGACTGTTGTAAATATACCTGTGCCTATGCCTTCACCGGGATTGGCTTATAATGACAATACAAATAAGGTCAACGGCTTGCTGAGTACTCATGAATATAGTGTTGATTCTGGGAAATCATGGATAAATGGTCTTGTTGAGGGCGACTTCGGGGGAAGCAAGAAAGTGCTGATAAGAGAGAAGGCCACCAAGCTGAAGCTTGCAAGTGCTGTACAGACAATCCAGTTTACGGCATGTGCGCTGAGAGTAGTTGCTTCACCGGCTGCTGCCGATGAAATACTAAATAAGAATTTTGTTACCTTAACCTTTGAGGAAGATACCAATAAACAGGCCTTGTCGGCGGATGCTTTTAGGAATTACTTCCAGGCAGGCACATGGGATGTTAATGGTAACAGACTTACAACCAATGATTGGGGTACGGGTATTGATGCTGTGTATTGGAATACGGCAGGGAATGAACTTACTGTTACGTTTGATTCAATGACAGGCTTGACCGTAAAGATTGGAGACGAGGTAAGACTTCTGGCTGCTGCGGGAATTCAGAACGCCGCCGGTACTTCCGGAAGCTACACTTCTGCAGGAAAGCTGACAGGCAGTTTCCATACTGTGCCTGTAATAGAAAGTATAAAAGCTGTGAATAAAAACAATGATATCGGTTTTTCAAATGGTGAACAATTAGTCGTAACCTTTGATCAGGCAACAAGTCAGGAAGCGGTTACTGCTGCTAATATTTCAACTTACCTGATGCTTACTGATTCATCAGGGAAAACCTCTAAAGCATGGGGAACGAATATAACGGTTGAATGGGCAGACTGCAGTGACCCTCTTAACAAAACGGCAAGTAACAAGATATTAACGATAACCTTTAATGATGTCACACAAACAGCACTTGCAGTAGGTGATAAAATTGCCGTAAACCCTGCATGGGGATTAACGGATGAGGATGGCACCACTGATGTTTGCAGTTCCAGTGCAATAATCGGCGGAAGCTTCACCTCAGTTCCGAAGGTAACAGGTGTTGCCATGGCAAATGGGGGTACTGCAGGCACAGTTGATTCCGGAGATATAATAAAAATTACATTTGATCAGGCAACAAATATTCCTGATATATTAGCAAGTAATCTTATTAAGAACTTCATGCTGCTTGCATCAGACGGAAAAACTGTTCACAGCTGGGGAGTTCAGCCGGCGGCTAATATTACATGGAGTGCCGACCATAAGACATTAACTGTCAAGCTTACCAGTATGACAGGTGTTACGGTAAAAGCCGGTGACAAGCTTTCAATATTAGCTGCTGCCGGAATTAAATCAGCTGACGGTGGTACTGCTTCTTGTGAAGCCAGCGGTATTACAATAGGAGGCAGTTATTAAAGGATATCATTACACATTGGTTAGTGTTAAAAGTGATAAGAGTTAGAGCTGCTAATTGAATAGATACACATATAAATGCCTGATTTCATAAATGAAGTTGGGCATTTATATTAAAAAAAGGATATCATCAGCTTACAGATAGACATCATCTTTTAAGGTACCTGCATGCTTACATTGTCAGCTTTAAGCTTTGGCAGCTGTGTCTCAGGTGTACCAGATACAAGTGAAAACAGACCTTTCTTTACGTTTTCTTTACAACTTTCTCACAACTGTAAGTAAAAAATGCTATAATGACGATATAAAATTAGGGAAAATCAATTGCTATTTGTCGATAGTCTGGGTTTGAATATATCGTTTGATACCCTTTCAGGCGAAGGTTTCGAACTGTAATTGATTTTAGCAATTATACTTTCGGGGGTATTTTATGAAGACTAAATTAAGGCTAATGTCTGCAATTTTGATTTTGAGTATGCTTTTTCCAATTTGTTCGGGAATAATTCAGCCTGCATTTGCGGCTGACATTTCGGTTAAGGTTTATATAGACAGCTATAGCAAGAGTACTGGTGTCGTAAATATTCACTGGGATGCAGTACCAAATGTGGTTAACGGAACTATTGAATATCATGTGCCCAGCTCCACAGGCTTTGACACTGTTTCACTGCCTGTTGATGCGGCAAAGAATTCGGCGGTGATATCAGGGATACAGGCAGATATTATATATGATTTTAAAGTTTCTCTTATAAATAGCAGCGCACAGACCTATGTGGGAAGGCAGTACTTCCTTCCGCAGATATCATTTTATGCTGAGCAGGTAGAGCAGCAGTCTGTAACAATATCCGGGGGCGGCGTTGAAACAGGTGATTATCCCTCAATAAAGCTAAAATGGAATATGCCGCGGGTTTTTAATAATGCCACGAATACTATACAGTATGCAAATGAAAGCGCGGTACTGTCTCAGATAGATGGAAGCATTAAGTATCTGAATTTCAGTATTAATATATTGGGAGAGAAATCCTTATCCAATGTACTATTAACAATGAGTGACAACGGTTCGTACACTGCTGCCATATCGGGTGAGATAAGCAATGCAAATTATTCCGATGTAAAGTGGGATAGCTCGACCGGCCAATGCTCATTTTACTTGCTTGGCGTCAAGGATGCGTCAACATTGATTCCCTCCAGAGATAGTATTCTGGTTAACGCAGTAAATGCAGAGACAGGTTTGTCTACTTTGCCTCAGGCGATAGCCTTATCAGGTGATAATCAGTATGTTCTGGCACATCAGGAAATACTGCCCGGTACAATATACACAATGAGTATGAACACATTATTTGTTGACAGCGATAAGAATTATGTAGGAGCTGTTGCAGATGGTTTGACAGAAAATCCTCTGCTGGGCTCGACAAACTATACATATACTCCTGTACGTTTCCAGTTGACAAAGGATACCTTTGATACGGTATATGTGCGTATATACCGTATTAATCAGGGCGGTGTCAACATGCCAAAATTGTATTATGAGGTTCAGACCAGTAATGTTCCTTCATCTCAGGATACAAGCTGGACAAGAAGGAAGAAGCTTGATGACTCATATTTTAAAGGAGAGTATGCAATAACAGGTATAGACGGAATAAATTCAAAAAACATTCTTTATTACAGGGTGGTTGTAAAATCTGACAGTGTGGCAGACAGAGTACAGTCGTTGAATCTTGCGTATAAAATGGAGGATGATACTGCAAGACCTCCCGTACCTAAGGATATAGATGTAATAGGTGTAGATCTGGCTTTACCTGATGCTGCCAGCGGAATTACCGATAATTCTTCCGATATTACAATATCATGGGATAAGCCAAGCAATTGGGACCAGATAAAAGGAAGCCTCACAAATGACATATATTTTCACTTTCTACTGAATATTGATGCTGAAGACCTTTCCTTAGAGCCGTCTCCGTATTTGGAGGCTAATGGCAAAAGCTACGGTATGTTTCCTGTTAAGTACCGGCTCGTTAAATATGTGAGTGCAAATTCTCCGAACATTGATGATTCGGGCGATAAGCTGGTTTATAAATTTAATGGCTTTGAGCTTTTTAAAGGAGAAGACGAAAATGGTAATCCGTTGAATATCTCTAATGTTGAAAGCTACCCTACATATTTTTTACCTAACAAAACATATTATTTGCAGATGTATACAACCAAAGCGGCAAACAGAGGAGCCGGTTACGATAGTACAATAATGTCTGAGAAGTCACTTGTAACCAGCTTTACAACACTCACAACTTCAGGCAGGGATGTTCCTATTCCAAGCAGCCTCGAATGGGTTGATACAACTGTGAAACCCGGGAGTGCAACTGATCCTGCAGAAGCAGCGGTTAAAATCAGATTTAGTGACCTTGATATTGACTGGAGCAATTATACTACCAAGCACAGTGATAATGATGAGGTCATCTATGATTTATATATGAGTAACAGAACTGATGCAAGTTCATTTAAATTAATCGGGACAACGGATACTAAGAGTACACTCGAAGATGTTGTTTTCACAAAGCAAACTTTAGGAAGCACAATATGGGTGTATGCTTCAATCAACAAATTTACAGCAAGTAATAGTGTGGCTTCCTTCGGGTATTCGCTGTCTCCTAATACTACTTACTATTTCATGGTTAAAGTCAGACTGAGAATGATAAATGAAGAGGAGGAAAAGCAGTCAATAGAAACTGTGTTGCTGCCTGTTACCACTCCGAGGGCAGGAGAGCTTAACCCGGATGAGTCTGCCGAAAGGCCTCTGGCTCCGACAGACTTTTCAATAGCTGTGGATGCTGACGGCAACCCCATGATCACAGGGCAAACTGTTACATTTGAATGGACTGTAAATGAAAATGAAGCACAGTACAATCTTATATCAACGGCAGATAAGGTAGAGGCTGATACCTCTGATACAGATAACAGTATTTTGCTTGATACCATATATAAGAGCTTTATCAATTCCTTCGGAAACAAGGACAATAATATTGACAATAATGAAGCAAAGTTGACGTTAAACCCTAATGTTAACCCGCTGCCATCAAATTTTGAGTATAACAGTGCAACAAGAAAATGCAGATATACAATTAATACATGGCTGTATCCCAACAAAATTTATTACTTCAGTCTCAGAGCCGAAATTGTAAATACATCGGGTACTAAAACAAGCGTATGGGTCTCCATACCGGTAACCACATCATTGATAGAAAGCCCTTCAAATTTACAGGTGATTAATGACTGTGAACTGGCTTTTTACTGGTTTGACACGACTCCTGCAATGACAACGGATAATTACTCAATATTGCTTAAGAAATCGACCGAAAGTAAATATGCTGAACTTGCAAAATCAAGCTACAAAATAGTAAAGGATGAAAGTGTGTATTATGGCAGGCTATTTGAGCTTGAAGCAAATACGACCTATGATATTAAGGTTGTAAGAATGACAAACAGTGAGGCTCTGAGTACTCTGAGAATGGCTACCAGAAACGATTATTATCAGATAGATCTGAAGTGGCAGGGCAATGCCATAGATGCATACTCAGGCTTTGAGATTGCGGTAAAAACGGCGGATGACAGCAACTATGCCGTACTTAACAATGATGTGGATTTAGAACAGTATGTAGATATATCAACCCATACTTATCCTTATTATATTGAAAAGCAGAACAGCCAGCTAAACACTAATTATTATACATATAATGCAAGAATAAAGCTGGTACCGACTATTTTATCGGACGGATCGACAGAGCACCTGCCTTTAAAGCCGAATACGAAGTATTTTATAAAGGTGAGGGCAGTTAAAACTGATTCTTCAAACTTAACGGCTGTTACTCCTTCAAAGTATGTGGGACCAGTTGAAACCAGAACTGAATTCAGTCAGGACGATTATGACGATGAAGACAATAATACAAATATATCAGCTAAATTTCTGGATTTGATTGAGAAGCTTGAACAGGAGTCGTATTGGGGAATTGGTGCTGACAATGGTGTGGTTAATAAAATATATGTAAGGGATGATAAAGTAAAGGATTTACTTGATCAGGCAGGAAAGTTCTCATGTACAATAGATATATCTGATAGTGCGAGCTACGTATACAAGGATGAGATTTATCTGGCGAGGGATATTCTTGAAGCTATAAAAAGCAGTGATAAAAATGTTATACTAAAATGTAAGGATATTGAATATACAATACGTCCGGACACCTTTGATGCAGAGAATATAAAAGAGTTTAAAAGCGCTCTTGAAGAGGAGGATACAAAAGATGTATTTCTGAAGCTGGATAACACTCAGAGTACCGGTACTCAGCCTGTGATACCGTCAAATACAGAAATTGTGTCAAAAATGAATATATTTTCTGCTCAGGTAGTTGCAAGCACAAAGACAAATACCGCTATAAAGGAACTGGTGAAGAATGAGCTGTACAATGAAAAAACAGGCTTGGTTCAGAAAAAGGTAGCGGTTATTAAAAATCCAAATAACACTAAAACTCAGGGAGAGGTTAAAGAATCCGAAGTAATTGAATATCTTAACAAGCTTTATGAAGAAGTTAAAAGCGAACTGTCATATTATTTGGAGGATACACTGGAAGGAGTAGGCTATAAAGAAGGTGTGCTGACTGATACTTATGATATCTCCAAATTCAGTTCTCCATTAGGCATTAGGATGGCATATAAGGCAGATACAATAGTAAATCCATATGTGGTTTATGGAAGTGCCGCAAGCTGGCAGAAGCTGACACAAAATTTGAAAAAGGACAACGGATATTTGAGCTATTTTGTTAACGGCACAGGTAAATATGTTATTCTTTCATCAAAGGATGTTTCCGCTACCGTTTCGGATGATAATACTGCAAAGCCTTATATATCAAAATTTTCTGCAAACTATGACTTGACTGCGGTATTCCCTGGGGTAGATAGCTCGTTTAATTCTGATTTAAATATAACTGTGAAAGAAAGTATTTTGTTGTATGAGCTGATTTCAGTGTCAGGAATTGATGAACAGACAGATATAAAAGCAAAGGCAAAGACCTATGGTATTGATAAAATTATAAACATTACAAATGTTAATAGAAATATTACTAGGCAAGAGGCTGCGGCTATTGCAATTAAGCTGTATTGTCAAAGGACGGGCGCAGATTATAATAAATTAAAGGCTGCATTCAATAAAGTAATAAAGGATGACAAAGAAATAACCAAAAAATATGCAATGCCTGTGTATATGAGCTTAAAAACAGAAATAATGACACTTGATTCAAGCAGCAGATTTTATCCGACAGAAGCAATTACCAGAGCTCAGTTCATAATGGTAATCCAGAAAATGCTGGATATATAAAAGGGTCATTTTATCATTGAAGCAATAAAATATTATAAAGCTATCTTCCTAAGGAGAGTATGTAGAATGAAAACAAACAGAATACTGGCAACATTAGTATTAATAATATTTCTTGTAACAACATATGGGGCTGATTTGGCTTTTGGAGCTGAGATGCCAATTCAGCCTGCGCCCGGTGGATTGGCTATTACAGCGTTATATCCCAATGTTGAGAAGCCTATTGGGTATAGCTCTTCTGACGGAGGCGCATCCGGATTCTATGCAGATATCGGCTGGGCAGGAGTTGATAATCCTCAGGGAGTATCAATTACAGGGAAATATGTAAACGTATATCTTCAGGAGTCACCAAAGGGCTACAGGACAGCTAAGCCTGTATTTATAAAAGAAAAGGACGTGCCTGCAGGAACTACACCTATACGAATGAAAAATTTAAATTCAGGTACTGTTTATACTGCAAATGCAAAAGCGTACTATGAATATACCGATGCACTTACCAATAATACATATAAGTCAGATGAGTCAGCCAGCTCAAATACGGTTAAATTTCTTACTGATATTGATGTTCAGTGTGAAACTACGGGTACAAATAAATTTAAGATAACATGGGATGATGTTTGGAATGATGGCAAGAGAATAAGCTACAAGCTGTATGTATCGGAAAACGCCGATTTTACAAATACTCTCCCCATTCATATAACTAAAGATGAGATTGGTATAAATGGTCCCGTTTTTGTCAATGAGGCAGATGGAACTCTTACATATGAACATACTGTTAATGACGCCGGAAGAGTTTATTATGTCAAAATAATACCGGATATTTCCGATTCAGAAATAGTAAGAACCAAAGAGCCCACTACTGTTTTGGTAAGTACATATATTTTGGCAAAAACGACAAAAATGGCTGTAACTGATGCAGGTACAATATGGAAGCTGGATTGGAGTCCGGTTGTCACAGGGATTTCCTCTTCAGACATCAAGGTTTCATATCAGATTGACAAATATATAGGCAATGTACCTATACCTATGCTTGTTGAAGAGAGCACCACGACCTTTATAACTGTGCCTCTTGGCGAGGATATCAGCTATTATCTGATAAGGGCAACTGTTACCAAGGATGGTCAGAATCTGTACCCTGACAGTGTTAATATAGTATCGGATAAAATAACCCTTCAGGATGAAAAGGTTTCTTCCACACCTGCTATGCCAGAAATTGTTCAAGAATTTAAGGATTCAGCCGGAAATGTTATAATTACATATTCTGATATTCTTAATTCAGATAACAGTGTTAAAACTAAAGGAGAGCTTGGAACAGATACAGCCGCAGTACTTTGGAGAGTACCCAAAAATGCGGATGGAACTATTGACAAGGATGTGCTTTATGATATCTGGCTGATAGAGGATCCGAATAAAATAGATAAACCTGCGACTGATACCTTGATTCAGTCCTCTTTTACTCCCGGAGAAGTGAATTATGTAGTAGATACTGCGGATAATAACAAGGTTATCGGTTATAAGTATAAGCTTGAGGGGCTTACGGCAAACCATACCTATTATTTTAAGATAGTGGCGAAGAAGTTCTTTGCCGAAAAAGTGGAAGATGTTATTCAGAATGTGGAGCATGCATCAGCTCCTGCTCTTAAGGTTATTATTACTTTGTCAGGAGGAGCTATTGATACACCTTTGATTCCGTCAGATCCTCCTCTTCAGATTAGGAAGAAAACTGATGGAGTCAGCAATATGATTACGGATAAAAGTGTAACTATTCAGTTGAAAAACAGATGGTATGAAATATTTGATTCAATAAAGGGTGAATGGTCTTATGATGACCAGAAATCAAGAGCAGATAAAGTCTCATTAAATGATACACCTCCATATAATCCGGTTACTACGCCGCCTGATAATATTACATACAGAAAGGTTGCCTACGATAAAGGAATTACCTTGTCAGTTGGCTGTCAGGAATATTATGAAGGAATTGACATTACGACAATTGACAGCTACATACTTGAAGGTATTTCTACTGCGGCAAATGACGAGAGAGAAGATCCTACCCTGAACGCACCTGAAAATATTCCTTCTCAGACCACAGCTGCAATCTATGCCAAGCATAACGTAGTAATCCCCGTTAGCAATCTTAAACCAAATACCACTTATATACTATGGGTGAGAGCCGTAAGAGAAGGAGAGCCGGATTTGCTTTCGGATGTATCAAATCCTATAATATTTACTACCCTGCCTTCTTCCTCACAAATCGTTGAGAAGCCGGTAGTACCGTCCTTTAACTATACATATGCTTCTGATACCTTTATAGATTTAGGCTGGGAGCTGACAGACGGGAATACGTATTATGTTAAGTACGGGACGGTGGATGATCCGGAGAAAGCAGGAGCTGCAATAACAGTTACTGCCGAGCAAATAAAAAGCTCGGGTGTTGATTATATTCGAATTCCGGGACTTAAACCAGATACATTATATTATTTCTGGATTCAAGCCGAAGCCTTCAGCAAAGACCTGACAGAAAGCAAAAAGTCGGAGTGGAGTGATTCCCTGCCGTTAAAAACCTTAAAGGATATTCCTCCTACGACACCGAGGGGGTTTGGAACAAAAGAAAAAACAAAAAACAGTATTACCTTTGAATGGATAAAGGAGGATAATCTTGAATACATTCTTGAGGTTGCAGGCGGAGTGGACTATAAGGACGTAAAGCAATACAAGGTTGGAGCTGTATCCGAGTACAAGGTAGACGGACTTAAATCAAATTTCAGATATTTTGCAAGATTATATGCTTATGATCCTGCTAAGGCTTTGACTTCTCAGCCGACTCAGAGTATAAGCGTAAGGACTCTCAGAAGCAGTGATGATTATGATTCGGATCAGGATGTGGACAATGTTATAACAGGTGACTTTATTGATAAAGCAACAAAGGTTGTCAGCGGAACATGGATTGTTAAAATAGTTGGTGTTAATGCAGACAGGCTGGTTGAGGTTATGAATACCGACAATAAGCTGGATTATACCGTGGATGTATCAGAGCCGCCTTCAAAAGCGGATTATATTTCTGTTTATGTATCCAAAAAGGTATTTGATAAGCTTGAACAGCTGAAAGAGAACCTTTCCTTCAAGACTTCAACAGTTACCTATGATTTGAAGGCAGGTATATTTGCAAATGTTGTAAGTGCCGATACGCAGGCTGAGCAGATTTATATATTTAATATCACATTATCGCCTGATAAGCCCGCAGCAAAGGCAAATGACCTGCTTCTCAGAAAGCAGCTGGCAGAAATTGAGGTGACTCTTGATACAGGGGATAGCGTAGTTGAAATATCTGACTTCAATACACCATTAGTGGTCAATTACCCGTACTCTGTGCAGACTGATTATGCAGATGGAAAGACAGCAGGATATATTTTTAATCCAAAGACACGCGATTGGGAAAAACAGAATTCCTGGAACAGATACGATGTTGATAATATCTCCGGAGTTATAAGCTTTAGTTCGCAGACATCAGGTGTTTTTGCGGTGGCAGACAAGACGAGCAGTATATTTGATGACATTTACGGACATAAATACGAGGATTCTATAATAAATGTAGCTTATATACACAAGCTGAAAAGTGTTTCGGGAAGGTTGTTTGAACCCGATGAAAAGGCAGCCTTGGGGGATGCGGTAAAGCTGATTTTTGACACCCTTGATTATCAATACGGAAGTGAATATATGGAATCTGCCGCTAAAGCCGGGCTTGTAAAAGGAAATAAATATTCGGGTGCTGTTTGTACGAGGCAGGAAGCGGCATGGATGGCAACTGTTCTGTATGAATTAAAATCCGGCACAAAGGTACGGGCTGAGTATGATACAGCTTCTGATTACAGTGATTATAACAGAATAGATAAGGACTTGCTTAATAAGGTTACCTTTGCGGTAGAAAACGGTTTTGTGCCGAATTCATCATCAGGCAGACTTGATCCTACCGGGGCAGTAACAAGAGGAGAGCTCATGTATATGATAGAAAAGGCGCTGGTGCTTGCGGGTGAAATCTGAGAGACAGGCATCAAATGGAGGAACAGATGAAGAAATATTCAAAAAGATATATTGTAATTTTAATAATTTTACTGATGCTGTCAGCTTTTTCGGTTCAAAGGGTCTCGGCTAACGGTGTAAGGGTGACAACCGAATATGATAATGCAAAATACAAGGTTACCCTTACCAGCCGGGAAGCCGGTAAGGGAATCAAAATAGTTGCTTTTAGCACGGCTAACGGGAAAAATATAAATGTTACGTATGCCTTCGACAAAAAGGCATCGGCTTCAGCATCCCTTGAGCTTGAGGAAGCAATGGTAATTGCACCTTTCAGGGTTATCACCACAAATACTGATGATTTAAATTACAGACCGTTCAAGGATATATTGAATACCGAAGCTGATAACTATATACGGCATCTTCATGATATAGGAGTGACAGATGGCTTTTCAGACGGAACCTTCAGGCCGGAAAATACACTTACACGTGCAGAAGCGGCGGTAATGCTTTCACAGGCCTTAAAGCTGCAATTGGACAGTACTTCCGATATTGGCGGCAAGTATAAGGATACCGGCAAGCACTGGGCGGGGAAACACATAGCTGCTGTAGCTGAAAAGGGTATAATGACCGGGTTTGCAGATAAAACCTTCAGACCTGATAATAAAATAACTGTTGCAGAGGTTTGTACAATTATAAGTAAATCTTTTGAATTTAAAACTAAATCCAAGGGTGTATTTACAAAGCTCAAAAAAAATCAGTGGTATTCAGAGTATGTCCAGAATATTTTTGATTTGCAGATTTTAACACCTTCAGACAGCATCTACAAGTCCTTTAATGAAGGCTCAAATATTTCAAGGGGGAATTTTGCAATAATGCTCAGCAGAGCACTTTCAACCTATTAAGGATATTCCTGATGGATTTATAATTTTATAAAACAATAACATCAAGGCAGCTTCGCATTTCATGAAGCTGTTTTTTTGTGCTCCAAATATAAGAGCTGCAGCTTTCCGCCTGCGCTTATATTTTGTGTTTTTTTTGTGAATTTTTTCATAAGCTTTATCATGTATACTACCTTTTTAATAAGGCAATAATCATAGTATCTGAATAACTTTTGTTATAGCATTCAAATTTATACCAAAAATTATATTTAGGGAAAAAAATTTGTTTTAGTAATCAGTGAAAGGAATGATTTATTATGAAAAAGTTTAATTTTGTTTTAATAGCTGTCATACTTGTAGCCGGTATTTCAGCAACAACTTACTACATAAGGACACAAAGCATGGAGAGCGGTAAGGACGTGTCAATTGTTGATGTTTTTAATGCTTCCGGTGCAAATATGATAGTAAATGAAATGTATTTTTTTGTGAGAGCTGCAAATGATTATAAAGACCTTGACAGCATGTCAGGTCTTTGCGAAGAGGTATTTAATACCATAGGGATAACTAACTATTCAAGAAATTCAGCAAGTACGGACAATTTAATTAAAAAAGAAATATTAGGAGCTACCAAAGATGGGGTAAAAGTATCAGCAGTGGCAAGTATTGTAGGGAATAAATCCGGTTCGGGAGATAAATATATAACTATAGATGCAATCGGAGCAGAGGATGGATTAGCTTTGCTGCTCAGGGATAAAGTAGAAAACGTGTTTAAAAAGCATGGTATGGAGGTGGTCGTAAATTCATGTATTACCGGAACCTATGAAGGAAACGTGGAGGACACCCAGCTGGAAAAAATCTGCAAGAACATATTAAATGAAAGCGATGCAAAAAAGGTGGATAGTACTAGGCAGGAAAATGTAATAAGTGTTTCAGCCTTTTCGCCCATGATTAAAGATAAGTTAAATATTAATGGGGAAAGTGTAAATTTAAGTATAGCAATCAGATACAATAAACAGGAAAACAAGACATATTTATGGGTGGCTACGCCTATAGTGAACACTGAGTATTAAGGTTAAAAAATCTAAAAAGGAAAGGAAGAGCTCATTTGGCTAAATATATTATCAGCGAAGGTGTACCTTTAAAGGGCACAATTAAAGTAGATGGTGCAAAAAATTCAGTTCTTCCAATAATAGCGGCTACTCTGCTAGGTGAGTCAAGAAGCATTATAGAAGAGGTGCCTGATTTAAATGATGTTAAAATAATGTGCAACTTGTTAAGATCCTTGGGAGCAGTTGTGGAACCACAGGCAGATAAATCCGCCATTGCTTTTCATTTAAGAAACACAACAAATTCAACGGCACCGTATGAGCTGGTAAATAAATTGAGAGCATCATTTCTGGTAATGGGCCCCATGTTGGCTAGAGAAGGTTTTGTAAGGGTTGCTCTGCCGGGAGGATGTCCCATAGGTTCAAGGCCTGTTGACTTGCATTTAAAGGGCTTTGCAACTCTGGGAGCAGAAATTGCCCAAGGCCATGGATATGTTGAGGCTCGAAGGACAAGGAAGCTTATAGGTAATAAAATATATTTGGATTTTCCAAGTGTGGGAGCAACAGAAAATATAATGATGGCGGCTGTCTTGGCTGATGGACAGACCAGTATTGAAAATGCAGCTATTGAGCCTGAAATAGTTGATTTGGCAAGCTATTTGAATGAGATGGGAGCTTGTGTGAGAGGTGCGGGAACAGATACAATAAGAATTGAAGGCGTTGAGAGGCTTAAAGGCTGTAACCATGCCGTAATCCCTGACAGAATTGAGGCGGGAACGTATATGGTGGCAGCCGCTATAACTCATGGAAATGTAAAAATTGATAATGTTGTTCCTGATCATTTAAAGCCTATCATAGCGAAATTGAAGGAAATAGGAACCGAGATTGAGGAAGACACATCCTCCATTACCGTAAAGGGCAGTGGGGATTTGAAGCCTATAGATCTTAAAACACTTCCGTATCCGGGGTTTCCCACAGATATGCAGGCACAGATGACATCTCTGCTCAGTTGTACTGCCGGTACAAGTATTGTAACGGAAACTATTTTTGAAAATAGATTTATGCATGTCAGTGAGCTTAAAAGAATGGGAGCTAATATAAAGATAGAAGGACGAACAGCTGTAATTGAGGGCAAAGGGAAATTGACGGGGGCCAGTGTAAAAGCAACAGATTTACGCGCGGGTGCTGCTCTTGTCCTTGCGGGCTTGGCTGCGGAAGGCTCAACAGAGATCAGTGAAATACAGCATATAGACAGGGGCTACTGTGCTCTGGACAAAAAATTGCAGGCACTGGGAGCCAAAATAGAAAGAATAGAAGAAGAACAATATTAAATGATATTGAACATCATAATTCATAAAAACCCTTCTAATGAATATATATAAAATATATATTCATTAGAAGGGTTTTTATATGCTGCCTTTTAAATACCTATTTTATATAAAAATAGTCTTGTTAAATTCAAAACCGCTATTACACATTAAAGGGAGGCAGGGATGAAGAAGGTCATCGGCTATATTGTTTTGATGCTCATAATTGTTGTAGTGATACCTTTGATTATAGTACATAATTTTGATATAGGTACAGTTCCGGAGAATACTGCAGATAAAAAGGACAGCATTACTATTAATGTGTATGTTTCAGAACAGAAGAAAGTGGTTAATATGCAGCTGGAGGACTATTTATTGGGGGTGGTTGCCGCAGAAATGCCGGCATCATTTGAAACGGAGGCTTTAAAAGCACAAGCAATTGCAGCCAGAACCTATGCATTAGGACGAGCAACTAAGCTTTATGGCTCCGGTAAGGACGATGTTCATAATGGGGCTGATGTATGCACGGACCCGGGACATTGCCAGGCATGGATAAGTAAGGATACCGCTATGAAAAGGTGGGGGTTTCTGTCCTCGTTCAGATATTGGAATAAGATTTGCAAAGCGGTTAAAGAAACCTCCGGTCAGGTTTTAGAATATGATAATGTATTAATAAATCCATTATTTCATTCAAACAGCGGAGGACATACCGAAAATGCGGAGGATGTCTGGGCCGGAACTCCTGAACCGTATTTAAAGGGAGTGGAAAGCTTCGGAGAGGAGAATTCCAAAGAGTATAAAAATGAGGTTATATGGGAGCAGAAGGATATAATTAAAGCGCTTAAGGAGTTCAATCCGAAGATAAAAATAGATGAAAAGGATATAATGTCAGATATAGAAATTAAAAAATATTCCTCCGGAGATAGAGTAATGGATATGAAAATTGGAAATATTACTATGAAGGGTACAGATTTCAGAAAAATTTTACAGCTGAAGTCTGCAAATTTTAAATTGACTAAGCTGCCGGACAGCAGGATATCCATAACGACTCTGGGATATGGACACGGGGTGGGCATGAGTCAGTGCGGAGCCAATTATATGGCTCAGAAAGGCAGCAGCTGCGAGGAAATATTGAAGTACTATTACAGGGGTGTGGAGATTAAAAATCCAATAAAGATTGATTAAAAAAGAATAACGCTATTATAACTTCCATGTATATTGTTGGAATTATAGGAAACAATATTTAATGGAGGTGGAATATATATTATGAAGAAACTTATTCCGGACGAAAAAAATTGGAAAAACAAACTGTCTAGATTCTTTAATAATAAGGGATTCTACGTAATTTTAGCAGTTTGTATATTAATTGTGGCAGCAACAGCAATATATGTAGCAACCCAAAACATGAATTCTCCTGATACCAGTATGAATGATACTGCGAAGATTGTTCCCGGTGAAGCAAATAATCAAGAGGTTCAGGAAGAGCAAACGAAGGCCGTTGCCGGAAGTGTCAGCAAAACTGAGACAGCAAATCAATCGGCAGCTGCAAATCAATCAACAGCAGCAGCTAATACACCTGCAAAAGATTCTACTGACTCCGGTAAGACTAAGTCGGATACTAAGACAGATACCAAAGCAAAGACTACCGCTGCTGCGACTGTATTCAAATTTGACCGGCCGGTTGACGGGCCGATTATGAAGGACTTTACCAGAGACATAAATACTTTCTCTGAATCAAAGACATTAGGAGACATAAGAGCTCATAAAGGACTTGATTTCAAGGTGGACAAGCTTACTAAGGTAAGAGCTGTCGCAGATGGTACAGTATGTCTGGTGGAAGACAATGAAAATGGAATTACAGTTGAAATTGCACATGGAAGCGACGGCTTGGTTACAAAGTATGCAGGCTTGTCAAAACAGGGCTTGGAAGATATCTGCTGCGGATTAAAGGTTAAGGCAAATGAAATAATCGGACTTGTAGGAGATCCTATTCAGAGTGAATGTGAGGATGGTGCTCATCTACATTTTGAGGTTCTGAAAAATGGTAAATCAGTTGACCCTGTGCCATACTTAAGATCGACTTCAACAACTACAGAACAGGGAAAATGATAAATCGGATAGGATAATTTTAAATAGATTCAAACGTGATACCAGAGCACTTAATTTGGATAAATGCTCTGGTATTCTTGTATAATTGGTACTTAAATAGTAGAATATAAAATATAATTTAAAGGAATTTAAATTTTATGAGAAGCAACAAATTGGGAGTGGGGGTATTATACTATGTCAAAAATAAGAGTGGCTGTTATATTTGGAGGCCAATCATCTGAGCATGAGGTATCCAGAGTATCTGCTCAGTCAGTTATAGAAAATATAGATAAAGATAAGTATGATGTTGCTATGATTGGGATTACGAAGGCTGGACAGTGGCTTACATATGAGGGACCGGTTGAAAAAATAGGAAGCGGGGAATGGCAGTCTGTTGCGCAGCAAAAGCTTATGGAAGAAAAAACGGAAGTTAAGGAGGCAGCTTCTGAGATAGCGGCAGATAATTCTGCAAGGAGCATATTCGATAAGAAAACAAAAGCACCGATTGATGTTGTTTTCCCAGTATTACATGGATGTAACGGAGAGGATGGTACGATCCAGGGGCTTTTTGAGCTTGCACAGGTTCCATATGTGGGATGCGGGGTATTAGGCTCTGCATTGGGAATGGATAAGGCATATTCTAAGGTAATATTTGAAAAGGAAGGCCTGCCTCAGGGAGAGTATCTGGTATTCAGCAGAAAACAGATATACTATGAGCAGGAGGATGTAATAAATAAGGTGGAAGCTAAACTGACTTATCCTTGTTTTGTAAAACCGTCAAATGCGGGCTCTTCCGTAGGCGTCAGCAAGGCCGGGAACAGGGAAGAGCTGATTAAGGCGCTTGATATTGCGGCAAAGAATGATAGAAGAATTCTTGTTGAGGAATTCATAGACGGCAGGGAAATTGAGTGTGCCGTATTGGGAAATGATAATCCGGTTGCTTCTGTTGTCGGAGAGGTTGTACCATGCAACAATTTTTATGATTATGAAGCTAAGTATCAGGCGGGAGATAGCTCGAGAGTGATAATACCTGCAGAAGAGCTGGAAGCTGAAACAGTTGAAAAAATCAGGGAATATGCGGTCAAAGCTTTCAAGTGCCTTGATTGTGCCGGACTTTCGAGAGTTGATTTTTTTGTTCACAAGCAAACAGGGCAGATATATATAAATGAAATTAATACACTGCCTGGATTTACACAAATAAGCATGTATCCAAAGCTTTGGGATAAAAGCGGCATTCCTTATACCGAGCTTATAGACAGACTGATAGAGCTGGCCTTTGAAAGGTTTGATGACAGCAAGCGAGAGTATACTAATTAAACCCGGTGTTTCGCATAAAAAGACTATCAACAAAAAAACAATACAGAAATTAATATTAAAATGTTGAATGAGACAAAATAATGTGATACAATTGCAATATAATAAAAACAGAACACTGTTCTACCATACGGAACGACATGAAATATGTATATAAATAATAGTGTGAGTAAAAAATAAGGAATCTTTATAATTTTAGGCTATGTTATAAGAATTGAAATATAAAATATTTATACTAAAGGCGGTAATTTACTATGAAAATACCTAAAATATTAGTAGTAGGCAGTCTTGTGATGGATTTGATTTACAGTACTTCAAAGGTTCCAAATGAAGGTGAAACAGTGAACGATGGCTTGTCATTCACATCCGCAGCAGGTGGAAAAGGAGCAAATCAGGCAGTACAGGCTGCTAGACTTGATGTAAACGTTACCATGGTTGGTAAGCTCGGAACAGATATGTTTGGCGATGAATTATTAAAAACAATCAAGGATGCCGGGATAAACGCTGATAATATATTGAGGGATGAAACCTGCTCAACTGCTGTCAGTAATATTATTTTAGAAGTGGTACCCGGGAAAAAGACAAAGAACAGAATAATTGTAGTACCGGGTGCAAATATGAAACTGACTGTTGATGATGTGGAATTTTTAAGAGAAAAAATAGCAGAGTATGATCTTGTTATTTTGCAATTGGAGATTCCACTGGAGGTTAACAGGAGGGTAATAGACTTTGCGTATGCAAAGGGGGTTCCTGTTATGCTCAATTCAGCTCCATATCAGAAATTGGATGATGACTTGCTTTCAAAGCTTACTTACATTTCTCCGAATGAGCATGAGGCATACGGCTTGACAGGGATAAAGACAACTAAGGACGATGGCAGCATTGACAAGGAAAAGGTCGAAATGGCGGCAAAAGCTTTGCTGGCGAAAGGCGTGAAAAATGTAATTATTACATTGGGAAGTAACGGTGTGGCATTCATGAATAAGGATATGTTTGTGATAAAGCCGTGTATAGATATTGTTGATGTGGTTGACCCGACTGCTGCGGGAGATTCCTTTACAGGTGCCTTCAGTACAGCTGTATGTATGGGTATGGAGCCTGTCAAAGCGCTTGACTTTTCTAATTACACTGCTACCGTGACTGTTTCGAAAATGGGTGCGATTACTTCGCTGCCTACCATGGAGGAAGTACATGCATTGATGAAGAGGAATAATTACAGCTGACAGGGAAGCCATATATTGGCTGCAATATGTAATAACAGTCATTAAAAAATATACTAAAAAGAATTTGCAAGCATTTCTATGAAAGAAATGCTTGCAATTGGAGGACATTGGAGCAATTGAGAGGTGATGAGAAAAAATCAATTCTCAATGATATAAAATTCAGAAACAAAGAGGTTTCATAACAAATATACCGGAATATATTATACTGCATCTCTTTTTCATTTTAACGGGGCTTTGCACAGGAACTCTTCATAATGATATCGGCTTCAAGCACCACCTTTTTCGGCTTCCAATTATCAGGGTCCTTCATCCTGTTGATCAGCAATTTTGCAGCTATCCTTCCTAATTCGGAGGGCTGCTGATTTACAACTGTTAAATCCGGTCTTAGGATAGCGTGGTATTTAAACACACCAAATGCGCATACGGACATTTTATCAGGTATGCTGATATTCATTTCATTCAAGGCCGCAACCGCGCCCAAGGCCATAAGATTATTTACGGAAAAAATAGCTGTCGGCTGCAAAGGCTGCATAATGAGCTTCTTGGTAAGCTCATAACCGGATTCAAAGGCATAGTTTCCGTATAATATATAGTTTTCGTCAATTGCTATGTTATTGTGCTCAAGGGCTTTAATATATCCTCTTAGTCTGTCGTTTTTAAGTATTGGGTTGCTTTCGCTGCACAATATTGCTATTTTTTTATGACCAAGAGATATAAGGTAGTTTATCATCTGGTAGGAGCCGATAAAGTTATTGTTAATTACAGAGTCTATAATTGTGTTGTCATCTGAGTTGCAAAAGTCCCTGTCAAACAGGACAACAGGCAGCTTGGTGCGGTTTATCCTCAGCAGCCTCTCGTTTTTTCCGGCAGAAGCTATTATAATACCGTCAACTCTTTTAGAAACTAAGACATCAAGAACCTTTTCTTCTTTTTCAATGCTTTCTTCGGTACTTAATATAATCGGCTGGTAATTATTCGCAGTAACAACATCGCTGATAGCTTTAACTGTATCCATAAAGGACACATTTGACAAATCGGGAACAACTACTCCTATTGTGTTGGTTTCTGTTCTTTTAAGGCTTCTGGCAACACAGTTGGGAACGAAATCCAGTTCGTGGATAACCTTGCTTATTTTATTCTGTACTTCTTCGCTTACATAGCTGCTGTTATTCAAGTAACGTGATACTGTGGCTGTTGAAACACCTGCTTTAGTAGCGACATCTCTTATAGTTGGGTTTTTCATCTTATAATCACCTGTCTGGTTATTTTACGAGGTCAATTACGGTTGAAAGCTTTTGCGGCGATTTTCAAGCCGGATGTTTTGTGTAACTTGAATCTGCGTGATTTTTTATTCTTCAGGAGGCTGGCCTAAAAAATCAAGAGGACTCATTGCCTGTACAGCCGTGGTAATTGACCTTATGTATACGATATCATAATAAGCGTAAAGATTCAACGGTTTTTAATCTGAAAGTAAAAAATGGATATGAAAAGGCTTGTATTTTAAGCATATCTAACAAAATCCATGTCGAATAAAAATATTTTTTGTATATTTTTATTGATTTATTTATAGGCGTGTGATATTATCATTTCATGAAAACGTTTACATGTATATTATATTGCAAATATTGAGATTTATAAATAATATGCAATATGTAAACAATATATATTACTGCATGTTTTTTTGCAGAAGATGATTTTGCAGAAAGGCTTTAGTAAAAAAGAAAGTTATTTGCGCTGCTTCTGCAGGATTATCGCAAAAACAGACAGGTTATGTAAACGTAATGTGCATATTAAAAATGGAGGTCATGTGATGAAAAAATTGTATGGTGTTACAACAGCAATGGTGACGCCCTTTGAAAGAAATGGAAATGTTGATATTAAGGCAGTCAGCGGAATCGTAGAATTTTTAATTTCAAAAGGTGTGAACTGCTTGTATCCTTTAGGGACAACCGGAGAAATGTATCATATGTCGGTTGAGGAAAGAAAGGCTGTTGCGGAAACAGTTGTTAAAAGTGCAAATGGAAGAGTAACGGTATATATCCATGTTGGTGCGATGTGTCAAAATGACACGATTGAGCTTGCAAAGCATGCGAGTGAAATAGGTGCTGACGGAATCGGCGTTGTAACGCCATCATTTTTCGGTGTCAATGACAGAGAAATAGAAGAATATTATGTGGCTGTTGCTAAAAGCGTACCTGAGGATTTCCCGATTTATCTTTATAATATTCCCCAGTGTTCCGCAAATGATCTCAAAGCAGATGTTGCTAAGAGAATAGCTGACAGATGCAGCAATGTTGTCGGTATAAAATACAGCTATCCTGATTTTGTCAGGACTCAGGAATATCTGGGTATAAATGACGGTGATTTTTCAGTGCTTGTAGGAGCTGACAGACTGTTTAATGTTGCGCTTGCAATGGGATGCTCCGGTGTGGTATCGGGAATATCGTGCGTTTATCCCGAACCGTTTGTTGACATTTATAAAGCCTTTATGGATGGAAACATTGAAGAGGCGGCGAGAATCCAAAAAATTGCGGTAAGGTATGTTGAAACATTAAAGGGCGGAAGCAATATGTCATTTTTCAAAGAGGCTCTGAAGCTCAGAGGAATAGATGCAGGATATATGAGAGCACCTCAGCTGGACATAACTAAGGACGAGATTGAGCTGATGAATGAGCAATTGAGCAAGATAGGCTACAAAAAATAATACTTGCTAAAAAATATTTTTTTAAATTATGTGTGTTTAGAGGGAGGAGATCAAATTGAAGAAACTATCTATTGAAAGAAACAGAATGCCGGAGTCGGGAATACGTAAGCTGCAAACTTTAGCTTCTGCAATTCCTGAAGCAATTCGTCTGGAAACAGGAGAACCGGATTTTATTACACCGTCCAATATCAGTGAGGCGGCAGCAAAAGCAGCACTTGGGGGCTTTACAAAATATACGCCCGTTCCAGGCTATATTACGCTGAGAAAGGCTATTCAGGAAGATTTCAATAAGGATTATAACACTTCTGTAGATATAAACGAGATAATTGTAACTTCCGGTGCAGTGTGTGCAATAACAGCAGCTCTTATGGCTATAGCAGATTACGGTGATGAAATTCTTATGCCTGATCCTGCATGGCCTGTATATGAAATGATATTGATTGCACAAGGTCTTACTCCGGTCAGCTATGAGCTTGAGCCTGAAGCAGGGTTTGTTCCTAACTGGAGCATGCTTGAGAGCAGGATAACCGATAAGACAAAGGCAATTATGGTTAATTCTCCTTCAAATCCTACCGGGGCTGTCTATGATGAAGCAACCGTCAAAAGGATACTTGAATTTGCTCAGAAGCATGATTTATATGTTATTTCAGACGAGGTTTATGATTCTATAATTTTCGACGGCAAGCATGTGTCATTAAAAACATATGACACAGACGGCAGAGTAATTACTATTATGGCTGCATCCAAGAAGTATGCAATGACAGGCTGGAGAATAGGATATGCCATAGCAAATAAGGATATTACCGCATCAATGTCCCAGATAATGATTACGTTGGTAGGAAATGCAACATCAGTAGCACAAAAAGCATACGAGGAAGCGATACTGGGACCGCAGGACTTTGTTGAAAAGGCAAGGCTAAGCTATAAGGGGCGCAGGGACAAGGTATATGCCCTGTTCCAAGAGGCAGGTATTAAGGCTTATTATCCTAAGGGTGCATTTTATATGATGGTGGATATCTCGGGCACAGGAATGGACTCTGATGATTTTTCGGTGAAGCTTCTTAATGAAGAGAAGGTATCGGTTGCTCCGGGAGCTACTTTCGGAAAAACAACCGCAAGGATGATACGCATTTCCTATGCGACTGAGGAAGGCAAGCTGCTTGAAGGTGTAAAAAGACTTTGCGGCTTTATCAGCAGGAACAGCAAGTAGACACGAATAGCGGATACATTTGTATATGTATAACTATACTATTTTTAAAAAATTGAGGAGGAAAGAAAATGGGGAAATACTTGAAGGCGAAAGCTTTAGGCAAGGTAGCAATGCTGCTGGTTGCAAGTGTATTGGTAGTTACCGGCTGCTCCAGTTCGACAGAGCAGGGCGATACGAGTAACGCATCCGGCGGAAAGACACAGAGCAGTGAATCAATACTTCAGAAGGTAAAAGCCAGAGGTAAGGTTTATATCGGTTGTGACACTGTTCTTCCAGGTTTTGGCTTCTTGGAGACAGACGGAAGCTACAGCGGTTTTGACATTGAAATCGGTAAGGCCTTTGCCGCTGCAATTCTAGGTGATCCAGATGCTGCTGAAATGAAGCCGGTTACAGGACAAACCAGATTTACCGCTCTTCAAACCGGAGAAATTGATATTTTAAGCCGTGCAACTACAATGAGTATTACCAGAGACACAACTCTGGGAATAAGATTCTTACCGACTGATTTTTATGACGGACAAGGTATCATGGTTCAGAAAAGCAAGAACGTTAAGACCTTTAAGGATCTTGACGGAATGCGTATAGGTGTGGAACAGGGTACAACTACCGAAAAAAATGTGACAACAAAGCTGGCAGCGGTAGGAGCAAAAGCAAATATAGTAGTTTTTGAAAATCAGGATTCAATTGTATCCGCATATGAAGCAGGAAGCATAGATGCATGGACATCAGATAAATCCGGACTTGTTTCAAGACTTGCGGGTATGAGTAAGCAGGACGATCACGTTATTCTTGAAGAAACCTTGTCAAAGGAGCCTTTGACACCTGCAATAAAGGCAGGGGATGACGAATGGTTCAATGTGACACGATGGACAGTGTATGCACTGATGCAGGCAGAGGAATTGGGAATAACACAGGCTAATGTTGAAGAAATGCTTAAGTCGGATGATCCTTCAATTCGCAGCTTCCTTGGAGCAGAAGGAGACTTGGGCAAGAATCTAGGCCTCAGCAATGATTGGGTTGTAAACCTGATAAAGGGCGTTGGAAACTACGGGGAAATTTATGAAAGAACTTTGGGAAAAGGCTCTGCATTTAAACTTGACCGTGGTCTGAATGCATTATGGACAGATGGAGGCTTGATGTATTCACCGCCTTTTAACTGATAATTTGAGGGAAAAAATAAAAACGAACAAGTCAGCCGGCATCCGATATGCAGCACTTAAGCTTATTGCTCATATTCCGCCATACCGGAAGCCGGTTGAATGTATTCGGAGGTGATGCTTTGCATGAATAGAAAGACTACGACCCCATTATGGAAGAATAAAAAGGTAATTCCGATTATTCTTCAGGCGGCATTTTTAGTTGTTCTCATCCTGCTGGCTGTGTTCTTCATTTCAAATGCCAGCCGGGGTCTTCAAAAAATTGGTATAAAGCTGGGATTTGATTTTTTAAATTCAACGGCAGGGTTCTCAATTGATGACAGATTGATTGATTATACTCCGTCTGATAATTTTGGAAGAGCTTTACTGGTAGGCTTGTTTAATACATTGAAGGTAGGCTTGGTTGGCATTGTAATATCAGGAATTCTGGGATTGTTTATAGGCATAGGACGGCTGTCAAGCAACTGGCTGGTTAAAAAAATTACCGGCGGATATGTGGAGATAATTCGTAATACTCCGTTATTAATACAAATTTTTATTCTTTATTTTGCAGTATTTTTACCATTTCCTCACATTGAAAGAAATATAAACTTTAAAAATATAATTTTTTTCAGCAATCGCGGAACCGCAATACCATGGTTTACAGCAAACCAGTCTTCGGGTATATGGCTGATCTTCCTCTTGATTGGTCTGGCAGCGGCGGTAGTATTCTGGAAGGTGATGCTGAAAAAACAGGTTGAGTCCGGAAAAAGCATGCATCCTATGCTTTGGAGTTTAGGAGTTGTTTTAATTGCCGTTATTGCGGCATATGCGGTTACATCCAGCCCGCCTGTACAGCTAAGTCTCCCTGAGATAAACAAGCTGGCATTTAAAGGCGGATATGTTCTCAGCTCTGAGTTTGCTTCCATTTTGTGCGGACTGTTTATATACCATTCCGCTTTTATAGCTGAAATAGTAAGAGCAGGTATAATGGCAGTACCTAAAGGACAAATAGAAGCGACAAAGGCACTCGGTATGAAAAAGGGAGCTACTATGCGTCTGGTTATTCTTCCTCAAGCTTTCCGTGTAATAATACCCTCGGTGACAAGCCAGTTTTTAAATTTGTTCAAAAACAGTACATTGGCGATAGCAGTTGGGTATACCGATTTATTTTCAATAGGAAATACCATTATAAATCAAACAGGTCAGTCTATACAAATTATGATTTTGATGGCATCAATCTATTTGATAGTCAGCTTGGTAATATCATTCTTAATGAATTGCTTCAATAATTATTACAAGCTGGTGGAAAGGTAAATAGAGGATATGGAGGTTAAAATGTCTTTTTTACAGCAGAAATCGAAAATTATAGATTGGATGAAGAAAAATTTATTCGGAAGTTGGATAAATGCAATAATAACCTGCTTATTTGCAATAATAATAATTTTTATTGCTAAAGCTGTTTTGAAATTTATATTTGTTACGGCAAAATGGGATGTAATTCCTGCAAATCTGAAAATTTTAATGGTTGGACAATATACGGCCTCTGAGGTATGGAGGGTCTGGCTGTCATTGTCTGTAGCAGTATTTTTACTTGGTGTTCTGTGGGGAGTTAAAAGAGGGGTTATTAAAACAGTTTCTTTTACTATAGTTGCCATATTTGCGATTATACTTTTATTGCCGTTTACATCAATTGCAACAAAGATATGGGCAGCTGTTCAAATCTTGCTTACTTTCGCAGGCTTTTGGATGGGAAACAAATTTAGCTTTGTAAAGAGATATCATCTTGCAGGCTGGCTTATATCTGTTCCCGTTATATTAATTCTCCTGAACGGTGTGGGAAATATGAAGGATGTTAATTCAAACCTTTGGGGAGGATTCCTGCTGACAGTCCTTATTGCAGTGGTAGATATCGTGTTTTCATTTCCTCTCGGTATTTTATTGGCACTGGGCCGCCGGAGCAAGCTTGTGGTAGTACGCTGGTTCAGTATTATATATATTGAAGTAATCCGCGGAGTTCCATTGATAACTGTGCTGTTTGCGGCACAATTACTGCTCCCTTTATTTCTTGGCAATGGTTTGGAATTGAATAATGTTCTAAGAGTAATGATTGGCTTTACCTTGTTTAATGCCGCATATGTTGCGGAAACAGTCCGAGGCGGCATGCAAATAATACCGCAGGGACAATATGAGGCAGCTCAGGCACTTGGCCTGAATTATGTGCAGAGAATGACCTTTGTTATCATGCCTCAGGCATTGAGAAGTGTGGTGCCGGCTTTGGTAGGCAGTGTGATAGAAGTATTTAAGGACACTTCGCTTGTAGCTATTGTAAGTTTGATGGACTTACTGGGTATTGCTAAAAGGGTTGTCGCAAATCCTCAATTTTTAGGCAGGCAGATGGAAGTGTTCTTGTTTGTTGCGGCAATATTTTTTGTTATATGTACAGTAATGTCTAAAATAAGCAAGCACATGGAGATATCATCTAGCTATGGTAAGAATTAGTGCGGGAAGGAGATTCAAATGGCAACTGAAAAAGAAGCAATTATAAGTGCTGGCAATGAGGAATCTATTATAGTATGCAAAGATGTTAATAAGTGGTTTGGAAGTCATCATGTATTACGTGGTGTTTCATTGGAGGTTAAGCGCGGAGAGGTAATAGTTATTATAGGGCCGTCAGGATCGGGAAAATCAACATTTATCCGTACAATTAATGCGTTGGAGGAAATACAGAAGGGTGAAATTACAGTTAACGGTATAAGATTGTCCGATAATGTTTCTGATATAGAAGCGATAAGAAAAGAAACCGGTATGGTATTTCAGCAGTTCAACCTTTTCCCTCATATGACGATATTGGATAATTTAACGCTTGCGCCTATATGGGTCAGAAAGTGGCCTAAGAGCAAGGCGGAGAAAATTGCGTTGGAGCTGTTGGAACGTGTGGGAATTCATGACCAGGCAAAAAAATATCCGGGACAGTTATCGGGAGGGCAGCAGCAGCGTGTGGCTATAGCAAGAACCTTGGCGATGCAGCCGGAAATTATACTTTTTGATGAGCCGACATCGGCACTTGACCCTGAAATGATCAAAGAGGTTCTTGATGTTATGAAGACCTTGGCAGGCTCTGACAAAACCTTGGTTGTTGTAACACATGAGATGAAATTTGCACAGGAGGTTGCCGACAGGGTTCTTTTCTTTGACGGGGGAAATATTGTGGAGTCGGGACCGCCGGCACAAATTTTTGAAAATCCTGAGCATGACCGTACAAAGCTTTTCCTTTCACAAATATTGAAGTAGAGGGAACAGCGGCTAAGTGCTTTCCGATAGGAATATATTTAAAGCTTTGATAAAAGATATTTTTGGCCGGAAGCTCGGCGTGGGAGGTTAGCTTTGAAAGACTTCAGGTACGGCTACTAAAATACCGGCGTACCTCCACGAAGTCTTTACAAAAATTTTGTGCCGAAAATTCGGCGTGGGAGGTTAATATGGCAGATACTATTAAATACCGGATAGAAAGAGATTCTATCGGTGAAAAGCAAGTACCCGAAGATGCCTATTACGGAGTACAGTCCCTGCGTGCATTGGAGAATTTTCCTATTACAGGATTGAGGATGCATCAGGATATGATTGTCAGTATAGTAGAAATCAAAAAAGCATCTGCTATCACAAACTGTGAAGCGGGTTTAATAAGTAAAAAAGTTACGGATGCCATTGTTAAGGCTTGTGATGAAATAGTTTCAGGAAAGTTAAGGGACCAATTTATCGTAGACCAGATACAGGGCGGAGCCGGTACTTCTATCAATATGAATGCAAACGAGGTAATTGCCAATCGCGCAATTGAGCTTTTAGGCGGGAAAAAGGGCGATTATTCTATTGTAAATCCTAATGACCATGTAAACTATGGACAATCTACCAATGATGTGTTTCCCACATGCGGGAAAATGACAGCATATAAATTGCTGATAAAGCTGGAGGTTCAGCTGAAGCGTCTGCATGGTGCGTTAATCGAGAAGGCGATAGAATTTGATGACGTGATTAAGATGGGAAGGACGCAGCTTCAGGATGCAGTCCCCATTCGGCTTGGTCAGGAGTTCAGGGCATACAGCGAAGCGATTAAAAGAGATTTAACCCGTATGCAAAGGGCAAAGGATGAGATGAAATATGTTAATCTGGGAGGTACAGCCATAGGAACCGGGCTGAATGCAGACGAGCAGTATTTGCAGTTTGTAGTCCAGAATCTGGTTAAGGTCTCGGGACTTGATTTGATGCAGGCCTTTGATTTGGTTGATGCAACGCAGAATTTAGACGGATATGTGGCTACGTCAGGTATTATAAAAAGCTGCAGCGTAAATCTGTCTAAAATGGCAAACGATTTAAGACTTATGTCTTCGGGGCCAAGGACAGGCTTTGGTGAAATAAATCTTCCTCCCAAGCAGAACGGTTCTTCAATCATGCCGGGAAAGGTAAATCCTGTAATACCCGAGGTTGTAAATCAAGTGGCCTTTAATGCCATTGGAAATGATATGACTATAACAATGGCAGCGGAAGCAGGGCAATTGGAGTTGAATGCTTTTGAACCTATTATTTTTTATAAGCTTTTCGAGTCTATTGAAACAACAGCATACGCTGTTGAGACTTTGGTGGATAACTGTATAGTAGGAATTACTGCAAACAGGGAGCACTGCAAGGCTTTAGTAGACAATAGCGTGGGAATAATAACAGCTATTTGTCCTTATGTCGGATATGCCAAGGCGGCTGAAATTGCCAAAAAGGCTATTAATACAGGAGAATCAGTCAGAAAGCTTATTATTGAAGAAGGCTTATTGGATGAAGAGAGTTTAAAAATTATTTTGGATACTATGTCTATGACTGAGCCCGGAATATCGGGAAAGGACAAGCTGTCGGATGAAAGAATGAACGGATTTGCCGAAGACAATACCAGAACTGCATAAAAAGCCTTTCTAAGAAATATCCTCTGTTTTTCGCTTAGAAATTGCAGTTCTTATATTGCAGGGCTGCTGCAAACTCAACTGTTAGTTGGAGTTGCAGCAGCTCTATTTGTTTTGGCGTTAAAAGATATATATTCCTTTTTCCCCGGTGTTATCAGAACCGTTAAGGGTTGATTTCACTTTTCAGGCGGGAAAGTTGAGCAATTGACTTTAATCGGTATCAAATGTTATTATAGTACTAATTCACAGAGAAGGAAGATGTTAAATACGTAGAATTTTAGGAGGAACCCGATGAGCAAGGATGTAATAATTAACGTAAAGGGTACTCAGATTGACATTAGCAATGATACAAATACTCTCGAGCTTATAACAGAGGGGAAGTATTATCAAAAAGGCGGCAATTATTATATTACCTATAAAGAAAGTGAAGTAACAGGAATGCTTGGTACTACTACCACCTTGAAGGTAGGAGAAGGTGTTGTTACACTTATGAGATTCGGTAAGGTCAATTCCCAGTTTGTTTTCCAAAAGGGTCAGAAGCATGTATCTTCATATGAAACAGAGTATGGAATCTTTACCATAGGGGTTTATACAGAAAATATAAATATAGATATAAATGATGCAGGCGGAGAAGTATGTGTGGGTTATCAAATTGAGGTTGATAACAGGATGGCAGGGAAAAATAATTTTTATATGCAAATAAGAGAGGCAGGAGCTGTAAATGAAAAACATGTCAGAGAAAATACGCCAGCAAATTAAAGAGGTTGTGCTGAATTCTATTACCAAGGCTATAAAAAATCAAGAATTGCCTTTGCTTGAGATTAAGGATGTTTCAATTGAGGTGCCAAGAGAAAAGGGATATGGCGATTTTTCAACAAATGTTGCAATGCAAATCACCAAAATTGCAAGAAAAGCACCAAGACAAATAGCGGAGATAATAATAAAAAATATTGATACAAGGGAAACCTACATTGAAGAGGTGGATTGTGCAGGACCGGGCTTTATCAATTTTTCATTAAGCAGGCAGTATTTGTATGATACCATGAATATCATCGCTGAGGAAAAGGGAGATTACGGGCACATAAATATAGGAAACGGCAGAAAGGTTATGGTAGAGTATGTAAGCGCAAATCCTACAGGGCCTCTGCATATGGGCAATGCAAGAGGAGGAGCACTCGGAGACTGTATAGCCAGCGTACTTGATGCCGCAGGTTATGCTGTTACGAGAGAATATTTGATTAATGATGCAGGAAATCAGATAGAAAAATTCGGAAAGTCTCTTGAGGCAAGGTATATTCAGCTGATTAAGGGTGAAGCTGCAATCGTTTTTCCTGAAGACGGTTATCAGGGTGAGGACATAACCGAGCATATGAGAGAATTTGTAAAAGCCTATGGAGATAAGTATATAGATGCTGATTCCGAGCAAAGGAAGAAGGTATTTGTTGACTATGCGCTTCCCAGAAATTTAAAAGCAATAAGAGAAGGCCTTGCCAGCTACGGAGTGGAATTTGATGTGTGGTTTTCAGAGCAGACCTTGCATAGGAGCAACGAGGTGGCTGAAACCTTAAAGGTTCTTACGGACAGGGGATGTACAGCAGAGCATGACGGCGCATTATGGTTAAAGGGCTCGGTAATAGGCAGTGAAAAGGATGAGGTGTTGGTCAGAAATAACGGAATACCTACGTATTTTGCGGCAGATATAGCTTACCACAGAAATAAGTTTGAAACGAGAGGCTTTGACTGGGTAATAAATCTCTGGGGAGCTGACCATCATGGACATGTGGCTAGAATGAAGGCCTCAATGGCGGCTCTCGGAATAAATCCGGACAAGCTTGATGTAGTGCTGTTCCAGTTGGTTCGACTGTATAGAAACGGTGAAGTTGCAAGAATGTCAAAAAGGACAGGCAAGTCTATTTCACTTATGGATTTGGTTGATGAAGTAGGCCGCGATGCGGTAAGATTTTTCTTTAATGCAAAAGCATCCGGAAGCCATTTGGATTTTGATCTTGATTTGGCGGCTAAGCAATCTAATGAAAATCCGGTTTACTATGTGCAGTATGCCCATGCAAGAATTTGCAGCATGCTGAAGCTTATAGCCAGTGAGGGTGTGACTGTTCCGGATATAAAGGATGTAAGGCTTGAACTGCTCAAGGCTGATGAAGAGCTTGTTCTGATCAAGAAGCTGTCGGAATATCCTGACGAGGTGAGGATATCGGCTGAAACTCTTGAACCGAGCAGATTGACAAGATATGTTCAGGATGTGGCTGCCTGCTTCCACAGCTTCTATAATGCCTGCAAGGTAAGGGGCGAGGAAGAGGAGCTGATGAAATCCAGACTTATGCTTGTTGACTGCACGAGAACAGTTATCAGAAATGTATTGGATTTATTAAGTATCAGCGCACCTGAGAGAATGGAATAGAATGAAAATATACAGAACTCCTTTTTGGTAAAATCGGAATGCATTTGCAGAAGTCTGTCCGCAAAGTCCGGCAATACCTGAAAGGAGTTTTTTTATTTCAGTCTTTTATGCCGCAATTTACATTTTGATTACCTGCCATTTATTTGCTCCGTTTCCGGGCAAAATTTTTCTTCGGCCAATTGCGGGAGACACCGTTGAGGTGTCCATGCATACATGTCCTACAGGCAGGGCATCCTGTATTTCATTATCAAGAATCTGCCCCGGGTAAAAGGTGTCAAAGCCGGAGTCATCTATCCTGTTCCCGCTGGCATAGGCCAATACTATGTTGCTGTATATATATTTACCGGTGCCGAACTTCATATTGTTAAGCATCGTTATTTTCCCTATGGTAAAGTTAAAGGCAGAGGAAACTGAATTAACGGTGTATATGGTGTTTCCGTTTATTACTGAGGAGGATGGGGCGGTCACAATATAAATACCGGTTGCAGAAGCAGCATCTGACAGGGTAATTATATTATTAAGTATATTATACGTTCCCTCATAATCAATCAAAATGCCTCTCAGGCAGTTTTGTACAACGTTGCCGCATATATAGGATGAGTTTTTAATTGCGGCACTGTTGGGCTGCATATTATCATACAAATAATTATTAACAGCATTTATACAGTCACTGATGCATGCCTTTGCATAGGCACCCTTAACATGATTCCTCTCAACGTTCCACATTTTGTAGATGCCGTATTTGCAAGGTATATTTCCTGTGTTTGATATAATATTATTGGACACCTTGATATTCTCTGCAGTGCCTGTATCATATCCCAATATGCATGTAGCATTGGTATCGGGAATTTCTGTTTTAAAATTTATAATATTTGAATCAATCAATACATTCTTTATTTTATCTGTTAATGAAACTGAGCTTCCTACCGCAATTACGGCCGCTCCAAATTCTTCAACATTAAAAAGATTATTTGCTACGATAATATTCTCAACTCCTGTGCCTGTGGATGCGGTATAGTAGGTTCTTCCGTAAATAGAGAAAACTTTGGATTGAGGTTTGCTTTTATTTTTTAATGTCAGAAACTTATTTCCGGATACTGCCGTATTTTTTATTATTCCATCCCGTCCGTATATTGCCAGGCTCTCTGCGCTGCTATTGCTTGTGAAACTGTTGCCTTCAATAGAAACATCGCATGTCATGTTGGTTTCATCTGGTATATTTGTAAGATTGCTGACCCAGATGCCACCTCCGGTATCAGCGCCGGTCATATTTATAATTTTATTATTGCATATTCTCATATAATAATTACAGCTATAAGCGTATACGGCAAGTGCCGAAGCTTTTCCTGACATGCTGAATTCACAGCTGTCTATGGTCACCCCATTGGTATTTCTGAGTAATATTATCGAATTCAGGCTTGACAGGCTGGAAGAGTGGATAAATGTCAGGTCTTTTATTGTGAAGCTGTCTGCGGTGGCACTGTCAAAGGTGTTCTGGCTGTGTTCATTCCATAGGACATTAGGAAAGACGGAGATTGAATTAGGTGAGCCGTTCCCTTTGAAGGTATCATCAATCTTTATAATACTGCTTCCTTTAAGCCCTGATAGATTAACCTTATTTCTTAACCTGATGCAGTTTCTTACCAGAAATATTCCGCTTGGGATAAATACTGTTCCTCCGCCTATAGAAGAAACATAATCTACCGCACTTTGAATTGCGGCTGAATCATCGGTTGTTCCGCTGCCTGTCGCACCATAGCTCTTGGCATTAGTTACAGTATCAAGTGTTCTGGATGCCTTGGAAAATATATTTATAGGCATAAAATTACCCTTCCTTTCGATGCTCACAAAGAATAAAACTTTGCTTGGACATAAAGGTATTCTATTTCTTAGCCGCTGTTTTCTTTTATGAATAGGATTTTGATACAGGAACGTACATAGACATAAGCAGGTTTATCTGACAAAAGTACTGATGTATTCTATGCGGTTATGGATGAATATGTGCACTGCAAATTTTGTAATGAAACTTTAATACAAAATTCTTGTAAAACAGCCGATACTATTATCGTACAAAATAATTATTTTTATATAGGGGCCTAGGATATGATTTTTTTAAAACTGACTAATCAAAAAAATAAGCATACAGACCTGAGCAATACCGGCAAAAAATTATCAGAGGGAATTATTAAGACTATCTCGGCAGTTCTTTGTACGGCGTTAATTTCTCAGATTGGTTTTGTTAATGCCGCCGTATCGGATGAGCAGGTTTCCGGTGTATATACTTCCGCAAAAAACGGACAGGCAGTGATAAATAATTTGAAGTATACGGATATAAGTAAGGCTGAATATGATTTGAAGGATGCTGTTTATCAAAATGGTGCGCTGGGGATATTCCCATCTCCGGGAAGTACAAAATTTAATCCAAACGGTTCTATTTCAAAAGAAATGGCATTATATCTGGTTTATATGGCGGCAAACAGAGCACAGGACATTGCGTCTCAGGGACAGACACTAAATGACGCGCGAACTGCGGCACAGAAAAAGACAGGCCTTCAGGCCGTTCTATATGATGGCAGCCTTCAGCTGGCAGCCAATGACGGGTTGATTACCTTGCAGAATCTGGCCGATGCATTGCAAACCGACCAGTCAGGCTTGGATGCGGCTGCTTTTAAAAGAAGCACTTCCGTAACGAGACAGGAGTTTGCAACATGGCTTGCAAAGGCATTGATGCTGCCTCCTGTATATAATCAGCAGGAGCTTTTCAACAGCTATTCTGATTGGAAAAGTGCAAAGGCGGAAAATGTGCCGTACATAGAAGCTATACTTGAGAATAATATTATGAGCGGTGACGGGAAGGGCAATTTTAATCCGAATCAGGCTATTACACGTTCACAGGCTGCAAGGATTCTTAAAAATGCTGAAAATGTTATTCTGCCCCTCCGGGGTATGGAAAAAAGAACTGCAACAATAGAAGAAAAGCGCTCAACGAAGGATACCTCAAAGGGATATCAGATAGATTATAATACATATTACGTCCGTAATTCTGACGGGCTTCTTGATTCAATATCAGTAGAAGCGCAGTATCAGAAGCCTACAACCACTACAAATGAAATTACCGGAAATGCTCAGGTGGCATCCCGTACGGAAATACCGGTATGCAAAAACGGAAATATTACTAATTCCTCCAGCCTTTCAACAGGAGACAGGATTGAATATATTGCAGGCTTAGAAGACAAAACGGTATATTATGCCCGTGTACTCTCAAGCAATAAGGAAATAGGCTATAAGGCTGCTATTATAAACAGTGTAAATACTGCAGCCCGGTCAATTAATATCACTCCTCTGAAGCAGGAAATCGAATACCCGAATCAAGAGGTATCAGAACCGAAGCCGCAGACCTACTCTGACGGAAGTATTGTCTATGAAAATAAATCCTATTCAAACGGTGTTATAAATGCTCTGACCAAGTCCAAGGTAGATGTTTCGTCTATTAAGCCCGGAAGTGTTGTCATTATCGGAATAAATCAGGATATGATTGTTGAGATAACTCCTGTAACTGTGAAAAAGGAAAGGGAACAGGGATTGGTTGCGGGTATAGTTGAGGAAAATAATCCTCAGCTCGGATATTTAACTCTTTATAATGAAGACGGAACAGGCAAGACACCGCTGGAGGCATCAACGCTCAGAACCTTTAATTATGCAGACCCCAATGATGTTAAGGTTTACAAGAACCATGTGCCTGCGGAATTAAGCGATATTGAGCCGGGTGACACAGTATTTGTCAGAATAGATGATGAGGGAGCAGTATCTTCTATCAGCGGAGTTCCCAATTACTCCATATACTATGGTAAAATAGTTAATATGAAAATAAGCTCTGTTACAGTTGAAACAGAAAAAGGAAAGCAGCTGATATTCAATACAAACGGAGTTGATGTAATCAAGGATGGAAAGCTCACAAAGATAAGCCAGCTGAAAAATGGTGACAAGGTAAAGCTTATAGTGAATAACGCTCCAAATATTTCAGTGCTGAAAGAGATAGTTATAGAGGGCGGAGACAGGCTGGTTGCAAATGTATACAAGGGAATATTTGAAAGCTATGATGATTTGTCAAATAAGATTATGATCAGTAATCCGTGGGTTTTGACAAAGGGACAGTGGATGAAGAATACTACGGATCCTTTTATGACAATTGCCGTAGGAAACAATTTTAAGGCGTTCTTTGGCGGGAATGAAAGAGCTGCAAAAACCTTGAATACATTATTGAGCGGAACTACGGTATATATTGCCAGTGAAAAGGATTACGGCAATGGTGAAAATGGTGTGGTAGCCAGCTTTATAGATGACTTGGATAAAGAGGTTGCATACAATGACAAGGTATATAATACCGCAAGCTCAAATAATTTTACGCTGGGAAAAGCATTGGAGCGAATTTCCTTTGATAACGGTACAATTGTGGTAAAGGACGGAAGGCTTGTACAGGGAAGCAGTGTCACAGCCGATGACTACGCTTATGTTATGGCCAACAGGGATTCTGAAACGGGTAAGCTTGTGGCCGGTGTTGTTTCAATAGAGAACAGGCCGGGGACAGAGGCTGTTCAATTGTACAGGGGAAGAATCAGCAGTATTGATGAATACAAGAGCGTTACTCTTCAATCATATGCAAAGTTGGACGGTGTGAACTGGAATTATGCAAACACACCTATGACATTTAACTTAACAGCAGATACAAGAATCACCGATACAGATGGCATAGCCGGTCAGGGGGACTTTAGCAGCTACAGCGGAGCAAGCACCTTCTATGACAGAACGATATATATATTGAGCGACGGCACAAATGCAGTTGAAATCAGTACTGCACCTTATGGAAGCTACAGCATTACAGGTGAGGTTACAGAAATGACAGGAGGAACAACAGGTGATGACGGGAATATTCTCAAGCAGCCTGATGGGATAGCACTGCGCAATTGCAAATACTATGATGCAGCCAAGCATTTGTGGGTAAGCATCAAAGACAGTAAATTTGTTCTTCTGACAAATTCTTTGGTTATAAAGAACAATAAAAGAATAAATCCGTCAGAGCTTAAAAAGGGAGATAAGATAAAAGTCCTTAAAAAAGATAATACTGTAACAGGTGATGCATATATAGTTATAGTTGAAGAATAATCGGAATTATACAGACGAATAACTCAAGCTTATACTGCTTGTTTGTAATGCCCGGATAAATATAAAATTGCTGCAATTTTTATATGGCGGAGTTTTAAACAGTATATCCTGCGGTGGGGTTTGAGTAAATAAATTTAATGGAGGCTGAATATTTTGCGTAGCTTATCAAAAAAATTTAGGGTAAAAGGATATACCTGCTTAGGCTTGGTATTTTCGTTGATTATCACTCTTGCGGTACCGGGTATAACGTTTGCAGGGAAGGGTGACAGCGGATATGACGGCGGTATCTCATCAGGAGAGGCTCCAGCCGCCGCTGCCACAGCATCAAGCAAATTTGAGTATGAGTATCAGGAGCCTTGCTTTTTGAGCGGTGTTCCAATTATTTTAAGCGGAACGGTTACTATATCAAAAAAATACAAGGAGGATACAAAAAACAGTACCCAGACATTGACATCAACATACGCATATTCACTGGCTAACGGAGATAATAAGCTGGTTCGTTCCCTTACCTATGTTACAACGATTACACCCAAGGATAACGGGCAGAAGACAGAATCCACAAAATTGACAAAAGCCACGGAAACAGCAACAGTGGGCGGTACTAAATATATTATAGCCGGTACAAATGATTATGTACTTTCAAAGTCGAATCTTATTGACATGAAGCCTGCGGTCAATTACTATAACGGAACCTTGAGAAGCAAGAAGACATATCATATTGATACCGCTAAAAATACAGATACCGTTGTAGTGGAGTCCTCAGGCAGCTATTCGGGCTATGATGAATACTGGAGCTCGGCGGAGGCGCAAAAAATAGAGCAGACTATTTCACAGCGCAAGCCGGGCAAGACGGTCGGGAATATAGGAAAGGTGACCTTGGACATTTCCTCCACCACAAAAAAGGAGCTGAAATATGATGAGAGCATTGCGGAACAGACAAGTGTTGAAGGCGGTTATGTGCAAACACAAAAAAATGAGAATATTCTAAAATATACCGCAAAGTTGAGTGAGCTGGATAAAAATAAGGCTCCTACCACCAAGGTTAATACATACACCAACAGCTTGAAGCTTGAAAGCTTTCCAACGCAGATAAGCTTGATTTCTCCGAATCTGAACCAGATAAGCGGGCATCCCTCGGAGGAAAGCATTACTCTTTTGTTTGGGCTGGAGGCATTTAAGAATGAGGATGCAGCAACTTTCGACCCTCAGGAATATATGAGCAGAGCCGAATTTGTCGATGCCTTTGTAAATGTCGCGAAAGCAGTTCCGATTGATCCGGTTTTTGTAACAAAGAAGAAGAGCTCCAATACAAAGAATACCGAGGTTACTTCTTTATTTACAGATGTTTCGGTAAATCATACATTTTTTGCATCTATTAATGAGGCGGCAACAAGGGGCATCGTGTGGGGCAACGGAAAGAGCCAGTTCAGACCAGGCAATTTGATAACAATGCAGGAGGCAGTTACAATGATGATAAATTCCTTGGGCTTAAACGGGCTGGCACCAAATCCTGCACCGGTGACAAGCTTTGTGGATAATGACAGCATATCCTCCTTTGCAAGACCTTCGATGTACGTTGCGGAGAAGATAGGACTGATTGAAGAGGATGCAAAAGGGTATATTTATCCTGCGTCCAAGGTTACTAAGGCAAAAGCCGCTGATATGATGAGGGCATACATAGAATATATGAACAGCGGAATCAGAAGTGAATACATGGATAAGCTTATCAGCTATTAATAAAATATATACAAAAATTGTTATAAAATATTTATATGGGAGGTGTTAGTCCATTTCAACTTGTATATTCTGACTATTGTCAATTACGGTTCAAGACGCAGCAGTGACAGTAATTGACTTTATTTATGGTATTGAACATGGACACTATAATGAAAAATTTTAAGAGGATTACAGCGGCAGTACTGTCGATAATGATAATTTTTATGGTTTGGGGAACGGATGTATTTGCTGCCCAAGCTCAGATACAGCAGCAGGAGACTGGGTTCAGTGATGATTATCTGGATAGTGTCAGAAAGCTGATAAAGCAGAAATACAGCGGGAGCATAACAGACGCGGCTTTGAATAAGCCTACTGTTGAGGGGATGTTTGAGGCCCTTGATATATATTCTGTATTTTATAAGCAGAGTGAATTTAATTCCTTTATGGATTCACTGGGCGGTGAAATAGAGGGAGTCGGCATTGTTGTGGAGAAGATTGGCGACTATGTTACTGTTGTAAAGGTATTTGAAGGTTTGCCGGCGCAAAAAGCAGGAATTCAGAAGGGTGACAAGATTTCTGAGGTTAATGGAATATCAGCAGCCAAGAAGGAGATTGATGAAGTTATTTCAAATATTAAAGGAACCGCCGGAACAAAGGTAAAGCTTGGAATACTGAAAGAGAGTATAAAGGATGAGGTTGAGGTTGCCAGGGCAAGGGTTGATGTTCCCAGTGTCAGCTATGAAATACGGGGGAATATAGGATATATTCTGATTGATATGTTTTCTGCGAATACTTACAGCGGAGTGAAAGAGGCTCTGAATGAATTTGACAGCAAGAGTATTGCAAATATTGTTCTGGATTTGAGAAATAACCCGGGAGGACTTCTGGATCAGGCGGTTTCTGTGGGCAGGTTATTTGTGCCCAAGGGACTGATTACAAAGCTTGATTTTAAGGATGAAGCAATGGAGGATGAGGAGTATTATTCATCGCTGAAGAGCATAAAATATAAGCTTGCTGTCTTGGTAAACGAAAATTCAGCAAGTGCGTCCGAAATATTGACAGGAGCTATAAAAGATACCGGTGCGGGAGTTATAATCGGAAACAAAACCTTCGGAAAGGCAAAGGTGCAGAGCTTTATTCCGATATTGTCACCGGAAGCATATGAGCGGCTTAACAAGGATAGTGAGAATAAAACGGTAAATGCCTCAATGTTTGAAGATGCATATGAAAGTGATTTGTTAGGCTGGGCAAAAATGACCATGGGAATGTATTACACGCCTAATGGCGAGTGCATTGATCTTAAAGGCATTGAGCCTGATATAAATGTCAGTGAGGGCAGCAAGGAGGCAGGCGGAATAAAGGTAAACGAAATCCGTCAGCTTTATATTGCGGTCAAGCCGTCACTTGGAACTGCCTGCAGTGATGTCTACAATGCGGAATGTATTTTGAAGCTGCTCAATTATGATGTTGATGAGCCGGATAATATATTGGACAAAAAGACGACTGAGGCTCTTACAAGGTTTCAGAAGGACAATAAGGTTTACGGCTATGGTGTATTGGATTTTTGCACCCAGCGTCTTCTTAATGATAAGCTGGAGGCTTTGTCTGAGTCGGAAGATACAGTATATTTAAAGGCTGTGGATGTGCTTGAATAAATATTGAAAATCATACGGGTATTATAAAAAAGCAAGGTACGGATAAATTCTGTGAATTATCCGTACCTTGCTTTTTTAATCAAAGGCAATTACAGCTGAAGCCTTACCGGCGGGAATACCGCGACAGCATTTATACTCTCTTTCAGGCAAATATTGCTTTCAAGCCGGCTTTCAGCGTAGTTTGAGTTAATATATTATTTCCGTCTTAATAGTAAAAAACATGTTTTGAATCTTGGTTTCTTTACATCAAATAATTACGGCTATTTACCAAATTTATAACACAATTTTAAATTATTTAAAAATTTAATGTTGAAGAAGTCACATATTACATGGGAAATGGCGAAAGCATTAAATTTACAAATAAATTTTTCCGAGTATAATTTCAAATTGCAGGATTAATAAAAAAAGCTGCATTTAACAATAATACATAGAATATTATTGGAGCAGAAGGATGAATGAAGATTTGAAATGGTATGCATTATTTGTAGCTACCGGAGAAGAGGACAGGGTTAAGGAAAGAATTCATTTTATAATGAAGGCTGAAATTAAAGCACTGGTTCCAAAGCGAAAAATGAAAGAAAGAAAAGAAGGTATATGGAAAGAGCGGATTAGACCGCTTTTCCCCGGATATGTCCTGTTAAACGGACAGATAAGCAGCAGGGCATATAATTTAATAACAGGAATACCGGGAGTTATCAGATTCCTTAAGGACAGTGCCGGTCCGCAGGAAATCTACAAGCATGAAATATGGTTTATCAGTAAGTTGTTATCTGAGGGTGATATTGTCGGATATTCAAATATTTATATAAAAGGCGGAAAGATTGAGGTCACAGATGGCCCTTTATATGGCTTAGAGGGCTTAATACAATCAGTTGACAGGAGAAAAGGAAGAGTAAAGGTATTGGTTGACCTCATGGGGCAGCCCAGAACCGTAGAGCTTTGCGTGACAATGATACAACCTGCATAATAATTCTGTATCTTAGCCTTGCTGTTTCGGCGTTAGGTGAGGAGAGGAAGAACATATAGAGCTCAAAGCCGGAAGGAATCCTTTTTTGGCGATAATTATTACCGGCTTGAAGGCAGAAGGCTGTTGGAATATGAAAAGGATTCCGAAGGGCGAAGCATTGCTTTTACATAAATTGGATGGGAGCGAAACCAAAATGGAACTGAATAGATTTTTAAATTCAATAAAAAGAATGACTTGGCTGGTTATTCTGTTAGGAGTGCTAGGGGGAGGCGGTTCCGCATATTTGAATATTATCGGGAATACCCCTGTATATAAAGCTGAGACAACAATATATGCAATGAATAAAAATAATACTGAGAATGGCGGTAAGGGCATAAATTATCAGGATGTATCCTTAAGCAGACAGCTGGTTATGGATTATCAATATGTTCTGACAAGTGAAAGGGTAATAGCTTCTGCAAATAAGCTTCTGGGGAAATATAATCTTTCTCAGGAGAGGCTTATTAGTATGGTTAACATAATTCAAAAAAATGAATCCAGTGTTATTGCCATAAGTGCGGTGGCTAATGATGCAGAAACAGCCGCCGATATCTCAAATGCAGTTACCGAGGCATTTATTTCTGAGCTGAGGAATCTGACCAACAATAATATAATCGGAGTATTGAATAAGGCTAAGATACCTGAATATCCAATAAATAATGAAGCATCAAAGAAAATCATGATTGGCTTTGCCGCTGGAGTTGCAATTGCATTTTCTCTCATATATTTCAGGGAATTGTTTGACATTAAAATCAGATATGCTGATGATGTTGAAAAAACATTGAAGATCAGGGTTATAGGAGCTATCCCTAAATATAGTGTCAGGTAGAGGAGGAAGCCAATGCCTAATATTGCATTTAAAGCATGTATACAGGAGAATCAGGCAGTCAGGGATGCATATTCAATGCTTTCAGGAAACCTTTATATGGAATCGGAAAATAAAAAAATAAGCAGCATTGTAATTACAAGCTCTGAACCTAAGGCGGGCAAGACCTCTGTTGCAATAAGCCTTGCTGTGACATTGGCAGGCTGGGGGAAAAGCACCGTACTGGTCGATGCCGATATGAGAAAGGAAGCCGCTCTGGCATCAATACCAAGGGAGGTAAGCAACCGGGGGCTTTCTCAATATTTATGCAATAATGCCGGGTATGAGGAAATAATATGCTGTACGGATGTTGAAGGCTTCAGATATATACCAAATGGAGGTATAGCATTAAACCCTATAGGACTTATCTGCTCGGAAAGATTTGACCGTTTGCTTGAGAGCTTGGAGGAAGAATTCGAATATGCCATATTTGATGCTCCTCCCCTTGATTCAATATCAGACGCTGTTCTAATTTCTGCAAAGGCTGACTCTGCCATTCTGGTTGCAAAAATGGGGAAAACAGATATTACAGCGATTGGCAGGTCAAAAGAAAAACTGGAAAAAGCAAATGTAAATTTGTTAGGGGTAGTTATTAACGAAATCAATAAAAGAGATTACAGAAAATATTTAAATTCATACGGATATTTCCATAGCGCAAAGGTTAAGAAGGGATTGCTTGAAAGGCAATTACCGATGGCTGCTAAATAAACGATGCAGCCGTCAACGCTAGCATATTTCTGATAATTTATCGTCTTGAGGCTTTAAAAGTGTTTTTCGGGGAGGAAATAAAAAATGAAGATAACAATCGCCGGAACAGGTTATGTTGGCATAGTCACAGGAGCTTGCATGGCTGAAACGGGGCATGCCGTAACCTGTTATGATATTGACAGTATAAGAATAAAGAAGCTGCAGGACTGCATAATGCCAATTTTCGAGCCGGGACTCGAAGAAATGCTAATCAGAAACAGAGAGCGAATCAGCTTTACAACTGATTATAAAGAGGCATACAGGGATAGTGAGGCTGTGATTATTTGTGTGGGAACACCCGAAAAAAGGGATGGCTCGGCAAATCTGAAATGCGTATATGCAGCTGTTCAGCAGGCGGTTGAGTGTGCGCAAAGAGATTGTATTATAGTTATAAAGTCTACGGTGCCTGTAGGAACAGGTGACAATCTGGATAAGGCTGTACGGCTTAAAAATACCGGCAGGCATTTTGAAATTGCAAATAATCCTGAATTTCTTTCGCAGGGAACGGCTGTCAGGGATACAATGAAAGCTTCACGGATTGTTATTGGAGTAAACTCACCGGAAGCGGAAAAGGTGCTCAAGGATATATATGACAGGCTTGGTCAGGAATATGTCGTCACAGACAGAAGAAGCGCCGAAATGATTAAGTATGCCTCCAATGATTTTCTTGCTTTAAAAATCTCCTACATAAATGAGATTGCAAACCTATGTGATTTTATCGGTGCGGATGTGGAGGATGTCGCATTGGGCATGGGGCTTGACCCGAGAATAGGGAACCGCTTTCTGAAGGCAGGCATAGGGTACGGAGGCTCGTGCTTTCCAAAGGATACAAAGGCGTTGCATTGGCTTGCTAATTTCAATGATTGTGAGTTAAAGACTATTAAGGCTGCCATTGATGTAAATGAAAATCAGAAAATAAAGCTTATTAAAAAAGCCAGAAAATACTATGACAGCTTTCGTGATCTGACAGTCGCAATACTGGGCCTTACTTTCAAACCCGGAACCGATGATTTTCGTGAAGCGCCGTCACTTCAAAATATTCCTATTCTTTTAGAGGACGGAGCAAAGATTAAGGCATGGGATCCGGTAGGGATGGATAACTTCAAAAAAGCATACCCGGAGGAAATAAGCTACTGCGGCTCAATTGAGGAAGCTCTCAAGGATGCGGACATTTGCTTCATATTAACAGAATGGCCTGAAATAGTCCTGATGGATGTGTCAAGGTTTCAATTGCTTATGAGAAAGCCCATTGTCCTTGACGGCAGAAATTGTTTTAAGCTTGAGGAGGCAGAAGGAAATGGCTTTATTTATGAGTCAATAGGCAGAAGGATAATCGGACAGGGCTCCATAGCCGGGGAGCATTTGCTCAGAGGTGAGAGGGCGGTGTAGATTTAAAATTTATGCGTAAAAAGGTTCTAATATTAATATGCATCCTTTTCATTTCCGTAATTTATTTACATGCAAAAAGTGAAAGCGTATATCCCAATATATTAAAAGGCCTTATGATAAATTCTTCTGCTTTGAACGAAGCTCAGAAGCAAAGCAATATCGGAAATGCAAACTATTACAATGAAGCTGACGGGAAGTATTATGAGGATGAAGGCTTTACTGTTGAAGCAAATAATAATACTAAATATTTACAGGAATTATTCAGTAATGAAAAAAAAATAAGCATCCCGGAAGGTAATTTTTTTTGTAAGGAGCAGCTTTGTATTAAGGGAAAGAATATAAAAATATCAGGAGTTAAGGGCAGGACAAAAATTTCCTTTGCAGGCAATACGGCAAATTCCGCTTATGAATATAATGTGGCGGCTTGTATAGTTAATGACAGCCATAAAAGGATTTTTGACGAAAATTCGGCTCAGAATATTACTGTGGACGGTATTTCATTTGAGCTGAAGCAAGGTAAAAATAATGCCTTTAAATTTATTCTGGTGTTGGCTAATGTAAATGGAGGCAATATTCTGAATTGCCGCTTTGTTTCAGACAAGGCAAGTGACGGCATGATTACACTGGTAGATTTGTTTTGCTGCTGCAAGAATATAAAAATAAAAGCTTGCTCGTTTGAAAATATGACAGGTGCTGACAAAGGCAGCTGTATATGGGTAAGAAATTTAACCAATTCAGATAAGGATAACAGAAATGCTACCGAAAGCATATCAATCAGTAACTGCAATTTTAAACAGGATTCCGATGACGAAATTATGGCTGTGTATTCAAGCAGAGGCAATATTAGAAATATTGAGGTGGAAAAATGTGAGTTCAAGGATTATTCAGACAATAATGCCAAGGTCCTTTCAACCTATCCAAGTGAGAATAGCTATTGTGGAACAGTTGATAATATTAAATTTTTTAATAATAAAATTTATTCGGAAAAAATCAGTAACTATACAATTACCGTAGGCGGCTCTAATAGAGCAAATGCAGTTTCAAATGTAGTAATCTCAGGCAATGAAATTACCATAGATAAAAGTACAAAGGACAGCTGTAAAATAATATACATAAATGATAATGACACAAATATTGAAAATGTATTTGTAAGGGATAATATTATCACCGCTGAGGGACAGCTTGTGAACACTACGGCAGTATATAATGCCACCTGTATAAATGACAATACAGTAACAGGAGAATTAGCCACCGGAATTTGTTATGGAAAAGCATACAGAAATATTATAAATGGTTCAAGAACTGCAATAGCATCTCCCGAGACTGCTGAAAATAATATTATTTATAGGTGCGGAATTGGCATTTCCTGTGATATACAGGAAAGCAGAATAGCCGGTAATGTTATTTCCCTTGATCCTCAAAAGGGCATATGCGGAATTGAAGTGAAGGATAACAATTCCTTGTCAGGATACAAATTTGAATGCAGCAATAATAAAGTTGTAACAAGTAATGAAAAGCAATATGGCTTTGCAATTCATAACGGAGATGTAAGGCTGGTAGCTAATATATTATACGGACCGGGAACAAGAAAATATGAAAGCGGTATGGCCAAGGTTACTGATATTGCATAATATTTTAAGCTTAATTTTAACCGGCGGCTTTAAGCCTCCGCGCCATTAAGATATCTGTAGCTATTCCGGACCGATTATGCTTTTAGGCTGATTTTAAAATAGTATTCCGGGGGGGAGCATATGCAGCATAACGAAGATATAGACTTTTTGAAAGGAATCGGCATTGCATTGGTTGTTCTGGGACATTGCTTCACAACGGCACTTGCAGGCAGATATTATGTTGTGGGAGTGCTTAAGGATATTATTTATACTTTTCATATGCCCCTGTTTTTTATAGTATCAGGCTACATACAAGGGCTAAGGCCATACAGCGCTGACAGGTGCAAGCTGTATATCGGCCGTCAAATCAGAAGGTTATTTATACCATATACAGCTTGGTCACTTGTTTTATACATATTCTATTATTTGCTGAAGGTTATTGATGTATACAAGATTCAGGAAAATATAAGTCTGAAGCCTGTACGCCTGATGCAGGGAATACTGGCATATGATGTTCGCACAGGCAATGTGCTGTGGTTTGCATATATATTATGTATTATTTCTGTTGTCTCATATCTGCTTCATAATGTTATCCGCAATAGGAAGATAAATGCCTTATTCCTTTTGCTGGTGCTCAGCTTGGGTTTCATGGCTAATATGTTTATTAAAGATGAAATGTTTGTATTAAAAAGATTTCTTGTAATGTGGATTTATTACGAGACAGGCGTGTTTACGGGGATATATATAAAAGATATAAGTTTTAAAGCAAATGCTTTATTGAGCATAATTCTGTCAGTGCTCTACGTGATTGCCTATGTGCTGTACACAAGGTCTGAGGGAGTAATTAATTACAGCTTAAAGGTTATTTGTGCATTATTAGCTGTTTTTATATTATATAGCTTATCAAGCCGGAATAATTCGTGGATTTACTCTGCTTTCAGCTATATAGGGAAAAGGACGGTATTTATTTACTACTTGCATAATCCTTATATAGTGCTTGTTACGGTAACCTTTTTGACGGAAGCTGCGGGAGTAAACGCAATTGCCTCAATAGCCGCGGCATTTATTCTGGGAATGCTGATACCTTTGACAGCAGGCAGCTTGATATTGTCAAAAAACAGATTTACAAAAACAATCTTTTTAGGAGGATAAAAATGAGACCTGCAATAAATTTTGACAATATAATTTTATTTGCAATTTTTTTGTCTCCCTTTTCATATATGTTTACATATATGAATAATTTAGCAGATATCAGAATTGTGGAGCTGCTATGGGTATTTATATTTATTGCTGTATTTATAAAAGCAGCCTGCAACAAGAAGCTGCTGCTTTCCAAAAGCAGCTTGAGAATTGATAAGCAGGCACATGCTGTTTTTATACTATACATAGCGGTGATTTTTATTACCTGCCTGTTTTCTGTGAATATTAACCGATCCATAAAGGAGATATTGCAGTATATATATTTATTCTTAATAATGTACACAGTATATAATAAGGCAAAAGAGCCTGCTTTTTTCAAAAAGACAGTCAGGATGTTTTTACTTTCAAATATTTTGCTGGTAGCTATATGTATTGCAAGCTATATTTCGGGAAGGGTTATTATTCCGTCTTTTTATCTTTTGCCGGATGGACGGATATATGCAAATACAAATTTATTCAGTACTAACACTCTGATGGAATCGGGAACAGAGGTATTGAGGCTGAATGGAGTTCTAGGCCTTGGTGCGACTGCGATTGCAAATCAGGTATTAATTCAGTCATTATTTGTTAACTATATGATAAGGGTAACCTCCGGCAAGAGGAAGGTATTCTTTTACATATTGCTTTCAGCAAATTTTCTTACGATGATATTTACATATTCCAGGGCAGGCCTGCTGGTATTGCTTGTTGTCCATCTGCTTTCTGTTATGAGCGGTGATCATGTTAAGAATATTGCTATAGTTATAGCGGCGGTTTTAGCCTGCGGTATATTTTTTAGCTTATTTTCAAATGTGCAGGAAAGAATACTGGAGACCTTCAACACACAGGAGCAGTCGTCAAGGTATCATTTCGCAATTTGGCTGATTGCATTAAAGACAGGTTATACCAATATTTTTACAGGAATTGGGCTGGGTAATATGGCCTTTAGCTATGATGCCTTCAGATATGAATTTTATAGATTCGGGCTTGCTCAAACAGACAGTGTAAATGTACACAATTTTTTGCTTCAAATATGGGCAGAGCAGGGGTTGTTTGGGGTTGCGGCAAATTTTATGCTTATATTCGGTCCTATTATAAGCTGCCTCAGATGTAAAATATTTAAGCTTCTTTCAGCAGAAAGAAAAATATATGATTTTGCTTTTTTAGCATTTATAGCAACTCTTACACATAATCTTACGAATAATAACTTTTATATTGAGATATTTTGGGTTCTGGCAGGGATGATATATTCGGCAAGGGACTATTTTTATGAAGCAGAAAAGGGCGGTGACATGAACCGCAAGTATAGTGCATTTTCCGGCAGTAAGGGCAGTTCATCATTTTTTGTGACTAAGCAGGCGAGTTCTATGCTTTGAGCACAGCGAAAGGAATAATAGTTAGTATGTATCAAATATTGATAGTCGCTTATGACTGCAATCCAACAAGGGGCTCTGAAGCAATGTTTGCATTTAACTGGGTAAATATATTGTCAAAATACTACAAGGTAACTTTGATAACAGACATAAGACACAAAAAGGGCTTGGAAAGCAGTATTCATGGGATTGATTTATTGTGCTGCAAGTATATGCCTGAAAGGTTGAGTGATATCCTGTGTAAATTGCATGCACATAATATACAGTACAGTCTGTTTATAAAAAAAGTAAAAAAAATAATAGATAAAAATAATGCGGATAAATTTGATTTGATTCACTGTCTCACGCCTTCAGGCCATTATTCCTGCAATGATTTATATATTTATGGAAAGCCCATAATAGCAGGCCCTCTTGGGGGAGGCTTGAAGCTTCCCGAAGGGTTTGAAAATTACAAAACCTTAAAATATATTTTACGAAATAATTACTATAGCCGTATCCGCAAAAATGAAAAATGGAACAGGTACTATAACAACTGCGATTTGATACTTATCGGAACCAAATATTTACTGGAGAATTTACCGGAGGCTATTCACTATAAAACTGTTGAGTTATTTGACACGGTTGTTGATACAGATAAGTTTGCACCTTGTTCAGAAAAAAGCTTGGAAACGGTGAATATCGTATACTCGGGCCGCTTGGAGCTGTCAAAGGGCTGTATGCTTCTAATTAAGGCATATAAATTGCTTTTAATGGAAGGGTATGCTCAGAGCCGGTTAATTATGCTGGGAGATGGCAGTCAATACGGGAAAATATGTAAATTTATACGGGAGGAAAAGCTTGAAAACTATATTTATATGCCCGGAAGAGTAACAAACAGCACTGTAAGGGAAATACTCCAGGCAGCGGATATTTTTTGCCTGCCTACCTTAATTGAACACGGCGGAACATCAATACTTGAAGCCATGTCATGTGAGCTGCCGGTGGTTACGACAAATTATGGGGGCCCTTCAATCAGCGTTACAGCCGAATGCGGCATAAAAATAGATGCAGTCAATAATAATCAATATATTTTAAGCCTGAAAGAAGCATTAAAATACCTGATAGACAATCCGGAGGAGAGAAGGCGTATGGGCAGAAACGGAAGGATCAGAGTGATTGCCGAATATTCTTATTCCAGTCTTGAAGAGAAAGTTGTACTTTTATATGAAAATACTTTTAAGAAGCTGGATAAATGCAAGCTATACAATATTATATAGCAGGGGGAGCCTCATGAAAAAGATACTTGTCACAGGGAATGCAGGGTTCATCGGAATGCACCTGTCAAAGAAATTGCTGACGGAAGGCTATCATGTTCTAGGCATAGACAATCTAAACGATTACTATTCTGTAGACCTGAAAAAACAAAGAATCAGCCTGTTAAAACCGTATAAAAATTTTTCACAGATTGTTTGCAGCCTTGAAGACTGCAATTCAATAAATTCAGTCTTTAAGGACAATGAGCTTGATTGTGTTATAAACCTTGCAGCACAGGCAGGAGTGAGGTATAGCATCAAAAATCCCAGAGCATATATAGATTCCAATATTACAGGCTTTCTCAACATACTGGAGGGCTGCAGACATCACAAAATTCCGCACTTGATTTATGCATCCTCAAGCTCGGTATACGGGGCAAATGAGAAAGTACCGTTCAGTATACATGATAATGCTGACCACCCTATGAGCCTGTATGCGGCGACAAAAAAATCAAATGAGTTAATGGCTCACGCATATTCAAGCCTATATGGCTTGCCTGTTACGGGCTTGAGATTTTTTACGGTATACGGACCTTTCGGAAGACCGGATATGGCATATTTTCTTTTCGCAGATGCAATAAAAAGCGGAAAACCCATTAAAATATTTAATTTCGGGAAAATGCAAAGGGATTTTACATATATAGATGACATAGTCGAGGGTATAGTCAGGCTGATAAGGAAGGGAGCGCCAAAGCCAAATGAAGGCTGGAACAGGCATGATGCTGACCCTGCCGCAAGCTATGCTCCCTACAGGCTTTTCAATATCGGAAATAACAGACCGGTTGAGCTGGAATATATGATTTTATTGCTTGAAAAGTATATGGATAGGAAAGCGGAGAGGGAATATCTGCCTATGCAGCAGGGGGATGTTCCGGTTACATATGCCGAGCTGGATGATTTGACGGGATATATAGGATTTAAGCCAAGAATATCCATAGAGGAAGGGCTGCTGAGCTTTGCCGAATGGTTCAGGGAGTACGGGAGGCTATGATAAGGAGAATATTAAGGAATCAGTATTTATATTCCGTTTTCACAAAGCTTATGACGGCATTTCTCGGTGTTTTAAATATGGTTTTTATAAACCGGCTGCTCGGTCCTGCATTAAGAGGAGAATATATCTATATATTAAACATTGCCAATCTTGTCACCATGTTCTTAAATCTTGGAATATACCAGTCATATCCTCTTTTTAAGAGAAGAGATATCCCTGAGCTTCAAACAAAATATATTAATAATGTTTTTTTACAGCTTATAGTGTATCTGATAGTATCAGGTATACTTTGCGGCATATTCAAAAATAAATGGCAGCTTATTATAATTTTTACGCTGATTCCGTTTATGATTATAAATAAACAGGTTAATTTTATTGTAATGGTAGAAGACATAAATCTGAGGAACCGTATAAACATATATATGGAAGCAATTTATTCCTTGTGCCTGTTTATTATATTTTGTACCGCATGGCAAAACATATATATAATATTAAGCCTGATGTATCTTAAGTCTGTATTGCAGCTGCTGTTTGTAATTATTCTTTTCAAAATAAAAATTAATTTCAGATTGATTGATTTGAAGCTGCTTGTTCAGTCAATCGGCGTAGGCTTTGTTTCGATGCTTTCCCTTTTAATGATTACGCTGAATTACAGGGTGGATGTAATAATACTTAAACTGTTTACTGACTATAAGCAGATTGGGCTATACAGTGTGGGAGCGGCTCTTGCCGAGCAGGGGTGGCTGATTTCGGATGCCTTTAAGGAGGTTCTTTTTTCGAAGAATGCAAGGAAGGACGATATAGAGGATATTTGCATGTGCATAAAAATCAATGTGGTTATAACCGTATTAATGTTTGCAGGTATAGCTGTTTTAGGGAAGCCTGTTCTTTTTATACTGTTTGGCAGGGAGTTTACGGAGGCATATCCGGTTACAATTATATTATTTTCAGGAATTCTGGGTATGGTTTTATACAAAATGGTATATCCTCTGTTTATAGCAACCGGAAGGCAGGGAATAAGCCTTGCGGTGCTGTCTGCTTCAACTGCGGCGAATGTAATATTTAATTTTCTCTTGATCCCCCCCTTTGGAATACAGGGCTCGGCAGCTTCGTCCGTTATTTCCTATAATATCTGCGGAATATTCTTTATTTCAATTTTTTGCAGAAAATATAACTTAAAGCTGATGGACACCATTTTGCCTTCAATAAAGGATTTGAAAAATATTAAACGCAAAATAGCTGTCAGGCTTGGGAAAAATGAACATGAATTTAATTATTGAAGCAAGTAGGCTTCACCATGAAATTTTGCTCAGATTAAGTGTGGAGGTTAGCTTGAAAAAATTATGAAGGGATAAGTGAAAACCCTTGCGTACCGCCACAATGCTTCACTGTGAAATTTTGTCCAAATTAAATGTGGAGGTTAGCTTTTATGATTAAAATAGGAATACTTACGTTTCACAGGAGTATAAATTACGGGTCTTTTCTTCAGAGCTACAGCTTGGCTGCCACTTTAAAAAAACATACTGATTTTGAGATTGAAATAATAGATTATAATATGACTACCGTAGAGCTTGTAAATATTATACCAAGACCGTTTACGCAGGCAGTCAATGAAATGGTCAGATATTTCAGATTCAGAAGAGCTGTGTATACTGAATTGCCTGTATCAAAGGACAAATTAATATCAAATAAAATTTCAAAAGCCAATCAATTTATAAAAAACAAATATGACGCAGTGATTGTCGGCAGCGATGAGGTTTGGAAAATTAACAGATTAAGAGGCTTTCCGAACATATACTGGCTGAGGGAAGAATTAAATTGTATAAAGTTAAGCTATGCCGCATCTGCAAACAGGACTCACTTTGATAAATTGGATTGCGTCCAGAAGCAATATATAAAGGATTCTTTAAAAAATTTTTCCTATATTGGTGTAAGGGATCAAAATACCCTTAATAATTTAAAGAAAATAGATAAAAAATTAGTAATAAAAAGAAACTGTGATCCGGCATTTCTTTTTGATTTGGAAATGACAAAAAATATCAGGGCTGCTCTTGAAATTAAGCTTAAAAAAAAGTATAAGTTAGAGCTGAATAAGCCGATTATGGGAATAATGTGCAGCAATGATACCATATGCAGGAGAATTTATGATGAGTATAAGAACCGTTTTCAGATAGTTTCCCTGTATGCAAATGTAAAATACGCCCACACATATTTGTATGATTTAAGTCCGCTCGAATGGGCACATGTATTTAGCTTTATCAAGCTTAGCATTACAAATTTTTTTCATTGCTCGGTTTTTTCAATTATTAATAATACGCCCTTTATTTCTATTGACGCGGAAGATTCCTCGGTGCTCTATGAGAGTAAAATCAAGGATTTGATGAGAAGAGCCGGTCTTATTGAAAAATATTTTAATTTTAAGGACAAATCCTTTACATGGGAAAGAGTTTTTTATCAAATCGAAAACTGCATAAAAGCACCTGTTGATAACAGAATGGAGCTCTTTGCAGCTTCTGAAAAAAAGTATTTTTACCAATTTGTCAGTGAGCTGAACGGCTTATTTGATAATAAGCTGACAGTGGATATATAAATAAGGAGGGGGGGGAGAAGCCATGCCTGTACTTTTGTATAAAATACGGAGCATAGCATGGAGGCTTTGATGGGTAAAATTTTATTGGTAAACTACAGATATTTTATTTCCGGCGGGCCGGAAAAGTATATGTTCAGCATTAAAAGGGAGCTTGAACAAAGAGGGCACAAGGTGGTGCCTTTTTCAGTCAAGAGCAGTAAAAATGTCGAAACGGAATATAAGAAATATTTTGTTGAGCCTATTGACGGGGAGAAGGCGGTTTATTTTAACGAGTATAAGAAAACTCCTAGGGTGATACTTCAAATGATTAGCAGAAGCTTTTATTCTCCTGAGGTGAGAAGGGCTTTGGAGCATGAGATTGAGCTTGAGAAGCCGGATGCAGTCTATATCTTGCATCATGTAAATAAATTGTCCCCAAGTGTAATAAGAGCTGCGAAGGCTTCCGGTAAAAAGACAGTAGTACGGCTGTCGGATTTTTTCCTTATGTGTCCCCGGTTTGATTTTTTAAGAGAAGGCCGCATCTGCGAAAGCTGCTTGCATGGCTCTCTGATAAATGCCGTTCATTACAATTGTGTTCAGAATTCCAAATTTGCTTCAATAGTCAGAGTAATGTCGATGAAGTTTCACAGGTTAATTAAAATATATGATTCAGTAGACTATTTTGTAACCCCTTCGGCATTTTTACGTTCGAAGCTCATTGAATTCGGCTTTGATGAAAAAAAAGTCGTTCATATTCCCACGTTTATTGATATATCAAAAATTGAGGCAAAATATACACATGATAACTATATTCTATATTTTGGAAGGCTTAATAAGGAAAAGGGCGTTGAGTATGCAATAAGGGCTATGGGATACGCGGAAGATAAAACCCTTGTTTTAAAGATTGCCGGAAATGCAAGTGACGGCGAAATGAGAAAGATACAAGATATTATTTCTTCCTGCGGCATAAAAAATGTCGAGCTGCTTGGCTTTAAGGCGGGTGAGGAATTGGAGGAGCTCATCAGCAAGGCAAAATTTACAGTTGTTCCGTCAATCTGGTATGATAACATACCGAATGTGCTGCTTGAGGCCTTTGCGCATGGGAAGCCCGCCGTTGCATCAAATTTCGGCAGCTTGCCGGAGGTTGTTGACGATGGTGTTAACGGGCTGCTTTTCGAGCCGAAAAATATTTCGGATTTGGCAAATAAGATTAATCTTTTGAATTCAGATAAGGAATTGATTATAAAATTAGGTAAAAATGCAAGGGAAAAAGCTGAAAAATATTACAGCAGTGAATTGCATTATGAGAAGCTAAGCCAAATTCTACTTTAATTCAGTCGGAAATTTTTATAAGAGAGAATAACAGGTGAGGAGAATAAGTATGAAAAGGACGTTATATGGCTCTGTAATTATTACATACCGCTGCAATGCGAGGTGCAACATGTGCAATTGCTTTCGTGATCCAAGCAAGCCTGAGGAGGAGCTGTCCTTGGATTTGATTAAAAAGCTTCCGGAGATGGCTTTTACAAATATAACAGGTGGTGAGCCGTTTATACGCACAGATATAGGAGATATTGTAAAAGAACTGTACAAAAAAACAAATAGAATTGTGATATCAACAAACGGTTATTTTACAGACAGGATACTTGCGTTATGCGAGGAGTTCCCTGAGGTGGGGATACGGATAAGTATTGAAGGCTTGCAGGCAGCCAATGACAGGATAAGAGGGCTTCCCAACGGCTTTGACAGAGGATATGGCACCTTGAGGAAGCTGGCGGCCTCCGGGCATAAGGATGTAGGCTTCGGCTGTACGGTTCAGGAAATGAATACTGAGGATCTTATTCCTTTATACAAGCTTTCCGAAGAGCTGGGAATGGAATTTGCAACTGCGGCTCTGCATAATTCCTTTTATTTCAGGAAAACCACAAATAAAATCAAAGACAGGCTGAAGGTTTCAAAAGCCTTTGAAGAGCTTATAAATAAGCTACTCAAATCAAACTCCCCCAAGAAGTGGTTCAGGGCATATTTTAATCATGGACTGGTGAACTATATATATGGAAATAAGAGATATCTGCCTTGCGAAATGGGAAGCAACGGTTTTTTTGTAGACCCTTACGGGTATGTCCTGCCTTGCAACGGCAGCTCTTCAAAAATGTCCATGGGAAATTTAAAGGATAAAAGCTGGGATGAAATCTGGAAGTCAAAAAAGGCTGACGAAGTCAGAAAAAAAGTGAAATCCTGTACAAAAAATTGCTGGATGATAGGCAGTGCGGCACCTGCCATGAAACAGAGAATATGGGTTCCAATGCTTTGGGTTATCAGGCATAAGCTGAAGGGAGGCTACAGCTTGTGTGAAAATAAATTTATAGACACTAAGGAGTATGGCAATTATGAAAATCGCAATGATAGGGCAGAAAGGTATTCCGTCTAGAGCCGGAGGAATAGAAATACATGTCGGGGAGATTTCGGAAAGGCTTGCCTTTCTGGGCTGCGATGTGGAAGTGTATTGCAGAAGGGATTACTGTGACAGGAGGTTTGACGGAGAAAGCTATAAAGGAATAATAATTAAGTATACGCCTTATATAAGGTCAAAGCATCTTGATACTATCACCCACACCTTTACTTCCACAATAAGTGCGCTTCTTTCGCACTGCGATATATTTCATTATCATGCACTGGGACCCTCAACTCTGGCCTTTATACCCAGACTCTTCGGGAAAAGGGTAGTGTGTACGGTTCACGGACTTGACTGGCAGCGCGGTAAATGGGGCAAGCTTGCTTCATTATATCTTAAGCTCGGAGAATATGCCACAGCCAGATTTTCTCATAAAACAATCAATGTTTCTAAAAACCTTGTTAATTATTACAGAGAAAAGTATGGCTTAGAAACAGGGTATATTCCAAATGGCGTTGAACGGCCTGATTTGATGAAACCAATGCTTATAAAGGAAAAATACGGTTTGGATAAGGATGACTACATATTGTTTCTGGCAAGGCTTGTGCCTGAAAAAGGAGTACATTACCTGATTGATGCTTTCGGAAGAATAAGAACGGATAAAAAATTGATAATAGCAGGAGGAGCAAGCCATAGTGAAAAATACGAAAATGAATTGAGGCTGCTGGCAGGGAGCAATGAAAATATTATTTTTACGGGTTTTGTAAGAGATTTGGAATTGGCGGAGCTTTACAGCAACGCTTATTTTTATGTTCTTCCATCAGATGTCGAGGGACTTCCGATCAGTCTGCTGGAGGCAATGAGCTATGGAAACTGCTGCTTAGTCAGTGACATAACCGAAAATACTGATGTTATAGGAAGTATCGGCTATAGCTTTAAAAAATCAAATGTAAGGGACTTGGAGCAAAAGCTTGGCATGCTGCTTGAAAATAAGAGCAGGGTTTTAAAAGTGAAAGGACTTGCCGGGCAATATATATTAAATAAATATAACTGGGATCAAATAGCTGTTAGTACGAAGCACGTTTACACAGCTGTTGCGGAATCCGGGAAAAAAACAAGTAAAAAATGGAGGATGAAAGATGACGGCAAAAGACAGACTCTTAACTGAAATATTAAGAACAGCAATTTACAGCAAGGAATTCTATATAGATAAATCCGTCGCAGATTCAATTAACTGGGAGGAAATCTACAAGGAAGCACGTGCTCATCAGGTTCATACGTTGATTTACCCTGTGATAAAGCAAGTTGACCCGTCAATGGGACCTGACGATAAATTGATGGCAGTCTGGAATATATCTGTAATGTCCTGCGGAATTCAAATGATATGTGATGAGATATGGCTCGGAGAGGTTATTGAAAATCTTGCCGCAGCCGGAATTGACTCGATAGTGCTTAAAGGAATGGCAATAAACAAATGCTATCCTTATCCGGAACTTCGTACGATGGGGGATGCGGATATATTGGTGCACGAAGAGGATATGGTGAGAGCTGCCGAGGTGCTGGAGAGGCTGGGATACTTTGGACAGAGGGATACTAAGACAAAGCATATAGAATTCTTTAAGAAGAATTCCATAACCATTGAATTGCACAGGCTTTTGATTGATTATGACTTCATGCGGTATAAAGAAAGCTTTCACGATGAAATATGGAAGAACAGAGTGTCCGTAAATCTTGGAACAATAAAAGCAAATATTCTGTCATGGGAAATGCAGATTTTGCATATATGCATACATATGGCTTCACATATTTCACACGGAGGCTTCGGACTCAGACAATTATGCGACCTTGTCATAGTTACAGAAGCAAAGAGAAATGAGATTAATTGGAATATTGTCAGAGACAGGTCAATAAAATATGGCATTGATAACTTTGTATATGCAATATTTTTAGCCTGCAACAGAATATTTGAAATGGAGGTTCCGCCTGAAATAGCTTTCAGGAGTATAAGAGAACATGGGAAAATAGATAAGCTCATAGAGGATATTCTTGCAGGAGGCAACATGGGCAGAAAGGATATTTACAGAACCTCGGCCAATGTGCTTTTGAATAATTCAAGCACAGGTGGTGAGCTTAAATATAGAAGCAAATTCTCAAAGGCTGTGCATTTGCTTTTCCCTGACAGAAATAAACTGGTAAAAAGGAAAAAGTACATGTACGTGAGAAGGACTCCGTTATTTTTGCCCTTAGCGTGGATGCACAGGATAGCTTATGGCGTTAAAAGAAAGGATTTCAGTTTTCATGACAAGAAAGAAATTTTCAGGAATAGCGAGCTTAATTTGATGGCAGAGGAGCGAAACAATTTATTGGAATGGTTAGGCCTGAGATAGCGCTTTAAGGCCTCGGAAACAAGAGCTGACAAAATAAATTAAGGAGGATGTATACATGAAGGAATATGTAAAGCCAAGTATGGAAGTGATTAGACTCCGCCCGGAGGAAGGTATTGCACATTTCGGCTCTGATAGCGGCGGTGAGGAGATAGACGTGGGAAGCATACGTATATCCTTCTGGTTCTTATGCGACAGGTATAAGTAAAAGCAGTGCTTTTTAAAAATACACAAGAAATATTTTCGGAGGGAAAGGGTATGAAAATCAAAAGTGGTTTTATGCTGCGTGAAATAGCAGGTCAGTCTGTGGTTGTACCGTTAGGGGCAAGAGTAGTGGAGTTCAACGGAATAATGACATTGAGTGAAAGCGGTGCACTGCTGTGGAGAGAGCTTGAAAAAAATTCAACAATGGAGGAAATGGTGGAGTTATTATTGACCGAGTATAGCATAGACAGGGAAACTGCCAGAAATGATGTTGAGCAATTTGTTCAAAGCATGCTGGACAGCAGTCTTATTGAGAATGTCTAACGAGCTCCGTAAATAAATTGTATGCCGGAAACCCGGCGTGGAGGTTGTGATGAGCCTGAATTGGATAGACTTCAGTAAAAAATTATCAGAAAATGCAAGGGCAAACGGAATTCCCCTTTCGGGAGCCTTTGAGCTGACTTCAAGGTGCAATTTTAAATGTAAAATGTGTTATGTGGCATGTCCCGCAAGGGACAAAAGGGCATTATCCCGGGAGCTGTCCGCGGGTGAATGGATTGAGCTGGGAAAGCAGGCGCGTGATGCCGGATTATTTAATTTAATTTTAACAGGAGGAGAAGTTTTTGTAAGACAGGACTTCCCGGAGATTTACGAGGCCTTGTGTAATATGGGCCTAAGCCTGACCATATACTCAAATGCAAGCCTTATAACTCCTGAAAAGGCCCGCTGGCTGGGAAAGCTGCCTCCTTCCAGACTTAGTGTGACAGTATATGGAGCGTCTCCTGAGACCTATAAAAGAGTTACGGGAAGCACAGACGGTTTTAAAAAAACCATGAGAGCTCTGGAGCATCTAAAAAGCGAAAATATCAGTCTTGAAATAAAAACAACAGTAGTTGAAGGAAACTTCAGGGACTATGAAGGGATATATAAAATTGCACATACATATTCTGATAATCTGGGTATTGTCAATTATATATCTCCCAGAAGAGAGGGCTGCGGCTCCGATCCAACGGGAAACAGGCTTTCTCCTGTTGATATAGTGAATTATGAAAGGTACATAAGTGAATACGGGCAAAAGATGAGAACAGTTAATAAGAAGCTGGAATTAAAAATAGGACAGGATGAGATGGAAGAGCAAGCCGGGCTTGCCGATACGGAAGATAAAGCTGGGGAAGGCTCTGCCTTTAGCTGTCAGGCGGGTAAAACTGCTTTTTGGATAACCTGGGACGGAAGGATGGTGCCTTGCGGACTTCTGAATGAGCCTGCTGCCGTGCCGCTTCAAGTTGGGTTCTCAAATGCCTGGCAGAAATTGAGAGAAGGCTGTACGCTGGTGCCGAAATGTAAGGCCTGCAGTAAGTGTGATGTCCGCAGTGAATGTATGGCGTGTCCCGGAAGGCTGATGTCAGAGACAGGATGCTTTACAAGGCCGGCACAATATCTTTGTGAGGCAGCTCGGTACAGAGCGGAATTAAAAGGACAGGATATTCAGGCAATCGCAAGGGCAGGTTACTATTAGCTGAAGAACAGGGGGAATATGGGCTGATAGTCTGGGCTTAGAAGGCAGCTGCCTGAGCAGGGGGTCGAACAGCAGCATTGCTGCTGATAAAATAAATTAATTAAGTGCAAGACTTTTAACCGGAGGTGAACAGAATGAAAAAATACGTTTCTCCAAGGATTGAATTGGTACATCTGAGGACTGAGGAAAGAATGGCAGGAAGCATATGTACAGGAGCATGCCCTGAAAATGTTGTTTACAATGGTATTACTTATTATGCTTTGGCAGGTCCGGCAAAGTGATACAAAAACAGGAAAATAAATTATATAAGAGAGGTGAAAAAATGAGAACATATGTAAAACCTGATATGAGAATAATTAATTTAAGAGCTGAGGAAAGAATTTCAGGAAGCTGTATTGTTGTGGGGTGCTGCCCCGGAGCAAACGGTCAGTTATTAACCACAAATGCTGTTTAATTAAAATCAAAAATGAGGCTGCAGTTGAGGGATGTCATACGGCAGCCTCAAACATGCCATAAGGCTTTATAAGACTGATGCAGGGAGTGAAAAAATGTTTGCTTATAATGTGGCTGGTACAAATATACATATTGAAACCTGCAATAATTATTTGACCGGCAGAATGAAGGACTTTGAATGTAATAAACATAACAATCCGGATATATCGGCAGAAATTGCTCAGCGCTCATATATAAGAAGGCCTAAAGGCCGTTTGCTGTTTTCGGAAAACTTAAAATGGCTGAAAAAGGAAAGGGAAAGTGACGGATTTCATATATACTGCACTGACAGAAAGGAAAAGGAGGTGTTGTTTCATATGGACACAAATATGGAGTGGAGCAATGCAAATATAGAATGTTTAAGACAGGAAACAGATGATGAGGCTCCGGAGTTAGTGAAAATATGGCCTGATATGCATACCTTTATGCTCATGGGAATAGTTTTCAGAAATAATCTTCTGTATAAAAACGGGATAGTGATGCATGCATCCTCAATAGCATGGAACGGAAAGGGAATATTGTTTACTGCACCTTCCGGGACAGGCAAGTCAACACATGTAAGGCTGTGGGAAAGGTATATGGGTGCGGCTGTTAAGGTTGTCAATGATGATACTCCCGCTGTCAGGTTTATAGGGGAAGAGCCTGTTCTGTGCGGTACACCCTGGAGCGGTTCCTCGGATAAATTTATAAATACCGAGGTGCCTGTAAGGGCAATAGTTGTATTGAGTCAGGCTTCAGACAACAGTATTCTGAGGCTGAATGCCTTTGAAGCGCTTCCGCTGGTAATGCCCAGATGCTTTTTACCGTATTTTGATGAAAAATTAATGAGGAAGGCTTATGATGTGCTGGAAAACATAATAAAAAAAATACCTATTTATCATTTGAAATGCAGACCTGATAAAGAGGCAATGGAGTTGGTGTATCAATGTGTGAGGTAAAGAAAATAAAAGCTGCCGAGATGTTTCCAGCAGTTAAAGAAATTTTAGGAGACGGAGGCAGAGTGTGGATAACTGTAACAGGTATGAGCATGTATCCGTTTCTGCGTGAGGATGAGGACTGTGTCGAGCTCTCACCGGCAAGAATTGACACGATAAAAAGGGGTGATATTGTTCTCATACAAAGAGTAACCGGAGAATACATATTACACAGAGTTCTAAGAAAGGAAAAGGACTGCTTTTATATTATTGGTGATGCACAGCGGCGGATTGAAGGACCGTTAAGAGCAGGACAGCTTATTGCTGCGGTGACTGCTGTAAAGAGAAGTAACTGCCGGTTTGCATGCCGGAATAAGCTGTGGAAGCTGCTGGTGGCAGTATGGATGAATATTATTCCACTTAGGCGGGTGATTATAAAGGGCCTCAGATTTGCTGCAAGGATTAGGAGAGCTGTGGTGAAGCCGGCTTAATGGATATGTTTTTTTCGCAGGAGGGAAAATGAGAATTGTAACTGAACTTAAAAGAATGCGTGAGTACTCAAGCTGGATTTTTGGAAATGCCCGGGGCTTTAAAAAAAATATTGCAGCAATAATACTTCTTGATGCTGCTGCCGCATTGGCAGGAGTGGCAGTTGCAATTCTTTCAAAAAATCTGATTGACAGTGCGGATAAGGGAAATATCAGCAGAGCCGTAATTTATGCGGGAATATTCGGAGCACTTATTCTTCTCAATTTGGGCATTAAGGCTTTAACCTCGGTTTTATCGGTAAGGACCTATGAATTAATGTCTAACAGCATCAGAAAACGGATGTTTTCGCGTATCAGCATGTCAGAATGGCTTCATGTCACCAAATACCACAGCGGAGATATACTGACAAGACTCACCAGCGATGTTGGAAACGTAACGACCGGTGCTGTCAACACGCTGCCCGGTATTATATGCCTGTGTGTCCAGCTGGCGGCAGCCTTCGGAACACTTTTATACTATGAACCGATGCTTGCTGTATCAGCATTTGTAATTGGCCCTTTTACTGTGTTATTGAGCAGAATATGGGGAAGAAAGCTTAAAGCATTGAACGTTAAGGTACAGGAATCGGAAGGGGCATACAGGGCATTTATTCAGGAAGCTTTAGAAAATATGCTTATTGTAAAAACCTTTCAGCTGGAAAAGAAAAATGTGACGGCTATCTCACAGCTCCATGGCATAAGACTGAAATGGGTGATGAAAAAAAGTATTACAGGGATTATCGCCGGTACGGCGCTAGGCCTCGGATACTGGACGGGATATTTGCTGGCCTTTTGCTGGGGAGCTGTAAAGCTCAGCAGGCAGGCAACCACATTTGGAACGCTTACAGCATTTTTACAGCTTGTTTCACAGGTGCAGGCCCCTTTTATGGGATTAGCAAGCACCATACCCCAATTGATTTCCGCGATGGCATCATCGGAAAGGCTGATGGAGTTGGAAGCTCTTCCTTTAGAATGTTTGCCTGAGGAATTGCCTGCCAGAGCAGCAACAGGAATATGCTTAAATGATATAGCCTTTTCTTACGAAAGAGATAAACCAATATTGAGAAAATTAACGGCATATATACAGCCGGGGGAAACAGTCGGGCTGATTGGAGCCTCCGGAGAAGGCAAGACTACCTTAATCAGGCTTTTATTGGCACTTGTTAAGCCTGAAAACGGGAAAATATCATTTGTTGAACAGAGCGGACAAGAAATATCGGCTTCTGCCCGGACAAGAGATTGGATATCTTATATACCTCAAGGGAATACACTATTCAGCGGAACTATAGAGGAAAATATAAGAGCAGGCTGTCCCGGGGCATCCGGCGAAGAAGTAGAAGCGGCGGCAAGAGCTGCATGTGCTATGGGCTTTATAGAAGAATTAGCCGAAGGGATACAGTCTAAAATAGGGGAAAGGGGAATAGGCCTTTCCGAGGGGCAGGCTCAAAGAATATCTATTGCGAGAGCCATACTCAGAAAGGCTCCCGTACTGATTCTGGATGAGGCTACCTCAGCTTTGGATACCGACTCGGAAATGCAGGTTTTAAAAAGCATACACGAGCTGAGCCCGCCAAGGACCTGTATAATAATTACGCATAGGCTGACTGCCCTTAGAATATGCTCCAGAATTTTTGAATTAAAAAATGGATGCCTGATTAAGAAGAGCATTGATGAGACGGAGGATTACGGGGAGCGTAAGGTCAATTACGGTTGAAAAATTCGTCCGATAGAATTGAGACGACAGCAATTGACTTTTAGAGATGCGGCGCCGGCGCACAAGATACGAAATACAAGTTTTCAAAAGTTTCGGGCAGGAAGGATATGGTATATATGATTGACATACACAGTCATGTTATATTCGGAGTTGATGACGGGCCGTCAAATATAGCGCAGTCACTGAATATGATTAAAGAGGCTGAGAGATTGGGAATAAGCTTGATAGTCGCCTCTCCGCATTATCAGGAGGCAGTTTATGATGCGGAGCGTGTTGAGGAAAACTACCATGAGTTATTATACCGCGCCGGTGATTATGATGTAAAAATAAACATGGGATACGAGGTTTTTGCTAACCCTAAGAATCAGTCTCTGGTTAAAAACCGCAGAAAGCTAAGTATGAGCAAATCAGGAATTATACTTTTTGAATTTCCGTATAATGCCAGTCCTCAGAATTGTATTGAAATGGTATGCAAATTCAGATTGCAGAAAATTATTCCCGTTATAGCTCATATAGAAAGAAACAGGGTATTTATTAACAAATTGGAATACTATGTCGCATTTATAAAGGCAGGCTGTTATATACAGCTTGATGCAGCCAGTATAGTAGGGATATACGGCTCTAAAATAAAGGAATTTTCAAAAAAGCTGCTGCAAATGAAGTTTGTTGATATAGTGGCATCAAATGCACATTGCTCTGATGATTATGTAAATTGGTATGCACAGGCCTTTAAAAATGTGTCGAACTGGATTGGCAAGGAAGAGGCAAGCGTGCTTTTTCATGACAATGCCAAGAATATTATAGAAAGCGGAAACAGTGATGATTTGGCATATGGGAATATATTAAGATGGGAGCGTCTTGTATGAAAGACATAGAATATACTGCGGATTATATAGTTGAGCAGAGGGCAATGTTCGGAAATGTATCCTTACTGTACTTATTCTGCAAAAGAGCTTTTGACGTAACGGCTTCTTTTATAGCTGTAATACTGCTGCTGCCGCTATTTCTGATAGTAATTATTCTTATAAAAGCAGACTCGCCGGGGCCGGCCTTCTTCAATCAGAAAAGGAGCGGATTCAAAGGGAAGGCCTTTAATATGTATAAATTCAGGTCTATGGTTAATGATGCAGAGGATAGGTTTAAAGAGCTGGAGGATAAAAATGAGATAAGCGGAAATATGTTCAAAATAAGGAATGACCCCAGAGTAACAGGCTTTGGTAAAATATTGAGAAAAACCAGTATTGACGAATTACCTCAACTATTCAATGTTATAAAGGGCGACATGAGTATTGTGGGACCTAGACCGCCCATAGGCAGAGAGGTGCGGAAATATGATGCCTGGCACAATTTGAGGTTGTCTGTGAAGCCTGGTATTACGGGACTGTGGCAAGTCAGCGGGAGGAATGAGCTTGGGTTTGAGGATATGTGCAGGCTGGATTTAAAGTATATACGCGAAAGAGGCTTCCTGTATGATATGAAAATAATAATAAAAACAATTCCGGTGCTTTTGGGAGACAAAAGGGCGTCCTGACTAAAGCCGACAGTAGTTGGCCTGCAAGGCAGCAGTTCAAAAATAAAGTGTGCCGCAGAGGAAAATTTTCTGCAGGTGCATTTTTTTATGTCAAAAAAAGTTAAGGCTTTTTATGATAAATTTTTAATAATTAATACAAAAAAGATTAAATGTGCCATATTATAATTGAAGTTTCTATTATTTTATGTTAAAGTTACGTTGGTGTTTTAAACAAAAATGTATAGTTAATATATTTATAGAAAGTTATTCTAAAAAATTATATTTATGCCTGTAAGATTATTCAGGGGAAGTACAAAAGAAGTAACTGTTGTTGTATGTGTTGTTTATGGGGTGAAATTCGATGGAAGTTTTAAAGAATAAAAAGGTTGAGGTGGTTCTCAGTCAGGACAGAATCAGCAAGGGCATAGATATAAGTCTGAGAGATATTATTGAAATCATATTAAAGGGTAAGTGGCTTGTGGTTGCTGCGGTTGTAATAGGTATGCTTTCAGCTGTTGCAGTTGGTACGTATATACAGTATTTACAGCCCTATAAAGGGTCGGTAAGTATGATAGTTACATTTAATTTTAACGGCATTGAAAAAGGTCTGGACCCATACGGAAATGATTTCGATATCAGCAAGGCAAAGTCTCCGGAGGTTTTAAGCAAGGTGGTTGAGAATTTGAACTTATCCTCATATGGCATGTCTGAAGATAAAATAAGAACAAATCTTAAGTTCATACCTATAATTCCGGGGAATATCACAGAGAAGATTAAGTCCCTTGAGGAAGCAAAAATGCAGAATGTTGCAGATAGTCAGGATTATACATATTATCCGAATACATATCTGATAACACTAAATTTGCCGCGGTCGTTTTCTATCAGTTCTGTTGAGGCCAGAGAAGTGCTGGATGAGCTTTTCAAGCAGTATAAAAAGTATTTCTACAGCAGCTATTTCAGCGGAGCGGCACTGACAGATGATTTAGGCCCTGTTGACTACAGCAGCTATGATTATCCCCAGCAGGTCGAGGTACTTAAAAATCAATTTGCGATAATACAAAATTTCCTTAAAATAAAAAATAAAGAAGCAGGTGCAAGCAGCTTCAGGGCTAAAAAGAATGGATTTACCTTCAATGATATAATTGAATCAATAACGGTGCTGGAAAAGGTTGACTTGCAGAATATAGGAGCTTTAATAGATTCATATAATCTTACGAAGGATAAGGATGCTCTTGTTAAGCTCTATGAGTACCGGATACAGGAATGTGAGATTACTTCAAGGAAAAAAACTGACGAGGCAAACATATATTCAAGTTCTATAGACAAGTACCAAAAAGATAAAAATATTATTGTTATGCCCGGTAACGGAAGTAAAATCTCCGAGAATTCTATAGAGACAAATGAGACCAGCAAGTATTATGATGAATTGATAGAGAAGTCCATTTCAGCCGAGGCAGATGCCAAAACGGCAGGACATGATGCTGCTTATTACAGAAGCCAGATAGATAAATTGAAAAAGGATACGGTTGACATATCCAGCAAGAAAGAAGCCGAAAAGAAGGTGCTTTCTATGCTTGAGGCTATCAGAAAGAAGTTCGTGGACTATATAACCGTTTCAAATGATACCGTTCGGGAATATTACAATTCCGAGCTGTTTGAAAGGGCCATGACTGTAATTTCACCGCCTGAGTATTTAAATTCAGTATCAAAAATGAAATTATATCTGGCAATAGGTATACTGGCGGGCTTGATGCTTGGAGCAATTGCAGCATTTCTTAAGGAATATTGGAAAAGGTCGGGGAAAAGGCGGGATTATGAGCTGCTGTCGGAATAGAAGAGATTTTCAAGGATGTTATTTTAATTTTCGGAGTGAGTATAGTGGTTGGCAGAGATATGAACGGTCATGAGGCGATAAGGGTATTGCAGGTTGTAGGCAAGATGAATAATGCGGGAGTAGAAACAGTGGTTATGAATTACTTCCGCAATATTGACAGAGGCAGGGTTTTGTTTGATTTTATCATTGACAGTGACTCAAAGAATCCTCCTGTTGAGGAAATAGAAAGCTTGGGCGGAAGGGCATATATTGTTCCGCCTTACAAAAGCATGCTGAGGTATCTGTTCTGCGTATTTAAAATAATCAAAGAAAACAAATATAAAATAGTGCATTCACATTTAAATACTGTAAGCGTTTTTCCGCTTTTTGCTGCATTTCTGGCAGGGGCTGATATTCGGATAGCCCATAATCACAGCACCGCTGTCAGAGGTGAGCCTAAAACTGTACTGAAAAACGTATTTAAGCCTTTCGCAAGGATATTTGCCACACATTATTTTGCCTGCTCGGAGTATGCGGGAAGATGGCTCTTCGGAGACAGGAGTGTTGAAAAAGGAAACGTAGCTATCATTAATAATGCAATAAATACGGATAACTTTAAGTTTGATGAGGGCGTAAGAAATGAAGTCAGACATGAGCTGGGCATTGAGGATAAATTTGTTATAGGTCATGTTGGGAGATTTGTCTATCCGAAAAATCATGAGCTTTTGATAGATATTTTCAGCGAGGTGTATAAGCTCAACAATAATGCGGTGCTGGTTCTGGTGGGTGACGGTGATTTAAAAGAGGAAGCCGTTAAAAAGGTTGAGCATATGAGGCTGAAGCATGCGGTGAGGTTTTTAGGAAACAGAATGGATTCCTATAGATTTTATCAGGGCTTTGATGCTTTTGTACTTCCTTCGCGTTATGAGGGCTTGCCTGTTGTGGGTCTTGAGTCGCAGGCATCTGGAGTAAGCTGCTTCTATTCTTCTGAAATTACTGACAAGGTTAAGGTAACAGACCTGGTTGAATTTATCTCCTTACAAAAGCCAGCCTTATACTGGGCGGAGAGAATCCTACAAGCAGGCAGAAATGCCAGACGTTCCGGCTATATGGAACAGGTGGGAAGGGCAGGATATGATATAAGGAGGGAAGCCGGAAAGCTTCTGAATTATTATGCTGACTATACTAAATTGCAGTAAGGTCCGGCTCAAAGCTGATTGACATTGTATAGTCCTGTAGGGTGTATCTGGTGTAATGGAGTGGTGATAAATATGAAACCTATGATTAGTGTAATAGTGCCTGTGTTTAATGTGGAAAAGTATATAAGAACATGTATTGAAAGCATTGCAGGGCAGACATATAAAAATCTTGAGATTATTTTGGTGGATGACGGGTCTGAGGACAGCTGCGGACAAATTTGCGAGGAGTATGCAAAAAAAGACCGCAGAATAACAGTTATACATAAAAGCAACGGAGGGCTGTCAGATGCCCGGAATACTGCTATTGACAGAGCCGGGGGAGAATATATAACCTTTGTGGACAGTGATGATTCTCTGGAATACGATTATATTGAATATTTGTATAATCTCATTGAAAGGTATTCTGCCGATATCTCTGTATGTAACATTAACAGAATATTTGAAGGCGGGTTTAGGGAGGAAAATATTATTTCAGATATCCAGTCTGAGTATTCTCCGCAGGAAGCGCTCGAACAAATGCTTTACCAAAAGCTGTTTGATGTTTCAGCCTGTGCGAAGCTGTACAAAGCGGAACTGTTTGCCGGAATAAGGTATCCTAAGGGCAAATATTACGAGGACTTTGCCACTACTTATTTGCTGTTTGACAAGTGTGCAAAAATTGCTTACGGTGCATTGCCAAAATATAACTACTTAATAAGGGAAAACAGCATAACAACCTCTCAATTTTCTCAGAAGAGGATGGAGCTGATTGATATATCGCAGCAAATGCTGGATTTTATATCTGCTGAATACCCTGATATCAGGCGGGCTGCTATATCAAGATTTATAAGTGCAAATTTTCAAATTTATTTGCAGACTCCCAGAGACAAGAAATTGTTTGTAGAGGAGAAGGCAAGGATTATTGACAATATAAAAAAATACAGAAAAACTGTTTTGTTTGACAGCAAAACCAGAAGGAAGAATAAGCTTGCAGTAATTTTTTCGTATGGAGGTATGGCATTACTTAGATTCGGATGGGACAGATTTTGCAGCGGCAAAATAGCTTGAGAGGCTCGAAAACAGAGTTTGTACAACGAAATTTTGCGCCCAGACGGGGCGTATAGGTTAATGTGTAACAGGGTGATTTGAAAATGATAGTGTACATAATTGCAGCAATGCTGTCCGTTGGGTTTGCTCACTTAATCAAGGATTCTGAATACTTCGACATCTATGATGGAAGGATAAGTGTGCAATATCAAAAAAATTTATATAATTCAATTTTTACAGGCCTGTCTTTTATTCCGCTGTTTATTACGGCTGCAATAAGATGGGATGTGGGCTCCGATTTTATAAATGTATATGCATATGGCTTTAACTACATAATCGCCAATGGAGATCATCTCAGGTGGGAAAGAGGCTTTACACTGCTTATAAGGATTATAGCCTTGTTTACCGATGAATGCCAGTGGATGTTTGCGGGAACGGCATTTGTTTTTTGCTTCTTTGTATACAGGGCTGTATTTAACAGCTCAAAAAATGCCTGTCAAAGTATATTGCTTCTTGTACTTACAAGCCTGTATTTTTTTGCATTGAATGGTATAAGGCAGGGGATTGCATTAGCAATTTTTTTGTATTCGGTTAAGTTTATAAAAGAGAAAAAACCTGTGAAATATGTTTTGATGATTGGAGTAGCCGCAGCCTTCCATACTATATCGCTGATTTTTTTACCTCTGTATATCATCTGCAATTTGAAAATTTCTCCTAAGGCCGGGCTTGCAGTCATTTCAGTGTCAATGATCAGTGCCCCGTTTGCAGGTGTGATATTTAAATTTGTTGTTTCACAGACCAGATATGTATCTTATTTCGGCAGCCTGTATGATGTTCAGGATACGCCGTATGTACATATCCTGATAAATACCGTAATTACAATTATTGGCTATGTGTACTATAATAAAAATGAAGGAAATTCAAACTATAGAATATATATGAATATACAATTAATGGCTGCAGTTTTTACCATTTTTTCAGGTTCTATTATAATAGCCGAAAGAATAATTTTGTGCTTTGAAACGGTACAAATATTGTTTGTTCCTGAAATACTGCATTCGGAGGAGAACCTTTTGATAAGAACCCTTATCAAAGCCGTAATATATTCGATGTTTACCTTTATATTGGTGTACGGTACGGTGGTACTTGGGTGGTATGATGTTTTGCCGTACAAAACCTTTTTAAGCAGATAAGAAATTGTTGAAACAGGAGAAAATAATGTGACGAATATACCTAAAATAATTCATTATTGCTGGTTCGGAGGCAGCCCGCTGCCAATTTCCGCAGAAAAATGCATTGCCAGCTGGAGAAAATACTGTCCTGATTATAAAATTATTGAGTGGAATGATAAAAACTTTGATTATAATTGCAATCAATATGTTTCCGAGGCATATCAGGCAAAAAAGTGGGCATTTGTTTCAGATTACGCAAGGCTTCATGCTCTTAATGAGTACGGCGGAATTTATATGGATACTGATGTTGAGCTGCTGAAGAATTTAGAGCCTCTTTTAAGCTGCAATGCATTTTCAGGCTTTGAAAATAACGATTCTGTCCAAACGGCTGTAATGGGCGCGTCTGAAAATAACAGCTGGATAAAAATGCTGCTGGGCTATTATGAAAACCGGAGCTTTATAAAGGAGGACGGAAGCTGTGATTTAACAACAAATGTAGTCACAATTACAAGCTTAGCAAAGGAAGCTTACAATATCAGGCCGGATAATTCCATGCAGGCTTCAGAGGATAACACAGTGTTTTATCCCAGTGAATACTTCTCACCTAAGAATTTTGAAACGGGAGAAATTAAAATTACTCATAATACATATTGCATTCATCATTATGATGCATCATGGCTTTCAACCGGAAAAAAAATAAAGCATTTTTGTACAAGCAAGCTGAAAATACTGATGGGGCAAGAGCGAGTGGCCAGATTCAAGAATTGCTTGAAAATAAAGAGAGTACTTTAATAAGTTTTTGTGCCGGAAAAATCCGGTGTGGAGGTTATTTTGAATAAGATTGCGGTAATGACCTGGTACCACTATAATAATTTCGGTACTGTATTACAGGTGTATGCATTAAATGAAATATTAAAGGAATTAGGGCATACTCCCGGAGTTATAAATTATATACCTGACGACAAGCGTATTTGGACAATAAGTAATATATTTGAGGAGCCTCTGCTTTTTACAAATAAGCTATTAACGAAAATCAAGAGAAGCCTGAAAGTCTATGGGACTGATGACAATAAAAGGGATGAAGCCTTTGAATGCTTCCGAAAGGAGCATATCGCTATGACAAGCAGCTGTAAGACTGCCTCGGAGCTGTATGCGCTAAACAGGCAGTTTGACGTATTTATTTGCGGAAGTGACCAGATATGGTCTCCCGATACCTTCAATCCTAAATATTTTCTTGATTTTGTAAGCAATACTTCCGGAAGGATTGCTTATGCTCCAAGTATGGGCGTGGCTGCAATTGAAAATAATGATGTCATGGAGCACATGAAAAAGGAGATACAGAGGTTTAAGCACTTATCTGTGCGTGAGGGTGAAGGAAGCAGCTTAATTCAAAAGCTTACGGGACAGGAGGCAAGAGTTGTATTGGACCCTACCTTGCTGAGGGATAAAAGCATGTGGGATAGGCTGGTATCTTCAAAGGAGTATTTGAATATCCTTAAAAGGCCATATTTGTTATGCTATTTTTTAGGCAGGTGTGAAAGGTATTGGCATAGCGTAAGCAGAATAGCAAAGCTGCTGGATTTGGAGGCAGTAGTCATCCCTGTTCATCCGAATGACTATAAAAGAGGGTTTGAAGTTATAAAGGGAGCAGGTCCGAAGGAGTTCTTGGAGCTTTTCTCAGGAGCTGAGTTTGTGTGTACAGATTCCTATCATGGGACTATTTTTTCGATAATCAATGAAAAGCCGTTTGTAGTTTATAAAAGATTTTCCGATAAAAGCAAGAAATCACAGAATTCAAGGATATACAGCCTCCTTCGCCTGCTTGGGCTTGAAGGCCTGCTATACTCGGGAAACGACAGGGAGTCTGCTGCGGGTGCGAAGGATATAGACTATAAGAACGTTAAAATAATAATAGAAGAAAAGCGTAAAGAATCCATAAAATTTTTGAAGGACTCGATAGCTGACAGCTTAAAAGCCCGGACGTCTTCAGAATTCAAGATTACAAATACATGCTGCGGCTGCGGGGCTTGTGAGGCTGCTTGTCCTCAGGCAGCTGTTTCTATGGAGCTGGATGGACTTGGATTTTTAAAGGCTAAGGTTGACAAGGACAGCTGCATAAAATGCAGGGTCTGCATATCTGTGTGCCCTTTTAACGGCAAGTCTGTGCCGCAAATCGGCAAGGAGGGGGACAAGCTGTTTATGGGCCGCTCAAAGTCCGCGGAGGTACTGAACAAATCCTCATCGGGAGGTGTTGCACATGAAATAGCAAGCTTTTGCTGCGAAAACGGCTATGCTGTCACAGGCTGTATTTATGACAATGACAAAAGACTTGCAAGGCATATGCGGATTGCAGCCGGAGCGTTATCCGGGCTGAAAGCTCTTCAAGGCTCGAAGTACCTGCAGAGCCATTTCGGCCAAAGCATAAAAGACACGATAGCCTCGGAAAAAGCGGCAGTATTCGGTACACCCTGCCAGATTGCAGGACTTGCCAATTTGTTGAGTTCAAAAGGAATAAGAGATAATTATGTGCTTGTAGACCTTATTTGTCATGGGGTGCCATCGGATATCCTATGGAAAAGATATCTTGAAGAGCTGAATCTCCGGTCCGGAAGAGGAACCCTGCACAAGGCTGATTTCAGGTATAAGCCCATGGGATGGCAAAAGAGGTACATAAGAATTGAAAGCGGAGAAAAGGTTTATACGGAAAAAGATACCAAGGATTTGTTCTATAGGTTTTATAAAGCGGGGAATTGCCTTGCGGAGTCCTGCTACGAATGCAATTACAGGACATCCGGCTGCGCGGACATCCGGCTTGGTGATTACTGGGGTGAAAAATATAAAAGGGAAAAGACAGGTGCTTCAATGGTGCTGGCGCTTACACAAAAGGGAGAAAAGCTTCTTGAAAGCTTATATAATGCTAAGGCTGTGGCTTTGGAGGAAAACAGCATAACCGACTATTGGGAAATACAGCACCCGCAAAATGAAAAAAAACCACTTTTTTATTATCGTATGCTGTCTGATATGAAAAGCGGCAATAATTCTTTAAAAGCACTGGCTGACGAATATTGCAGGCAATATGAGCAAGCCCGGCTGATTTATAAGGCAGCCGGCAGGTGCGGGAAAATAGCTGAAAGGCTTACAAAGGTCAAGTACTTTAATTTAAAGAACAGGAGGGAAAATACAAATGAGCAGCGGAAAAAGAATGATTAAAACAACTGCGGTATACTTTGCCGGCAATTTCGCATCAAAGCTGCTGATGTTCTTTCTGCTGCCGGTGTATGCCGCTTATTTAAATACTGATTCCTTCGGTACGGTGGATTTGATAATCAGTACTCTTCCATTAATAGCACCGGTTTTCACTTTGCAGTCAACAGAAAGCGTATTCAGGTTTATTTGCGGTGAGGAAGACGAAGCGGAGATAAAAAAAGGCATCACAAATGCATTAGGTATATTTGTTTTCGGAATCGCCGCCTTTACGGTTTTATATATTCCGATAGCAAGGACAGTTAAATATAGTTATTCATTTCTATTATATATGTATTTTGTCCTGACATACATCGGCATTTTTTTCCAGCAGGTTGCGAGAGGTGTTAAAAAGCATAAGGAATATGCGGTTGCAGGAGTTCTTACAACTATAATTCAGGCTGCCTTAAATATAATCTTAATAGTATACTTTAAAATGCAGGCTGAATCTCTTTTGATTTCGGCAGGTGCGGCCTCATTGGCGATTACTGTTTTTCTTGTCTTTAAGTCAAAGATATGGAGATACATAGATATTAAGCTGATAAATAAAGTAGAAATAAAAAGTCAGCTGAGATACGGAATACCTTTGATTCCAAACCAGATATGCTGGTGGGCAAACAGTGCGTTCTGCAAATACGTTCTTCTGTACTTCTGGGGATCTGGCAATACAGGTGTCTTTGCTTTTGCAAATAAATTTCCTAATTTTATAGTTGCGGTTAATTCGATAATTATTCTGGCTTTTGTGGAAAATCTTATACTGGAATACAAGTCCCCCGGCTGCAATCAGTTTTTTTCAAAATGGTTCAAGCTGTTTTTGATTTTGCAGATAATACTTGTTGCAATGCTTCTGCCTATAACAAAGGTATATAATACTTTGACGATATCACCGGCTTACAGTGCGGCCGCAGCATATATACCCATATTATATATAAGCTCCCTGTTCAGCGCACTTGCTTCTATGATTGGAAGCATATACACCGCGTCAATGAAAACAGTTTATGCGTTTACTACTACGCTTGTATCCGCAGCTGCAAATGTGGTTTTCGGGGTATTGCTGATTCCCGGACTGGGGATATACGGTGTGTGTATGGCAAACTTAATCTCTTCCGTAGTGCTTCTGGCAGTCAGGATATCAACGGTTAAAAAGATAATGCCGGTCAGGTTAAATTTACTTGAGATATGCCCTGCGATTATCCTTCTTGCGATAACCTTTGCAGGATATTATTTGTTTAATATTTATCTGCAGGCAATACCTCTGCTGATAATAATTGCTTTTATTCTTGTAAAATATAAAAATGAGATGAACTTGATAATGGGCCTGCTGAAAAAAAAGATAGGAAATATATCCGCACACACTTAATATTTCGGTAAAATACACAAAATTAATATTTGATTGAAATTTTTCACTTAAAACCATTGTATTTCCAAAAATATAATTGTATACTTTGAAAGTATGATAAGTTTTGTATTATTTTATCATACTTTCAATAATTATCTTAAGGCGGTGCTGGTTTTGAATAGTAATAGATTTAAGTTTTTCAGTAAATCTATTTTATTCGTGGATATTTTACTAACAGTAAATTCTTTTTTTATAGCTTATTTCATTAGAAATGTATTCTTCGGAAAGGTTTATGGATTTTTATCCCAGTTTAGTAGGTACACATGGATAGTAGTGATGGCGGCAATTATTATTCCGATATTTATGTCAATTTTTAAATCCTATGAAAGAATTTTGGAAGATAAATGCAGAATGATAGTTTTAAGAACGGTGGTGTCTGTATTTACAGGCATAATATGCATGTCGGCAATTCTGTTTCTGGCGGGAGACCAGTCCTTGAGCAGGCTGTTTTTAGGGATATTCGGATGTACGGAGGTTTTCGCAATACTTTTAGAAAGAATAATTCTGAAGGCTCTGATAATTTTCTATTCCAAAAACAATATACATAAAAAAAACATCCTGATAGTGGGATGCGGGAATACCGGTAAAATATACTATGAAAGAGTAAAGGAGCATAACAGGCTGGATTTGAATGTAATAGGCTTCATAGCTCTGAAGGCTTCCGGCAGCGATGAAGAAAACGGTATAAAGGTCATCGGCACAATAAGTGATTTGGGGAGCATAGCAAAACGTTATAATGCCAGTGAAGCTGTAGTTGCCCTTTCCGCGCAGGAGTACGGTGAACTGCAAAACGTACTTTCGGTATGTGACAGGGAAGGCTTGAGGGTAAGCATTATACCCTCTTATATTGAGTATCTTAAGGTCAATATGAGGGTTGAAAATATGTCGGGTGTCCCTATTATAAATGTCAGGGAGGTTCCTCTTGACTCCATTGAAAACAGGATTCTGAAGAGAATCTTTGATATTATTGTGTCGTTTCTGGCAATAATAATATTGTCACCTGTCTATGTAATGATAGCACTTGGTGTTAAGCTGACTTCTCCCGGCCCCATGCTTTTCAAGCAGGAACGGGTCGGTGCGGGCAATAAGCCTTTTATGATGCTGAAGTTCCGCTCAATGTGTATTCAAAAGGAAGATGATGAAAAGACAAAGTGGACTACGCCCAATGATACAAGAGTTACGAAATTTGGCGCGTTTATCAGAAAGACAAGCTTGGACGAGCTGCCTCAGTTTTTCAATGTATTAAAAGGAGATATGAGCATAATAGGCCCAAGACCTGAAAGACCTTACTGGGTGGAAAAATTCAAGGATGAAGTCCCGAACTATATGCTCAGGCATTATATAAAAACCGGTATTACGGGATGGGCGCAGGTAAACGGATATAGAGGAGATACTTCTATAGAGGAAAGAATTAATTGCGATAATTTCTATATCCACAATTGGAGTATGAGGATGGATATAAAGATAATGTTTCTGACAGTTATTGAGACTCTTGTCAGGAGAAATGCATATTAAGGCTGTCCATAGGCAGCTTTAGCCTATAGTAATTGACTCTATAAAGGCATGTAATAATATATGCCTTTAATTTTATGTCTAAACATAACGAAGGAAAAGGAATATGAAAAAGCGAAAAATAAGTATAGTTGTTATTGCTTTAGCGGGGATTTGGCTGGGAGTCATTTTTTTCATGTCATCACAAACTGCTGCGGATTCCACACAAATGAGCAAGACAATCACAAGAACTTTTCTTGCGGTTGGTGAGAAGGCAGGAATTGTAGAGGAGGGAGCGAGCACCTCAAATGAGCTTATAAGCAAATATGACCCTGATACACGGAAAATGGCACATGTCATTATGTATTTTTTGCTTGCAAGCGTAATATTTGCCGCCTTGTGGGAACTGGGAGCAAATAAAAACATATCAGCTGTAATTAGCTTTTTTGCAAGTATTTGTATAGCGGTAATTGATGAAATAAACCAGATGAGCTTTACAGGCCGGAATTCAGGGGTAGTAAGCGAGGGAATTGCCGATATTTACAGGGATGCCTCCGGTATAGGCATTGCGTTGGTTATTTTATTAGTATTGAGAGCTGTTAAAGAGATAAAAAACAGAAAAGTATAATAAAACTTTTCTATTTCATGATAAAGATATTGACCTTTGCCATAGCAAAATATAAAATATTAAAAGTATGAGTTAAACGGATAGAGTTATCATATAATTTTAAATTTTTAAAAAACGTTTCTATATATCGTATTTAAGTAGGAAAGTGTCGAGAGGAGCATAACAATGTCAGTAAAGTATATCTTCGTAACCGGTGGTGTGGTTTCAGGTTTGGGAAAGGGAATTACGGCGGCATCATTGGGAAGGCTTTTAAAAGCAAGAGGAGTACATGTAACTATTCAAAAATTTGATCCATATATAAATGTAGACCCGGGTACTATGAGTCCATACCAGCATGGAGAGGTTTATGTGACTGAGGATGGAGCAGAGACAGACCTTGATTTAGGCCACTATGAGAGGTTTATTGATGAAAACCTCAGTAAAAACAGCAATATTACAACAGGAAAGGTATATTGGTCCATTATTAACAAGGAGAGAAAAGGCGATTTTCTCGGAGGTACCGTTCAGGTAATTCCTCATATTACAAATGAGATCAAAGACAGAGTATACAGGGTTGGAAAGTCTGAAAGAACTGATGTTGTTATAACAGAAATAGGGGGAACGGTAGGAGACATAGAAAGTCTTCCTTTTCTTGAAGCAATCAGACAGGTATCCACGGATGTGGGGAGGGAAAATGTTATGTATATTCATGTAACACTTGTTCCATATCTGTCAAAGTCGGAGGAGCTGAAGACCAAGCCTACTCAGCATAGTGTCAAGGAGCTGAGAAGCATAGGCATCCAGCCTGATGTTATTGTCTGTAGAACTGAAAAATATATATCTCAGGATATGAAGGACAAGCTTAGCTTATTCTGTAATGTACCTGAGGGAGCGGTTATTCAGAATCTTGATGCTGAGGTGCTTTATGAGGTTCCGCTTATGCTTGAAAAGGAAGGCCTCGCAAAGATTGTATGCAAGAGATTGGGTTTAGAATGCAAGGAGCCTGATTTAGCCGAATGGGAGGAAATGGTAAGAAGGCAGAAAAATCCGAAAAGCTCTGTTACAATTGCCTTGGTAGGCAAATATGTTGAGCTGCATGATGCATATTTAAGTGTTGCGGAGTCATTGCGTCACGGCGGAATAGGCAATGATGTTGAGGTGGATATCAAATGGGTAAATTCTGAGGAAGTTGAGAATACAGATATCGGTGAGTATCTTAAGGATGCGGACGGGATAATTGTTCCCGGAGGGTTCGGTGACAGGGGAATAGAAGGGAAAATTAATGCGGTTACCTATGCAAGAGAGCATAAAATTCCATTCTTCGGAATATGTCTCGGTATGCAAATGGCTGTTGTGGAGTTTGCAAGAAATGTTGCCGGACTTCACGATGCAAACAGCTCTGAGTTTGGGGAGACTCCTTATCCTGTAATAGACTTGATGCCGGAGCAGCGTGATATTGACGAATTGGGAGGCACAATGAGACTAGGGGTTTATCCGTGCAAGCTTAATGAGGAATCCGAGATATATAAAATTTACAACGATGAGCTTATTTATGAGAGGCACAGACACAGGTATGAGTTCAATAACGAGTATCGTGACACCTTTATGAGGCACGGAATGGTCTTATCGGGACTTTCACCCAGCGGGAAGCTTGTTGAAACTATTGAACTTCTTGAGCATCCATGGTTTGTGGGAGTTCAGTTCCATCCTGAATTTAAATCAAGGCCCAACAAGCCGCATCCCTTATTTAAGGATTTCATAAGGGCTGCATTTGATAAAAAGCAGAATAGCTAGTTTAAACCCTTTCTAAAATGTATATTTACAAGTTTTTCATTAATAAAGCCATGTATAGAAATTTATTTTCAAATACATGGCTTTTGGTTATCCGGTTCTTACCCGTTATAACAGCTTCTGTCTTAATGCAGGTATCAAGGGCTGTAGGACACTCCTGCTGAATATCAGTGTATTTTGTCTTCTATTTGACGCATGGCAAGAATAGTTTGCTCTATTAAATAGTCAAGTGTCCATTCCAGCATACCGGCACCGCGTTCGATAACCTCACGGGAGCAGCCGGCAGCAAAGTTCGCACTTTTGTATTTCTTTTTTACAGATTTCAGCTCCAAATCGGAAACGCTTTTTGACGGACGTAATAATGCGGCAGCACCTATTAAACCTGTCAGCTCGTCCACCGCATACAATACCTTTTCCATCTGATGCTCGGGCTTAATATCCACTGTCAGGGCATAACCGTGGCTGGCCGCAGCATGAATCAACCGTTCCTCCAGTCCCAGCTCCCGCATGATTTCCTGCTGCTTTATACAGTGCTGCTCGGGAAATTGCTCAAAATCCAGATCATGAAGAAGACCGACAATTCCCCAAAAGTCAACGTCCTCAGCATAACCCAGTTTCTCTGAAAAATATCTCATAACTCCTTCTACAGTCAAGGCATGCTTAATATGAAAGGGTTCCTGATTGTAATCATTCAGAAGCTTCCATGCATCGTCTCTTGATAATTCCTTATTCATTGTTATTGGCTCCTTTCATAAAGTCAATTACGGTTGAAACCTTCGCCTTCCAGGCGAACATATGCTTTCAAGCATTTATTTGAAGGTTTCAACGGTTTGGGTTTTAGGGGTTGTACTTTAGGAGGCTTTAGCCTCAAACTCAAACTATAGGCCGATGGAATCGGTTTTTAGCCGATAGTAATTGACTTCAATGCTTGAAATATTCTGCGAGTTGCCGTAATTAATACGGAGCTTGGACATGCTATATTCATCCTCATAAATCCGCTGCCGCCTGAGCCAAAGGTGCTCCCGTTATGCAGCCAAACTCCCGCTTTTTCCAAAAACAGAGTTTCAAGCTCAGCTGCTGTAAGCCCTAATTTCCGGCAGTCCAGCCATATCAAATAAGTTCCTTCAGGTTGAATCAAGGATATACCGCTAAGCTTTAAAAGCGCGTTGCGCAAGATAGTGATATTTCCCTGCAGGTAGGCAAGCAGTTCGTTCAGCCATACCTCTCCGTGCTGATATGCGGCTTTTGTTGCAGCGATTGCCATGGTATTCAGATAGCTGTAACCTGTTGCAAGGCAGGCTTCCTGTATTTTATTACGAAGGGCCTCATTTGCCACAAGAATATTAGCCGCCTGCAAGCCAGCCAAGTTGAAGGTTTTTGTCGGAGAAGTACAGGTTATCGTACGCTCGGAAACTTCATCTGAAACGGAGGCAATCGGGATATGGTTATTACCATCGTATATAAAATCGGAATGAATTTCATCCGAAACAATGTACACACCATGCTTCACGCATATACGTCCGATTTCCTGAAGCTCCTTCCTTGTCCAGACACGTCCTACCGGGTTATGAGGGGAACAAAGGAGAAAGAGCTTTATTGAGTTTGAAACGATTTTTCTTTCAATATCCTCGAAGTCAAATTCATACCTGCCGTCTATTAAACGCAGCTCTGAAACCACCGGCTGACGCTTGTTTGATAAAATGATTTTTGCAAAAGGATAATAGACCGGCTGACAAATCAGCACACTGTCCGACTGCTCGGTTAATGCCCGTAAGGAGGCTGCAATCCCAAACATTATGCCCGGAGTCTTAATGTTCCATGAGGGGTTTATCTTCCAGCCCATGCGGCGATAATACCAATTGCACAATGCTGCATCATAGCTCTCGTCGGTATCTGTATAACCGAAAATGCCATGCTCTGATACGGCTGTCATAGCATGAATAACTGCCGGGGGAGACTGAAAGTCCATATCCGCAATCCACATTGGGATCAATTCCTCCGAAAGGATTTTCCCGCGCAGATTGTATTTGACAGAGCCTGTATTTTCCCTGCTGTGCAGGGTATCAAAAAAGTTTTCTTTAAAATTAAAATTAATCAATGGCAGACTTCCTTTCAATAATTTCTTGTCCGTAAGGCAAGTCTTAATTAAAATAATGAAATTTAACCAAATTTTAAAGCACACAAAACATATAAGTTTAGTATGATATTATTGTATGTAACCTAGATATCTTTTGTCAAGAAAAATAAATATACAAAGTTTTTTTTAACTGTAGTTGACAGGAAGGCAACAAGGTGTTATCATAATACCTATAAAACATGTAGGTTATATAGGAAATAACCTTGGCCTAAGTTTTGAGAAAAGAGGAACACTATGTTAAGAAAATATTTTATTAAACGATGTTGATGCTTTTAACCTATAAACCAACGGAACATAATTAACTATCTGAATATTATATTTAATAAAGAAGGAGCGAATGAGCATGAAAGTATTTGACAGGATTACAGACCTTATCGGCGGAACGCCTATACTGAAATTAACAAATTATGGTAAACAAAGAGACTTGGGTGCTGCTATATTTGCAAAGCTGGAATATTTTAATCCCGCAGGCAGCGTGAAGGATAGAATTGCAAAAGCGATGATTGACGATGCAGAAGAAAAGGGTATACTAAAGCCTGATTCTATTATTATTGAACCGACCAGCGGAAATACAGGCATTGGTCTTGCGGCGGTTGCGGCCTCCAGAGGGTATAAAATTATTCTGACAATGCCGGAGACTATGAGCATTGAACGCCGTAATCTTCTCAAGGCTTACGGTGCCCAGCTTGTATTAACTGAGGGAGCAAAGGGAATGAAGGGTGCTATAGCCAAGGCACAGGAGCTTGCCGCTGAAAATCCGAACAGCTTTATTCCAAGCCAGTTTACAAATGAGGCTAATCCTACAGTGCACCGCAATACAACAGGTCCTGAAATCTGGCAGGATACAGATGGTAAGGTTGATATTCTGGTTGCGGGTGTAGGCACAGGAGGAACGGTTTCAGGAACAGGTGAATATCTGAAAGCGCAGAATCCGGGAATTAAGGTGGTTGCAGTTGAACCTGCCGGTTCTCCGGTACTGTCCGAGGGGACACCCGGACCGCATAAGATTCAGGGTATAGGTGCTGGCTTTGTACCTGATACATTGAATACGTCAATTTATGATGAAATAATTACCGTTGAAAATGAGGATGCTTTTGAGACCGGCAGAGTGCTTGCAAAGAAAGAAGGCCTGCTTGTGGGAATTTCTTCCGGAGCCGCTGTGTTTGCTGCCACAGAGTTGGCTAAGCGTCCTGAAAATAAAGGGAAAATTATTGTGGCTATTCTTCCGGATACGGGAGAACGTTACCTGTCAACTCCTATGTTTTCCGAATAAAAAATAAACCGAAACGGAGGTATGTGTGATGAAGATTCGAATGCGTAATTACATTAAAAATGTTATGAAAACCGGAATGATGTTTCGAACTTTAACCGGCCTCCCGATGTATTTAGGGTCCTGTTGTATAGTCTGCTGTAGCATTTCAGGAGGCGGACTGTATTACGGGCATAAGCTGTAAAGGTATAAGTTTAAAAACTCCGCCTGCCTTTGAGACTCTCCTGTGAGAGTGTGAAGGGTATTGCGGAGTTTTTTATATTTCAGGGATAATGAGGTGATTTATTTGATAGATATGAGAGAAAGTATGACGGCAAAGATTTGTTCGTTTGTCCGTGCATTCCATTCCAATTTATCTAAGCAGAAAATATTTGATGATTATCTTGCCTATGACATGATGGGCAAGGAAGAATACGAAGAAATAGGACAGCTGATTCAAAATGAATTGGGTATTAACCGTTCAGACCCGGATACAGGCTTCTGCGGAAAGGATTTATCTCCGCTTATTGACCAATATGTCGCTCCTATACCTCTTTCACGTATAGCATATGCGGAAAGGAAGCTTGAAAGCTTTGCAAAGCTGCATGGAGCCTGCCAGTATGTTATCTGCGGTGCGGGCATGGATACCTTTGCCTTCCGCAATGACAATCCGGACATATGTATATTTGAGCTGGATCATCCTGATACTCAGCGTTATAAGCTGGAAAGAATTGAAAGGCTTGAGTGGTCGATTCCTGAAAATGTCCGCTATGTTTCAATTGATTTTTCACAGGAGGATTTAGAAGAAACCTTGAGGGAAGCAGGCTTTAATCCCGATATTCCGTCGTTTTTTGCAATCCTTGGCGTAACCTATTATCTAACGCTTCCTGTGTTTGAGCAAACCATAACCAAAATTGCAGATTTGTCTGGAGAGGGTAATAGAATTGTATTTGATTATCCGGATGAAACGACCTTTTATGAAGATGCGGCTGAGAGGGTCCGCCTTTTGGCGCAAATTACCGCAAGGCTTGGAGAACCTATGGAACAAGGACTTTTATATGAGGATATAAAAACGGTGCTTGAACGCAACTCTTTTTCAGTTGAGGAGCATCTTGCTCCCGAAAGGATTCAGACAGTCTTTTTTCAGGACAGAAAAGACGGGCTTAGGGCTTTTGAAAACATACATCTGATATTAGCAGAGAAAGAAGGTAAATAATTATGTCAAACTATAAAAATATAGAGTCTGCCCTTGTACATGGCGGAATATACGGAGATAAGCATACGGGAGCTGTCAATGTACCGATTTATCAGACATCCACCTATCAGCAGGAAGGCTTGGGACAGAACAAGGGCTGGGAATACTCCCGTACAGGAAATCCCACAAGAGCGGCACTTGAGGCACTGATAGCAGAACTTGAGCATGGGGAAGCCGGGTTTGCCTTTGCCTCCGGCATGGCGGCGATTACTGCGGTACTAAGCCTTTTCAAGTCAGGAGACAGCGTTATTATTTCAAGTAATGTATACGGAGGAACCTTCCGCGTTTTGGATAAAATTTTCAGTAATTTTGATATTGGGTATTCTATTGAAGATACAACGGATATTGCTTCTCTGGATAAAAAAATCACTCCGCAGGTAAGGGCTATTCTTGTGGAAAGTCCGGCTAATCCTCTGCTGACAGTTACAGATATTGCCGCTGTTGCCGGAATAGCGAAAAAACATGGTATTATTTCAATTGTTGACAATACTTTTATGACTCCATACATTCAGAGACCTATAGAGCTTGGTGCGGACATTGTTATTCACAGTGCCACAAAGTATCTTGGCGGGCACAGTGATCTTATTGCGGGTCTTGTTGTCGTGAATTCCGGAAAACTGGCTGAAAAGCTGGCATTTATCCAAAATGCCACAGGCAGTGTGCTTTCTCCTTTTGATTCCTTCCTGCTTATCCGCGGAATTAAAACCTTGGGAGTACGGATGGATCGCCATGTTGAAAACGCTGAGAAGACAGCGGCTTATTTGGAGAAGCATAAAGGGGTAAAAAAGGTTTATTATCCCGGATTACCTGATGCACAGGGTTACCATGTCAATAAAAATCAGGCCAGGAACGGCGGTGCGATGATATCCTTTGAGCTGCATGAGAATTACGATATTTCAAAATTTTTCTCATCCTTAAAGCTGATTGCCCTTGCGGAAAGCCTTGGAGGTGTGGAAAGCCTTGTATGCCATCCTGCCAGTATGACACATGCCTCTATCCCTAAGGAAACAAGGCAAAAGGTCGGAATAACAGACAGCTTGATTCGTCTTTCAGCAGGTATTGAAAACATAGGGGATCTTATTTTTGACATAGAGCAGGCTATCAGCAAAAGCGAGGTGCAGCTATGAGCTATTATGAATCCATGCAGGAGCTGATTGGGCAAACGCCTCTGGTGAAGCTGATACATATTGATTTGCCAGAGGGTGTACAGCTGTTTGCCAAGCTGGAGCTTTATAATCCTTCGGGAAGTGTAAAGGATCGCATTGGCAAATATATGATTACCGATGCGGAGAAAAGGGGGCTTTTAAAACGGAATGGAACAATCGTTGAGGCAACAGCCGGAAATACCGGACTCGGAATAGCCTTTGCAGCACTGAACCGGGGCTACAAAATCATATTTGTTGTTCCCACAAAATTTTCTGAGGAAAAGCAAATCCTTATGCGTGCACTTGGAGCGGAAATTATCAATACACCGAGAGAACAGGGTATGCTTGGAGCAGCTGAAAAAGCGGAGCAGCTTCGTGCCTCCGTTCCAGGAGCGATATCTCTGGAGCAGTTCAAAAATCAGAGCAATCCGCAGGCGCATTATGAAACAACAGGGCCTGAGATTTACCGGGATTTAGGCGGACAGATAGATTATCTTGTTGCGGGTGCAGGAAGCGGAGGCACTTATACCGGTATTGTCCGGTACTTAAAGGAGCAGAAGCCGGATATTGTAGGTGTGCTTGCAGATCCGGAGGGTTCAACCATGGGCGGCGGCGAACATGGTGACTATGATATCGAGGGAATAGGTAATGATTTTGTCGCCGATACCATGGATATGGCTTTAGTGGATAGAGTTATCAAGGTCACCGACAATGAAGCCTTTACATATTCAAGGCAGCTGGCGGAAAGGGAAGGTATTTTTGCGGGTTCTTCCTCCGGCGCGGCAGTCAGTGCGGCAAAAAAGCTGATTGAATCGGGAGCGCGGGGGAACATAGTTGTTGTTTTGCCAGACCGCGGCGACCGCTATTTCAGCAAGCACCTGTATATCTGATAAAGGAAAAGCAGAAAGCCGGTTCTTGTAAAGCCGGTTTTCTGCGGATATAAAATTTTCTTCTGTTATATTATATAGTCATTGGTATATCGTTCATTCTGCTGATCAAGGATATCCTGTAAGGTAATACCGTCAAGATATTCATTAATTACCTTGGAAAGACCCTGCCATATGGGAAGTGTAGGGCATTCTCCGCTGCGCTCGCATTGATTCGGCATCTGATCCATACAGGCAACCGGAGACAGGCCGCCTTCAGTCATACGCAGTATTTCGCCCACAGTATATTTGTCAGGTGCTTTCGCAAGCTTGTAACCTCCCTGAAAGCCACGGTTTGTTTGAAGAATATCAGATTTATTCAGTATAGGAACAATCTGCTCAAGATATTTCTTAGATATGTTTTGACGCTTAGAAATATCCTTCAGCGAAATAAATCCGGTATTGTTGTGCTGGGCTAAATCAAGAAGCATACGAAGAGCATAACGTCCTTTGGTTGATATTTTCATTTTAAGACACCTCATTTCATTGTCCTATAATACCATATAATTAGTAGGCTTTCAAGAGAGGTCTATTTTAAGGCACTTCATTTGCACTGCCGGAGAATTGATTCAGGCACTTCTGACTATACATATGCATTATAAATATATAAAAAGCCATTTGACATATTCCCAATTTTGTAGTACCTTATAATCTATAATACACATATGAATGATAGGCTTTTGAAATATTTTTGCAGCTTATGAAACCTCACTAAACTACCTATAACAATGCACACAACACTGAAAATAATAAAAGGAGGCGATGGAATGACGCTGCAGCAATTATATTACGTAGTAATAATATCTGAAACCGGCTCGCTGAATAAAGCGGCAGAGGTACTATATATCGCACAACCGTCACTGTCGAGTGCAATTAAGGAGTTGGAAAAAGAATTAGGTATCGTTATATTTCACCGCAGCGGAAAAGGAGTATCTCTTACAAATGACGGGGCTGAATTTATTTTACATGCAAAGCAGCTTTATTATCAGTATGAGACGCTTTTGGAGAAATACGGGAGGTCCGGTACCTTAAAAAAGAAATTCGGTGTTTCCACGCAGCACTATTCCTTTGTTGTTAAAGCCTTTGTCGAAATGGTAAAGGCCTATAATACGGCAGAATATGAATTCGCTATCAGAGAGACGAGAACGAGGGAAATTATTGAGGATGTCAACACCTTGAAAAGTGAGATTGGTATCCTGTATTTAAGCGACTTCAACCGTAAAATTATTACAAAGCTTCTGAATACAAACAATCTTGAATTTCACAAGCTGATAGAGTGCAATGCGTATGTTTATTTGTGGAGAGGGCATCCTCTTGCCGAATATAAGTCTATTTGTTTTTCCCAGCTGGAAAATTATCCATGCCTGTCTTTTGAGCAGGGAGACAACAGCTCCTTCTATTTTGCGGAGGAAATACTCAGCACGAATGAATATCCGCGGACAATCAAGGCAAATGACCGCGCCACCATGCTTAATCTGATGATTGGATTAAACGGCTATACTCTTTGCTCAGGGATAATCTGCGAGGAATTGAACGGAACGGATTTCATCACCATTCCGTTTGAGGCGGATGTTGAGCATGAAAACAGTACAATGGAAATCGGATATATTGTGAAAAAGAATATGCTGCTCAGTGAAATGGGCAGGCTTTATATTGAAGAAATTAAGCATTATCTGCAGCCAGGAAGCGAAAGCATTGGACAGGATGCCTGAAGGTGTTATATGGACTTGGGTTCTCTATAGGATAAATCTATAACCTATAATACCTATAGGGTATTAGACAAAACGATTTTCACATGTTAATCTCTTGATAAGAAATTCAAGGGGGTAAGGATATGACAAATTTCGCTATTGAAAAACAAAGCACATGTGCGATGAGATATAAGGGCAGCTGCAGCATGCGGTGCCGTATGTTCCGAATGTGAATTGAAGGCTACAGTCTTTGGAAGCCGAAATAAAAAGGCTTCTGTATTTGTATAATATTAAAAATGAAGAAAGGAACTGCGGTTAAAAATCAGATCGCATGGTGATTTATAATGAAAAAGAAAATTATAGCCGGTTTACTCGCATTAACATTGATACTGCCATTTACTGCTTGCTCTGAGAATATAGAAACAGCTTCTAAAGCCTCCGGTTCAGAAAACACAACAACACTGAAAGTTGGATTTTGCCCCGGACCTTACGGTGATATGTGGAAAACAGCCATTGCACCTCAATTAGAAAAAAAGGGATATAAGTTTGACTATGTGGAATTCAGCGATTATGTCCAGCCTAATAATGCCTTGGCAAACAAAGAGATTGACGTTAATTTGTTTCAGCATTCAGTATACCTCAAAAATTTTTCCGATGAGCATAAGCTTGAATTAAGCCTTTTGACAGAGGTTCCGACAGCAGGCATGGGCATATGGTCGAATAAAGCTGACAGCCTTGACAAGACAGCGGATAATGCGACTGTTACTATTCCAAATGATGAGACAAATCAAGCCCGCGGTCTTCGTGTGCTGGAAGCAGCCGGACTTATTACGCTTAAAGCTGATATTGACAAATCCAAGGCTACGCCGGAGGACATTGACAAGAATCCGCATAATCTGAAAATTGTTCCCACAGAAGCCGCACAGCTTCCCCGTACATTGGACAGTGCCGATCTTGCCGTTATTAACGGAAATTTTGCAATCAGTGCCGGGCTTGACTTTGCAGACGCCTTATATAATGAGGTTCTGGCCGAGGGCTATGTTAATGTGATTGCAGTGAGAACAGAGGATATTGATGGCAAATTTGCTGCCGACATAAAAGAAGCGGCTACAAATGACACCTTTAAGTCCGTAATTGAGGATAAGGAAGGACAGTTCTATACATTCCAGAAGCCTAAGGGCTGGTAATAAAGAAATAAGAATATAAAGATACAAGGATACCGTAGCAGGAATGGCAAGGATACATTGCTTCCTGTTAAGGTATCCTTCGTTATAAGCTGTTATAGTAAAATTATATATAACATGATTTGAAAGGACAGCTTTAAAGAAGCGTATCGCCACAGATGCCTTATCAAATTTTTATGCCGATGCTTGGCGTGGAGGTTAGTTATGATTCGATTTGAAAATGTAAGTGTGAGCTTTCCGCAAAAAAACGGTCAGCTGCACGCGGTAAATAATGTAAGCCTAAGTATTGGCAAGGGTCAGATATACGGACTGATAGGGGCCAGCGGTGCAGGCAAAAGCACACTGCTGCGTACGGTCAACCTTCTTGAACGTCCGACAGCAGGCAGGGTATATGTAAACGGAGAGCTTATAAATGGTCTTCGCGGCAAAGCACTCCGGCAATATCGCCGGAATATAGGCATTATCTTTCAGCATTTTAATCTTGCCGCGAACAAAACAGTCCGCCAAAATATAGAATTTCCGTTAAAGGCGGCTAATATGCCGAAGCCCCAGATTAAACAAAGGGTTGACGAATTGTTAAAGCTTGTGGGCCTGAGTGATAAGCATGATGCCTATCCTGCAAAGCTGAGCGGCGGGCAGAAACAGCGTGTAGGAATAGCACGTGCTTTGGCAAACAATGCGAGCATATTGCTGTGTGACGAGGCCACCAGTGCTCTTGATCCTGAAACAACAGTATCTATATTAAAATTGCTTGAGGATATCAATAAACGGTATGGCATTACAATCATTATCATAACGCATGAAATTGATGTTGTGAAAGCCATCTGCACAAAAATGGCTGTTATGAATTCAGGCAGTGTTGTGGAATATGGAGATGTAATTGATATTATATCTAAGCCGAATAATAATTTTACAAAAAAGCTTATTTCTTATGCGGAAAATTTTGAGCTGCCTGCAGAAATAATAAATATATTTGGCAAGGAAAGCATTGTAAAAATTACTTATCTGGGAAGTGAGGCAACAGAGCCAATCCTCTCCAATGCAATAAAGGAAAATAATGTTGATATAAGTATTCTTCACGGTAAAATTGACTACATTGATTATACTCCGGTCGGAACGCTGATTGTAAGTGTCAAGGGCGAAGACTCGGATGTGCGGAATGCGATTGAGTATATAAAAAGCAAAACATTGCGGACGGAGGTGGGAGCAAGTGAATTTTGACATACAGAAGGCACTTATTTCAGCACTTAGAGAAACCTTGTATATGGTTTCATATTCACTGGTAATATCCATATTATTTGGAGGTCTGATAGGCTTGTTTTTATATGTGACTACAACAAAGCTGTTTTTTAAAAATATGGTTGTCAATCAGATTTTCGGAGCCGTTGTTAACATACTCAGGTCTATTCCCTTTATTATCCTGCTGGTTTTATTACTTCCGGTAACAAAGGTGATTGCAGGAACTACGATTGGTCCGGAAGCAGTTGTCGTACCTTTGTCAGTAACGGCAGTGGCCTTTTATGCCAGACTTTCACAGGCTGCGTTCTCTGAGGTTGATAAAGGGGTTCTGGAGGCAGCCAGCGCATGCGGTGCACATCCGCTGAAGATTATTTTCGGTATTTTACTGCCGGAAGCGAGAGTGGGGCTTATAAATGGGATTACGGTAACAACCATCTCTCTTATCGGGTATTCTGCAATGGCGGGAATCGTCGGAGGAGGCGGAATAGGGGATCTTGCAGTCAGATATGGCTATCAGCGTTATGAAACGGAAGTCATGTTTGCCTGTGTAATAATACTTGTTGTAATTGTGCAGCTTATCCAGCTTGCAGGAGACTCTGCCGCAAGAAGAGCTGACAAAAGATAGCTGATGGCTGGTGAAAAAAATGGGGGTTTTGCTAATGAAAATAATAAGATGGCACGGCAGAGGAGGGCAGGGCGCATTTACAGCTGCGAGGCTGCTTGGAGCCGCATATTCCTCGGGAGATAACAGGTATGCGCTTGCTTTCCCTTCCTTTGGGCCGGAAAGACGGGGTGCGCCGGTTCAGGCTTTTACAAAGCTGGACAGCAAGCCTATTGGAGATAGAAGCGAAAGTGAAAAAGCGGATTATAGCATATTTCTTGATGACACATTATTTTTTGATGCCGTATTTTCTGAACTTAAACCGGAAGGTAAGATTCTGCTTAACACTAAGCAGGCGATTAATAATGAACGTATTATAACTCTGGACGGAGATGCCATTGCTGCTGAAATTCTGAAGCTGCCCATAACCAATACCATTATGCTTGGCGCCTTTGCCGCAGTCTACGGAGGAATCACGCTTGACAGCATTGAGGAAGCCATAAGGGGGAATATGCCTGAAAAGCTTCATAAGAAGAATATTGCCGCTGTTAAGGCTGCTGCGGAAGCTTTAGGAACGGAGGCTGCCCTATGAAACCGTTTTTAAGAAAGGAAATACCGGCAGCACTGTCGGAGCTCCCTGATGCAACTGCCTACGAAGCAGGATATCTGGTGACAAAAAATGCAGGATGGCGGAATGTAAGGCCGGTAATTGAGCTTGATAAATGCACGGGATGTCTGCAGTGTTATCTCCATTGTCCCGATGGCGTAATTTTTAAGGATAAGGGAAAGGTTGCTGTTGACTATGACTTTTGCAAGGGCTGCGGTATTTGTAAAAAGATATGCAAATACGCGGCAATAAGAATGGAGGCGGAAAAATAATGGGAAAATGTTTTTTATCGGGTAATGAAGCCTTTGCTTATGGAATATGCCTTGCGCGCCCGCAGGTCATTTCCGCTTATCCCATTACGCCGCAGACCATTGTTGTGGAAAAGCTGTCTGAGCTGGTAGAGGACGGCAGCTTGAAAGCAGAGTTTATTCATGTGGAATCGGAGCATTCGGCACTTTCGTGTGCGATTGGAGCCTCGGCGGTTGGTGCGAGGACATTTACCGCTACCTCGTCACAGGGGCTTTTATATATGGCGGAATGTCTTACCTATGCCTCCGGCGGAAGATTTCCCATTGTTATGATGAATGCTAACCGTTCTACTGCCTTGCCGTGGAATATTTACGGTGATCAGCGCGATTCTCTGTCCCAGCTGGACTGCGGCTGGATACAGGCTTATGCGGAAAATGCACAGGAAAGCCTGGACTTAGCACTTATGAGTTATTACGTAGCTGAGCACAGGGAGGTGTCTGCGCCTTTTATGGCAAATCTGGACGGCTTTGTTTTAACACATACCTATGAGGTGGTAGAGGTTCCGGCAAAGGAACAGGCGGACAGCTTTCTGCCTCCGTTTGTGACAGAGAACAAAATGGATTTCGGACATCCCAGAAACCTTGCTTTTTCGGCTGGCCCTGAGCATAATACGGCCTTTAAATACAAAGAGCATATAGGACTTCTTAATGCTAAAAAGGTAATTGCAGAGGCGGAAGAAAAATTTGCCCGGATTTTCGGCAGACAGTATACGGGGCTTATCGAAAGCTATCGTACGGAAGATGCAGATTATATTCTCATTACACTTGGGAGCATAGCGGGACTTGTAAAAGAAAAGGTTGACAAACTGCGTGCCGAGGGAAAGCGGGTAGGGCTTATACGTTTGCGCTACATACGTCCGTTTCCGAATGAAGAGCTTGCAGGGGCTTTAAAAAACGCAAAGGCTATAGCTGTTCTGGAAAAGGATGTTTCCTTCGGGAATGAAGGTACGGTTTTTACCAATGTAAATTCTGCCTTGCATAAGGCAGGAATATCCATTGCCTCCTCAAATTATATCGGAGGGCTTGGAGGGAAAAATATTTCAGAAGCAGATATTGAGAAAATTTTTGAAGAGCTGAAAGAGGAAAAAACGACTATTCAGTTTTTAGGGTTGGGAGGTGCAGAGAAATGGGTTTATCCGCAAGGACTTTAAACGAGGAAGAATTTTTTTACGGTCATAAGGCTTGTGCAGGCTGCGGCGGCAGCTTGGCAGTCAGAATTGCCCTGAAGGTTTTGGGAGAACGCTCTGTAGCGGTACTTCCCGCAGGCTGTATGTCGGCGGTGGGCTTCAATTTTCCGCAGTTATGCTTCGGAAATAATGCAATAATTTCCACATTTGCAGGTACAGCCTCAATGCTGACCGGTGTTGAGGCAGGACTTCGCGCTCAGGGAATTGATAATTTTCATGCGGTAGGCTTCGCCGGTGACGGAGGAACTGCGGATATAGGGATACAAGCTCTTTCCGGAGCTATTGACCGTAACGACGATATCATATATATATGCTATGACAACGAGGCATATATGAATACCGGTATACAAAAAAGCTCCCTTACGCCGTTCGGAGCAAAGACAACGACAACACCTGCCGGCTCAAATATCAGGGGAAATCTCAGGCCTAAAAAAAACATGTTTGAGATTGTTGCCGCTCATGGCATTCCCTATGCGGCCACTGCCAGCATAGGCTATTTGAATGACTTTATGCGCAAGGTGGAGAAGGCTTCAAAAATCAAGGGTACAAAATACATTCATATCCTCGCGCCGTGTCCTACAGGTTGGGGCACTGCCACAGATGAAACGGTTGAAATTGCAAAGGAAGTTGTAGAATGCGGACTGTGGTATCTGGCAGAATATGAAAACGGAGGATTCACACTAAATTATAGGCCAAAGGAATTTACTGATGTAGCAGCATATCTGAAAAAACAGAGCCGTTTTAAGCATCTGACAGAGGAAGATATTCAAACTGTCCGGTACTCCCGTGATGCAAAGTGGGAAGCGATTTATAGGAATTTTAAAATCATTTAGGAGGATACGATAATGAGTGAGAAAAAATATTGGAACGAAGAACTTGAAACCATGCCGAGAGAAGAGCTGGAAAAATGCCAGCTTGAAGACCTCAAGGAAATTATAAATTTTGCTTATGAGAATGCACCGTACTATAAGAGGTCATTTGATGAAGCCGGAGTGAGACCGGAGGATATTCATGAGCTTTCAGATATTCAGAAGCTTCCTTATATTGATAAAAAAACCCAGCGTGACACTCAGGGAGTAGGTTCGTTTTTAGGTGAGCTGTGTGCCGTGCCCGAGGAAGATGTAATTTTTATTTCTACCTCCTCCGGCTCTACCGGTGTTCCTACAATGAGTCCCTTTACAAAAAAAGATTTTGATGAGTTTCAGGATACAGAAAGCCGCTGGTTCTGGCAAGTTGGCATGAGGCCGAAGGATAGATATGTCCATGCATTGAATTTTTCTTTGTATGTAGGCGGTCCTGATGTAATCGGGGCACAGAATCTCGGAGCCTTGTGCATATGGGGCGGTACACTTCCAAGTGAGAGATTGCTGTTTGTTCTTAAGACCTACCAGCCCACTATTATCTGGACCAGTCCATCCTATGCATGGTATCTGGGAGAAACTGCAATCAAGAACGGAATTGATCCGAAAAAGGATTTATCCATAAAAAAAATAATTGTGGCCGGTGAGCTGGGAGGCTCTATTGATTCTACCCGCAAGGCAATTGAAGAGCTGTGGGGAGCGGAGGTATACGATTTTTACGGACTTTCTGATATATTCGGTGCCTGTGCGGCAATGTGCGAGGCAAAGGATGGCTTGCATATTGCTGAAAACCATATTCTTGTAGAAACAGTAGATATTCATACCGGCGAGATATTGAAGCCGGGAGAGATAGGAGAGCTTGTGTTTACAACCCTGCGTAAGCATGCAAGGCCTCTTATCCGTTTCCGTACAGGGGATATAGGCTGGATTGACAATACTCCCTGCTCCTGCGGACGTACTCACGGCAGAATCCATATCAGCGGAAGAAAGGACGATATGTTTATTGTATCAGCTGTAAATGTATTCCCAAGCGATATTGAAGCTGTTGTTCGCGAGCTGGGAGGAATAACCGGTGAATACCTCATCCGCATTTTTGAGAAGGACTATACCTGCAAATATGCGGTGGAAATTGAGAGAAATAATGATAATCCAGAAACGGATGAGGAAATATCCGCAAAGGTATCTGCCGCACTGAAGGCAAGAATCGGTGTGAAGCCTTCGGCTGTTATAGTGCATCCGGACGGAGGACTGAATACCCGTTCCGAGCACAAGTCGAGAAGAATTATCGACGAGCGCGGGCAGACTTACAATATTTAAGGAGGTGGGACTATGCCTGAGCTTTCAAAAAGAACAGAAGCCTTTACCGATTCGGTAATCCGCCGTATGACCAGAGTATCCTTAAAATATGGTGCGGTCAACCTCTCTCAGGGGTTTCCGGATTTTGAGCCTCCGAAGGAGATTCTTGACCGCTTGTCGGAGGTATCAAACGAGGATTACCATCAGTATTCCATAACCTGGGGTTCCCAGAATTTCCGTGAGGCATTGGCAGTCAAGCAATCACGTCTTATGGGCCGGAAGATTGACCCTAACGGTGAAATTGTGGTCACTTGCGGCAGTACAGAAGCCATGATGGCTGCAATGCTGACAGTAACTAACCCGGGAGACAAGGTAATCGTTTTTTCGCCGTTTTATGAAAATTATGGTGCGGACGCTATACTTTCCGGTGCCGAACCTATTTATGTGCCTCTTTATCCTCCGGAATTTGAATTCAGCCGGGATGAGCTGGAGAAGGCTTTTAAGCAGAAGCCGAAGGCATTAATCCTCTGTAATCCGTCAAATCCCTGCGGTAAGGTTTTCTCTTATGAGGAACTGAGGTTAATTGCGGAGCTGGCCGAGAAATATGATACCTTTGTCATCACTGACGAGGTTTATGAACATATTGTTTACAAGCCTAACAAGCACATTTATTTCGCGTCCCTTCCCGGTATGTGGGAGCGTACTGTATCCTGCAGCTCGCTTTCTAAAACCTATTCCATTACGGGCTGGCGGTTGGGGTATATTATTGCGCCGCCTTATATCGCGGCTGCGGCAAAAAAGGTGCATGATTTTCTGACAGTCGGCGCAGCTGCTCCTTTGCAGGAGGCGGCTGTCACAGGTCTTAAATTCAGTGATGGCTATTATGAACAGCTTCTGGATAAATATACAGCTAAACGCGATTTGTTCCTCAAAGGGCTGGAGGATTTGAATATTAATTATACTGTACCGCAAGGAGCATATTACATTTTGATTGATATTTCGGAATTTGGTTTTGACAGCGATCTGGAATTCTGCGAAACGCTTGCCCGTGATGTCGGTGTTGGAGCTGTTCCGGGCTCAAGCTTTTTTCGTGAAAATGTGAATCATCTGATACGGCTGCATTTCGCAAAAAGGGACGACACATTATTTGAAGCATTAAACCGTTTATCCGGTTTGCGCAAAAAAATTCCGCCACGCAAAGCCAGTCGGTTCTATAAATAAAGATATTTCAGTTAAAAATCCGCTCAAGCTGCATTTCAAGCGGATTTTTAATTGAAACATGCATAAAGGCAGGTGTTCGGCTTTATGCTGATATTATGCACTTCGGGCTCATAAAAATTTTTCTTGTTTTGTATAATTGCTTGCATAATTGACAATAATTAAATGTGAAACCTTATTTGTCAATTTTTTAAAGCGGGGAATTTGGAGGGGATATTTTATGAGCAAGGGTGTTTTATTTTTAAAGACTGACACATCAAGTAAAATATGGGAAAACATAGCGAAGATATTAATTGCCGCATTAATTTTATCGGTACTTGCTGCATGGGTGATATCAAGCAGCTATGCAGAGAATGTAAATGCAGGATTGTCGCAGAATCTTGTAAGGCTTCATGTAATTGCAAACAGCGATTCAAAAGAGGATCAGGCATTAAAGCTCAAGGTTCGTGATGCCATAATTGAGTACATGAAGGGTAAGCTTGCAGCTTCAAATGATATAAACGAAACAAGGACTATCATAAATAATAATTTAAAAGATATAGAAAAAATATCAAACGAAGTAATAATACAGAATAACAGAAAATATACCGCTAAGGCTATGATGGGCAATTATGATTTCCCTACAAAGGTATACGGGGATGTGGCTTTACCGGCAGGTAATTATGAGGCTCTAAGAGTTGTCATAGGAGAGGGAGCAGGTGCAAATTGGTGGTGTGTGTTGTTTCCGCCGCTATGCTTCTTTGATGCTACACATGGGGCAATACCGGACTCTGTGAAGGGCAGTCTGAAAAATTCGCTTTCTGCTGAAGAATACAGGCTTATTACTTCCGTGGACAATGATGAAGATATACCTATTAAAATAAGATTTAAAGTTGTTGAATTCCTGCAGGGCTCAAGGATAAAGTTCACAGGTGCAATCAGCAGAATGTTCGGATAAGTCTGAATATTGCGGAGCTTGTCAGGCAATAGCATTAATAAAAAAATACTTTTTTATAAAACGCGCAAAGAGCTGTATGGTTATAATACTATACGGTTCTTTGCCGTTAATGTAGCATATCCGGGCAAATATTGATATAATAATATAAATAACACATACAGGGGTTCTTTAGACTCTTAAATTTTTGCCTGAATTTGGCGTGGAGGTTTTTATAATGTGGCTGTTTAATGCATTTTGGGGTCAAGCGGAATTCTATTTCTCAATTATAATCAGACTGCTTGAAGCTTGTCTGCTGGGCGGAATTATAGGCTTTGAAAGAGAGCATCTGCACAGGCCTGCGGGATTCCGGACGCATATACTTGTATGCGTGGGCTCGGCATTAGTCATGATTACTTCAGAATTTATATATAAAAAATTTTCTCCGAATGTTAATGTTGACCCTGCAAGACTGGGAGCTCAGGTTATCAGCGGAATAGGCTTTCTGGGAGCGGGAACAATAATAAAAGAGGGTATAAATGTAAAGGGATTAACAACAGCAGCCAGTCTATGGGCTGTCTCCTGTATAGGAATAGCAGTAGGCATCGGGTTTTATTCAGGTGCCTTTATAACAACAATTATCATCTTTTTAACTTTGGTGGTGATAAGAAAAGTCCAGAGAAGAAGATCTTCCCAAAGAGATGTAAGATTGTGCATTCATACGCTGATAAAAAGAGGAGAAGCGAGACAGCTTTCAAGCATTATTGAAGAATTCGGAGCAACAGTGCTGGACACTGAATTTGTAAGCAGTGAGCGTGACGGAGAAATCATTTTACGCTACAAAATACAGATGCCGAACGAAGTTCCGCTGATAGAGCTGATTGAGGCAGTGCTTTGCCATAATACTGTCAGGCGTGTGTATGAGGAGTAATTGAGGAATTACGGGTAATATTCATATTATTTTAAATACAATTATCTTGTACTATTTCTGTGTTCTCATGAATAGAAATACTTTTAGAACACACGAAAGGTAAAAATCTTTTCATTTTCAAAAAGATTTTTAAAGGTGACAAGATGAGCATAGCGGAATCTGAATTGAACTTTGCAAAGCCGGATAACATGCTGACTATCGGACTTACGGATAATGAGGCGAAAAAAAAGCTTCAAAAGCATGGCCTCAATATTCTGGCAGAGAGAAAGAAAATATCTCCTCTAAAAATTTTATTCCGGCAGTTTACAGATGTAATGATTGTCATTCTCTTAATGGCAACGGTTATTTCCGGGTTTATGGGTGACACAACAGAGGCGGTAACAATAATAGCTATAGTAATTGTAAATGCAATACTGGGCTTTGTTCAGGAATTCAGAACAGAGAAAACGATGGAAGCATTGAAGTCTCTTGCGGCTCCATATGCAAAGGTCATCAGAAACGAACTTCAGATTAGCATTCCGGCGGAGGAAATTGTTCCCGGAGATGTTCTTGTGATTGAAGCCGGAGACAGGATTGCAGCAGATGCGGCAGTTTTTGAATGCAGCAGCCTAAGTGTTGACGAGTCACTTCTTACGGGCGAATCTGTTCCTGTGGAGAAGCATTCATTGAAAGTCAAGAATTCCTATATTAATTCATACGATAAAAAAACCTCTGTCTATATGGGTACGGTTGCAACAGGAGGAAGGGCAAAGGCTGTGGTTTATGCCACAGGCATGAGCACCGAAATGGGAAATATCGCCGATATGATACAGAATATAGAGGAGGATGAAACCCCTCTTCAAAGAAGGCTGGCACACCTTGGAAAAATTATTGCAATAGGCTGTCTGGCTATTTGCACTATTGTATCCATAACAGGGATATTACGCGGTGAAAAGCTTCTGACAATGCTTCTGGCAGGAATCAGTCTGGCTGTTGCGGCTATTCCGGAGGGCCTGCCGGCTATTGTTACTATTTCGCTTGCATTAGGTGTGCAGAGAATGTTAAAGAGAAATGCCCTGATACGTAAGCTGCCTGCGGTTGAAACCTTGGGCTGTGCCAGTATAATATGCTCTGACAAGACGGGTACATTAACAGAAAACAAGATGACAGTCCGCAAGATATATGCTTCCGGTTGCGAGCTGGATGTAACAGGAAACGGTTATAACACAGAGGGCAGCTTTTTAATGGGAAATAAGCCGGCTGACCCCATAAAAACAGAAGGTATAAAAATGGCTCTTGAGATAGGTGCTATGTGCAATAATTCGGTTATCTCAAGCTTGCAGAGCAATAATCCCGCAATGGGTAAAATAAAGTCCTTGTTTTCAAAACAGCAGCCTGATACGAAAATTACAGGAGATCCGACTGAAATTGCGCTTACGATTGCGGCGGCAAAGGCGGGAATAACACAAGGACACCTTAACAGCTGCTATAAGAGGCTGGATGAGCTGCCTTTTGACTCCGACAGAAAATGTATGTCTGTAATCTGTAAAAAGTCCTCGGGTGAAATATTTGTCTTTACAAAGGGTGCTCCGGACATGATAATCGATAAATGCAGCAGAATTATGACCTCGAAAGGTATTATAAATCTCGATGCTGGAGCCAGAAGAACTGTCACAAGGATAAACGACGGTATGGCAAACAAGGCACTCCGTGTAATGGGCCTGGCATACAAAAGGCTGGAAACGGGGACCTACAGGACGGAATCCAAAAATATCGAGAAGGATTTGATTTTCGTAGGCCTAATGGGAATGATAGACCCTCCCAGAAGAGAAGCTGTTGTGGCTGTACAGAAATGCAGGCTGGCAGGCATTAAGCCGGTAATGATTACAGGAGACCATAAATTGACGGCTGCCGCTATTGCAAAGGAGCTGAATATATACTGCGACGGCGATAAGGTTCTTACCGGTGCCGAACTGGACAGAATGAACGAGGAGCAGCTGTCAGAAGTGGCAGGTTCCGTTTCTGTTTATGCAAGGGTATCTCCAAAGCATAAGCTGATGATTGTCCGGGTGCTTAAAAAGCTGGGACATATTGTAGCTATGACCGGAGATGGAGTAAATGATGCACCGGCGGTAAAAGAGGCTGATATAGGGGTGTCGATGGGTATAACAGGCACTGATGTAACAAAGGAAGCTTCATCAATGGTACTGCTGGATGACAACTTTGCAACACTTGTGGCGGCGGTTGAAGAAGGACGTGTAATATACAACAATATAAGAAAGTTTATAAGATATATGCTTGCTTGTAATCTGGGAGAGGTTTTAACTATGTTTTTGGGCATACTTATGATGCTGCCTATGCCGCTCCTTCCTATTCAGATTTTGTGGGTGAATCTTGCAACTGATGGATTGCCGGCAATAGCTCTGGGTCTGGATCCTCCTGAAAAGGATATTATGATGAGACCGCCCAGAGGTACAAAGGATAATATTTTTTCACATGGGCTGCTCAAGCTGATTGTTTCAAGAGGAGTTTTTATCGGATTAAGCACTTTAGGTGTGTTTGTAAGTATTCTATATTTTCTGAATAATGTAGAACTGGCTCGGACAGGTGCTTTTATGACATTGGTTATAACTCAGCTGATACATGTGTTTGAGTGTAAATCAGAAACCAAGAATATTTTTGAGATATCTTTTTTTGACAATATGCCTTTGGTGATGTCAGTACTGTGCTCAGTTGTTATGATATTGGCGGTTGTTTATGTTCCCGTACTGCAAGGTGTGTTTGAAACAGCGGCGTTAGGAATGAGCGAGTGGTTTTTGATAATCGGGTTTTCTCTTATAGTGCCAATATTGTCAAGTATGATAGGAACCGGCAGGAAAATTAAGAGGCAGTAATTTATAAATTTGAAAAAAGCCGCGGACAATTACTATCGGTTTTCCAGCCGATAGTAATTGTTTTTAAGCAGAAATGAATATTGTGTTTGTAAAATATGGGTAAAAGCAGGCAGTCAGAAGCGATATTGGCTTTTACTTGAAAATAGGTAAAAAAGAATATATAATCATAAAATGGCTAAACTATAAACTCAAAAGTTATTAGCCATTTTTATTTTTTGAATTTAAGCGCTCTTCCATTAAAATATTAACAATCCGTTCATAGTTTATTAAAAATAATTATGGATAATATGTATTGTGTATCAGTAGAAGAATGCTTTTTGAAAAAATGCACGTAACAATTTAGGGGGGAAAATAATGATCGAGATTCAGAATTTGACCAAAAGTTACGGTCAGATAAAAGCTGTAGACGATATCAGTTTTACAGTTGAAAAAGGTGAAGTACTTGGTTTCCTTGGTCCAAACGGAGCTGGTAAGTCAACTACCATGAATATCATTACCGGTTTTATTCCTTCTACCGAGGGTACGGTAAAGGTGTGCGGGTATGATATTATGGAAAATCCGGAAGAGGTTAAAAGAAAAATCGGATTTTTGCCGGAATTGCCTCCATTGTATATGGATATGACTACTTACGAATATCTGAATTTTGTGGCTGACTTGAAGCTTGTTGGCAAAAATCAGAAAAAAGGGCAAATCTCAGATGTTATGGAGCTTGTAAAATTAGTCGATGTACGCGGGAGATTGATAAAGAATCTGTCTAAGGGTTACAAGCAAAGAGTCGGACTGGCCCAGTCTCTTCTGGGTGCTCCGGAGGTTTTAATTCTTGATGAGCCTACTGTTGGACTTGACCCGATGCAAATTATCGAAATAAGAAAATTAATTAAGGCACTTGGCAAGCAGCACACTATTATTCTCAGCTCGCATATATTGCCTGAGGTTAGTGCCGTCTGCGAAAGAGTTGTAATTATCAATAAAGGCAAGATTGCTGCAATCGATACCCCTGAGAACCTTTCTAAGGGTATGGGCTCAGTAAGTAAGCTGTCGGCGACGATTGCCGGGCCAAAGAGCTCGATTGTCAGCAGCATTGAGGAAATCTACGGGATTAAGTACGTAGAGCCCCACATTGAAAAGGATTCTGATGTAATTGAATATATAATTGAATCCGATAAAGAAACAGATATAAGACGACCTTTATTCTTTGCCATGGCAAAAGCCGGATATCCTATAATTGAATTGAAGTCCTTAGACCTTTCTCTTGAAGAGATATTCTTACAATTGACCACGCAGGAAAAGGAGGTTATGTAGTTATGTTATCAGTATTTAAAAAGGAGTTCAGAGCTTATTTTACCTCACCGATAGCGTATGTGCTTATCGGCTTGTTTATGCTGCTTTCTTCAATGGTTTTCTATATTAATTTGGCTTCACCGACTGCCGAATATAATTACTTAAATCTAACTTATATGTCACTTTTCCTGATACTTATTATCCCTGTATTAACAATGAAAATACTTGCCGATGAAAGGAAAAGCGGTACGGAGGTTCTTTTAACCACATCTCCCACCAGCCTGACAAAAATCGTCATCGGCAAATACCTGGCTGCTTTTGCAGTATTTATGGTTATGACTGTAATTACTTTTGTATATCCGATATTGCTAAAAATATACGGAAATCCTGATATTCCTGAGATAATCGGAGGGTATGTGGGTTATATACTTCTCGGAGCCTCCTTTATAGCTTTTGGCATATTTGCATCCTCCTTGACCGAAAGCCAGATTGTAGCTGCTATAGTAGGTATAGTAGGCCTTTTGATTATGTGGCTTCTGCAAGGTATCGCTCCTAATCTTGGGGGAATATGGTCAGATATTCTCAATTGGTTCTCATTGTATTCAAGGACCGAGGATTTATTTGCAGGAATACTTTCAGTAAAGGCAATTGTATACTATCTTAGCTTTTCGGCAGTATTTGTATTCTTGGCAATAAGAGTAATAGAAAAAAGACGCTGGAGTAAGGGGTGATAAAAATGGGGAAATTTAAAATTAATAAAAGGTCTCTTAAATATGGTTCAAATTCTATAATTATAATAGTTATTGTATTGTTTATTGCAGTATTGATTAATATGCTGGTTGGCTTAGGTGATTTTAAGTGGGATTTGACCTCGGACAATTTGTACAGTCTCAGTGATGACAGTAAGAAAATATTAGAAGCCGTTAAAAAAGATGTAACAATATATGGACTCTTTGATGACGGAATGATACCGGGCGGTTCTGAATACAAACAGATGATTAATCTTTTGGATGAGTATAAGGAATATGGTATCAAGGTAACCTATGTTGACCCTGATAAGGATCCCGGCACACTGACTTTCTTGGACAAGGATAAAACAAAGGGTATCGCAAAGGGTGATTTTGTTGTCAAAAGCGGTGACAAGGTTAAAAGGCTCAGCGCGCAGGATTTATACGGTGAAGATAGTGAGTACGGCAGAGTTTATAAGGCAGAACCGCTTATAACAGGTGCTGTCAAGTTTGTAACAGCAGATGTCACACCTGTGGCTTATTTTGTTGAAGGTCACAATGAATATTCTCTGACCAACAATCTGACCCAGATGAGAACTGAATTGGAAAACAATAATTTTGAGGTTAAAACCCTTTCTCTTATGACAGTGAAGAGCATTCCGGAGGATTGCAAGTTGTTGATATTTGCTTCTCCAAAGGTAGACCTGTCAGAGTCGGAAAAGCTTGTTTTGAAGGCATATCTTGAGAAATCCGGAAGGGCAGTATTCTTCTTTGATCCTGTAGAGTCAACCGCCAAATTAACTAACTTTGAAGAAATTCTGACAACCTTTAATATTGGCTTGAATTACGATAAGGTAAGAGAAACCGACAGCAGCAGATGCCTGCCTAATGATCAATTTTCAATTATAGCATCACTAGAATCCAATGATATTAATGCAAGCCTTAATGCTTATGGCGAATATCAGGTATTTATGCCTGATTCAAGAAGCCTGAGCATATTGCAGATAGCCAAGGAATGGCTTACTACCACATCTCTGATTAAAACCAATGATACTGCCGAGGCGGATAAAATTGCGGAGCAGGGTGCGGTTGAGAAGGGACCTTTTGATTTGGCAATAGCTTCTGAAATATCGGGCGGCAGCAAGGTGCTGGTTTTCGGAAACGGAACCTTTATGACAGATGCTGCTTTATCAAGCCAGTATGCATCCTATTTTTCAAACGGCAAAATATTTTTTACCAGAACCATAGTTAACTGGATGTCCGACAAGTCAGATGAAACAGCCGTATCACCAAAACTGGTTTCAACGAAAAGCTTATCAACAACTGAAGGACAGGCTAAGGTTATGTCCGTTATATTAATCGGTGCCGTTCCAATTCTGATATTTGTTATAGGCTTTATTGTATGGAATAGAAGGAGGCACTTGTAAAATATGAAGCTATATAGAAATGCGATTATACTTGTTGTTGTTTTAGGCTTGCTGATAGCTTCATACTTTTTTATAACCAAAAGGCAGTCGGCAAATTCAGATGCAGTCAGTGACAGCACAGTTGATAATTCAATTTATGTCATGAAATCAGAGCAGGAGAAGATTACTTCAATAGCCTACAATAATACAAATGGTTCTTTTACAATAAAGAAGAAGGATACTGACTGGACAATAGAGCCTAAATATGAATTTGAAGCTGATAATCTAAACGCAAATGGTGCCGCAACAGATATGTCTGCTATAATTGCCAATAAGATTATTGAGGAAAATGCCACTGATTTGGCGAAGTACGGCTTGGACAAGCCTGTAACGATAAAGGTCGGGCTTTCAGACGGAAGCTCAAAGGAGCTTCAGGTAGGTTCTTACACACCTACGGAAGAAGGCAGGTATTGCAAGATGGCAGGGGATTCAAAGGTCTACATTGTCGGTACTTACTATACCAGCAAATTTGAGCCTACCTATGGCTATTTTGTAAAAAAGGATATATTGCCTGTTGATGCTGCAACTCTTAAAACCTTTTCCTATGAGAAGAATGGACAAATGCAGTATGCAGTAGATGTTGTCTCTGAACAGGAAATGAATATCACACAGCCGATAAAGGAAGTGGCAGAGACCTCTGAAGTCACAAAAATGCTTCAGGCTGTTACTCAGCTGACTATTGCAGATGTCATCGACAATAATCCTTCTGATTTGGTGAAATACGGACTGGATAAGCCTGCATTTGCCATTAAGTACGGAGATGCCTCCACAACTAAAAATATATTATTCGGCAGCTATGTGGGTACAGGAACTGTCAGATATGCAAAATATGCCGAAGGTAAAAGCGTGTTTTCCGTTGACGTTGCTCCGCTGACCTTCTTGGATACAAAGCTCGATGATGTCATTTATTCTTTCATCTATTTACCGAATATTAAGGATGTAAGCAAGGTGGAGCTCTTAATTGACGGCAAGAAATCGGTATGTGATATTACAACAGCTGAAGATGCAGATGATGACAAGTTCAAGGTAAACGGGACAGATGCCAACATGAAAAACGAAAATGGGAATTCCCTGTTCAGAAATATGTACCAGTCCATGATAGGCATTACTATGGAAAAGTATGAGATGAATGCCAAGCCTTCCGGTACTCCTGAGATTTCTATCAAGTATCATATGAAGGATTCAAAGGTTGTTACCGTTGATTTGATATCAAAGGACAGTAACTACTATTACGCTTTAAAAGACGGCGTATATACAAATAAGGTGGTTCAAAAGTCAAAGCTGTCTGAAAAGGATGGCTTGAGAACAACATATAAAGAATTGACCGAGGCATTAAACAGTGCTGAAAAGCAGTAAAAAGTCAAAACAAAATGTAATGTAACAAGCAACTTCCACATAGAATTAATTAAAGGACAACTGGTAGGATATTAATTGACCTTAATAAAATCTATGTTGGGAGTTGCTTTTTTTGATAAAGGGAGAATGGAGTAATATATTTAAGGTTGCCTTTCTTTACATGGCAACAGTAATAGGTGCAGGCTTTGCATCGGGACAGGAAATAATCCAGTTTTTCTCCAAGTACTATAGCGGAGGCTTCTTTGGTATATTATTGGCAGGGATACTGTTTTCAATTATTGGATATGTGGTTTTGGACAGAGTTTATTGTGAAAGAATAAAAACATATGATGAATTTTTATTTCCCATGATGGGTTATTTTTTGGGAAGATTGATGGAATTTGTAGTGATGCTGTTTATGTCATGTGTGATGAGTGTTATGGTGGCCGGTCTTGCTAATATCCTTGTGGAATTATCGGGATTGGAATTCAGGTATTGTGTTGTTATAAGTGCTATTGCCTGTTTGCTGGCAATAATGACAAATATAAAGGGGATTGTCACTCTCAGCTCCTTCCTTTCTCCGTTTCTGGTTGCAGGCATATTATTTGTGGGAGTTTACATACTTGTAACCAAGGATACTTCCGTATTCAGTCTTTCGGATAAGGTTGTAAGAGTGACTGATAACTGGGTATTTTCAGCTATGCTGTATGTCAGCTATAATACAATACTGTCAACCGTTATGCTTACCTCAGTTTTGCCATATTTAAAGACAAGGAGGGTAAGTACATGGAGTGGTATAATGGGAGGCGGCATGCTATGTTTAACAGTGTTTATATTAAATCTGGCATTAAGCTTTTTCTATCCCCATTCAATAACTGCTGAAATGCCTTTGTTAAGCATACTTCAAAACAACAACAAGCTTTTGGGAAATATATACAGTATAATCCTTCTCCTGGCCATGTATACGTCGGCTATAACATCAGGATATTGTCTGACAGAGAGAATACAAACAAAGTTAAATTTAAATTACAAACTGGTTGCGGCGGTATTATGCGCTCTTGTAATTCCAATGTCTTCAATTGGCTTTTCAAGCTTGATATCAACGCTTTATCCGGTATTCGGATATTTCGGATTGTTTTTGGTGTTTGTAATTTTGCTGCAGTTCATTAGAAGCCGGCTGGTTAATAAGACATAGCTTTTAGAAATCAGATATGAACCTTTCAAGGCTGTCTCAATTTCTTTGAAGAGGGCTTGCAATATTGCGGGGAATAGACATAATTATCTGCATGTGCTAAAATTTTAATACGAAAGAAAAAATGAGGGGCGTATTAGCATGAATGATTCAGAACTAAAATCCAGTGCCTCAGGCGTGGAAAAATCCAGCTCTGCCATGGGAGTAGCGGTTTCCTTACTTCTTATTATTGCGGTTTCTATAGTGGCATTTACTGTTTACCTGAAGAATGCGGGATACGATTTCTCTTCATTGCAACCAAAGGATGCCATTAATTTTATAAAGAATAAAAAAGCGGAAGCCAGGGCAGAATCCGAAATATCCTTTTCTCAGGACGGAAGTGTCGACTGCAAAATATATAAAAATTATATTATTGCCATCTCAAAGGATGGAATAAAGTGGTATGATAAAAAAGGAGCAATGCTTCAGGAAAATGCATTTACACTTACCAGACCTGTTATACGGCTATCAGATAAATATATGGCTGTTGCCGATATTTCAGGAAGGGATATTTACTTTTATAAAGATAAGACTCTTCTATGGTCAAAAAAGCTGGACAATCAGATAATAAATGCCAGTGTCAGTAATGACGGAATTTGCACCGTAGTTACACAGTCAAAGGAATACAAATCTTCTGTTCAGGTTATTGATATAAATGGTGCGGATAAGTATACCAAGCTTTGCGCCGAGGATATTGTTATTGATGCAAAGACCATACATGAAGGGCAGGATGTGCTTATAAGCAAGGTCGTCACAAGTAGCATAAAAGCGGGCACACAATTGGAATTTAACAATATATATGAGGAAAAGCCGTTTTCAACTATTAATACGGCTGAGAGCATTCTCCCCATATTGATTTCAAGCGGCGATAATGAAATAGCCGCAGGACAGAATCTTATCCTATACATGGACAAGCAGGGTAAGGAGCTTTGGAGGAAAAATGCCGATTCAATTTTTTGTGTTGCCCCGAACGTTGAAAAATATGTGATACTTGCAGGAAAATTTGAAAATGCTTCCGGTGCAACAAAGCAGGAGATACTGGTTTTAAATACGAAGGGCGAGGAAATATACAGATTTGACCAGCCTGAGAATGTGACGGGGATACATTTGTATGGTGACAGGATGGTTTTGAGAACAAAAAAAAGTGTTTATCTGTACACGTTAAAAGGCAAAAGGCTTGGTCAGTATTCCTCCCTCAATGAGATAAAGGATGTTTATCTTGTCAGTAAAAGTGAGGCAGTTGTAATATCAGGAGGAACTATATCCTTGGTGGACATAGATGGATTATAGAGAAAGGGCTTGTAATGAACTGGACAGACATAGCTGTTTTTATTATTATAGCAGGTTTCATGGTTATCGGTCTGAAAAACGGTTTTTTGTATTCTGTTTTCAGACTGGTTTCTTATGTTCTGTCTGTAATTTTTGCCATTAAGTTTTATCCTGTGATATCGGACATTCTTCAGCAAACGGTGCTGTTTACAAATATAAAGGCTGCCGTAATCAGCGGTATTGTCAAAGGCAGGGCGGGTGATGCCGCCGTTTTTAACGGAGACTCTGCAAGGACGGCAATAATTGATGGATTGAAGCTTCCGGCATTCATAAAGGAATCCATAAATAATAAGATAATCGGACAGGATATATTTGGAGTAAACAAAATCATGGATATGATTGGCTCCGAGATAGCAATGCTTGTAATAAATATTCTGAGTGTTATCCTGATATATGTAATAATAAGGTGTGCTTTGGCTTTGATAAAGGTTGTAATAAAAACAATATCAAGACTTCCTGTGTTTAAGCAGCTTGATAAAACAGGGGGAATAGTTCTGGGTGCGATAGAGGGTATTCTTGCAATTTATATATTGTGTGCAGTGCTTGTTCTTTTTAGTGCGTTTCCGAAGTTTGGGCCTGCAATAGAAAGCATAGAGGGTTCAAAATTTGCAAATTACTTTTACCAGAATAATTTTATAGTGAGCTGGATTGCTCCTGAGGAGGAGCTTAATTCGTAGTGCTGCAAGGACTCCGACTTAATGTTTCTTATTTAGAACATATTCTCTTTTGAATGTTTCTTATCCATTTCTTTTTTCTTTATAGACATGAATTTAACTAAATAGTACAATATTCTTAATTAGGCTGGGAGTGCATTCCAGCTGTTGTTTTACCGGACTTATTGAATACTTGGCAATTTTTGATAGATAATAATTATATAAAGCTAAATCAAGCTTATTGGATATACAAAAATCAAGTATTAATTTACAGCTGAAAAAGTGAGCATAATACATTATTTGAGCAAGGTAAGCTCAAGGAGGTAAGTTATATGAAAAGTGATATTGTAAAAAAGGGCATTGAAAAGGCTCCCCACAGATCCCTGTTTAAAGCAATGGGATATACGGATGAAGAGCTTGCAAGACCTCTCATAGGTGTGGCAAATGCAAAAAATGAAATAGTTCCCGGACATATACATTTAGATAAGATTACTGAAGCCGTAAAAGCAGGTATCAGAATGGCGGGAGGAACACCTGTTGAGTTTGGCGCGATAGGGGTATGTGATGGAATAGCTATGGGGCATATTGGAATGAAGTATTCCTTGGCGTCAAGAGAGCTCATTGCAGATTCCTGTGAGGCGATGGGAAGAGCTCACAGCTTTGACGGAATGGTATTTATCCCTAATTGTGATAAGGTTGTGCCCGGTATGCTTATGGCAGCAGCCAGAGTCAACGTTCCTTCCATAGTTATCAGCGGAGGGCCGATGCTTTCATTGAATAAAGACGGAAACCAGCTGGACTTGAACAGTGTTTTTGAGGCTGTAGGTGCATTCAAGGCAGGAAAAATTACCGAGGACGAGGTATGCGATATGGAGAATAATGCCTGTCCCGGGTGTGGCTCCTGCTCGGGTATGTTTACGGCAAACTCCATGAATTGTCTTACAGAGGTGCTTGGAATGGGCTTGACAGGAAACGGAACAATACCGGCGGTATATGCAGAGAGAATAAGACTGGCAAAGCAAGCAGGCATGAAGATAATGGAGCTGGTTGAAAAGGACATTAAGCCTTCTGATATATTGACACCGGAGGCTTTCGAAAATGCATTGACGGTAGATATGGCTCTGGGCTGTTCCACAAACTCTGTTTTACATCTGCCTGCTATTGCAAATGAAGCGGGTGTGAAGATAAATTTAGACATAATAAATGAAATAAGCTCAAGGACTCCAAATTTATGCAAGCTGGCTCCGGCAGGCAAGTACCATATTCAGGATTTATATGCTGCAGGAGGAGTACAGGCTGTAATGAAGGAGCTTTCCGAAAAAGGCTTGCTGCACACCGGTCTGATTACAGCTACAGGAAAGACTGTTAAAGAGAATATTCAAAATGCAAAAATTAAAGACAGCAATGTCATTAAAAGCATTGATGCTCCATATAGCAATACAGGCGGTATAGCAGTGCTGAGAGGGAATATAGCACCTGACGGTGCTGTTGTCAAAAGGTCTGCCGTTGCAGATTCCATGCTGGTGCACAGAGGCCCTGCAAGGGTATTTGACAGTGAGGATGACGCTATCAAGGCAATTTACAGCAGCGGAATAGTTAAGGGTGATGTAGTTATAATACGGTATGAAGGCCCTAAGGGAGGACCCGGAATGAGAGAAATGCTGGGACCGACTTCCGCAATAGCGGGTATGGGACTGGACTGTGATGTGGCACTTATCACAGACGGCAGATTTTCAGGTGCATCAAGAGGTGCGTCGATAGGACATGTGTCTCCGGAAGCGATGGAGGGTGGCCCTATAGCGCTGATACAGGAAGGAGATATCGTAAGTATTGATATTCCTTCAGGAGCTTTGAATGTTGAGGTGCCGCAGGAGGAGCTGAGCAGGAGGAAAGAGAGCTGGACAGCACCTGCACCCAAGATAACGTCCGGTTATTTGGGAAGATATGCAAGAATGGTTACATCCGCAAGTACAGGAGCTGTGTTGAAGTGAAAAGGGTTACGGAAGGCATTGCTGAGAAGAGCTTTCCGCAGCTGATATTTCTTATATGTAAGGGGAGATGATAAGCGTATGAAGCTATCAGGTGCTGATGTTATTATAGAATGTTTGAAAGAGCAGGGCGTTGATACTGTATTTGGTTATCCGGGAGGGCAGGCTATAATTATTTACGATGCTTTGTATAGGGCGAGAAATGAGATTACTCATATACTTACATCTCATGAGCAGGGTGCATCTCATGCCGCAGACGGATATGCGAGAGCAACAGGTAAGGTAGGAGTTTGTATAGCAACCTCGGGACCCGGAGCAACTAATCTTGTGACTGGAATTGCAACAGCTTATATGGACTCTGTCCCAATGGTGGCAATTACGGGGCAGGTGCCTACTAACCTGCTGGGAAAGGATTCCTTTCAGGAGGTTGACATTACCGGAATAACAATGCCTATAACAAAACATAATTATATAGTCAAGGATATTTCACATTTGGCTGATACGATGAGAGAAGCCTTTGCCATTGCCAGAGAAGGGAGGCCGGGGCCTGTTTTGGTGGATGTATGCAAGGATGTTACTGCCGCAATAGTGGAATATACTCCTAAAAAGCCTGATAAATCCGACTATGTCAGTACAAAGTATCATAATGTAAGCAGTGAGGAAATAGCCGAGGCAATTGCTGCAATTAATAATGCAAGCAGGCCTGTTATATTATCCGGAGCCGGTGCGGGAATAGCAGGAGCTGAAGCGGAAGTGCTTTATCTGGCGGAATGGGCTGACATACCGGTAAGTACATCGCTTATGGGAATGGGGACTTTCCCGGGTACACACAAGCTGTTTATGGGAATGGTTGGAATGCATGGCACAAAAACATCAAATTATGCCTTTCACAGCTCTGACCTTGTAATAGCTATAGGGAACCGCTTCAGTGACAGAATTATCAGTAAAGTAAGCGGCTTTGCGCCGGAAGCAAAAATAATGCATATTGACATAGACAGTGCTGAGGTAGGCAAAAATTTAAATGTTGATTTCCCTCTTGTGGGAGATATAAAAAAGATATTGAAGGTTATGCAGGCGGGAATTGTCTCAAGGAGCAACACCGTATGGATAAGCAGGATTAATGAATGGAAAGAGAAATATCCGCTCAGATACGCTTATTCTGATGAAATTATCCGCCCTCAGTACATTGTCGAGAGGTTATACGAATTAACCAAGGGAGAGGCTGTTATTACCACCGAGGTTGGCCAGCACCAGATGTGGGCGGCTCAGTACTATAATTACAGCAATTTCAGGCAGTTTATATCCTCAGGCGGACTGGGGACCATGGGATACGGTCTGGGAGCATGTATAGGGGCTCAATTGGGCAGACCGGATAAAAAGGTTATCAATATTGCAGGCGACGGGAGCTTTAGAATGAATTTGAATGAGCTGGCTACGGCAGTTGAATATAAGCTTCCCATAATAATAGCGCTTTTTAATAACAGGGCGCTGGGTATGGTCAGACAATGGCAGGAATTGTTTTTTGACAGCAGATTCAGCCAGACCTCTATTGACAGGGGAACAGATTTTGCCGCACTGGCGAATGCCTTTGGTGCGAAAGGCATAAATGTAAAACGTCCCGAAGAGGTGGATGCTGCGATAACCAGTGCGTTGGCTGAGACTGATACGCCTGTTCTTATAAACTTTGCTATTGACAAGGATGACAAGGTATCCCCGATAGTTCCGCCAGGAGCAGCCTTGTGTGATGTAGTTGATTGCTAGTTGAAAAATCCTTATGTGCAAGGCTTATCCCATGCTTTCATAAAAGCACAAGGTTGGCATAGCTGCCGGCTGGTTATGAAAGTATGCAATATATCCTCTATTGTGTATGATGCGGCAAGCAATTACATAATAGAGGATATATCATATGCGGAAAAATATTCTACTGCTTTCACAGATACAGCACAAAGCTGCTGTTAAAAAATCTAACTACAATTATTGTCTGGCTCTTTCACAGTTTTTGGGGTACACCTCGGAACCCCTTAAAATAATATTTGGTGTGACGATAATTCGTTCGGGATTTCTATTCTTTTGAATCCGTACCTGCTTAATTCTCTGCAAAAGTAAGTTTGCTGCCTGACATCCAATTTCAATATCAGGGTCCGAAATGACAGAGATATTCAGATTCTTCAGCCCAAAGGAAAAATCATCGCCATAGGAAATAAAGGCCATATCGTCCGGGATATGAATATTGCATTGCTCAAAGGCCAGCAAGCAGCCTCGGGATATAGCGGTATTTGCTGCAAAGATAGCTGTGATAGACGGATTGGATTTTATGAGCTTAACCGTTAAATCACAGGAGTTTTCTTCATTGAAATTGCCATAGCACACATATTCATTACGGATGGGTATTCCCCTGCTGCTCAGTGCCTCGGTATAGGCGGCGAAGCGGTCAAAGCTCGGCTTGAATATCATAGGGCCGTTAATGATTCCAATATGCCGGTGCCCGCCATCAAGAAGAATATTAATGGCATCATAGGTTGGACGAAACCCATCCACCTTGATGCTGTCTATACAGGGGATATTTGTATTTCGTATCATCGTGACAACCGGGATAGTTTGGTTTATTTCTTCCAAAAAGCTGGTGTTGTAGCCGTCCAATTCTGTGGAGGTGACAACAAGCAAGCCCTGAACGATGTCTTTAAGCTTATTGATACAGGTAATATCCTTCTGGGGATTTTCACTGGTATTTGCAAATATCGGAGTAATATCCTCGCTTTCCAATACACTGCTTATTCCGGACATAATACGATTAAACCACGGGTAGTTGTTGCAGGAAATAATCACACCGATCATGGATTGCTTCCATGTGCTTTTGATGCGCTTACGATAATTTTTAGGCCGGTAATTCATCTCATCAGCAATTTTCTGAATAGCAGCTTTAGTGCTTTCGTTAATATTTGCATCTGAATTTAATGCTCTGGAAACCGTAGCAATAGATACACCGGCAGCATTTGCTATGTCGTTAATAGTTACCATCAATTAAACTCCTTATACACAAAATAATGAACAGTTATAAAAACATTTACATATTAAATTGTAAAACATTCTTATTAAAATGTAAATAATGAAAAATTAAATACTTTCCGGTAAGTGCTGGACACAATAGAAGGGCTATGGGGTATGATTCAATGATTGCCTTGCGTTAAGTAAAATTATACCAAAGTATTTAATAAGGCATATGGCTTGCCTGAAAACAGAAGGCAATTGAAAAAACCAGTGTAAAAGATGTAAAAGTCAATGCAAGATAGAACATTTACATACTGACAATGAGGATGGCCATAATGTATAATAAATTCAACAGAGAAAGAAAACAGACATTGCTGAAATTTGTTCTTTGAGTGTTGGCGATGTGGCTATTTTGGTTCGGAAGATATTTCATAAAAATAGTTTTCAAGGAAGTCAAGCAGCTTTTAAAGTCTATGTCATTTGAATTATATCCTTAATGTGTCCAAATCAGATATTCCCATTGGGACAAGATAAGTATTTGTTACCTGATTTAGGTATAAAATAAAAAATAACATGGAGGGAGCAGTAAAAAATGAAAAAAATATTGACATTTGTATTGTTGGCATCTGTTGTAATGAGCTTAACAGGGTGCGGCGGGACGGATACAGCTACGGACACCACAACACCTCAGTCCGGTTCCGGTTCAAATGCGCTTACAAAAGTCCTCACCAGCGGTCAGAATGTGGTTCAGACCTCTGTTCCGCTTGTAGCCGGTGATGCAATGGGTACATGGAAGGAGTTGGGCCTGGAGGTTGAGAAAACATCTTATGTCAGCGGTCCGCCGCAGCTGGAAGCAAATCCTTCAGGAGACTGGAACATTGGCTGGATAGGTGCGACGGCAGCTATCACAGGTATTCTTAAGTATGATATGAATGTGATTGGACTTTCAGGGTATGATTATTCAAATGTCGCCTTTGCACGTGAGGACAGTGACATAGTAAAAGCAGGCGACAAGGGTGTTGCAGGAACCTTGGGCACAGCTGAGGAGTGGAGAGGAAAGAAAATTATCGTTGGAGTGGGTACGGTCAACTATGCCGACCTGATGCTCACACTTAAAGAGCTTGGACTCAGTGCTAACGATGTAACTATTATAAATATGGATATCTCCACCGGTATGCAGGCATTCCTTTCGGGTTCAGGCGATATTTGGTTTGGCTCCTCTACCTATGCTATTCAGGTTGCGGCAAAGCCTGGCTATAAGACGATTCATACAATGCAGGGTATGGATGCAGGCATGGCCGGTAATATAATTGCTAACCGCGATTACCTGAGCAAGAACGAAGATGCAGTTGTCAAGTATCTTGAAGGCTCAATCGAGGTCTTGCTGTGGCTTAACGATGAAAATAATGCCAATCAGGCTGCAGATTGGTTTGTTCAAGGTATGAAACAGGATTTTGGTGTCGAGATGACAAAAATAGATGCCCTTGACAATATCAAACAGACGGGCTTTAAAGATTTGAAATTCTATGAAAGCCTATGTGAAGAGGGTTCTGATGGGTTGACGGGCTTGCAGCGTGAATTCAAGAAATTTTACGAGTACCATGTAATTATAGGCTCGCAAAAGGAAGAAAATATGCAGAAGGTACTTGATGCGGTAGATTGTACCTATTTGAAGAAAGCAATTGAATTATACAAGAAAGATCATAATATATCTTAATTGATTTTGAATGAGAACCCAAAAGACAGATCTTTTTCTCTTCAAGCTATATAGCTTAAAAATGCGAAGTTCACATTTCGTGCATTCATCGTTCTCTTCGCATATCAAAAAGCTGCTTGCAGCTTTTGCGGATTTGAACAATCAAGCAATGGACCATACACATTTTAATTGCTATTTGTGTCGCCGGCGGTATCGGCGAGATGGAGGTTAGCTTGAAGAGGAAAAGAACCTGTATAGAATTCAGGGAGGCAATTATGACAAATGATTCAGAATTATTACGTCAGCAAGCACGACAGCAGGAATTGAAATATATAAAAAATAATAAACGCAAAATGATGATTTTCAGCATACTTAGCATTACGGCTTTACTGCTCATCTGGCATTTTGTGGTTACCTTCCGGCTTGTCAACACGAGATTTCTGGAATCTCCGGTTACTGTTATTAATACTATTATTACAAAGTTTACAGATATAAATCCGGACGGAGGCTATCTGCATCAGCATATTATAGAGAGTGCGAAGGTTGTGTGGGTGGGATTTTTAGTGGGTTCTCTTGTAGGAATTCCACTTGGGTTATTCATGGGATGGTACCGTATATTCGATCACCTGATAAGACCCTTGTTTGAAATGGTACGTCCTATTCCTGCGCTGGCTTGGATTCCGATTGTTCTGTTGTTTTTAGGCATTGGTGTGGCGGCCAGATCGGCAATAATTTTCTTTGGTTCCTTTGTAGGTATTGTATTGAATACTTATGTTGGGGTGCGGCAAACAAATCAGGTATTGATTAATGTGGCAAAAACCTGTGGCGCATCTAACTTTGAAATATTTTACAAGATAGGAATTCCTTCTGCCATGCCTATGATTTTCACCGGCTTGAAGACTGCCATGGGTGCGGCATGGGCTACGGTAGTTGCCGCAGAGATGCTGTCGGCAAGCAAGGGGCTGGGCTATATGATTCAGATGGGAAGAATGTATGGCGAAGTCAGCTTGATTTTGGCGGGCATTATAGTAATTGGTATATTCGGACTCATATCAAGCTGGATGATTGGCTGTTTAGAGGACATTGTATTGAAATGGAGGCCTAAGAATCATGAAAACTAATCCGTTATTAAAGAATACAAGCATTGGATATAAGTTTTTCTACTATATTTCGTCCACCTTTGCACTTATTCTTTTTTTGATACTGTGGCATATTACTGCAATAAGCGGAAAAACAATGCTGCCCACTCCTGCTGATACTATTTGGCGTTTGATAACAATCTGGGGAACCGAAATCTCAAATCAACCGATGATTGCCCACGTGGGTATGAGTATATGGAGAATCGTCAGTGCCCTTATTGTAGCGGTGCTGTTTGGAATTCCCTTTGGTGTTGCAATGGGGTGGAACAAGACCTTCCGCGCAGTTTTCAAACCCATATTTGAAACTATCCGGCCTGTACCTCCCATTGCCTGGGTGCCTTTGGTAACCTTATGGTTTGGTACGGGGGAAATACCAAGAATTATTATTATTTTTATGGGAGTACTTATGCCTATAGTTGTAAATTCATATGCCGGTGTATCTATGGTTCCCCGGCTGAATATTGATGTAGGCAGGTCATTTGGTGCAAAAAGCCTGGATATGCTGTTCGATATAGTTTTGCCCAGTTCACTGGGAGCGATTTTCGCAGGTGTCCGTACGGCGGTAGGAACAGGCTGGATGGTTCTATTGGCATCTGAAATGCTGGCGGCAAAGAGCGGTATAGGCTTCCTGATTATGCAGGGCACCAATAACAGTGATTTGGAGCTTGCCATTGTCGGTATGGTTATGATTGGTGTTATGGGAGCGCTGTTTGCTTATGGATTTGATTATTTGGAAAGGTGGCTATGTCCGTGGAAGAGAAGCTGATTTTGCAGGCGAAGAACATTTCAAAGACTTTTTTTTCAAAAAAAGGTGACACAGAGGCCATTGAAAATGTTTCCCTTAATGTACGGGAAAACGAGTTTCTGGTTTTGCTGGGACCGGGTCAGTGCGGGAAAACAGTTTTTTTGAATATACTGTCGGGATTAATATCCGCAACCTCCGGTGAGGTCATACTGGACGGCAAAGTAATAAAGGACGTTGATACAAGGATAGGGTTCGTTTTTCAAAAAACCGGGCTGTTTGAGTGGAAAACCGCTATGGAGAATGTGGAGCTGGGCTTGAAGTATAAAAAAATGCCGAAGAAGCAACGGGCGGAAAACGCACAAAAGTATATTGATCTTGTGGGTCTTCATGGCTTTGAAAATGCATATCCCAAACAGCTGTCAGGAGGTATGAAGCAGCGTGTCGGCATTGCCAGAGCATATACGGCAAATCCTGAGATACTGTTAATGGATGAGCCCTTTGGAGCACTGGATGCACAAACACGCTATTCCATGCAGGAAGAAATCTTGAAAATATGGTCACAGGAAAAGCGCACTATTATTTTTGTAACAAATAATATTGAGGAGGCTGTTTATCTGGGTGACCGTATTATCCAATTTACAGAGCAGCCGGCGCGGGTGAAAAAGGAGTATGATCTGAGCTTTTTGCCTCGTCCGAGAAATTATGTGGATGAAGAATTTTTACGAATTCGAACAGAAATCTCTGACAACGAAGATTTAACGCTGGAATGAAAGGAGGACAGGGTATGTCTGAAAAAGAGTATAAGGTGGAAGTAAAAAACCTGTGTAAGAGCTTTGGAACGCTTGAGGTATTAAAGGACTGTAGTTTTAACATAAAACGCGGTGAATTTGTATGTGTTGTCGGGCCAACCGGATGCGGAAAAACAACATTTTTAAACACGTTGACCTGTCTGACTGAGCCAACCTCAGGTGAAATCCTGGTAGACGGCGAGCCGGCAAATCCTGAAAAGCATAATCTGTCTTTTGTATTCCAGGAGCCTTCTGCTGTTCCGTGGCTTACAGTTGAACAGAATATCCGGTTTGGACTGGAAATTAAAAAGAAGCCAAAAGAATATATAGATGAGCGTGTGGAAAATATTATTTCCATGATGGCACTTAGTAAATATCGTGACCGCTATCCGCATGAGCTGTCTACAAGTGCGGAGCAGAAAATCGTTATCGGACGTGCTTTTGCCATGAACCCGGATCTGCTTCTCATGGATGAGCCTTACGGGCAGATGGATATCAAAACACGTTTTTATCTGGAAGACGAGGTCGTTCGTCTGTGGGAGACTCTTGGCTGTACGATAGTATTTATTACGCATAATGTGGAAGAGGCTGTATATCTTGCCGAGAGGGTGCTGATTCTTTCCCAGAAGCCGGCAAGCATAAAGGAAAGCATAGCAATAGATCTGCCAAGGCCGAGGGACATTGCTTCCAAAAAGTTTATTGAATACCGTACACATATAGTAGATATGATTAAGTGGTGGTAATGAACGAAGAAAAGAATACATTTTAATTAAACTAGGGGGCCTATCTATGAAAAATAAACCAAATATTATTGTATATCTCAGTGACCAGCAGAGGCATGATACACTGGGCTGTTACGGACAGAAGCTGGAGGTTTCGCCGGTACTGGATGAATTGGCGAAGGAGGGGGTTGTTTTTGAAACAGCTTTCACCTGTCAGCCGGTATGCGGGCCTGCACGTGCCTGCTTGCAGACGGGTAAATATCCAAACCTCACAGGCTGCTATGTGAATGAGGTGGGATTACGCAATGATGAAGTCACCATTGCAAAGGAACTTTCAAAGGCAGGTTATGAAACAGCATATGTTGGGAAATGGCATCTTGCCAGTGATTTTAAAAATGATCTGGTAATGGTTAAAAAGCCGATTCCGCCGGAGAGGATGGGCGGATATACCGATTATGTCATGGTTTCAGAAGCTCTGGAGCTTACTTCACATGGCTATGACGGTTATGTTTTTGATAAGGACGGAAAAAGAGTAGATTTTACCGGCTTCCGCACCGACTGTATCACTGATTACGCTATACACTACCTGCAAAATAAAACCTCGGACAAGCCTTTCTTTATGTTCCTTTCACATATCGAGCCTCATCAGCAGAACGACCGTGATTGCTATGAAGGGCCGGACGGCTCGAGAGAGCGCTTCAAGGATTATGAGGTGCCTAAGGATCTTATTGGCGGCAAGTATAAGGGTGACTGGGAGGAAAACTATCCCGATTACCTCGGCTGCTGCCGGAAATTGGATGACAATCTGGGTAAGGTTATTACTACCCTCAAAGAAAAGGGTATGTATGAGGATACCATAATTATATATACCTCTGACCATGGATGCCATTTTAAAACGCAGGAGGGTGAGTACAAGCGCAACAGCTTTGACAGCTGCCTCAGAATTCCGCTTGTAATAAGCGGCGGACCTTTTAAAGGAGGCTTGCGCAGCGACAGGCTGGTCAGCAATATTCAGCTTGCGTCCACCATATTATCCCTTGCGGGTATTGAGATGCCGAAGGATATGGTATATGAGTCCCTTGAGGAGGCCCTTGACGAGAATTGCTCCTGGGGTGACGATGTATTCTTCCAGATCAGTGAGACTGAACTTGGACGCGGTATCCGTACCAAACGCTGGAAGTATTCTGTTAATGCACCGCATGTGCAGCCTTTGCTTCATATGGATGAGCATTTTACCACCGAAGGCTACTATGAAATGCTTGAAAACTCCAAGCCCGGCAGTGACAGCTATGTTGAGCAATATCTGTTTGATTTGGAGGCTGATCCCTATGAAAAGCACAATCTGGTAAGTGAGGCTGCTTATAAGGATGTCCGCGCGGCATTGGCCAAGCGTCTTGGAGAGTGTATGCTAAGAGCCGGCGAAGAGGTTCCTCAAATTTATCCTTTTGGTACAGAGTTGCCTAGGCGGTACTAAATCAAGTGCCTATGGCAGCAAAGCCTGACATGCTTCATAATGCTGAGAAAATTCACTTTTAGGAGGATACGGCAATGGCTTCATTAACCTTTCTTATAAAGCCTATTTCAGGTCAGTGTAATCTTATATGTAAATATTGCTTTTATAAAGGACAGGTTCATGGACAAAATCCTGTGATGTGTGAAGGTACCATGGAGGTGCTGGTAAAAAAGGCTATGAACTACTGCAATCAACGATGCACCTTCCTTTTTCAGGGCGGTGAGCCAACCTTGTGTGGCTTGCCGTTTTACAAGAAGTTTGTAAAATATGTCGAGGCTTACAATACAAATAACATTCAGGTAGAATATATGCTTCAGACGAACGGACAGCTGCTTGACTTACAGTGGGCTGAATTTTTCAAGCAAAACAACTTTCTGGTAGGCGTTTCCATTGATGGGACTAAAGAGGCACATGAAGAGTACCGCAAGCGTCCGGACGGAAGAAGCTCCTTTGATTATGCTGCTGCCGGAATCAGATGCCTGCAGCAGGCAAGCGTGGAATACTCGGTGTTGATTACTGTCACCGATGTACTTAAGGGTCAGGCGTCAAAGGTATACAAAACCTGTAAGCAGAATGGGTGGGGCAATCTTCATATTATTCCTTGCATGCCGGACAGCGGAATGGTACAGGCTCTGTCAGCCGGTGTATATGCTGAATTTGTCAATACGCTGTTTGATCTCTGGTTTGAAGATCTTTGCCGCGGAAAATACGTTGGCATCCGCTTGTTTGAAAATTATATCCGGCTGCTTTCAGGAGGAGGCTACGAGCAATGTGGGTTATTGGGAATTTGTGCCCCTTCTTTGGTGATAGAACAAAACGGAGAATGCTATCCCTGTGATTTTTATGTAAGAGAGGATATGCTTCTCGGTTCGATAGAGACTAATTCAATAAAAGAATTACTTGCTGAATTACATAAACATTTTTTATCTCCGGCAGCTTCAGCACCTATAAGTGAAGAATGCAAGAGCTGTCAGTATTACCGCATTTGCGGCGGCGGATGTAAACGTTACAGGGATACGGAAGGACGATATGTGCTGTGCAGTGCGGTAAAAGCCTTCTTTGAACATTGCTTTAACCGCCTTGTAATGGTTGCGCAAAATGAACGGAAATTATCTTATAAACAATAACTACGAATACTGGGAGGAAAAATAATGGACAAAATTCCAAAAACAATGAAAGCATTAGTTGCATACAGTAAAACTGATTATCGTTTCGAACCGGAATATCCTGTGCCGGAATGCGGGCCGGATGATATCCTGATTAAGACAGAGGGCTGCGGCATCTGCGCCGGTGATTTGAAATGCCGGCACGGTGCGGCTATGTTCTGGGGGGATGAGGAGCAGCCTTCATGGGTTGAATCGCCTTTTATTCCCGGTCATGAATTTTTGGGAATTGTAGAGTTTGCAGGAGAAAATGTAAAGGACTGCGTTGTTGGGGACAGAATCACAGTTGATCAGATTGCACCTTGCGGAGAGTGCAGATTTTGCAAGGACGGGCATTACTGGATGTGCCAGCCCCACAAAATTTATGGCTTCTTTAAGGATTATTGCGGCGGAATGGCAGAATATGTCCGTATTCCTGCAAAGCATTCTGTTATACACAAGGTGCCTAAGGAAATGCCTTTGCAGGATGCCCTTCTGATTGAGCCGTACAGCTGCTCGAAGCACTGTGTGGACCGCGCTCAGATTGGATGTGAGGACATAGTTGTGCTATCCGGTGCGGGAACCCTTGGCTTGGGAATGATTACTTATGCAAAGCTGAAAACACCAAAGAAATTGATTGTGCTGGACATGATAGATGCAAGGCTTGAAAAGGCACTGGAATTTGGTGCGGACATAGTATGGAATCCTTCAAAGGTGGATGTCGCCGCTGAAATTATGAAGCTGACAGAGGGCTACGGCTGTGATATATATATCGAAGCCACAGGGCATCCCTCGTCTGTTACGCAGGGTATGCAAATGATCAGAAAGCTGGGCAGATTTGTTGAATTTTCGGTATTTGGAGCGCCGACACTGCTGGATTGGTCCATTATAGGAGACCGAAAGGAGCTGGATGTGCTGGGAGCGCACCTCAGCCCGTATTGCTTTCCGTTTGTAATAGAAAACATTGCCGGAGGAAAGCTTAAAACCGATGGTGTTGTCAGCAGATTTTACAGCTTGGAAGACTGGGAAGAGGCTTTCGAATACTCTACGGGAAAATACGGAGATTTCAAGGTTGCATTTAAATTCTGATTACAATAGATAAGTGTGAATATTAAAATTTTATGAGGTGTCTTAATGCTTAAAAAAAACAAAAATCAGCTTGGAGAAATTTATATAACTTTTTTTAAGTTGGGGTGTATTGGCTTTGGAGGAGGATACTCCATGATTCCTCTCATAGAACGTGAAGTCGTAGAAGAAAAAAAGTGGGTGGAGAAAGAAAAGATTGTAGATATCTTTGCTGTTGCAGAATCTCTTCCGGGGGCTACGGCATTAAATACCTCCGCATTTGTAGGGTATTCCGTTGCCGGTATACCCGGAGCTATCCTTGCATTACTAGGAAATATGACTCCTTCAATAATTATTGTATTGACACTATCGGTTTTGTTTGTCAAATTCAGCACCTATACTTCGGTGAAAGCAGCTTTCAAAGGAATTTATCCGGTGATAATCGGTTTAATATCCTATGCCTCCTATAAAATTGGGAAAACAGCCATAAAAGATAAAACAGGAGTAATTATAATGATAATTACATTATGCTGCTCGTTATTTTTGAATATGGAACCAATTCCCCTTATCATATTCGGAGCAATCTTTGGCATCGCGATCACAACTATCCGTTCAAGGAATTTGTATAAGTCCCATAAGCCGCCTTTAGGAAAGGATAGTGTAAACAGATGATATATTTCAAGTTGTTTTTAATGTTTTTTAAGCTTTGTGCCTTTGCCTTCGGCGGGGGATATGTCATGATACCTAGCTTAATTAAAGCTTCCGAGGCTAACCACTGGGCAACCGCGGCAGAATTAACCGATGTCATAGCCATAGCAGGCATGTCGCCGGGGCCGGTTGCGGTAAATGCGGCAGTAGGCTATGGTTACAAGGTGGCAGGTTTTCCCGGTGCCGCAGCCAGTTTTTTGGGAATTGCACTTCCATGCGCAATTATAGTCATTCTGGTAGCCACCTTTTTCTTTAAGGTATATTCTCATCCAAAGGTGCAGGGAGCACTTTATGGTTTAAGACCGGTTATAACAGGAATAATAATTTACGCTGCCATCAGCATAGCCTTAAAAAATAATATTATTATAGCTGCACAGGATAAGCTTATTTTTAAAGGTGTCTACCTTTCGATTTTTGATTATAACATCCTTGAAGTTAAAAGTATTATAATTAGCATTATATCTTTTGTGATACTTCTGACTACAAAAATCAGCCCGGTATTTTTAATTTTGGGAGCAGGGATTCTGGGCGTATTGATTTTTTAAGCATTTACGGATAAAGGTGAAATCAGCATCAAGGTCACAAAAACAATTGAGAAAATAATTGCCGGCTAATCAGGGCTGCACCAAGCTTATATAACGTGACTGTATTTATCACCGGCTGCAGGAATCCTATTCAGACTTATGGGGGATATGTCAATTCTCAGAGGAGGAAAATATGAGCTGTGAAACAAATTATATCAGAAACATAATTATTAATGGACAAACAGTAATCGGGATTGAATTGGGATCAAGCAGGATTAAAACTGTTCTGATCGGCGCAGACAATACACTGATTGCATCCGGCAACTACGAATGGGAGAACAGGTATATCAACAGCATCTGGACTTACAGTATAGAGGATATATGGAAGGGTGTTCAGGATAGCTATCAGAAAATGACGAGGAGTGTCAAGGATAAATTCGGAGTAGCTGTCAAAACTACGGGAACAATCGGCATCAGTGCTATGATGCACGGTTATATGGCTTTCGGCAAGAACAATAGACTTCTGACTCCATTCCGCACATGGCGTAATAATATAACTGGACAGGCTTCCGAGTCTCTGACAAAGCTTTTTAATTATCCTGTACCGCAAAGATGGAGTATCGCCCACCTTTACCAAGCAATTCTGAATCAGGAAGAGCATGTATCTGAAATCGCCTATATGACAACATTATCAGGTTATATACATTGGCAATTGACGGGGCAGAAGGTCCTGGGAATCGGTGACGCATCCGGTATGTTTCCTATAGACTTAAAGACCTGTGATTTTAATTCAAGGATGATAATGCAGTTTAATGAAGCAATCAATTCTGACAAGCTGCAATTAAATTTGAAGAATATTCTACCGACTGTTATGGTTGCCGGCGAAAAAGCCGGAGAGCTTACAGCAGAAGGAGCTAAGCTTCTGGACATTACAGGCCAGCTGCAAGCAGGCATTCCTCTTTGCCCTCCTGAAGGTGATGCGGGAACAGGCATGGTGGCGACAAACAGCGTATCAGTCCGCACCGGTAATGTATCTGCTGGAACATCGGTTTTCGCTATGATTGTACTTGAAAAGGAATTATCCAGAACTTATTCTGAGATTGACCTTGTGACAACGCCGGAGGGAAAGCTGGTAGCCATGGTGCACTCCAATAATTGCACCTCGGACTATGATGCATGGATGGGCTTGTTCTCGGAGGCAATAAAAGCGCTGGGCATGGATATTGGAAAACCAAAGCTTTATGATACTTTACTGGGCTTGGCACTAAAGGGTGCCTCGGATTGCGGAGGGTTATTGGCTTATGGTTATATTTCCGGCGAGCATATCACACATTTTGAAGAAGGCTGTCCTCTGTTCGTACGAACATCAAAAAGCAGCTTTAATCTGGCTAATTTTATGCGGGTTAACCTATTCACGGCACTTGGCGCTCTGAAAACAGGCTTGAATATCCTTTTTGAAGAAGAAGCGGTCAGAGTAGATAAAATTTTGGGACATGGCGGCTTTTTCAAGACCAAGGAAGTCGGACAGAAGATAATGTCCGCCGCTATAAATGCCCCTGTATCAATCATGGAAACTGCGGGTGAGGGCGGAGCATGGGGAATTGCCTTACTTGGCTCCTACATGCTTAATCGTAAAAATGACGAATCCCTAGGGAGCTTCCTTAATGAAAAGGTATTTGCCGGTGAGCAGGGACGCTCGGTAAATCCCGATCCGGCAGATGTTGCCGGCTTCAATGAATTTATGAAACGCTACACAGCAGGACTGGCTGTTGAAAGAGCTGCCGTTGATTACCTGAAATAGTAAGGCTGCAGCTAATGAGACTTTATATAAGTGTCCTTATAAAAAAATATACTTCAGGCAGCTTGTGAAGCCTCTGACGCTTGGATTTAAAATGCGTACCTCTGCAAGGATAGAAATATTTTATCACGCTAAGGCTGGATGTGGAGGCCAGCCTCAAAACCCAGGCTGTCTTTTTCAGATTATAGTGGGTAACTTATGGAATGCCGCAGGAGGCTAAATGTTAATATACTAAATAATATTATTTTTAAAAGACTCTTGAAGAAGCAATTAGATATTTGTTTCGCGGATTAGCCATTTATCAAAAACATATACTTGACTTTTAACAGTATATATGTTAAATTTATTATTGCTCGTGTGTAAGTCTTTTTTTTTATGTCTAAAAATTTTAAGCTGACTTGCATAGTGAAATAGAAACGCAGCATTTGGAGGTGTTATAGATGAGAGTTAAGATTACGCTCGCATGTTCTGATTGTAAACAAAGAAATTATTCTAATATGAAGAATAAGAAAAATGATCCGGATAGACTGGAAATGAAAAAGTATTGCAAATTCTGTCACAAGCACACTGTTCATAAGGAAACTAAATAATTCAGTGAATATTCGGCGGCAATGATTAATAATACGTATTGTGTCAACAATTAATGTATGGATGCCAAATGATATTTAAAATATTATTATCGGGATGTGATAAAAATGGCTGAAAATGAAACAAAAAAAGTTTCTAGATTTAAAAAAAGCGGACAAGGTATAGTAAGACTATACAAAGAAGTCAGGGTTGAATTGAAAAAGGTTATTTGGCCTAACAGAACTCAGCTTATAAACAATACCGGAACAGTACTGCTGTTTTGCTTGATTATTGGATGTGTAATATGGATTGCTGATTTCGGGTTTGGACATGTATCCAGAATAGTATTTACAAAATAAAGCAACGATAGAACATAAGGAGGACATGGGGCTTTAAATTGGTGAGCCTGTTTTTGGTATGTCTGAAGAAGAGAGTAAGTGGTATGTTGTTCATACTTATTCGGGGTATGAAAACAAAGTAAAGGCAAATCTTGAAAAAATAGTTGAAAATAGAGGTATGCAGGATTATATCATTGATATTGTTGTTCCTATGGAAGAGCAAATTGAGATAAAAGACGGCAAAAAGAAGGCGACGCTTAAAAAAGTGTTTCCGGGTTATGTGCTTGTCAAAATGATTATGTCTGATGAATCCTGGTATATTGTCAGAAATACAAGAGGTGTTACAGGCTTTGTCGGACCTGGATCCAAGCCCGTACCTTTGTCGGATGATGAAGTTAAGGCGATGGGAGTGGAGGAGTTTGCTCCAGAGGTTGATTATGAAGTTTATGATAACGTCAGGGTTATTTCTGGTCCTTTAGAAAACTTTATCGGGATTGTTGAAGAAATCAATCTTGAGAAAAGGAAGGTCAGGGTTTCAGTTTCAATGTTCGGGAGAGAGACTCCAGTTGAGCTTGAACTGGTTCAGATTCAAAAAATTTAGGCCACAAGGCAGATAGAATATCAAGTTAATGATTATTTTATCGTTTTAATAAATAATTTTGAGCAATAGGTAAGAAAATTGGGAGGTGGAATTAATGGCAAAGAAAATAGCAGGTTATGTAAAACTTCAGATTCCTGCGGGGAAAGCAACTCCGGCTCCACCGGTTGGACCAGCTTTAGGACAGCACGGCGTAAATATTATGGGATTTTGTAAGGAATTTAACGAAAGAACAGCAAAAGATGCGGGACTTATCATTCCGGTTGTAATAACAATCTATGCTGACAGATCGTTCTCATTTATTACAAAGACTCCTCCGGCCGCTGTTCTTCTGAAAAAGGCGTGCAAGATTGAAAGCGGTTCTGGTAAGCCAAACAGGGACAAAGTTGCAAAGATAACAAAGGAAGAAGTTCGTAAGATAGCAGAGCAGAAAATGCCTGATTTGAATGCGGCAAGTATTGACGCGGCAGCAAGCATGATTGCCGGGACAGCCCGCAGTATGGGTATTGTAGTAGTTGACTGATGCTGTCACAGCTATAGATGTATTTTTAATGCGTATATTATTTCATACGTAAACGTATAGATAATGTATTTGTCAAGCTGTAAGGATGAATGGTGTTTAAAGCCGTATAAGTACGGCGTTAGGTTTGTGGGAGGAGACGAAAGTTTCCGACAATAATTAACCACTTAAGGAGTGTGACGTATGTTTAGAGGAAAGAAATATCAAGAGAGTGCAAAACTTGTTGATAGGCAAAAGCTTCATGAACCTGCAGAGGCTCTTGAGCTTGCTCAGAAGACTTCAAAAGCAAAGTTTGATGAGACTATCGAAGTTCATATAAGACTTGGTGTTGACTCCAGACATGCAGACCAACAGGTTAGAGGTGCGGTTGTACTTCCTCATGGAACTGGTAAAACAGTCAGAGTGTTGGTATTTGCAAAAGGAGACAAAGCAAAGGAAGCAGAACAGGCCGGTGCTGATTATGTTGGTGCTGAGGAATTAGTAACAAAAATTCAGGGTGAAAACTGGTTTGATTATGATGTTGTTGTTGCAACGCCTGATATGATGGGTGTTGTTGGTAGACTTGGTAAGGTACTGGGACCTAAGGGTCTTATGCCAAATCCCAAAGCAGGTACGGTATCGATGGATGTAGCTAAGGCTATTGCTGATATCAAAGCCGGTAAAATTGAGTACAGACTTGATAAGACAAATATTATTCACTGTCCTATAGGAAAGGCTTCCTTTACTTCAGAGAAGCTGCAGGATAATTTCCGTACATTGATGGGAGCAGTTGTAAAAGCTAAGCCTGCTGCTGCAAAAGGTCAGTATTTGAAGAGTGTTGTAGTAACTTCCACAATGGGACCTGGAATAAAGATTAACCCTGTGAGGGTTATTGAATAATATTTAGAATTTCAGCAATTTACTTTACAAATTAATTGTTTAGTATTATTATATTATAAGACAATTAAATAGTATGCCATAGACAGTAGGTGCAAGGTATTTTTATATGCCGATGCGTAATTGACTGTAGTCATCCTGCCGAGGTTGAATTAATAATGGTTAATCACCCTTTGTTTGTTTATGTGCATGCAAAGGGTTTTATTTTTTTGCAGCAAACAGAAAAGGAGGTGGATGTTTTGCCTAGTAACAAGATACTTGAACAGAAGAAGGAAGTTGTAAAAGAGTTATCTGAAAAAGTAAAAGCAGCACAATCATTTATATTGGCTGACTATAGAGGATTAACTGTTGAGCAGGATACTGAAATGAGAAATGCTTTGAGAGCTGCCGGAGTTGAATACAAGGTGGTTAAGAATACATTAACCGGCTTGGCAATGAAGGAAAATGGATATGACGGTTTAGACAGTTATCTGAATGGACCGACTGCTATGGCTATGAGTTCAACAGATGTTGTAGCACCTGCGAAGATTCTTTCCGAATATGCTAAGAAGTACGAAAAGCTTGAGCTTAAGGTTGGTGTGGTAGAAGGTAAGATCATTAATGTAGATGGTATTAAGGCGCTTTCTGAATTGCCGTCACGTGAGGTTCTTATCGCAAAGGTATTGGGTGGCTTCAATGCTCCTATAACAGGCTTTGCAAATGTATTGAATGCAAACCTGAAAGGTTTGGTAGTGGCATTAAATGCTATTGCTGAGCAAAAGGCAAATGCTTAATTTTGAATTTAAGAAAATAAAAATTATTAAAAATTATTTGGAGGTATTATACAATGGCTAGCGAAAAAGTTACAAAATTAATTGAGGATGTAAAGAATTTAACAGTATTGGAATTATCAGAATTAGTTAAGGCTCTTGAAGAAGAATTCGGAGTATCAGCAGCAGCTCCTGTAGCAGTTGCAGCACCAGCAACAGCAGGCGCAGCACCAGCAGTTGAAGAAAAGACTGAGTTCAATGTAATATTGAAGGAAGTTGGAGCAGACAAGATTAAGGTAATTAAGGTTGTTAGAGAAGCAACAGGTCTTGGCTTAAAAGAAGCTAAGGAACTCGTTGATGGAGCGCCAAGCACAATTAAGGAAAATGTATCCAAGGATGAGGCTGCTTCAGTTGAAGCTAAGTTCAAGGAAGTTGGAGCTACAGTTGAAATTAAATAATTATTAAAATAAATACCGAAATAGTAGAACCCGATTTTAAAGGGGAGATTTTTTGACAATACAATATGTAAGAAGGCATTATAATTGTTCTATTGCTGATTCTGACAGTAGTTTGTTAAAGAAAATAGCCGCTTTAAAATAAAGAGTTATTATTATTTGGTTATTTCTAGAAACAAAGGAGGCTACTCAAGGATAATGAGTGGCCTCTTTTGTTAAGATTGCAATATCATTTTGCAGAAATGTTTACAAACTCTTAATATTGTATTTTGCCTATTTTTTATATTCTGATATATAATAAATGTAAATTGAAATTGCAGATTATATAAAATACCAGTAAAAAATATACATAAATATACAAAATAAAAAAACGTATAATTAACACGTTTTTATTGACAAGCAGTATCAACTATGATATCATTATAAACTGCATTAAAATTCTGTTGTCATGTCCCAATAAGGGAAATTTATTTGTTTGCTTACATAAATTATAGCATATGCGAATAATCAAGACAATAATTGTTAATAATATTTTAATGTATGTCTGTATAGTTTTATTATATGTTTTTTTACAAAATATATACTTGGTTTGATTTACAATTTTACATAATATAATTCTAATTATGTAAGATTTTAAAATATTCCTAATAAAGTCATAAGTTTATGAGGTGATATAAATATGGTACAACCCGTAAAATTGGGTAGAAACACAAGAATGAGTTTTTCTAAAATACGAGACGTACTAGAAATGCCAAACTTGATTGAAGTTCAGAAGAATTCATATCAATGGTTTTTGGATGACGGACTAAGAGAAGTTTTCAGAGATATTTCCCCTATTACAGATTATACTGGAAACTTAATTTTGGATTTTGTGGATTACTCTCTTGATGATGAGCCAAAGTATAGTGTCGAGGAATGCAAGGAGAGAGACACTACATACTCTGCTCCGCTGAAGGCAAAAGTGAGATTGATTAACAAGGAATCCGGAGAAGTAAAAGAGCAGGAAATTTTCATGGGAGATTTTCCTCTGATGACAGACACAGGTACCTTTATAATTAACGGTGCGGAGCGTGTAATAGTAAGCCAGCTTGTAAGGTCTCCCGGTATTTACTACTCAATGAAGTTTGATAAAATAGGAAAGAAATTATATTCAAACACTGTTATTCCGAACAGAGGGGCGTGGCTTGAATATGAAACAGATTCCAATGATATTTTATCAGTAAGAATTGACAGAACAAGGAAATTGCCTCTGACTGTGCTTTTAAGAGCCTTAGGTTATGGCACCGACTATGAGATAACGCAGTTGCTGGGAGAGGATGAAAGGATTTTAGCTACTATCCAGAAGGATAATGCTAAAACATATGAAGAAGGCTTAATTGAAATATACAAGAGATTAAGGCCGGGCGAGCCTCCTACTGTTGATAGTGCAAAAAATCTTATCAATAGTTTGTTTTTTGATGCAAAGAGATATGATCTTGCAAAATTTGGCAGGTTTAAGTTTAATAAGAAGCTGTCATTATCAAATTTAATAAGCGGTCAGGTTGCTGCCGAAAACATTGCTTCAGCTGAAACAGGTGAGCTTTTGATTGCCGAAGGCGAGCTGATAGACAGGAAGAAGGCAGAAGAAGTACAAAATTCAGGGGTTAACATCGTACATTTATTAGTTGACGGCAAGCCGATAAAGGTGCTCGGAAACAATACGGTTGATATTCGTGAGTTTATTGACTTTGATGTTTCAGATATAGGCATTACAGAAAAGGTTCAGTATACTGTTTTAAAAGAAATCCTTGACAGTAATCTTGAAAAGGATCAGCTTAAAAAGGCGCTTAAAGAAAAAATTAACGATTTGATTCCGAAGCATATCACTACTTATGATATTATTTCGTCAATTAATTATATTATTAATCTTGATTATGGAATAGGTACTGTTGATGATATTGACCATTTAGGAAACAGAAGATTGCGTTCTGTAGGTGAGTTGCTGCAAAACCAGTTCAGAATAGGTTTGTCCAGAATGGAAAGAGTCGTAAGAGAAAGAATGACTATCCAGGATATTGATGTGGTTACTCCGCAGGCTCTTATTAATATAAGGCCGGTTGCTGCTTCAATAAAGGAATTCTTTGGAAGCAGCCAGCTGTCACAATTTATGGATCAGACAAATCCTCTTGCCGAGCTTACTCACAAGAGAAGGCTCAGTGCTTTGGGACCCGGTGGCTTGAGCAGAGAAAGAGCGGGCTTTGAAGTCCGAGACGTTCACCATTCCCACTATGGCCGTATGTGTCCTATTGAGACTCCTGAAGGTCCTAATATAGGTTTGATTGGTTCTTTAAGTACTTATGCCAGAGTTAATGAGTACGGGTTTATTGAATCTCCGTACAGAGTAGTTGATAAAGCAGACAGCAGAGTTACGGATGAAATAGTATATCTGACGGCAGATGTAGAGGACCCGTTTATTGTGGCTCAGGCTACAGAGCCTTTGGATGAAGACGGAAGGTTTATTTCTAAAAAAATTATTACAAGGTTTATGGATGAAATTTTGGAGGTAGAGAATACAAAGGTTGATTTTATGGACGTATCTCCGAAACAGATGGTATCGGTAGCTACAGCCATGATTCCTTTCCTTGAAAATGATGATGCCAACCGTGCGCTTATGGGCTCGAACATGCAGCGTCAGGCTGTTCCGCTTATAAAAGCAGACTCTCCAATTGTTGGAACCGGTATTGAGTATAAGGCTGCAAGAGATTCCGGCGTATGTGTTATTGCCAAAAATTCGGGAGTTGTGGATAAAGTTTCGGCAAATGAGATAGTTATTAAAACAAACAGCGGCAATAAGGATTCATACAAGCTCCTTAAATATATGAGATCCAATCAGGGCACCTGTTTAAATCAAAGACCTATAGTCAGAAAAGGTGAAATTATTCAGAAGGGTGATATAATCGCAGATGGTCCTTCAACGGATAATGGAGAAATAGCATTAGGAAGAAATATTCTTATAGGATTTATGACATGGGAAGGCTACAACTATGAGGATGCTATTCTTATCAATGAAAAGCTTGTAAAAGAAGATGTATACACATCTATTCATATAGAAGAGTATGAGGCTGAAGCAAGAGACACCAAGCTTGGCCCCGAGGAAATAACCAGAGATATTCCCAATGTCGGAGAGGAAGCCTTAAAGGATCTTGATGACAGAGGAATAATCAGAATAGGAGCCGAGGTTCGTTCGGGAGATATTCTTGTAGGTAAGGTTACACCAAAGGGAGAAACTGAGCTTACAGCAGAGGAAAGATTGCTGAGAGCTATATTCGGTGAAAAAGCAAGAGAAGTCAGGGATACTTCATTAAGGGTGCCTCACGGTGAGGCAGGTATTATTGTTGATGTTAAGGTGTTTACCCGTGAGAACGGCGATGAGCTGCCGCCCGGAGTAAATCAGCTTGTCAGGGCCTATATTGCCCAGAAGAGAAAAATTTCCGTCGGAGATAAGATGGCAGGAAGACATGGTAACAAGGGTGTTATTTCAAGAATTCTTCCTGAAGAGGATATGCCGTTCTTACCTGATGGTACTCCTTTGGAAATAGTATTGAACCCTCTTGGAGTTCCTTCACGAATGAACATCGGGCAGGTGCTTGAAGTCCATTTGGGCTTTGCTGCGAAGGCTTTAGGCTGGAAGATTGCAACTCCTGTTTTTGACGGTGCCACAGAGGAAGATATCAGAGATACATTGATTCAGGCAGGAAAAGAGCCGGACGGTAAAACTCTTCTTTATGATGGAAGAACCGGTATGCCGTTTGATAATAGAGTAACAGTGGGCTATATGTATTACCTGAAGCTTGCCCATCTGGTTGATGATAAGATTCATGCCAGATCTACAGGCCCGTATTCTCTGGTAACTCAGCAGCCTTTAGGTGGTAAGGCCCAGTTTGGCGGACAGAGATTCGGAGAGATGGAAGTTTGGGCGCTGGAGGCATATGGTGCTTCATACACACTGCAGGAAATACTGACTGTTAAATCAGATGATGTGGTAGGCAGGGTTAAGACATATGAATCTATTGTTAAGGGTGAAAATATACCTGAACCTGGAATTCCTGAATCCTTTAAAGTCCTTATAAAGGAACTTCAGAGCCTGGCTCTTGATGTTAAGGTTTATTCGGAAGAGGAAGGCGAAATTGCCATTAAAGAGTATGTCGATGATGAAATAGAGGAATTGAATGTTAACATAGAGGGCAGAGAAGATGAAGCTGCTTTGACAAATGATTTTGATGATGAACTGAAAGATGACATTCTTATTGAGGATGATTTGGATATTGATGATATAGATGATATCGGAAGCATCAGCACTGGGGATAATCTTGAAGAAGAGCTTACAGATGAATTATTCGCGGATGAAGAACTCAGCGATGATTTCGATGATGAGGATTTTTAAGGAGGGAGGTAAGCTATGTTTGAACTGAACAATTTTGATTCCATAAAAATAGGATTGGCTTCTCCGGAAAAGATTAGGGAATGGTCAAAGGGCGAGGTAAAAAAGCCCGAAACAATAAATTATAGAACTTTGAAACCCGAAAGAGACGGTTTGTTCTGCGAGAGAATTTTCGGACCTCAAAAGGACTGGGAATGTCACTGCGGTAAGTATAAAAGAATCAGATATAAGGGTATTGTTTGTGACAGATGCGGTGTCGAGGTTACCCGTTCTAAAGTAAGAAGAGAGAGAATGGGGCATATTGAGCTTGCTGCACCGGTTTCTCACATATGGTATTTTAAAGGTATACCCAGCAGAATGGGCTTGCTGTTGGATATGTCACCCAGATCTCTTGAAAAGATATTGTATTTTGCTTCCTATGTTGTAATTGATCCGGGTCAGACACCATTATCCAAAAAACAGGTTTTGACAGAGAAAGAGTATAGAGACAGTGTTGAAAAGTTTGGACTCAGTTTTAAAGCCGGCATGGGTGCCGAGGCAATAAAAGAGCTCCTTTTGGAAATAGATTTAGAGGCTCTTTCAAAAGAATTGAGAAATGATTTGACTGATTCAACAGGTCAAAAAAGAATAAGAGCCGTCAAAAGGCTTGAGGTTGTAGAAGCCTTCAGACTTTCAGGAAATCATCCTGACTGGATGATTCTGGATGTTGTCCCTGTAATTCCTCCTGAATTGAGACCTATGGTACAGCTGGACGGAGGAAGATTTGCAACATCTGATTTGAATGACCTGTATAGAAGGGTTATTAACAGAAATAACAGATTAAAAAGGCTTCTGGATTTAGGCGCTCCTGATATAATAGTCAGGAACGAAAAGCGTATGCTTCAGGAAGCTGTTGATGCTTTGATTGATAACGGCAGAAGAGGACGTCCTGTGACCGGACCCGGTAACAGGCCTCTGAAATCATTATCTGATATGCTTAAGGGGAAGCAGGGACGTTTCCGTCAGAACTTGCTGGGTAAGCGTGTTGACTACTCAGGACGTTCTGTTATCGTTGTAGGTCCTGACCTTAAAATATTCCAGTGTGGTCTGCCGAAGGAAATGGCGCTTGAGCTGTTTAAGCCGTTTGTTATGAAAAAATTAGTAAACGATGGCTTAGCCCATAATATCAAGAGTGCAAAAAGAATGGTTGAAAGAGTCAGAAATGAAGTATGGGATGTATTGGAGGACGTAATTAAGGATCATCCTGTATTGCTGAACCGTGCTCCGACACTTCACAGGCTTGGTATACAGGCATTTGAGCCTGTTCTGGTTGAGGGCAGGGCTTTAAAGCTTCACCCCTTGGTGTGTTCCGCTTATAATGCCGATTTTGACGGTGACCAGATGGCTGTTCACGTTCCTCTTTCAGCTGAGGCGCAGTCAGAGGCAAGGTTCCTTATGCTATCTGCAAATAACCTGCTGGCACCTAAGGATGGCAAGCCTATTACCGTACCTACACAGGACATGGTTTTGGGAAGCTACTATCTGACAATAGAGAAGCCTGATGAGCCGGGAGAAGGTAAAGTATTCAGTGATATGGATGAAGTCCTTATGGCTTATGATGCCGGTGAATTAGGCTTGCATGCACAGATAAGGGTTAGAATAGATAAGCTTATTGATGGAGTTAAGCAGAGTAAGATTATTTCCTGTACTGCAGGAAGGCTTATATTTAATGAAGCGATTCCGCAGGATTTGGGATTCGTTGACAGAAGCGATAAAAGCAAAGCTTTTGATCTTGAAATTGACTTCATAGTTGGGAAAAAAGAGCTTGGCAAGATAATTGACAAATGTATCAGAGTTCATGGAACTACCACCACAGCTATTATACTTGACAGAATAAAGGCTCTGGGCTTTAAATACTCAACCAGAGGTGCTATTACAATCAGTGTATCGGATATGGTTGTGCCTGCTGTTAAAAAGCAGTATCTGGAAGAAACCGAGGCAACAATAGACAACATTGTCAAGCAGTTCAAAAGAGGTCTTATTTCAGACGAGGAACGATATAATTCTGTAATAGCTACATGGACGGAAACAGGTGAAAATATCACCAAGGCTCTTATTGATAACCTTGACAGATTCAATCCTGTGTTCATGATGTCGCAGTCAGGAGCGAGAGGTAATATCAATCAGATTAAGCAGCTGGCAGGTATGAGAGGCTTGATGGCCGATACCTCAGGTAAGACAATCGAAATTCCTATTAAATCAAACTTCCGTGAAGGACTTAATGTTTTGGAATTCTTTATTTCAACTCACGGTGCAAGAAAGGGTCTGGCAGATACGGCACTTAGAACAGCTGACTCCGGTTATCTGACAAGACGTTTGGTTGATGTAAGTCAGGATGTTATTGTCAGAGAGCTGGATTGCGGTACAGACAAGGGTATTGAGATATCTGACGTTAAGAGCGGCAGCGAGGTAATTGAGCCATTGGCCGAAAGACTCATAGGAAGGTATACTACCGAAGATATTTATGATCCTAATACAAAGGAGCTGCTTGTAACAAAGGATCAGCCAATGGACGAACATATAGCCGATAGAATTGTTAAGGCCGGCTATAAGAAAATGAGAATAAGATCGGTGCTTACATGTGAATCAAAGGTTGGTGTTTGTGCCAAGTGCTATGGTGCAAACCTTGCAACAGGAGATGCGGTTAATGTTGGTGAAGCTGTCGGCATTATAGCGGCTCAGTCAATCGGTGAGCCGGGTACGCAGCTGACAATGAGAACCTTCCATACAGGCGGTGTTGCCGGTGATGATATCACACAGGGTCTGCCTCGTGTAGAGGAATTGTTTGAGGCAAGAAAACCAAAAGGACTTGCGATTATCACTGAAATAGCAGGAACAGTTAAATTGGCCGATTCCAAGAAAAAGAGAGAGGTTATTGTAACTGCCGAGGATGGAGAAACCAAGTCATACCTGATACCTTACGGTTCAAGAATTAAGGTTTTCGATGATGACGTTGTTGAAGCCGGTGATGAATTAACGGAAGGTTCGGTAAATCCTCATGATATTCTGAAAATTAAAGGACTCAAGGGAGTGCAGGCATATTTGCTTCAAGAGGTTCAGAGAGTTTACAGAATGCAGGGTGTTGATATCAATGATAAGCATATAGAGGTTATTGTTAGGCAAATGATGAGGAAGGTTAAGATTGAAGACTGCGGTGATACAAGCTTATTGCCGGGTGGTCTGGTTGATATGCTTGAGTTTGACAGTGAGAATGCAAAGGCTCTTGAGGCCGGTTTGTCACCTGCCACAGGAGAACGTACCTTATTAGGTATTACAAAGGCTTCTCTTGCAACCGATTCCTTCTTATCTGCGGCATCCTTCCAGGAGACTACAAGAGTTCTTACTGAAGCTGCTATAAAGGGCAAGGTTGATCCTCTGGTTGGTCTGAAGGAAAATGTTATCATTGGTAAGCTTATTCCGGCAGGTACAGGTATGAGCAGATACAAGGATATCAGCATCAGTCAGGTTATTGAGTGATTAAGTACTGAAATTATTAATTAAATGCTTTTTTGGGCTGCTGCAAAATAGAACTGAACCGCAATGGTATTGTTCCGATTATCAATTATTGAGAACATGACATTTTGGGAATATTATGCGGCAGCCTTTTATATATAAAAATATGAGGCTCAAGGTATATTTTTGACTAAAGTCAATTTGTGTTGCTGAAGGCAAAATAAGAAAAGCTACTGTGTTTTCAATATATTTATTTGCACTTAACATTCAGTATGCTTGACAAAAGCTGTAATTGAGTGATAAAATAATTCAGTGCATTAAATTTATGCTTTTTTTTGTGCGCGTATTTCAATATTAAGGGTTTAATTTTAGATGAAGTTTTCTTTATCGTATATTTTAAAGGTAGACAGCATTAGTTAGCTTTGAAGAGCTTTACTGTCAGTGCTGCAAATCTTAAATTGGAGGAGCAAATTGTTGGATGATCTTAAACACTATAAGAAGTTAGTTGGTGTAAAACAGTCAACAAAGGCTATAGAAAATGGCATTGTAGCAAGTGTTTTAATCGCGAAGGATTGTGAGCAAAGGGTTGTAAGAGGTATTATTGAGCTTTGTGAGAAGCAGTTATTGCCTATAACATATGTTGACTCCATGAAGCAGCTTGGAAAGGCATGCGGTATTGAGGTTGAAGCAGCTGTTGCATGTATTCTGAAATAAGCCGCATACTACTATGTAACTAACAGCTATATTTATTTATTTCCGGTACAGCTTCTGCATCGGAATAAGTATTATATATATAATATTTACCTTTGGAAGGAGGTGTACTAATGCCAACATTTAATCAGCTGGTCAGAAAGGGCAGAGAGGTCATTGAAAAGAAGTCAACTGCTCCGGCTCTCCAGAAAGGATTTAACTCAAAAAAGAAGAAGGCTACAGATACTAACAGTCCTCAAAAAAGAGGTGTTTGTACTGTTGTAAAAACTTCAACACCAAAGAAGCCAAACTCAGCACTGCGTAAAGTAGCAAGGGTTCGTCTTACAAACGGATTAGAAGTAACCGCATATATTCCTGGAATAGGTCATAACCTGCAGGAGCATAGCGTTGTTCTTATCAGAGGTGGAAGAGTTAAAGACTTGCCTGGTGTAAGGTACCACATTGTAAGAGGTACTCTTGATACAGCAGGTGTTGCCAAGAGAATGCAGTCCCGTTCAAAATACGGTGCTAAGCGTCCTAAGGCAGGTGCCGCAAGTAAGTAAAAACACAGCGTGCTGACAATTTAAAATGTTAGGTGCTTAGTACGTGATTATATATATTTTTTGTATTAAGAGAAGATAGGTTTTTTTATCATTGATCTATAGTCTGTTAAGCTGGTAAGGTATATTAATGTACTTGCGCTGACGACGGTTTAAACCACGAGTACCTGTGATACGTTGAGTGGGCGTGCCCGCGTAAAATGTTATCATAAAAGGAGGGAAGTAAAGTGCCAAGAAAAGGTCATATTTCAAAAAGAGATGTTTTGCCTGATCCAATGTACGGAAGTAAAACAGTTACTAAATTAATAAACAACATTATGTATGATGGGAAGAAGGGTGTATCACAGCAGATTTGCTATGATGCATTTGACATCATTAAAGAAAAGACTGGCAGAGATCCTCTCGAAGTATTTGAAGAGGCAATGGCAAACATTATGCCAGTACTTGAAGTTAAGGCTAGAAGAGTTGGTGGAGCAACATACCAGGTTCCTATGGAAGTTAGACCTGATAGAAGGCAAGCTTTGGGATTAAGATGGCTTGTTGATTACTCTCGCAAAAGAGGCGAGCGTACTATGAAGGAAAGACTTGCAGGTGAATTGTTAGATGCTGTCAACAATACAGGTGGATCTTTCAAGAAGAAAGAAGACACTCACAAGATGGCTGAAGCTAACAGAGCATTTGCTCACTATAGATGGTAGTGAACTTTATTGCAACTACGAAAATACCAGAGCACTGTCACGCTGCTTTTACAGTGTTTTGTGCTCAAAAAAGCATAAGGTTAATATGAGTTTGCCTGCAGTTTAAAGGCTGCTTATGTTATTGCTGCTATTATAAAATTTAACAGATAAATTGATTATAAATCAATTTGGACTATCGTGAAAGGAGGGTACTCATGCCCAGGCAATTTGACTTACAACACACAAGAAATATCGGTATAATGGCTCATATTGATGCGGGTAAAACCACAACAACAGAGCGTATACTGTTCTATACAGGTAAGACTCATAAAATCGGCGAAGTTCATGAAGGTGCTGCTACTATGGACTGGATGGAGCAGGAGCAGGAAAGAGGTATAACAATTACTTCTGCGGCTACTACTGCACAGTGGAAAGGTAACAGAATAAATATTATTGACACGCCGGGGCACGTTGACTTCACTGTAGAGGTTGAAAGATCTCTTCGTGTACTCGATGGTTCAGTAACAGTTTTCTGTGCTAAGGGTGGTGTTGAACCCCAATCTGAGACAGTTTGGAGACAGGCTGACAAGTATGGAGTTCCACGTATGGCATATGTAAATAAGATGGATATTATGGGAGCTGACTTTTATAATGTAATGGCTATGATGAAAGACAGATTACAGTGTAATGCTGTACCTATACAATTGCCAATAGGAAGTGAAGATACCTTTACAGGTATGGTAGATTTAGTTACTATGTCTGCACTTGCATTCAAGGATGATTTGGGCAAGGTAGTTGAAGAACGGGATATCCCTGAAGACATGGCTGATACTGTAAAAAAATATCGTGACTTATTATTGGAATCAGTTGCTGAACAAGATGAGGAAATAATGATGAAATACCTTGAGGGTGAAGAAATCACCGTTGAGGAAATTAAAAAATGTATCAGAATTGCAACAATTAATTTAAAGATGGTTCCTGTAGTTTGCGGTTCATCCTATAAGAATAAAGGTGTACAGCAGATGCTGGATGCAGTTGTTGATTATATGCCGTCACCGCTTGATATCCCGGCTATAAGGGGTATTTCACTGGATGGTGAGACTGAGATCGAAAGAGCGGCAGATGACAACGGCTCGTTCTCAGCACTTGCATTTAAGATTATGACTGACCCGTATGTTGGTAAGCTGTGTTTCTTCAGAGTGTATTCCGGTACACTGAATTCAGGTTCTTATGTTCTTAATTCCACAAAGAATAAGAGAGAAAGAATCGGAAGAATTCTTCAAATGCATGCAAACCACAGAGAAGAGATAGATGTTGTTTATTCTGGAGATATTGCTGCTGCTGTTGGTCTGAAGGACACAACGACAGGTGATACTCTTTGCGAAGAAAACAATCCTGTTATTCTTGAATCAATGGAATTCCCTGAGCCTGTTATTGAAATTGCCATAGAGCCAAAGACTAAAGCAGGACAGGAAAAGATGGGTGTTGCTTTGCAGAAGCTTGCAGAGGAAGATCCCACATTTAAGGTTCATACAGATCAAGAAACAGGACAGACTATTATCGGTGGTATGGGTGAGCTTCACCTTGATATTATTGTTGACAGACTGATGAGAGAATTCCATGTTGAAGCTAATGTCGGTAATCCACAGGTTTCATACAAGGAAACTATCCGTAAGACTGTAAGATCAGAGATGAAGTATGCAAGACAATCCGGTGGTAAGGGTCAATACGGACATTGTGTTATTGATATTGAACCTAGAGAGCCGGGAGCAGGTTATGAGTTTGTTAATAAAATTGTCGGAGGTGCTATTCCTAAGGAATACATTCCTGCAATTGATGCCGGTATACAGGAAGCTATGAAAGCCGGTGTACTTGGCGGATACAATGTTGTTGACATAAAGATTACTCTTGTTGACGGTTCATACCATGAAGTTGACTCCTCTGAAATGGCATTTAAAATTGCCGGCTCGATGGCATTTAAGGATGGATGCAGAAAAGCAAGCCCTGTTCTCCTTGAGCCGATAATGAAGGTTGACGTTAACGTTCCTGAAGAATACATGGGAGACGTTATGGGTGGAATAAATTCAAGAAGAGGACGTATTGAAGGTATGGAAGCACGCAGCGGTGCACAGAACATCAAGGCTTTGGTTCCATTGTCCGAGATGTTCGGATATGCTACTTCACTTCGTTCTTCAACACAGGGCAGAGGTGTGTTCTCAATGGAGATCAGTCACTTTGAAGAAGTGCCTAAGAGTATTCAAGAGAAAATTCTATCCGGCAGAACTGCAAATGCTGACTAACGAAGAATTGAGACAGTCAATTTTTGCATGCAAATGTTAATTGCAAGAGTATAACTCTTGTTAAGGACAAATATAAACAAAATCTACTAAATAGCGCAATGCGCTTTAATGAAAGGATGGATTTTAAAATGGCAAAGGCTAAATTCGAAAGATCAAAACCACACGTTAATATTGGAACAATTGGTCACGTTGACCATGGTAAGACTTCTTTGACTGCTGCTATAACTAAAGTACTTGGAATGTTGGGAAGAGCTGAAGTTAAAGATTACGGCTCAATAGACTCTGCTCCCGAGGAAAGAGAAAGAGGAATCACAATCAATACTGCTCACGTTGAGTATGAGACTGAAACAAGACACTATGCTCACGTTGACTGCCCGGGCCATGCCGACTATGTTAAGAACATGATTACCGGTGCTGCTCAGATGGATGGTGCTATATTGGTTGTTTCTGCTGCTGACGGTCCAATGCCTCAGACAAGAGAACATATCCTTCTTGCAGGACAGGTTGGAGTTCCTTATATAGTAGTATTCTTAAACAAATGCGATATGGTTGATGACGAAGAGCTTATCGAGTTGGTTGAAATGGAAGTTAGAGAATTATTAAGCTCATATGACTTCCCAGGTGATGATACTCCAATAATAAGAGGATCAGCGCTTGTTGCTCTGGAATCAAACTCAACTGATCCTAATGCTCCTGAATATGCTCCAATTCTTGCTCTTATGGATGAGGTTGACAAGTATATTCCTACACCTGAGAGAGCAACTGACAAGCCATTCCTGATGCCTGTCGAGGATGTATTCTCAATTACAGGCCGTGGTACTGTTGCTACAGGTAGAGTTGAAAGCGGTGTTGTTAAGGTTGGAGATGAAGTTGAAATCGTTGGTTTGATGGAAGCTCCAAGAAAGACTGTTGTAACCGGTGTTGAGATGTTCAGAAAGCTTCTTGATCAGGCACAAGCCGGTGACAATATCGGTGCTCTTCTCAGAGGTATTCAGAGAAATGAAATCGAAAGAGGGCAGGTTCTCGCAAAGGTAGGTTCAATCAAGCCTCACACTTATTATGAAGGTCAGGTTTACGTTTTGACTCAGTCAGAGGGTGGAAGACATAAGCCATTCTTCAATGGTTACAGACCTCAGTTCTATTTCAGAACTACTGACGTTACAGGTGTTATTGAGATTCCGGAAGGAACTGAAATGGTTATGCCTGGTGACCACATCACAATGAAGGTTAAGTTAATCACTCCTATCGCTATGAGTGAAGGACTTAAGTTTGCTATCCGTGAAGGCGGAAGAACAGTTGGTGCTGGTAACGTTTCAAAGGTTATTGAATAATTATTACCTAAATATAAAAAAAAGGAATCGATGAAAATCGGTTCCTTTTTTATAGCTGGCTTTATTACTAATAAAAACCGATAATGCCGGGCATACAAAGGAGATAACCTTAGTTTGCCCGGCATTATCGGTTTAGTTTAGTTATATTTTTTGTGCTGTTTATATCTATATTTTGAATATTGATATAGCCTTTTCCAAATCGTCGGACATTGATTGAAGAGTATTGGCATATTCAGCCAATTCCTTTGAAGCACTCATCTGAGTCAATGTACTTTCAAATATTTCACCGCTTGTAACGGCAGATTGCTCTGAAACAGCAGATATACTTTGCATGGAATCCAATACATTTTCTTTTGATTTCATTATACTTGATACTGATTGTGACATTCTATCCATGCTTTCAATAATCTTATCCATAGATGCAAATATGGTTTTAAACGTATGATCCGCATCGTTAACAGTTTCCAACTGCTCCTGTATCAGCAGGCTTGAGCTTGTGGCTTCGGAAACGGCTTGCTCTGTCTTAATCTGTGCTTTTGAAATAATATCACTTATGCTTACTGAGGCTTCTTTTGAATGATCGGCAAGCTTTTTAACCTCTGAGGCAACTATTGCAAAGCCTTTACCGGCTTCACCTGCACGGGCGGCTTCTATTGAAGCATTCAGTGAAAGTAGGTTGGTTTGTTCGGAAATTCCTACGATAACCTTTACTATTTTTTGAATTTCCTTCATGCTTGCACTTAATTCTGAGATATTTGCAACAATTCTATCGGAAGCGGAGCTGGTTTGATGGGATTTGAAATTAAGAGCATTGACTACTTCAGAAGCTCCCTCACTTAAAGCTTTTGTGTGTCCTACAACCTGAGCCACATCATTCATATTGTTACCGACTATATTAATCTCAATTGAAAGATTACTCATTGTTTCAACGCCGTTATTAATGTCATCAGCTTGCTCATTTGCACCCTCGGCAATCTGCTTAATAGTGATGGAAACCTGCTGAGACAATTTTTCGCTTTCACTTGCAGAGGCTGCGATTCTATTGGAAAAATCAAGTATTTTCTGCGCCGAATGCTTTACCTTTTCAACCAGAGCATTTATGTTAACAAGCATAGAGTTGAAGTTTCTGCTGATATCAGATAGTTCATCATTTCCGGTATCATTAATTGAAATAGTCAAATCACCATCTTTTGCTTTTTTCATGTAACGAACAAGATTAATTGAAGGCATTGCTATACTTCTTGAAATCAGAAGCGATATTAATACTGCTATTAATATACATACAATGCCAAAAATAATTATATTTTTTCTTAAGTCATTTGCAGTACTGTTTAAATGATAGTACGGAATTACCGAAACTATATACCAGCTGTTTAAATTAAGTGAAGAGTATGTAATTAAGCAGTTTTCACCATTATTGTCGGTATCAAAATTTCCTGTGGGTTTATTTTTTTCTGAAATTTTCTGAGCTATATTTTTTGAAATATCATTTGCCTGAAATACGGGAAAGTTTTCTCCTCGTGAGGATATTACCGTGCCGTCTTTTGATACTATAAATATATCAAAGGGCTGGCTTGTGTTTTTATCGATACCTATATCCAAATCCTTATAGCTTCCGGTAAAAAGCTGAGCATCGGGAAGCTGAGCAATAACACCTAAATAATCACCTGTAACAGCGGAAAATATAGATTTACTTAATCCAACCACCTTCTGACCGTTTACTGAGTATTGAACCCATCTTGTAGATTTTGTACCCTGGGATTCATCCATGACCTCTTTATTGTTTTCCAACAGCGACGAATTGCCTAATACCGCTTCATAATCCTTGGTTGCGTATAAGCCAAAGGTTTTAATAGCGTTATTGGCTGATATGGAGGTCTGGAAGGCATCTGTCAGCTTGCGCTTCTCATCGGAACGAATGTTATAATCACCCGTAGCATACTGTTCCAAGGAGTTTTGTACAGTACTGTTGATGGCAAGATTAGATGCATAATCTTCAAAGCTCTTAATGTTATTCTCTAAAATAATACTTGTTTGATTTAAAACCTGCTGGGAATAACTTTTTACATTTTCATCAATTGCTTCGGATGATTTGTCGTAAGTGTATATACATGTAAATACAAGCAAAAGCAAAATAATAAGAACAAATGATAAAATCAGCCTTGTCTGAATCCTGATTTTCCTCAGAAAACTAAACAGGGAAGAAGTTGCAGCGCTGCTGTTAGTATTTAACTTGGTTGATTTCTTTTTAAAGGGTTTACAAATAATAGCAATAATGCGGCGTATAAAATCCATGACGATTCCTCCTCTTAATAATTCCCATAAACAGGGCACTACACGAATACATATAACATACGTGTCTACGTGAACAATAAAGCACAATTTAAATATAATTCATAAAAAATTTGATAAAAAATTCCTATTGATTTATTACTAAGCATAAATATTGTTGCAGAGACAATAAAATACACAATGTATTTTTGAAGGAATACTTAAATTATACTATATAAATAATAATATACATATTCCACATAATAAAATTAAATCCTTTAATAAATTGATAATAAGCATAATAGTTTCACAAAAGACAAAAAAATACACATATGCATGTTTATAAACAAGTTGGTCTGATATAATACAATATGGTAAAATGAAAAAGGCAATTAATATCAGATAAATATGGGCTCCATCTGCCGACAGTTGGGTTTGAGTCTGAAGCACCCCTAAAGCCGAAACAAATTCAAGCCCAAACTTTATTCAAAATTAGCTTAAAAGCTGAAAAAGACGAACTAAATATAGTCGCGAAGGCTTGAACCGTAATTGACATTTAGTATGTGAAAAATGTTTATTATCGAAAAAACAGGGTATAAAAGATAATGCTGATTAAATTTAATGAGATAATTGAAAGGATGATAATAAAATGCAGGAAATTAAAAAGAATATTTATTGGTGCGGTATCAGAGACTGGGGGCTCGGAGTTTTTCACGGGCACGAGCTTTCTACACATAGAGGGTCTTCCTACAATTCATACTTGATTAAAGACAAAAAAACTGTATTGATTGATACAGTATGGGATCCGTATAAGGAAAAGTTTGTCGAGGATTTAGAAAAGAATGTTGGCTTAAAAAATATAGATGCTATTGTAATCAATCATGTTGAGCCTGACCATGGAGGCAGCTTGGGGCTGTTAATGGACCGTATTCCGGAGACTCCTATATATTGTACAAAAAACGGTGCTGAGATTATAAAAAAATATTTCGGGAAAGACTGGAATTTTAATATTGTTAAAACCGGAGACTACTTGGAGCTTGGAGAATATAAGCTGAATTTTGTCGAGATGCAAATGCTGCATTGGCCGGACAGCTTACTGGAATATGTTGATGGGGCAAGGCTTGTAATATCAAATGATGCATTCGGTCAGCATTATTGCGGTACAAGCTTGTTTAATGATGAGACTGATGAGTGTGAGCTGTATCAGGAGGCAATTAAATATTTTGCTAATATTTTAGGGCCCTTCAAACCATTAATTACAAGAAAAATTGAGCAAATTTCAGCAATGAATCTGGACATTGATATGATTGCACCGAGCCATGGCGTCATATGGAGGAAGAATCCGGCTCAGATACTTGAAAGATATCTTGAATGGTCAGATTTAAGCTATAATGAGGGGTATGCGGTTATTATTTATGATACTATGTACAATTCCACAAAGGATATGGCTGAAGCAATAGCCGGCGGATTGGAAGAGGAAGGCATGAAGTTTAAGATATTTAATGCCGCAACTAAGGACAGAAGTGATTTAAATGTGGAAATATTTAAAGCCAATGCAGTTATACTAGGCAGCTGTACGGTAAATAATTCAGTTTTGAGACCGACTGCTTCCCTGCTGGATGAAATAAAAGGCTTAAAGGTTAAAAACAAGCTTGCCTTTGGGTTTGGTTCTTACGGATGGAGCGGTGAGGCTCATAAGATAATAAGTCAAAAGCTTGAGGAATCAGGACTGACAATATGTGCAGAGCCATTTGGTGTTAAATATAAGCCTACTTCCGAAGAAATTGAAAAGTGCATTGAAATAGGAAAAAATATCGCAAAACAGCTTAAAGGCTAGTATAGGTACATTATAAAAATAAACGGAGACTGTTATCCATTGATTGAATTGTTTACGGAAAAAGCAATTTAATTAACGGAGCAGTCTCTTAATTTATATTCATACCCTTATATTTGCACAATATGTTTTTTGTAAATTTATAAATGTTATACAAATATTGTTATAATGTCAATAAATAAGAAAAAATATGGTATTAGTGCAAACTATTATATATAATATAATTAAAAATGGGAAGAAATTAACAAAAAATAATTAGTATAGGCGGCGGTTTTGCAATTTATTTGTTTCAAGTTAAGAAGCATATATTTTTATCGGGGGAGATTGCTTAATTGTAAGAAGGTTGTGCAAGAAAGCGGAAAGGAGGGATGGCTTAATATAAAGATATTAATGAATTGCTTCTTTACAAAAATAAAAGGGGGTATATTAAAAATGTTTGGAAAGAAAGTTTTGGCATTTGTTATGGTATTAAGTATTTGCTTGAGTATTTGCTTTATATGCGGTTCAGATAATCAGGCTCTTGCAGCAGGCACGTCAGAAAGCGGCCTGATAGGAGATTTAAATGGGGATGGGGCAATTGACGCATTGGATTATTCTTTGACAAAGCAAATGCTCCTCGGCTTGGTTACTGACTTGCCGGTTCAGAATGATTTGTATGCTGCCGATGTTGATGGGGACGGGAGCGTAAATGCCTTGGATTTGGCTTTGCAAAAGCAGTATTTATTAGGAATTATTATTAAATTTCCAAAGACTGCCGAGCCAAGCGGCCCTATTGTTGTAATGCCTTTGGGAGACTCAATAACTGACGGTTTGACTGTAGCCGGCGGTTATCGTATCAAATTATGGAATACGATTGTAAGCAATGGCCAGAAGGTTGATTTTGTAGGCTCTATGTCAAACGGACCTACCGAGCTTGGAGATAAGAATCATGAAGGGCATTCCGGATGGCGTATTGATCAGATTGATGCAAAAATAAATGAATGGATGACTGCATATAAGCCGCAGATTGTTATGCTGCATATCGGTACAAATGATATAGCACAAGGCTATAGTGTAGCAAGTGCTCCTGACAGATTAAGTGCATTGATTGACAAAATATGTGCAAAATTGCCTGCTAACGGCAAGTTATATGTTTCTTCAATCATTCCTTTGTCTATGGGAAATTGGAATTCTCAAATAATTGATTATAACAGTAAGATTCCCGGTATTGTACAATCAAAGGCAACTGCCGGAAAGCCTGTTTATTTTGTTGAAATGTACAGCAAAATTACTACAGCTGATCTTGCAGACGGTGTTCATTGCAACAGAACCGGTTATGATAAAATGGCTGATGTATGGTATGCCGCTATAAAAAATGATTTGCCCAAATAAATTATAACCCTGTGTGTTAAAGCTGGGGTGACTAAAGTCAATTACGGTTTAAGCCTTCAGCCTCAAATAGAAACTATCGGCAGATGGAATCGGTTTTAGCCGATAGTAATTACTTTTATAAAGGAGATAGTATATTTTTTAACAAAATACTTCTTACTATAAAATAATTATGATATAATAAATGCTGATATTTAGGATAGTTTATCTTTAAATATCGGCTTTTGTTTTGCTTTTTTAGGCGGAGCAAGGTGCAAAAAGAGGTGAATTCTCAGCTTAGAGGCATTTTGTCTGTTTATTGGTGTTTTTGACAGGTTTGGCTGCTAAGCTGAATAAATTTTAAATTGCTATTGAAGGAGGAAGTTATAATGAATTACTCACATGAAGTTGAAAATATGTGTGTTGTAAAAAAAGGACCAAATCATGGGCCTGCGCCAATACCTGAAGAAGGTAAATGGGTTAAAGTAAAAGAAGTTAAGGATATTTCAGGTTTATCACACGGTGTAGGCTGGTGTGCACCTCAGCAGGGAGCCTGTAAGCTGACTCTGAACATTAAGGAAGGTATTATTGAAGAGTCTTTGATTGAGACATTAGGATGTTCAGGTATGACACATTCAGCTGCAATGGCTGCGGAAATACTTCCCGGCAAGACTTTGCTTGAGGCTTTAAATACAGACTTGGTCTGTGATGCTATTAATGTTGCCATGAGAGAGATATTCCTCCAGCTGGTATACGGAAGAACTCAGTCGGCTTTCTCAGAGGATGGCCTTGTTATAGGTGCAGGACTTGAGGATCTTGGCAAGGGACTGCGTTCACAGGTTGGAACAATGTTCTCAACAAAGGCAAAGGGTGTAAGATATCTGGAAATGGCAGAAGGCTATGTTCTCAGTATCGGACTTGATGCGGACGGTGAAGTAATCGGCTATAAGTTTGTACATCTTGGAAAGATGATGGAAGCAATCAAAAAAGGTGCTGATCCAAAAGAGGCTTATGAAAAGAATATCGGTACATATGGAAGATATGCCGATGCGGCAAAAACAATAGATCCAAGAAAAGAATAAAAAAGAGAGAGGTGATACTAGTGGTTAATTTCGAAGGTTATGAAAGAAGAATAGATACAATAAATAAATGTTTGGCTGAATATGGTTTTAAGAGCTTGGAGGAAGTTAAGGAGCTATGTACATCAAATGGCGTGGATGTTGACAGTATCGTTAGAGGAGTGCAGCCAATCGCTTTTGAAAATGCAGTTTGGGCTTATACATTAGGATGCGGCATTGCATTTAAAAAGGGCTTGAAAAATGCGGCAGAAGCAGCAGAAGCCATAGGGCTTGGATTGCAGGCCTTCTGTATTCCGGGATCAGTTGCTGATTCAAGAAAGGTTGGTATAGGACACGGAAACCTTGCTGCAATGCTTTTAAGAGAAGAAACAAAATGTTTCGCTTTCCTTGCAGGACATGAATCCTTTGCTGCGGCCGAAGGCGCTATCGGTATAGCAAAGACAGCCAACAAGGTTAGAAAAGAACCTCTTCAGGTTATATTAAACGGACTTGGAAAGGACGCAGCTTTTATTATTTCAAGAATTAATGGATTTACATATGTTGAGACTGATTATGATTTTTCAACTGATACATTAAATATTGTAAGATCAAAGGCTTACTCAGACGGAGAAAAGGCAAAGGTTAAATGCTACGGAGCTAATGATGTTCTTGAAGGTGTTGCAATAATGAAGGAGGAAAGGGTTGATGTTTCTATCACAGGTAATTCAACTAATCCTACAAGATTCCAGCACTTGGTTGCAGGAACATATAAGAAATGGGCAACTGAGAACGGAAAAAAATACTTCTCAGTTGCTTCAGGCGGAGGGACAGGAAGAACACTGCATCCTGATAATGTTGCCGCAGGACCTGCTTCATACGGCTTGACAGATTCAATGGGCAGAATGCACGGAGATGCGCAGTTCGCAGGTTCATCATCAGTACCTGCACATGTTGAGATGATGGGTCTTATCGGAATGGGAAACAACCCGATGGTTGGTGCTACCGTTGCAATTGCGGTTGCTGTTGAGGAAGCTGCGAAAGCATAAAATCTAGTTAAATAGCGTATTTAAGAGGTTTAAAAAAGTGGTTAGGGGTGGTTAGCATGAAAATGTGAGCCACTCCTATACTATTTTCTTACTACTTACCATCAGTTATGCAGGGATGAGCCTTAGAGCAGACAAGGAGAGAGATATCTGCCTGCGGATAATTATTTAGTGTTTTATCTGCCGGACGAATCCAAAAATACAGTAAATGTTATCCGTATTATGTATGGCGGCGGAGATGTCCGTGAACAGCTAAGTGAAACAAACATGTAATAAAAGATAATTAAATGTAGTTAAAAGTAGCTTATTGCTTTAGTAAAATAAAGGAGGGAGGAGCGGCATGTGTATCTGTATTTACAAGTTGGCTGCTGCAGGACAAAACAACACGCTCAATCCCATCCTTTTCATTTTCTATCAGATAAATTGAAGTGCCTTGAATTGGAAAAAAGCAGCTCCTCCCTGTTTTTTCGAGTGTGATTTCCGGTTTGACACCAAAAAGGAGAGAATATTCATGGTATGTTTTCTCCCATTGGCTGGTTGTAATTTGGAGCTCATGGATTTCAAGCGCTCCGTTAGGATGGGAGATATCTTTTTCTTTTATTTCCATGGAGGGCTGATATTGACTCATAAGAAAAGGCAGGGAAATGTTTTCGGGTGAGCTGAGAGTCCATTTAAGACGAATTCCACGGTGATCTACCCGTGATTTTGGACGTGGCTTGGAGATAATCAGACCGTTTGTCCTGATCTTTTCTATATTATCCTGATATTTAGTAGCCGGAATGGAATCCAGAGCATAATCGCGCAGACCGTCGCAGCCTGGCAGGAAACGCGCAAGGCGGCAGGAATAGGAGCGGTCGAACATTCCTAGCGCTTTCACCATGACTTTAAGCATCGTGTTGATAATCTTGCCGTGATTAGTAGAAAACAGCTCTAAAAAAGAGCCATTCCTTAAATAAATCAAAGCATTATGTGCTTTGCCGGGAAGTCCTCCGGGCACTACCTGAAATCCCATCTGACGGTATTGCAGGATGGCTGTATCAAGATGATCGACTTGAATCAGCACATGTCCGATTTTAAATGGAATGTTTTTGTTTTTCATAAATTACCTCCTTAAGGTGCGCAGGTCAAATAGCGTATTTTCTACAGGAACGAGTAGCAGCTTCTTTTTGCTGCAGATTGCACCCTCTTCTGACATAACCAATTCAGTCCACAAGCCAAGAAGAATCAGTTCTCACCTTTTCGGCAGCAAAAGCAGGCCATGGATTTCACTATGGTTAAGGTTACATCGGTATACAAAAGCTCCAGCTGCTTTTGTAAGCTTTCTGCTGTCTCAAAAGGCGGCGTAAAAAATCCCTTCGGCTCGTAAAAATGCCGAATGAACCAGTCGGTACGGGGAGTTTCCCTTTTGATGTAAAAGCAGCCGCAGAAAAAACCGCCCGGCTTTATAACCCGAAAGGTTTCATGGTAGGCGGCATCTTTGTCCGGAAACGCGTGGAATCCATTCAGGGAGAGCACTGTGTCGAAATGACTATTGGCAAAAGGCAGTGCGCCGACATCTCCCTGTAAAAACCGGACATTATTCAGCCCAAACTTCTCTGCCCGACGCTGTGCGGTGCCCATCATCTCTGTGGAATAATCCAGGCAGGTTATTTCAGCCCTTTTCAGCTTTCTATAAACCGGCATGGTAAGCACGCCGGTGCCTACCGGAATCTCCAGCAGGTTTCCGGCAAATGCTTCCGGGATACCAGAGAGTGCCAGTTGCAGATAGCGGTCATTGTCTGCTTTGTTCATGTTCCAGACTATTTTGCAGATAGCCCGGCCCAACAGCGTGGAGCATGTAATCATTCCGTCGTAAGCATTGGCCTCTTTCCCAAGCATCTGATAAGCCTGTTGTATTTCTTCATGAGCCATAATAGTCAAGGCCTCCTTTTCTTAGCTTGCGTACAAACAGGCAGAACAGCGGCCGGATGCTGCTGCCCACAGGATAACATTTCAGTGTGGGGAAACCTTGATGCTCAACATAAGCCGACGTCTGGGAATCCCATGATGAAGCACCCGGAATCCGGTTATTATCATAGCCGGACATCCTCTGACAGATAGGAACTGCAGCGCCAAGTAATCTCATAGTGCAATGGAAGTATCTCCAAACGGTTAGAATAGACTAACTTGCTCTGAATAAAAAAACCTCCTGACAAAGGCTGCTTTTTCCATTAGCTCCCGGTATGTTCCATTGCTGTAAATTCTACCAGTTTTGCAAAGCTGTTGATATTTAATTGCTATATAATCATAGTTGGTATTTCAATTATTAAATTATCACTCTTTTTGCCGGCTGTCAACTTGAAGAGATAATAATAATTGTGTGATTATCAACCTGAAGCGCTTTTTCTATTTGGGGCCAATCCTTATAGCCGGTACCAAGGCTCAAGAGGCATTCCGGACAATTTTCCAGCTTCCAGCGCGACTCTGCTCCTCCCAAAGACGGGCGTATAAGCCATCCTGACTAAGCAGCTGCTCATGGGAGCCGAGCTCCTTGGCCTCCCCATTTTCAAGTACGATAATCTGATCTGCATTGCACACGGATTGCAACCTATGTGCGATGACAATCACTGTTTTCTCTTCTACAAGCGCACTGATGGCCTGTTGGATTAGTACCTCGTTTTCAGGGTCAAGAGAAGCAGTTGCTTCATCCAATAATACGACCGGTGCATCCTTCAGCAACGCCCGTGCAATAGATATTCTCTGTTTCTCCCCGCCTGAGAGAGTAGAGCCGCCTTCGCCGACAATAGTCTGATATCTGTCAGGCAGCGCCATGATGAAATCGTGGCAGGCTGCTGTTTTTGCGGCTTCCATAATTTCATCCATTGTAGCATCCGGCTTCCCCATGCGGATATTTGCCTCAATTGTATCGTGAAACAGGTAAACATCCTGAAATACCATGCTAATGTAGGATAGCAGTCCATCGGCTTTCATCTGCCTGACGGGTATGCCGCCCAGTGTGATTTCACCGCCTGTTGCATCCCAAAAGCGTGCTGCCAGACGTGTAATTGTAGACTTGCCGGAGCCGGAGGGACCGACCAGTGCGGTGATACTCTTCTCAGGGAAACGTAGTGTGAGATTATGAAGAACCTCCTGATTACCGTATGAAAAAGAGACGTTTTTGAATTCTATATTCATATTTGCGGGTACGGCATTTTCGGCAGCTTCCGACAAGGTCTGCTCACTTTTCAGCTCATCAATACGCAGAGCAGACCGGTTGGTTCTGGCAAAGTCAGCAATGAAGCCAAAAAGAATCATTATCGGTTCATAAATATTCAGGGAAAGAAGCAGGAAAGCGATATAATAAAAGGGCGGCAGTTCTCCCCTTGTCAAGAGCCATGCACCTGCCAGCATGACCACTCCGATACCGCAATTGAGCACAAACCTTCCAATCATGCCCACCGGAGCCGCGGCAAGCTCCATGCCAACGGAATGCCGATGCTGCTTTGAGAAAGAGCTTTTCAGAGTTTCAAACTGCTTTCCTGCCATGTTGAATGCTTTCAATGTCTGGATGCCTCCAACATATTCAAGAATTCCCGATGCGGCATCCTGTTGGGCGGCAAGCAGTTCTCCGCTGATACGCCCCATTTTCTTATAGCTGGCAAAAGCAAAGGGCAGTGACAGAGGGATGACCAGCAGAACCGCAAGCATCATCCGCCAATTAAAGACAGACAGGACGACTACGGACAGAGTCAGGCGTATCAGTATAACCGAAATCTGAGGAATAAGCCCTGACCCAAGATTTTCCACCTCAGTGTAGTCGCGCAGCAGTACTGTGGAAAGGTCTCCTGCATCACGCCGCCCGAAAAAGCCCATGGACAGCCGCCTAAGATGTTCGCCCATGGAAATGCGCGCGATTTTTGCAGTACCCGCAAAGCCTACACAGATAGCGATATAGGTTCTTCTGCGAATGAAATAATATACTATAATCTGTGCCAGCAGTATACCGCAAAGAATCCACAGCCGGTTCTCGGGCAGAGCTTCTCCCGGTTGTGCCAGCGGAATCAGAAACAGATAAATAGACAGCAGCATAACTGCATAAGGAATTGTCACCACAAAGCTGTCGAGAAAATTCCATAGCGTCAGTGCTGCATATTTTTTTGTTTCTCCAAAGGTTATTGTATGGAACCATTTTTTAAATCTGTTCATGCTGTTTTCACTCCTTTCCGAATTGTCCAGCGGTCTCTCCGCTCATTGGCTGCAATCATATTGCCATATTGCGGGCAATTGTGGAGAAGTTCTTCATGCGTCCCCGCTGCCAGTAATTCTCCTTCCTCCAGAACAAGAATTTGATTAGCGTTTTCTACTGTTTTCAGCCGGTGGGCGATAATCAATACTGTTTTGTTCTGAGCAAGCCGGGCAAAGGCCTGCTGGATTTTTGCCTCATTTTCTGCATCTGCATAGGCGGTAGCCTCATCAAGAATAACGATGGGAGTGTCCTTCAGAAAAACCCGTGCAATGGCGATTCGCTGTTTTTCTCCGCCTGAGAGGTAGGCATCCTTTTCGCCAATAACAGTCTGATAGCCTTTCGGCAGTGACATGATAACCTCATGGATGCCTGCACTTTTAGCCGCCTGTTCCAATGCTTCAAATGCGGCTTCCCTGTTACCCATTCGGATATTGTTTTCCACTGTATCATGGAATAGGAAGGAATCCTGAAACACATAGGACACAAGTCCCGTCAGCCGGGATGGCGGAATTTCCCCGATATTTACACCGCCTATTTTGATACACCCCTGCTGGGGTTCATAAAACCTTAGAAGGAGCTGAGCCAGAGTAGACTTTCCGCCGCCGGACGGGCCTACGATTCCGGTTACAGTCCCCTTCGGCAAGGAAAAGGATACATTTTTAACAGCCTGAGGCCCGTTTTCGGAATAGGAAAAGGAGACATCCTCAAAGGCTATATCATAGGACTCAGGATTTCCGGTTCCCTCCTCCGGTATTTCTGTTTGCTTTAGTATCCGATCAATACGGGATACTCCCTCCGTTATGCGCTTGGAGTGTATGACCATCTGCATCATATTCTCCATTGGTTCTTTCAGCCCTCCTCCTACGAGAAAGAACAGAAGCACCAGAGGCAGGTAGTCCAGATAAGAGGATGCGAAAGGAACAAGGAGCAGGCTTGCCGGAAGCAGGAACAGTAGCTGGGCACCAAAAAATGCATAATATACGCCGATACCGGGTGCAAAATGATACGCTGCTCGCTCTACAGAGCTAACATAACCGGAAACGTCCTGTTCATACCGTTGAAAAGCGCTGAGAGTCCGGTTGAATATCTTAATGACGGGCATTCCGTGTATGTACTCTACAATGGTACCCTCCATTTTCTCCTTGGCGTTGTGCATATCCACCTGAGTTTGCGCGCCTTTTGGATTCTTCATACTACCGGCAAGCAGGAATATGGATATGAAGATAGGAAGAAGTGTCACCAGTGCCAGCCGCCAGTCCATAATAAATAGATATATAAGCGTAAAGAGGGGCATTGATACCGCAGCAGAAATATCTGTGACGTGGTGGGCGATGAAAACCTCAATTTGTTCCACATCATCAGAAATTACTTTTTTGATGGCTCCTTGTGTTGTACCGGTAAAATAACCGGATGGAATACGTGCAAGCTTTTCCATCAGCTTGATGCGCAGCTCAAAAATAATGTCGTAGGCAGAGCCGTGGGCCAGCGACGAGGAAAGAAAGGCGCATATGCCGTATACCAGTGCGGCGCAAAAGGTATATGCCACCAGCGTGTAAATTTTTTTCATATCAATTGCCCCTGCAAGGGTATAATGTGCCAGAATTTCACGGATTACCCCGTAAATCGTGAAAAAGGGAACCAGACGGGCTGCCGATGAAACGACAGACAAAAGGCAGGCGAGGATAAGCTTGTTCTTTTTGGAACCGGCCAGCTCGAAGAGCCGGGAAACCCCCGTTTTTTCTTTGGATTTTTTTGAAGCTTCAGCCATGTGTATTCTCCTCTCAAATTTATTTAGGCAGTTAGTTATAACTAACTGATTGTTCTGAAAAAAGCGCCTATTATGCGCCCTCTTCAAAAATACAGGAAAACAAAAGGTCATAGATACGATCAAGTGTATCCGGCAGTGCATCGGCATGGAGGTCCTCCTGATGAAACATTGAAATTGCCATAATCTTAATGAGGTTGGCTGCCAGTTTAAAGTTGATATCCTTCCTGACTCCTTCGATATGGCTGAACAAACCTGCCATGACCATGTTCTCCGATTCCGGATTTATTCCGTATTCAGCTGGGAGGACGGCCTTAAGTCTGGCTTGGTCTTCCGAGGTTAGATAGCGGTAGATACTGTCCTCACTGAAAATAATCTTTTTCAGAAATAGTTTAGCTTCTGCCGCTGTTATCTTTTTTCTTGAACCCAATGCATCCATAAAAGACTGCTTGGCCTTATCCCTTTGGTACTGAATAATTTCATAAACAAACATTTCCTTGGACGGGAAAAAGTTATAAAAGGTACTTTTTCCCAACCCGGCAGCCTTGGTGATTTTTTCAACGGAAGCATGGATCATGCCATGCTCTTTAATAAGTGAAAAGCCTGCATCCAGCATTTTAATACGGACTTCGCTTCTTTCCAGAAGAGTAAAAATCTTTGGCACCGTTTAATCACCTCTGTTTGAGAACATTTTTATAATAAAAATGACCATTAATTAAATTTGGTCGTTTTTATTATAAAACTCTTTTTCTGGTTTGTCAATCTGATATTAAAATATATTCTCATATAGTTTAAAAAGGAGCTCTTTTGTTTAGGGAGGTTCGTCTTGTGCCGGAGTAGGAAGAAGAAAAACAGAAAATTATTATCTCTTGACTTTTTGCTGAAAAGTGATAACATTGTTATTAGATTTTCTGATAAGGGGCAGCTGGAAAACTATGAGTCTAAATTCACAATTGACCCGTAAACGCATTCTGGAATGTGCCCGGAAGGAATTTATGGAGCATGGCTATCAAAAAGCAAATATGCGGCATATCGCGGAATTGGCGGAAGTTACAACCGGGGCTATGTATAACCATTTTGCAAATAAATCGGTTTTATTTGACGCACTGGTTCAGGTTCCGGCTGAGGAAATGCTGTACCGGTTTCGCAGCATGCATCTTGATGTGAAGAAGGTTTTGCCGGGGCTGACGAGTGGCCATATGCGGGAAACGGCATATGCGGGAACGGATTGGATGCTGAATTATATTTATGAAAATATGCTGGCATTCCGTCTGATTTTTTGCCGCTCTGAGGGCACACGCTGGGCTTCATACTTGGAAGAGCTGATTGCCGTTGAGGAGCAAGCTTATCGTATTTATTGCGATGCTCTCGGCAAAAACGGACATCAGATCAAGGATATGTTCCTGCATATCAATGCCTCTTCCGGGTTTCAATACTTGGTAGAGATTGTCTCGCACGATCTGCCTTATGAACAGGCTGTTGCCGTTATGGACAGCGCAAAACGGTTTGGCATGGCCGGATGGCAAGAAATATTAGGGCTTTCGCCTTAATTTTTTACACTATAGTTAGTGTTAACTAACTCAATTCTAATATTTAGGAGGCTACTATTATGTTCACAAATACTACTACTACTCGCAAAAACTCAAATCGTTTGGCCGGAAAAGACCTTATTAACGTAGGAATCTATTCGGCAATTTATTTTGTCATCATCATGGCACTTGCCATGACGGGATACATACCTATTATGATGCCCCTGTTGTGCGTCATAGGCCCCCTTGCGGGAGGAATCCCTTTTATGCTGTTTCTGACCAAGGTAAAAAAGTTTGGAATGATTCTTATCATGAGTGCCATTATGGGAATCATGATGGCACTGACCGGGATGGGGCTCTACTCGCTTCCGGTAGCTCTTGTTTCAGGTCTTGTAGCAGAGCTTATCTGGAAGAGGGCAAAATACAGCAAGGCAAGCAGTTCTGTTTTGGTATGCGGTTTCTTTAACATTTGGATGTGGGGCAATTTTATTCCCTTGTTTATTAATCCGGATGGTTATTTTTCCACCCGTACGGAATTTGGTGCAGGCTATGAGGCGGCTTTGACGGCTCTGCTGCCCTCATGGATGAGTCCTGTACTGCTGGTCAGCTGCTTCGCATTCGGTATTCTTGGCGGGCTCTTAGGCAGAGTACTGCTCAAGAAGCACTTTATAAAAGCAGGGATTGCCTAATGAGTTTGGGTATTCTGCAAACAACGGGGCAGCAGCGTGGGATGATTCTTGATCCGCGCACCAAGCTGCTGCTGCTTATTACTGTTTCTACATTTGTTTTGGGCGGATTGGGAGGAGAAAAGTTTTCTTCTGTTATCCCTGCCTTATGTCTGATAACACTGATTTTATTGCTGACAGCAGGAAGGATAAAGGCGGCAGTTATTTACCTTGCGGCATATTTGGCTGCATGGCTGGCAGCTCTGCTGCTGTTGCCGCAATTGTCGGGGCCTCTCTATTTTCTTGTTCTGGGCAGTGTAGGTATTTTTAGCCGTGTTATGCCGGGTGTGGCAATGGGTGTTTATGTTGTTTCCACTACGACTGTTAGTGAATTCACTGCCGCCATGCAGAGAATGCATATCAGCGAAAAAATTATAATTCCTTTTTCGGTCATGTTTCGCTTTTTCCCTACAGTGGGAGAAGAATTCAGTGCTATTAACGCCGCCATGCGGATGAGAGGTATCAGCTTCGGCGGGGGAAGAATCGGGAAGATGCTTGAATATCGGCTTGTACCTCTGTTGACCTGTTCGGCAAGGATAGGAGAGGAACTATCGGCAGCCGCACTGACCCGCGGACTTGGAGGCAATGTCAAACGCACCAATATTTGCTGCATTGGTTTTAAAATGCAAGATGTTATTTTCATTGCTCTGTGTTTTACTGCTTTTGCAGCAGTTGCTTTGGTATATCTTGGCGTATTGTGAGGAGTTGCTATGATTGAATTTAAAAATGTCAGTTTTAAGTATGCAAATGCCGATTCCGGCTCCCTGCAGAATATTTCCCTTCGTGTAAGGAAGGGGGAATGTGTGTTGCTGTGCGGGCAGTCAGGCTGCGGCAAAACCACGCTTACCCGCCTGATCAACGGTCTGATTCCTCACTACTATGAAGGGGAATTGTCCGGTGAAGTAGTGGTTGGCGGACTGGATGTGCGGGACATTGAGTTGTACGACACTGCCCGCATTGTCGGCAGTGTTTTTCAAAATCCGCGCAGTCAGTTCTTCTGTGTGGATACCACCGGAGAAATTGCTTTCGGGTGTGAAAATCTGGGGCTGCCTCCCGATGAAATTGAAGAGCGGGTTAAGCTTTCCTCCCGTGAAATGGGGGCTATAAACCTGTTAGGGCGCAGTATTTTTCAGCTATCAGGAGGAGAAAAACAAAAAATAGCCTGTGCCTCTGTATCTGCCATGCGGCCTGAGGTTTTCGTGCTGGATGAGCCAACGTCTAACTTGGACATAAATGCTATTCATGACTTGAAGGAAACCATACGTCTGTGGAAAAAGGAGGGTAAAACGATCATTATTGCCGAGCATCGGCTGTATTGGCTGACAGAGCTGTGCGACCGCGTGATTTATCTGCGTAATGGAGAAATTGAGTGCGATATGCCGATGCGGGAGTTTTGCCGCATCACACCGGAAGGCCTGAGAAAGCTCAGCCTGCGCACACGATCTCTGAAAGAGCTTTGCTATAGGAAAGTCTCATCTCAGGCGGGGGAATATTTAACCTTGCAAAATTACCGGTACTCTTATCGCGGAAGTATGCCCCCTGTTCTTGATATTCAGGAGGCAGTTCTGCCAAAGAAAGGAGTTATTGCGATTATAGGCAATAACGGAGCGGGAAAATCCACCTTGTCAAAATGTCTTTGCGGGCTGCAAAAGCGGTTTGGCGGTCACTGCCGTTGCGGCAGTGCAGTTTATTCCCGCCGCCAAATGCTGAAAAAAAGCTATCTTGTGATGCAGGATGTGAATCACCAGCTCTTTTGTGAAAGTGTGGAGGAGGAGCTTCGCCTTGGGATGGATGGGGCGGACGAGAAGGAGCTTGTTCGGGTGATGGATTCGCTGGAGCTGACAGCTTTGAAAGAGCGGCATCCGATGTCTTTGTCCGGCGGGCAGAAGCAGCGGGTTGCCATTGCCTCCGCTCTGCTGGCAGGAAAGGAATTTCTGGTGTTTGACGAGCCGACGAGCGGACTGGATTTTTATCATATGGAGCGAACCGCCAAGCTTTTGTTTTCTCTCGGCAGGGAGAAAACTGTGTTAATTATAACCCACGACCCGGAACTGATTGTCCGCTGTTGTGATTATGTGCTTCATATGGAATGGGGCGGGGTCAAGGAGCAGTACCAGTTGAATGAAGCGGGGCTTCTGAAGCTGCGGTATTTTTTTGAGAATGGAGAAAGGAAGCGAATATCAGTTGAATAATAATATTAATAACAAGGAACGTGGGCCGTTTTCATATCTTTTTGAATGGGCGGCTCCATACAAAAGCAAGTATATCGCATCTGTTTTTACGGCGATACTTGGTGTGCTGAGCTCGATAATTCCTTACTATTGTGTCAGCAGAATTGTTACACTGCTGATTAATGAGGAGCGTGGTTTTACCACATATGCTGTCTGGATTGGAATAGCAGCGATTTTTTGGATTTGCAATTATCTGTTTCATGCTGTGTCAACCACCATATCACATGGAGCAACCTTCGCCGTCATTGCGGATATTCGCAGGCGTATGTGCGGAAAATTGGCGAGGATGTCCATGGGAAAGGTTCTTGATCGCCCCAGCGGTGAAACCAAAAACCTGATTGTTGAGCGGGTGGACAGCATTGAGCCGACCCTCGCACACCTTGTTCCGGAAATGACAAGCAAGCTGCTGGCACCTGTCGTTATTCTCATATATGTTCTCATTCTGGATTGGAGGGTGGGACTATGGTCTCTCATTACGCTGCCGCTTGGCCTGCTGGCCATGATGGGAATGATGGTTGGTTACAAAGAAAGATTCAGCCTGTATGTCCGGTCAGGCAAAAAGCTGAATTCTGTTGCCGTGGAATATATTAACGGCATTGAGGTCATCAAGACCTTTAGCCAGACGGCAAAAACCTATAAGAAATTTACCGATGCAGTCAGAGAATCCGCGCACTCTGCCATTGACTGGATGAGAGATACCCAGATTTTTTTCTCTGCGGGAATGGTGATTATTCCTTCGGTGCTGGTGAGTGTCCTTCCTGCCTCCGTTTTGTTTTATTTACAGGGGACGCTGCCGGTCAATGAAATTGTTATGATTGTTGTATTATGCCTTGGTATGATGACCCCTCTCATTGGCGCTATGAGCTATACCGATGATTTGGGGAAAATCGGAACGATTGTGGGAGAAATTAATGAGATTCTTGAGGACGAAGAACTGCACCGTCCGGAGAAGCCAGCAAAGATTGACCGCTTTGATATTGCAGGTAATGCCGTATGTTTTGCTTACAAGGATACAGAGGTGCTCCACGGCGTTGATTTTGTTTTCCGGGAAGGAACTGTGAACGCACTGGTCGGGCCCTCCGGCAGCGGGAAGTCCACGATTGCCCGGCTGATTGCTTCTATGTGGGAGGTGACCGGCGGTAATATTACCATCGGCGGTGTGGATGTTAGAGATATCCCTCTGAGGCAGCTCAATGATATGATTGCCTATGTATCCCAAGATAATTTTCTGTTTGATGAAACGGTACGTGAAAACATCCGAAAAGGGCATCCCGGTGCATCGGATGCCGAGGTGGAGGAGATTGCCAAAGCCGCCGGCTGCCATGATTTTATCATGCAGCTGGAAAATGGCTATGATACCATAGCGGGCAGTGCAGGCGGACATCTTTCAGGCGGTGAACGCCAGCGTATGTCTATTGCGCGGGCGATGCTCAAGAATGCGCCTATTGTAATTCTGGATGAGGCGACGGCCTACACTGATCCGGAGAACGAAGCCGTTATCCAAAGCGCGGTAGCCAAGCTGGTGGAGGGTAAGACTCTGATTGTTGTTGCACATCGCCTGTCCACTATCACTGATTCTGATCAGATTGCAGTTGTCAATCAGGGGAAAATTGAAGCGTCAGGCACACATGAAGCGTTGCTCAAGGGCTGTGAGCTGTATCACCGGCTTTGGGAAACGCACATAGGCTCAAAAGACGCAGTGGAGGTGCAGTGATGTTTAAATATATAAAGAAGTTTCTCGACTTTGCGGGAGAACAGCGCAAGAAGATGGCAGGTGCGCTGGTGCTGGGCTTTTTTCAGAGCATGTTCAACGCCTTCAGCCTTTTAGCGGCAGCCTATGTACTGGGGGCTATTCTGGACGGAAGCGTAAGCACACGTACAGCTTGGATTTCAATTGGTATCGTGCTTACCGGTATGGTGGGCGGGTATTTCTGCAATTATTTTTCAACGCAGCTGCAGACCAAGGCAGGCTATACCACTGCGGCAGGAGCGCGCATCCGCATAGCGGAAAAGCTGCGTTATGCACCCATGGGTTATTTCAATCAGCGTAATCTGGGGCAGATTACCAGCATAGCCACCAACACTGCCGAAAGCCTGCAGGAAACCTTGACCCGCTGTATGCTCCTGGCTGTACAGGGAGTGTTGACTACCGCGGCAATTACAATTATGCTGTTTTTCTTTGACTGGCGCATCGGACTTGTGACCTTGATGGGGTTTGCACTTTTTTTGCTGGTGAACAATGGTTTGCATAAGGCAGGAGAAGCCATGTCCGGACGAAAGGTGAGGTCGGTGGAAAGCGCCGTGGAGGCTATACTAGAGTATGTACAGGGTATTGCCGTTATAAAGTCCTACAATCTGACCGGCAGTGCGAACAAGAAGGTGTCCGATGCCATAGAGGAAGAAAAAACGGTATCCTATGGAATGGAGCGGGCATTTATTCCTTTAATGTCCCTGCAGGGCATAGTAACCAAGGCGGCAGGACTTGCAATTGTCGTATGTGCGGTGATTTTCTGCATCAACGGCTCAATGGAGCTGAAAAACGCGCTGATGGTATGCATCGCTTCTTTTATGGTATACAATGAACTGGCAACCGGTGGGAATATGTCCGCACTCATGCGTACGGCCGCTCTGTCTATTGATAATATCAATGCGGCAATGAATATGCCTGTCATGGATGAAGAGGGCGCGGATATTGTGCCGGAGAACACAGGCATTTCAGTTGAGAATGTCAGCTTCTCTTACGAAAAGCGGAAAATCATTGATGGTGTGAGCGTGGATATTCCGGCAGGCTCTACACTGGCTATCGTCGGTGGTTCAGGCGGCGGAAAGACCACCCTTTGCAACCTGATTATCCGGTTTTGGGATGTGGACGAGGGCAGCATCAGGCTTGGTAACCGCGATGTGAGAGAATATAAGCTGGACAGCCTTTTGAAGAACTACAGCATGGTGTTTCAGAATGTTTATCTTTTCAACGATACCATCGCTAATAATATACGTTTTGGCAAACCAAACGCAAGCATGGAAGAAGTGCGGGAGGCTGCCAAGCGAGCTTGCTGTGACAAATTTATCATGGCCTTGCCCGATGGCTATGACACCGTCCTTGGAGAAGGAGGAGCCAGCATTTCAGGCGGAGAGAAACAGCGTATATCCATTGCCCGTGCCATTATTAAGGATAGCCCCATTATCATTTTAGACGAGGCAACTGCCAATGTAGACCCGGAAAACGAATGGATGCTACAGCATGCCATAGGAGAGCTGACCAAATCAAAAACAGTTATTATGATTGCCCATCGGCTGAAAACCGTTCGAAATGCAGACAGGATAATTGTAATAGAAAATGGACACATCGTCCAGCAGGGCTCCCACGAGACACTTATGGCAGAGGGCGGGCGCTATGCCGACTTTATAGGAATGCGTGAACAGTCCATAGGGTGGAAGCTGGGACGAAAGGCGGCAAGGTAAAAAAGCAGGAATATCCTTGAGCAGACCTTCGGATTTTGGCGCACCTAAGGGTGTGACAGTTAGAGGAAGAAGAATCAGCCGGTAATTGGCTGATTTTTTATTGTCTGATACAAGGTGGCTGAAAGCCCTTTAAGTATAAAAAACATGCAAGCATATATAACAGGTTTATTTATGTCAGGCAGCCTTTACGGATTTGTTTGAGGAATTTTCAAATACATCTTTGTATGATACAATAGCCGGGAAAGCAATTTTTATAAGCGATAATGCATATTATTGTGCATTCGGCAGACAATATCTGAAAGGTGATATACATGAGCAATCACAAATATACAGAGCTTGCAAATAAGCTTCGTGAAGCAATAAAAACAGGAATTTACATTGAGGGACAAAAGCTTCCCAGCGAAAATGAATTGGCTTCACAAACAGGCTACAGCAGGCAGACAGTACGTCAGGCAATCAGCGTTCTGGAAAGTGAAGGTCTTGCAAGCCGCATACAAGGCAGCGGCACATATGTGAAAGGAGCCATGCTGTACAGGATACCTACCAATAACATTGCTGTTGTTACTACATACATCGGTGAATATATTTTTCCGGCGATTTTAAAGGGGATTGACCATGTACTTGCAGAAAATGGATATACGTCTATGCTTTCAGCCACTCGAAACCGTGTGGACAATGAACGCAAGATTCTGACAGAATTACTTCAGAAGCCTATAGACGGTTTGATTGTTGAAGGCACCAAGACCGCTCTGCCTAATCCGAATATCGACTTGTATGAACAATTTAACAGACTTGGAGTTCCTGTTGTATTTATTAATGGCTTCTATTCTGAGCTTAAAAATCCCATATATGTTGTCGCAGACGACAGATGCGGCGGTACTATGGCCTGTGAAATTCTCTTAAGAAAAGGTCATAAGCATATTGCGGGAATTTTTAAGAGTGATGATATTCAAGGACACCGCCGTTACGCAGGCTATGCTGAAGCACTGCACAGAGCAGGGCTTTCTGTAGAGGATGACAAGGTATTGTGGTATGCTACCGAGAATAGGGAAAGCCTTATTGCAAGCTCTGTAGCACCGGTATTATCCGGTTGTACAGCTGTTATATGCTATAATGATGAGGTGGCGCTTCAGGTTTTGAAGCATTTGCAGGAAGGAGTCTCGGAAATTCCTCGGGAGCTGGAAGTAGTCAGTTTTGATAACAGCACTATTGCAAAGCTTTCAGCAGTGCCGTTTATTTCATTGTCAAATCCAAAGGAAAAAATCGGGTATCTTGCCGCAAGCAAAATGCTTAATATTTTAAAAAATGAGGAAGAGAACCCGGCTGTTTTGCCATGGGAATATGAATAGCCTAAATTAGCATTTGTTGCATATGTACTAAAATATTATAATGATTTTTGGAGATGTTTATTCTTGTACCGCATGTATTTAATGCGGTATTATTATACTACAAGTTGTACGTACAACTTGTAGTATAATATGTAAGTGGTATGCAAGTGATATGCAATAGCTAAAGAAGGCAAATAAGCTAAAAAGCCTTAAAGGGTTTCTTACAAGTGTAGGTGAGAGGAGCAGATATGGAGTCGGATAAAGCTAAAATTATACAAAAGATCAAGGATGGGAAGATGATTCTTGGCATTGAACTTGGTTCTACACGTATAAAGGCAGTGTTGACTGATGACAAGCATGTGCCTGTGGCATCCGGAAGCTATGAATGGGAGAATCATTATGAAAATAATATCTGGACATATCATATGGAGGATGTCTGGACAGGAATACAGAAAAGCTATCAGAAGCTTGCCGGGCAAATAGGGGAGGAGTATAATGTACCGCTTTTACAGCTTGGTGCAATTGGATTTTCTGCCATGATGCACGGGTATCTTGTATTTGACAGGGAAGGAAATCAACTGGTGCCTTTCAGGACATGGCGAAATACTATTACGGATAAAGCAGCCCAAGAATTGACGGGAAGCTTCAGGTTTAATATTCCTCAGCGGTGGAGTATTTCGCATCTTTATCAGGCGATTCTGAATAAAGAGGAGCATATAAGAAAAATATATTTTCTTACAACGCTGTCAGGGTATGTTCACTGGAGGTTAACGGGGAAGAAGGTCTTAGGGATTGGAGATGCCTCGGGCATCTTTCCCGTTGACAGTTGCTCCTGCGGTTACAGTGAGAATATGCTTCAGCAGTTTGACGGACTTATTGCCGATAAAAATATTCCGTGGAAATTGAAGGATATATTACCGGAGGTACTGAGGGCAGGTGATTTTGCAGGAACTCTGACAGAGGAGGGTGCAAGGCTTCTGGACGTTATGGGACAGTTGATGCCCGGTGTTCCGCTTTGCCCTCCGGAGGGGGATGCGGGTACTGGTATGGCAGCTACAAACAGCATGGCTGTTCGTACGGGGAATGTGTCTGCGGGTACCTCCGTTTTTGCTATGATAGTGCTGGAGAGGGAGCTTTCACAGGTCTATCCTGAGATTGATATGGTTATGACACCAAGCGGCAGGCCTGTAGCTATGGTGCATTGCAACAATTGTACTTCGGATCTGGATGCATGGATAGGGCTGTTCATGGAGCTTACCTCTGTGCTGGGAAACGAGGTGAATAAGTCGATTATATACGACAGGCTCTATGGCAAGGCACTTGAGGGTGATGCTGATTGCGGAGGCTTGCTTGCTTACAATTATTATTCGGGAGAGCAAATTACACATATGGAGGAAGGCCGTCCGCTATTTATGCGCACACCCTATAGCAGGTTTACTCTTGCCAATTTTATGCGGGTGCAGCTTTATTCGGCTATTGCCACATTAAAGCTTGGAATGGATATCCTTTTTGAAAAGGAGCATGTCTGCCTTGAGAAGCTTATGGGGCATGGGGGATTTTTCAAGACGAAGTCTGCGGGACAAAAGCTTATGGCAAATGCCATAAATGTTCCCGTCGCAGTAATGGAAAACGCAGGTGAGGGCGGTGCTTGGGGTATTGCCCTTCTGGCTGCCTATATGAAAAATAAAGAGCAGGGAGAGACTCTGGAAGGTTATCTGGGAAAAAAGGTTTTCGCCGGAAAAGCAGGTTCAGTTATCAAGCCTGATTCAATAGAGGTACAAGGCTTTGAAAGCTTTATAAAACGCTACACCAAGGGGCTTACCATTGAACGGGCCGCAGTGGCCTCAATAAAATAAAAGGGAGAGTGCATATGATATGGTAATGAAAGATTATGAATTTTGGTTTGTGGTAGGCAGTCAGTTCCTGTACGGCCCTGAGGTGCTCAATACAGTTGCTTCCCGTGCGGCAGAAATTGTTGAAAAAATGAATGGAACAGGTATATTGCCCTGTAGGATGACATATAAAATTACTGCAAAAACACCGGAAGAGATATCGTATATAGTAAAGGATGCCAACTATCAGGACAGCTGCGCTGGAATAATAGTATGGATGCATACGTTCAGCCCATCCAAAATGTGGATTAATGGTTTGAAGGAGCTTCAAAAACCTTATTGCCACTTTGCTACTCAGTACAATAGGGAAATTCCAAACGATACTATCGATATGGCTTTCATGAATCTTAATCAGGCTGCCCATGGTGATAGAGAGCATGGCTTTATTGGTGCACGTTTGCGTATGAAGCGCAAGGTTATTGCAGGCTATTGGCAGGATGACGGTGTACAGGAAAGGCTGGGAGCTTGGATGCGGGCAGCCATAGGTGCTGCGTTCAGCAAGACATTAAAGGTTATGAGATTTGGCGACAATATGCGTAATGTTGCCGTTACTGAGGGTGACAAGGTAGAGGTGCAGACAAAGCTGGGATGGCAGGTGAATACATGGCCCGTAGGTACTCTTGCGGATTATATTGATAATGTTACTGAAGCTGAAACAGAAGAGCTGATGGCTGTGTATGTAAAAAAATATGATATAAGTACTGACAATCTCCATAGTGTCCGCTATCAGGCAAAAGAGGAAATTGCCATTAAAAAGCTTTTGGACAGTGAAGGGTGCAAGGCTTTCACCAATACATTTGAAGACTTGTACGGAATGGAGCAGCTGCCGGGGCTTGCAAGTCAGAGGTTGATGGAACAGGGCTACGGCTACGGCGGTGAGGGTGACTGGAAGGCAGCTGCAATGACTGCGGTAATAAAAGCAATGGCTGAGGGGAAAACAGGCGGGACCACTTTTATGGAGGATTATACCTATGATTTGACAAAGGGGAAGGAATACAGCTTGGGAGCCCATATGCTGGAGGTTTGCCCAAGTGTTGCAGCGGAAAGGCCCAGAATTGAAGTACATCCTCTTGGTATTGGGGGAAAGGCCGCTCCTGCCCGCCTTGTTTTTGAAGGAAAAGCCGGAAAGGGGATTGTAGTCAGCCTTATAGATATGGGCGGCAGACTGCGCCTGATTTGCCAAGATATTGAGTGTGTGAAGCCAATATATGAAATGCCCAAGCTGCCTGTTGCCCGTGTTATGTGGCAGGCCATGCCTGATTTGCTGACGGGTGCCGAGGCGTGGATTATTGCGGGAGGTGCGCATCATACGGTGCTGACATATGATATAACCGCAGAACAGATGAGGGACTGGGCCCGTATGATGGATATTGAGTTTGTTCACATTTCAAGGGATACTGCTATTGAAGCATTGGAGCATGAATTATTTCTTGATGATCTTGCATGGAAATTGAAATAATAGTCTAAAAGTTCAAGGAGGATGGAAAATTATGCTTGAAGCATTGAAAAAGGAAGTTTTAGAAGCTAATTTACTGCTGCCCGGACATGGACTTGTTACTTTTACATGGGGAAATGTGTCAGGTATAGACCGGCAAGGCGGACTTGTTGTCATAAAACCTTCCGGTGTGGAATATGAAAGGCTGAAAGCAGAGGATATGGCTGTTATTGACATAGACACCGGCTGGCAGGTGGAAGGTGCCTTGAAGCCATCCTCCGACACAGCCACGCATCTGGTTTTGTATCGTACATTTCCTAATATCGGCGGTGTAGTGCACACTCACAGCAGATGGGCCACTGTTTATGCACAGGCAGGTTTAGGAATTCCGGCTCTTGGCACAACCCACGGAGATTATTTTTATGGAGAGATTCCATGTACAAGAAGGATGACTCCGGAAGAAATAGACGGAGACCCCGGACATTATGAATTAGAAACCGGAAATGTGATTGCGGAAACCTTTGCAGATAAAAATGAGGACGATATTCCAGCGGTTGTAGTATACAGCCACGGCCCTTTTACATGGGGGACAAATGCGGGCAATGCAGTTCATAATGCTGTTGTACTCGAGGAATTAGCTTTTATGGCATGGCATAGTCAGATGATGAATCCGGATATTAAACCTATGCAGCGGGAGCTGCTGAACAAGCATTATTTTCGCAAGAATGGCTCAAATTCATATTATGGGCAAAAATAGATAAAAGATATCTATTCAAATATAGAAAAAAAGCTTAAAAAAGTATATAATATTTTATTGTTATATACTTTTTTGTTAAATTACCGGTGTACAGTTTATAACGAAAGTCAATTACGGTTCAAGCCTTCTCGACAGAAGAAATTCGAGACGATATTTATATCGTTTATACAGCAGATAGTAATTGACCTTATTCATATGGGACATCGTTCAAACGGAGGTTAAAATGGGCTTCAAAAGAGAATATTTAAAGGATTCACAGAGAATAGTTATTAAGGTGGGAACATCCACATTGACCTATGATACAGGTAAGATAAATTTTACCCGGATAGATAAGCTGGTGAGAATTATTTCCGATTTGTCCAATCAGGGCAAGGAGGTTATACTTGTGACCTCCGGAGCTATCGGTGTGGGAGTTGATAAGCTGAAGCTGCCGGAGAGACCGAAGACAATACGGGAAAAGCAGGCTGTAGCTGCTGTCGGACAGTGTGAGCTGATGCATATGTACAGTAAATTCTTTTCGGAGTACGGACATACGGTTGCTCAGATTTTGTTGACCCGGGATATAATGAGTGACAGTAATTGCCGTGAAAATGTGGTAAATACCTTTGAAACATTGCTTGAAAAGGAGATTGTACCGATAGTAAATGAAAATGATTCTGTATCAATTGTTGAGCTGAAGGTAGGGCAAAGTGATACCTTCAGTGAGAATGACACCTTGTCTGCGCTTGTTGCCAAGCTTATAAATGCAGATTTGCTTATTATATTGTCTGATATAGATGGCTTTTTTGATTCGGATCCAAGGAAAAATCCTGATTCAAAAATGCTGTCTGTTATTAACGAAATAACTCCCGATATTGAGCTGTGTGCAGAAGGAGCCGGAACAAAGAGAGGGACCGGAGGGATGGTCACAAAGCTGAAGGCGGCAAAAATTGCGACAAAATCAGGTGTTAATGTGGTTTTGACAAACGGCAGCAATCCTGAAATAATTATGGATATAATTAATGGACAGGATATCGGCACAGTATTTGTGGGAGCCGGTAAGAAGAATTCTTCACGTTTATAGTATTACATTTACAGCTTTTCTTATAATTAAAAAGTGCATCGAAAGGACTGTTTTATGTCCTTTCGATGCACTTTTTATTAATATCAAGCGTTTATCAAGGTATCACATCTGATCCGTTATCATCCTGCAAAGGAGGCAGTGGAGAGTCTATTCCTGTTCCGCCCTGATTTCCGTGAGAAGCTTCGCTGCTTCCTGTGCTGACGGAGCCGGCAGGCGGACCGACAACATTAGACGCATTGTGTTTGGTACAATACTCACCTTGAGGCAGTTCATACATCCAATCCAGAATTTTTGATACTAAAGACGTATCTTTCGGAAGGTACGGCACAGGTCTCTGAATAAATACTTTTTCCTGTACTGCAGATTCCGGGCAGTATTGGGTTGCAAGCAAAGGTCTGCCGTATATATCCTTGCTTGTGGTATCTACTTTTGCCAGTACATGAACATCACAGGTGTCCGTAGGCTCCGTACCTTTTGCAAAGTATTCTGTTCTGATGGCATTGCCTCGGGGATCCTGACTGCAGTACTTGCCCGGCAATTTTCCAGAGTATATGCATATGGATTTTTTTACTATTCCATCCGGCTGCTTGAAGTCCTTGACCTCTAAATCCGAATGTATCCTATTCATTACTTTATTCCACATTTTCAGAGCCTGATAATACTCAGAGGATTTTAATGATTTAGGATTGTTGTAGCCATACCAGCTGGCTCCAACGTAATAAGGAGAAAAGCCAACGAACCATTTATCATAGTTGTCGTTTGTCGTACCTGTTTTTCCGGCCGTCGGGATGACCTTGCCAGCGGAATTTTTAACGGTTCCTAATCCGTTTGATGCTGCTGTACCGGCGGTTACAACATCTCTCATCATACTGGTCATAAGAAAGGCCGTTGTTTCCTTGTAGACAATATTTTTTTGCTGTGCCTGAGTTTTATCAAGGATAACATTTCCGCTTTCGTCAGTTACCTTTGTATATGAAATAGGCTCAAGATAAACACCGTCATTGACAAAGGGTACATATGCGGCTGACATAAGCAAAGGATTCACGCCTTCATTCAAACCGCCGAGAGCCATTGATACATAACCTTCTTTTGATCTGTCTATATTTGCCTTTTTTAAATATTCAATGGATTTATCAGCACCCAGATAGTCCATAAAGACCTTTGCCGCCACTACGTTTATAGAGCTTTTTATACCGGTTCTTATTGTTGAAAGCCCTTTAAATGTGGATTCCGAGTTTTTTGGATAGGGGGTGGTAGGATGTTGTGGGTCAAGGTAAATCGGAACATCATCAACAACAGTTGCAGGTGTTATTAAGCCTAAATCTATGGCAGGGCCATAAACTGCGATCGGTTTAAAGCTGGAACCGGGCTGTCTTTTCATTGAGGTGGCTCTGTTCAGCGTGAAATTGCCCTTTTTAGCTCCATATGCGCCATACATGCCTCGTATTTGTCCGGTATAAGGATCTAAAATAAGCATAGCCCCCTGAGCCTGCATATCAGGGTTGCTGATTTTAGCGTTCGCAGGGAAGTTCTCTATATTTGTAAATTCTTCGTTCATTACCTTCTGAATTTTGGTGTCCTGTGTTGTATATATTTTTAAACCGCCATTGTAAATTTTTATGTTAGCGGCATCACCCGATATATTGTATTTTTCCATCAAGTCCTTCTGTACCTGAGTCAGAACATAATCAACAAAATAGCTCTGAACATTGCTGGAAGAAACATTTTCATCAGTATCCTTCTTATATATTTTAAGCTCTTCTCCAATAGCTTCATTATATTCATTCTGGGTTATTTTTCCTTGATCGAGCATTGCCTGCAAAATAGTTTCCTGCCGCTCCTTGTTGTTTTTTTTGTTGCCTTCACTAAGAGTAGGATCATAATATCCGGGGGATTTTGTAACACCTGCAATGCTTGCACATTCCGCAAGTGACAAATCCTTTACATCTTTATTAAAAAACTTTCTTGCAGCTGCCTGTACTCCATAGCAGCCTGAACCTGTAGTAATACGATTCATATAATTATCAAGTATCTGATCTTTTGACAGGTTTCGTTCAAGCTGCATTGCCTGCCAGGCCTCCTGCACCTTTCTTTTTATTGTGGAATCCTGGTTTCCGGTAATATTTTTAACTAATTGCTGTGTAATTGTACTGCCGCCGAAGGAAGCATCACCGAAATGAATTATATAGCTTATGGCAGCCTTTATAAATCTCTTGCTGTCAACGCCGCCATGATTATAAAAATTCTTATCCTCTATTGCTATAAATGCGTTTCTCAGGTTGTCGGGTATTTCTGAATGCACAACTAAAACTCTGTTTTCACTTCCTTTGATTTGAGTCAGCTCAGCCCCGTCTTTATCATATATAAAAGAAGTGAGCTTAGTTAACTCAAGTTGATCAGGTGTTATAGCATCCGCACTTTTTATATAACCAAGACAAGCTCCACCCAATATACCTGCAAAGGTACATCCGATGGATATAAAAATAATAACTACTGTTTTTATAACAGCAAGAGCAAACAGCGAGTATGTACTCTTTTTTTTCTTTTTCTTGTTTTGCTCACTTCTGCCAGCAGCAGTATTTTCTTTAGATTTCATACATAACCTCCATAAACCGAAATCATACAAATATATACGATACTATATCCAATTTTAAGCTGAATAACGGAAATAAATAATATATTTGCCCAAAACATTATACCACAAATACATTCAAATGCATAATTTTTGCTAGAGTCAGTTAAGGCTCAAAGGCTAAGGCTAATTGAATATTGAGACCGCAATCACTGATTTTTAAGGGCGGATAAGGCTTTTAATCAGGCTTTTAGCACAGCTGGGTCTAAGTACTTTTGAGCAGACCTGCCTTGTGCTTTGTGATTTTTTCCGTAAAAATACTCCATTTCATGCCTCTTATGAAATGGAGTATTTCCGACAGGATAAAAACATTAATTTTCAGATTGCTCCTCATCAATTGCAGAGCTTTTTTTGTATTCCTTTTTTTTGCCCATAAGAATAGACTTTGAGGATTGATTTTCAAGCATTTTGCAATTCCCGTCAAAAATACTGCCCTCGTCGCAGATAAAGGTTTTTACCTGTATATCACCAATCAGCTTTGCCGTAGAGAGAAGCTTAAGAAGACCTGAAGAAGATACATCTCCGTCAATGCTGCCGGCAATATGTATATTTGATGCGGTAACATTGCCCTTGATGTAAGCAGCTTCACCTATAAAGAGATCACCCTGTACGGATATATTTCCGGTTACCTTGCCATCTATTCGTATAATGCCTTTAGAATTAATATCACCTATTAAATCTGTATTTGAACCTATTAAGGTGTCAAAGGTTGCTTTTTCGAAATCTGTCTGCCTATTAAACAATGTTTTTCCTCCTTTAGATAATCTATTAATTTTGAATTTAAAAATCAACATACAGAGTCGGGTCAACAGGGGTGTTGCCGATTCTTATTTCAAAATGCAGATGAGGGCCTGTACTTAAGCCGGTACTTCCCACCAATGCAATTTTTTGTCCTTTGTCAATGCTGTCTCCTTTTTTAACCAATAGCTTTGAGGAATGTGCGTATATTGTACGAAAGCCGTTTTTGTGATCAATTATGACATTGTAGCCATATCCGTTTGAATATCCTGCATATTCAACTACACCTGAAGCAGATGCGAGAATGGGATCACCGCTTGAGGAGGATATATCCACACCGTCATGGGCTATTTTTACTTTTTTTATAGGATGCATACGTATGCCAAAGGGTGACCCGATTTTTCCTGAAGCAGGTGCTAATGTAGGAATTGCGTCAACAATCTTTTCAAGGTCAGTTTTTGAATTTTTGAGCTCTGACAGCAATTGACCGTCATTGTTAAAGTTTTCATTCAATTTTTCAACGACATTATTCAATTTAATCAAATCCATGCCTGTCTGACTTATGCTTACGTTTTTTGAAGAAGTACCTCTGCTGGATTTTGAAATATAGTTATCTGCTATTTCCTTATACATTTTTGTAAACTCGTCAATTTTGTCTTTGTCGGCCGCAGCCCTTGACTGCAATTCTTGAATATGATTATTGCTTGCCGATAAGGCTTCGTTTTGTTTTATGAGTGATAATGATAAGGTCTGTATTTGCTGCTGCAGCTCTTCTCTGCTTATTTCCTGCATTTGAGCACTCTTCTGTGAATAGTTAATGAGATATACCGTAATTGAAACTGAAAACACTATAAGTAATGTAAGCAATATTTTGGCAAAGGGTGCTTTAAGAGAATATCTTTTAACTGAATCGTTACTGTTTGGAATAATAACAATAGAGTATGTCTTATTCAGCTTTTTAATAATACTTGAGACTTTCATTAGTTAATACCACCGTTCTCCTTTTATAAAAATTAGATTTAAGGATTAAACCTACGTTTTCGGGCGAATATGTATTAAACAATTTATCTGAGATTAAACCATTGGGAAAATAATTAAATTAATGTTACAAGGATAATCCTTTACTTGTTTTATACCATTGTTGAGATAATGATGCAATACTTTTACAGAAAAAAGAAAAATTATTTATATAGCTGCATATGATATAATCAGGGTGAAGGCATCCAAAATCGGAGCTATATCAAAAATCAGGCCTTTATTTTATTATTGCCTGAATTTACCGGTTTTATATACATATTAATAAATTAATCCGTTTTGCTGGTTAATTTTACAGCTCAAAGACTTATTCTAATAAGTTAATAGAATAAATCTGATGGGTAACTGAATTCAGACTTATTTTTGGAACTATAAGAATTAATAAGAAAATAGAAAGCTTGAAAAATAAATTGGAAAATAAAGGTTTAAATGCATACAAAAGGGAATACTTATATTAACGGCAAACTGATTCAATTAATACACTGATTTCTGTCCCCTTAGTGGGACATTTTTTTTGCCGGTATTTATATTGCTAAAACTAAATGGGACTGTGCATTTTTGCAGCAGTCCCAAGAAAACTATTAAGTGAAGGCTACATTGCGCGTCCGGGAATTATAGCATCTACTATTCCATAGATAACAGCACCGATTAAAGCACCTAAAATTGTTATATTATATCCCGGAACAATAAACTTGATGGCATAAATAATAACAGCAGCCAGTACAAAGCCGGATATTCCTCTTCCAAACGGCGCCGCATTTATGCCGGAAATCATATTCACAAGCATATCCAGTACAGCCAGAACAATAGCGGCAATTGCAAGCGAAAGCCAGGATGAAATTGTAAATCCGGGCGTAAAAAATGCTGTAATTGCCAAAACAACCGCTCCAACCACTAAACGCAATAAAAACTGCCCAACACTGGATCTTTCTTTATACTCTACCTTTTCCATAGTAAATTATCCTTTCTTTGATACAGATATTTTAACTACAGTATATTTTTTTCTTTATACGTATTTATTATTCTGATAAGTTATGGAAGTAAGAATATAAAAATATACTAAAAATAAAAAATTCTATAATTTTTAACTGAAAAAGTTGAGCAATAATTATTGTTAAAAATTTTAGGTGAATATTGCTTTCAAGCCGGCTATCAATGGGCTTGCAGGCTTTTTCAGGAGGCTTAAGGCCTTCAAGACCCAATGTAACCGGTTATGATATCATTGTTTATTTAGCCGATAGTAATTTACTTTAGCATTAAGGTATCTATTTTTTCCAATGTCTTATAATTGTACGAGGACACAATTCCATCCTGTATATAGTAAAGCTCATCACCGATATATAAGATTCTGCGGCCATATGGTATATAGGAGCCGTAGACCTCTGGCTGTATATAATCTAAAATTCCTCTGAGCTTTATTTCACCGTTGGCTATATTAAAGACTGCCGCCCCTTGGCTGTTTTTATTTGAAATATCGTTAATATAGGCATCAAAAGCAACGTTATTATTAATATAATTAAACATCACAGCCTTGTGGTTGTAAAAGGCATCGGAATAACTGCCTGAATCGCCGAGCACATAGCTTGAGATTTCTTCCGGCTTGCCCGTGTCAGATACATCAAATAAAGACAGCTTGATTCCGCCCTGTCTTGTTCCGACTACAATATCTTTACCGGAGGAATCTTTTTTATATATTTCATAGGTATCACGTCCGATACCTAAAATCAAATTTTCTCCCACAGGATGCAGATAATTGCTGAAGCCGGGTATTTTTAGCTCGCCTGTCACTTTGGGGTTTTTGGGGTCAGACAAATCAAATACAAATAAGGGGTCCATTGTTCTATAGGTTACTATATAGCCCTTATCTCCCATGAAACGGACGGAATATATCTGCTCATCCTTTGCCAGGCCGGTTAGAGAGCCGCATACATTGAGAGAATTATCAAGTATAAACAGGCTATTCTCATTATTCCAGGTGGTAGCTGCCCTGAAATAACCGTTATATTCATCCATGGAGAATTGATTTAATATATAGCCGCTTATCTTGCCGGAGCCTGCATATCCTATGTTCATTCCGTCAATATTAAATTTTGTTATTATAGTTTGCCCGGTGTAGTCATTACCAGCCAGATAGAGTGATGAATCATTCATATAGGTAATATGTCCGGAGGTGGAAATAGCTTCTGTCTGAGCTTTTTCATTATTTTTAATATTGACCGCAGATACAATTAAATATCCCGAGGACTGGCAATCCGGCATTATCATTATATCTTTAATGGGCAAAGACACCGTCTTGTCTCCTGCCGCAGTATCCCTCATAAGGGGGAGGACTATACCGTCATATACGTATGTATTTGTTATCAGATAGACGATGTCACCATTTTTGCGGCTGGATTGATAATTGCCTTCCATTTCATGGCTTTTGACGAACTTAGGATTCAGATGATCTGTAATATCATATACATCTATAAAGCTGTAGCTTTTGTATCTGTAGGGCATAGACATCTTGGAGTCTATAGCTATATCATTATTAATCACAAGGTCTTTTTCCAATGCCGGGGATTCAGATTTCTGCTCAGGGACGGGTTGATTCTGACTTTCAGTTTCATACCGGCTTCCCATCAAAACAAGGCGGTCGCCGTCAATGTATATTTCAGACAGCGTCTTATTCTGTGGCATTCTGACAGAGGAAATATCCTTTAGGCTTCCGCTGCTATCAGTACTGACTATGCGGACAGCATTGTTTCCGGCTATATAAATATACTTTCCGTCTGTCTTAACAATATCAGCCTCATCAATTCCCTGTACCTGTGTGTTGGTTGCAGAATAGTCTTCAGAGACAGCAGGGGCTTCTGCCTGTGTGGAATCGCTTTCAGCGATGGCAGCAGATTTGGCGTTGCCAGAATCCAGAGCATTGGTAACTGCGGCTGCATAGTCGCGGCGTATATATGACTGGGACATAATTGATTTTATCTGCTCAAGCGACTGTGCCTTTAATGCCGAACCAATTTTTAGCTTTATGTTGGCTGTAAGCTCTTTGTTTTCTCTCAGATTAATTTCTTTATCACCTATTGCAATTATTTTATCATGGTAGGTAGCCTTTTTTCCAAGTATGTCTTCGCATACTACCTTTAATGGAACCATAGCCCTCTGGTTCAGAACAGAGGTTTCGGTGTCCATAGGAATTTCATTTTCGGCTGAGCCTGCCCTTATAATATATTTTTTTTCACCGATCGGGAATAGATACTGCTTGCCTTTGTAATCAATTACTGCATTCCTTTCTGCACTGTTATAGCTGACTTCAGCTTTGAAATACTCCGATAATGCGGCAAGAGGCACCAAGGTGCGATTGTCGGCAACTGTGGCTGCAACATCGAGATTTACAGGATCAAGAGGAGATATTTTGTCCTGTGACAGTATAAGAGGACTTCCTAAATATAGATATACCTCGCTGCTTTGAGTATTTTGCACGGCGGTGCTTTCCTGTACAGGTATGTCCGTAGACTGGCCTGATGCAGGCAGTATAATTCCCGATAAAATAGTAATAGTCAGGGATAGAATACTTCCGGCTATTAATCTTTTTCTCATTTTGGTTCCATCCTTTCTTTGTGCACAGCCATTAAGTTTTTTAAAATTTAATGGCTGCTGAAGATAATTTACGGCTGAAAGATATTTTTATTTAACTTTGCCAGTTGAAAATTGTATGTGCTCAAGCTTGTCAACAGAAAGCACTAATATTTTATGTAGAAGCTGAGTATGTAAATAGTATATCGGTTTAGACGGTAAAAGCTTGGGTTTGGTTCCATAAATTAAGAAATTTATTGCTGCTTTTCATCATAATGAATATTGTGTATTCTTAATGTATAATAATGCGTAAAATAATTTAAAAAATTAATTACTGTATATTATCTGCAAATGAGCAACAATTAATAAATTTTTATTAATACTATTGACTTACAGTCAAGGGCAGGGGGTATACTATGAAATATAGCACAAAAGGAGTGTATGATTATGAAGGTTATTGCTATTAACGGGAGTCCGCGTAAAAACGGGAACACAAGTCAAGCCTTGAAGGTTATGACAGATGAACTTGAACAGCAGGGAATAGATGTTGAAATTATTCAAGTCGGCCAATTGGATATTCATGGCTGTATCGGCTGCGGATACTGTGGGACTTCTGATGAGCATCACTGTGTTTTCAGGGAGGATATTGTTAATGAGACCGCGAAGAAAATGCGTGAAGCAGATGGTTTTATTCTTTCTTCTCCGACCTATTATGCAGGAATAGCAGGGACTATGAAAGCTTTTCTGGACAGAGTATTTTATACAAGCTCGGCTTATTTTAAATATAAGGTGGCAACGTCTTTTTCTGTTGTAAGACGTGCAGGCGGTGTAGATGCGGTACATCAGCTTAATAACTATCTTAATTTGGCTCAGACAGTCATACCCCCTTCTCAATACTGGACTATAGCATATGGCAAGGAAAAAGGGGAGGTTCTTCAGGATATGGAAGGCATTCAAACTCTTCGCAAAAATGCCAGAGCTATGGCATGGCTGCTCAAGATAATTGAAGCAGGCAAGGATAAGATTCCTGTTCCGTCGGAAGAAAAACGCGTTATGACAAATTTTATAAGATAGAAGGTCAAAAACAGAATAATTAATAAGGTTTTTAGCTGGTTTTGAAGCCAGCTTGAGCCTCAGATACAAGCTATCGGCCGATATCGTAGGTCTTTAGCCTATAGTAATTGACTTATCTTGCAGAAGAGCTAATTCCAATGCAGCTTGAATACTTGCAGCTTTTCAGACACAAGGGTGTCCTTACAGGCGGAGTGGACGCCGGAAGTAAAAGGTGATATTAAAAGTCGGAAGCTCTCATGAAACAGGACTGAAGAGTCCTGGAATTTATCCGGATATAAAAGGGGGAATGGGTCCGTGTCTGTACAATTAACGGGAATTTTCCGAACTGATTGCAGGGCATGAACATAATAATGAAAAAATCTTTTCAAAAGATATTATCAAAGAGTGAAATATATACAATTAACATAACGGGATTAACTCATGAAGGCCAAGGAGTAGGCAAACTTGACGGATTTGTGGTTTTTGTGGACGGTGCTCTTGAGGGTGAGACAGTTGATGTGAAGCTTATTAAGCAGACCAAAAGCTATGCAGTCGGTACTATTGTTGATATTCACAGACTGTCTGAAAAAAGGGCAGAGCCATTTTGTCCGGCTTTTGGCAGGTGCGGCGGTTGTTCTGTTCAGCATATGTCATATGATGCACAGCTGGAATTCAAAACTGATACTGTCCGTCAAAATCTCAAGAGAATCGGCGGTCTTGAAAATGTACAGGTATATAATACTATAGGAATGGAGAAGCCGTTTCATTATAGAAATAAGGTTCAATATCCTGTTGGAAGCTGCGGTGCCGATGTTAAAATCGGATTTTATGAAAAGGGCTCACATAATATTATCGAAAGTATGGAATGTAATATTCAGCCCCGGGAAAGCAGTGATATAAGCGAGGTTGTCCGCGGCTTCTTTGCATCAAGGAGGATAAGCATTTATAATGAAAAGACAGGCAAAGGCTTTCTTCGTCATGTAATGGTCAGGATAGGCTTTAAAACCAATGAGCTTATGGTTGTGCTGGTTGTAAACGGTAAAAAAATCCCCAAGGCAGAGGAATTGGTGAGGCTTCTGTGTGAAAGGTACGAGAATATTAAGAGTATTATCGTTAATGTGAATACCAGAAGTACAAATATTATTCTGGGTGACAAGAATACCTGTATTTATGGGCAGGAATACATTTCAGACTATATTGGAAAATATAGATTTAATATTTCACCCTTTTCTTTTTTTCAGGTCAATCCTGTTCAGACTGAGGTGCTGTATAGTAAAGCTCTTGAATATGCGGGACTTACCGGAAATGAAACTGTTTTCGACCTGTATTGCGGTATAGGAACTATTTCTCTCTTCTTATCTGAAAAAGCTAAAAAGGTTATTGGAGTGGAGGTCGTCCGGGAGGCAATTGACGATGCCAAAAAAAACGCTGAACTAAACGGCATAGCTAATGTTGAATTTTTGGCGGGTGAAGCAGAGGTTGTAATACCGAAGCTGTATGACGAGGGAATCCGGGCGGATGTGGTTGTGGTTGACCCGCCCAGAAAGGGCTGCGAAGAGGTCCTGTTAAAGACACTTGTTGCAATGAAGCCTGCACGTATCGTATACGTAAGCTGTAACCCATCCACGCTTGCACGAGACCTGAAGTTCTTGTGCGAGAATGGGTTTGAGGTGAAGGAGGTCCAGCCGGTGGATATGTTCCCGTGGACGGGGCACGTAGAAGCGATAATTCTGATGACGAAATGTGGTTCGGAGGATAAAAAGTAGAGTTTGACCACAACATGTTGTGGTTTTGGAGCGATTTTTGGGCAAAAAATGAGCAAAAAAATGATCATTTTTGAGGCTTAAAAAAGGGCAAAAATATAGATGACATAGAGATATTTGAGAAATGACAGATGGAAAACGAGGCTTTGAGGTAAATAATAACTTGTACGCATTTGGCGGAAAAGGCGCAAAAAGATTGATTATATATAGACACAATAAAACTCACTAAATAAGGAGGACGCTATGAACTGGGAACCATGGACAGGCTGTTACAAAATTAGTGATGGTTGTACATATTGTTATTTTTATGGACCCCATGCAAAACGATATGGTCAAAACGCCATAGAAAAAACAGACAAATTTGATTGGCCTATAAGGACTAATGCTAAAGGCGAATACAACATTAAAGGTAACAAAATTCTTGCAACTTGTTTTGCAACTGACTTTTTTCTTCCTGAAGCAGATGAATGGCGTAAAGAAATATGGGCTATCATCAAGAAAAGAACAGATATAGAATTTTTGATTTTGACAAAAAGGATTGACCGCTTCCTTGTATCGCTTCCGTCAGATTGGGATACTGGATATGACAATGTGAATATTGGATGTACTGTCGAAAATCAAATATTAGCCGATTATAGGCTTCCATTATTTTTATCCTATCCGATAAAGCGACGTTTTATTGCCTGCGCACCGCTTTTAGAAGCGATAGATTTAACATCATATCTTCATGGAGTAGACCATGTTACAGTTGGAGGTGAAACGGGGAGAGAGGCTCGTGAATGTGATTATGATTGGGTACTTAATATCCGTGAACAATGCGTAAAAGCAAATGTAACATTTTGGTTCAAAAATACAGGCTCACTTTTTAAACGTGACGGAGTAGTGGAAAAAGTAAATCCATTTAAGCAAACCAGTATGGCGAAAGAGCTTGGTATAAATATATCAGACGGAAAAAGGTTGTTTTGACAGGAACGGAATAGTATAAAACATTATTGCCTATTTTGTTTGATTAATGTTCTGAACCAGTCCAATGAGTATTGGGCGCAGTGCACCTCATTGGCCTAATGAGAATATAGTAGGCATGCCTAACATTTTAAAATTAAAATTAAGAAAATTCAGAGATACCTCGATGATAAATCTTGGTGCCTCTGTTTTCATATAAAACCGAAAACAACTTAATAAATCCCATCGGGTAAACAATCAAGAGGTTATGTTCTTCGTTACTGAAAAACATAGCCTCTTTTTTTATACCCAAAATCAGAAAGAGAGGTTAACAAACGATGTCAAAATATTTTATGTACGGTACAGAGCTACAGGAGATTGAACAGCTAATGATGCTTGTACCAAATTTTATGCCAAGAGGAAGCGGGGTGATTGTTGTAAAAGAGACGAATGATAAAAAAGGAAATCTGCAATGCCCTTGCGGTGAAAATATTTGTAATTACTTCACCGAGAGATTAGCAGCAGGGATGATATGTTATGAAACTATTGTTGATAACTGCTTCAAAGAATTCAAGGCATACCGTTTTAAAAGAAGGCTTGCCAGATTAGCCAGAAACTTTGATGGAGAGGTTTTTATAAATCTCAATCACCGTTTCCGATTTTGTAAGGTATGCCGGATACAAAATATATCAATAGAAAACAGAAATCCGGCTTACCTAGCTGTTTTGTTTCTACTTACTGCGGATGACAGGCTATGGGATTCGGCTAAGGGACATATATATTTGGATTGCTTTGATTTTAAACGGATGAACCTGAATTTAATTGATACTGATGGATATGCATTGTACCAAACAGCACGAACCATCCTTTTTGGAAAAGAGTACATAAGTATGAGTGAGATAGCGGATGAGGCTTTGATTAGAGCAGATATATTCAAAGCCATCATTAACGCTATCTTGATTTCAAAATTTGGTGCAGATATGTTTCAAGTGAATTGTTAATATGAGCTGCTTTTATGAATGAGATGTTTGCTTTCATCTACAGAAATAGAAGAAGTTCTTTTTTTATGTCTTGAATAAAGAAATGGAGGAAAGAGAATATGAATGGTTTTCCGTCAAGAAGTCAAGTTGAAAGAATTAAGAAGCGATATCCGGCAGGGACTCGAATTGAATTAATCAGTATGGATGACCCCTACGCACCTATTGAACCTGGTATGCAGGGGACGGTTGAATTAGTTGACGATGCAGGTGGCTTACAAATGAAATGGGATAACGGCAGAACTCTTGGAATAGTTCCCGGAGAGGATAGCTTCAAAGTTATTTCAAAACCGCAGGAAGAAAGTCAAGAGCAGGAACAAAAGCAATCTATGAGAGGGATGAGTATGTAAATGAATTGCGGCAAGGTCATTATTAATAGGGAGTGTGGGAAGTTACAAAGCATTGGAATATGGCATAGAAACTGTATGTTTTTTATGATTGAAAACAAATGAGGCAGGTTGAATTGATGCAGTACACAGTGAAACAGCCGGCCTTTTTTGCTGCTCAAAACTTTATACCACCGAGGGTAGGAGGCGATAGGAGGTGGACCATGTAAGTATAAACGAAAAATTCTTGAGATATTTGAAAAGAAACCACACAGGAGCAGGGAAGGCTTCGCAGAGCAAGAGCTTGGAAATGAGATTTCAAATGAGCGGAAGAAAAATCCGTGACATAGTCAATATGCTTCGATGCGAGGGTCATCCCGTCTGCAGCGATGAAGGTGGTTATTATTACGCTGCCAATAAAAGTGAGATTTTGGGGAGCATTTGTCAACTAAACAGTCGAATTGAAAAAATCGCAGAAGCTAAGAATGGACTGATCCGTTCAATGTCTTGCTTTCCTGATTCAGGCAGTGATGCCAAGCTTCAAATTTGGTTTGTGAACGTAAAGGGGTGATAAGATATTAACAGTTTTATGAGTTGGATTGGTGGGAAAAAGTCTATGAGAGAGCTTATTGTATCTCTATTCCCGCTATATTATGAGAGATACATAGAAGTGTTTGGCGGCGGAGGCTGGGTGCTGTTCCATAAACCGCCCGGCAATGATTTTGAAGTATACAATGACTTCAATAGTCTGCTTGTAAATCTGTACCGATGCGTAAGAGATGATTACAAGGAGTTACAGAAGGAGCTGATGTATGTATTAAATTCCCGTGAGGATTTTGAAAAAATCAGAGAGCTGTTAGATAAAGAAACTATTGTTGATAATGTGAAACGTGCAGCATATTTTTATCAGCTGATACGATACAGTTACGCATCTGGGCTAACGAGCTTCAGCAGCCAGCCCCATGATATGAGGAGCAATTTTCCTTTAATAGAGCAGGCGCATCGAAGGCTCGCAAGAGTGGTTATTGAGAATAAGGATTTTGAGAAACTGATAAGGCAGTATGACCGCCCTGTCAGTTTTTTTTATTTAGATCCTCCATACTATGATACAGAAAAGTACTACAAAAATGTCGGAGAGGAGGGCTTTCAAAAGGAGGATCACATCCAGCTCAGAGATACGCTGCTTTCTATTGAAGGAAAGTTTCTTCTGTCATATAACGACTGTGAGTTTATCAGGACTCTTTATGATAAACCGGGAATTGTAATTGAAAGCTACACAAGAATAAACAATATCAAGCAGAGATATGACAATGGTGCGCAGTTTCCTGAAATATTAATTGCTAGCTATAACTTGCATGAAAGAGAGCAAAATGCTCCGGCACAAATGAATTTATTTGATTTGAAAAACGGATTATCCGAGGAGGAAGTGAAATAATGGAAAATACAAAGCAAAAGGTAAAAAGGTTTTTGTGTCTGCCCGTTACGGAAACGGTTGAGAACAAAATCGGAGATGTTGGGAAACTGGAGGCAGAAGCTATAGATAATGGTCTGGTGCTTTTAAAATCCCAAATGACTGCAATTGAAGTCATAGAAACTCTTGAAGGCTTGGAAAAAATAATTAAAGAGCTATATCTGGCTCTGGTCATGTCTGCCGGTATCTGTGAAGATTGTAGCTGCTGTACAGAAACAGAAGATGCGGTGTCAATCAAGCTTCCTGAATTTATTCTTGAGGATGCCGGGATTCCAAAGGATGCAAAGCTATGTGCCTATACCAGTGAAGACAGCGGTGAAGTGACAGTTGTTGAGGCGGAGTACAAGCATGACCTGTCAGATGTTCCAAAAGGCATACTTCATATTTTAAAAGAAATAGGAGTTTGTATGGCAGGGCTTAATAATAGTCTGATGTCAGAGGAAATCATCTATGGGAAACAGATTTGCTGCTATGAAAACAAATCCGATGAATAAATACGCCGGAGGAGGTGACGCAATTGAGCGGCATTGAAGTAAAAAACGGCTGTATTATTTACTATGGCAATCCGGCTGGATATGTAAAAGAGGACAGGGCGACAGTGGATAAAATATTTCAAAGCAAGGAGTTTGAGGAATGGCTGTCTGAAAAGAAGTTTGTTTCAGATTGGAAAGACGGAGTGTTTGACCGCCTATCAAGCGGAGAAAAAGCGGAAGAACTGTTGAAGGACAAAAAGTCTCTTAAAAATGTCCGAATCTGGCAGTTGAAGGCCGACTCTGATTTTGACCTGAGGTTCAGATCTTATGACGAAGTGGTTAAAGCTTCCGGAGAGCCAAGCATGGTAAATTATGAAGCTGTTTATGATGGTGAGCTTGAAACCAATGATTTGGAAGGTATCTATGCTAAATTCAACCTGGATCATCCAAATGGATTTACAGGGCATTCACTTTCGATATCTGATGTGGTGGAGATATATAATGAAAGAGGCAGCGACTTTTACTATGTTAATACGATTGGTTTTCAGAAAATTGAATTCGCAGACCAGCAGGAGCAGGACATAAAAATGGGAATGTAAAAGGAAGGAGTAATGAGTTATGGAAGAAACAACAAACATACAGAAAGATGGTACAGGGCTTCGTTATGATGTAAAAATTCAAAGCATAAGACCTGAAGGTACACTGAGAGCAACTGCTACAGTTAATATCAATGGTGCTTTTGCCGTACGTGGTGTGAAACTAATGGAGGGCTCGAAAGGACTCTTTGTTTCAATGCCGAGTTATAAAGCAGGGAACGGTGAATACAAGGATATATGTTTTCCGTGTACTGCAGAAGCCAGAAAAGAGTTTGACAATGCTGTAATAGGAGCTTATGAACATGCACTTGCACAAGGGCAGAATAAAGTGCAGAAGCAGGAAATGCCTACTGGAACAGAGCAGGGAAACACTCACACAATGACAATGTAAATAAAATTCAAAAAATATCTAAGAAAATGGGGTAAATGAATATGAAAAAATTAGTGATAAAAGCAAGTGATTTTGTAAAAGTGCAGGCTGCCAAAACGCATATGGTGTTAGCAAACAACAGAGGGGACGGATACATAGATACCGCGGTTAAAATTTTGATCGCAGTAGTACTTGGAGCATTGCTTCTTGCAGGGTTATATGCATTGTTCGGTGATGTGGTAATGCCGACACTTACAAATAAAATAAAGGGCATGTTCAATTATGCAGGTTAACAGTATCGTTCAGGCGGTGCTGTTTTTTTGTATAATGCTTTGGGCGGCATATACAGATATCAGAAAAAAAGAAATACCGCCTTACATATGTATTTCAACGGCAGCTTTATCGGTACTGGACTTTAAAGTAATAAATCTGTTGGGCATACTTGCAGCACTGCCGCTTTTCATAATAGTAAGGTGGATAGCACCGGAGCGGTTAGGCGGCGGTGATATTAAATTTACAGCAGCTGTTGGATTAATTCTTGGACTGCAAATGACGAACTGCGGATTAATAATAGGATTCACACTGCAAGTGCTCATATTTATTTCTTATGCACTTGTAAAAGGGATGAAAAAGCAGGAGGCACTGAATCACTCTATGCCTCTTGCACCATGCCTTGCAGTAGGCTTTCTTGTCGCATATCTAATGAAATTGGGAGGAATTCATATATGAAGATATTTAAAAACAGAACAGTGGTGGGAGTTTTTTGCATTTTGCTTTCACTCCTCATCTGCTTCGGCATTACACCGCTGTTTAACAAAGGAATCAGCAAGAAAACAGAGATTGTCCGTGTGACAAAAAATATCAAAGCAGGCGATGAAATCACTAAGGACATGGTGCAGGCAGCAGAGGTCGGAGGATATAATCTTCCTCAAAATGTAATCAAAAAGAAGGATACTGTGGTAGGGTGTTATGCGCTTGTTGACATGTCAGTTGGAGATTATATATTAAACACAAAGATATCAAAAACTCCTGCCGCTGAAAATACATATTTATATAGTCTTGATGGAAGCAGGCAGGCTATTTCAATAACTATAAAAAGCTTTGCAAACGGTCTTTCGGGAAAGCTCAAAAGCGGAGATATAGTGTCGGTAATTGCACCTGACTACAAAAAACAAGGAGCGACATTGATTCCTCCGGAGCTTAAATATGTCGAAGTGATCTCAGTTACTGCATCAAATGGCTACGATGCCAACACTGATGAGAAGAAAGAAAAGCCAAAAGCAGACGAAAGAGAACTTCCGTCAACAGTAACCCTGCTGGTAACACCAGAACAAGGAAATATATTAGCAGAACTTGAGGCTGACGGAGGAATACACCTTTCCCTTGTTTACCGCGGAGCTCCTGATAATTCAAAGAAGTTTCTTGATATGCAGACAAACATCTTGGAAGAACTATATCCAAAAGAAAAAGAGGTATCAGAAAACTCAGCTGATAAAGCGCAGATAACTAAAGGTAAAGCAGAAGTTGAAGTGGAGATTGCTTCTAAAAATTCCAATGGGGTAAGTGAAAATAGCATCAGCAACAAGGAGGACTAAGGATGATAAACTTTAAGAAAGATACCATCTTTTCCCGTGCTGCCAGAGAAAAAACGGCAAAGGACGATATCCTGCACGGAGGTGTACTCGCTGTATGGGGAAGTCCGGGGGTAGGAAAAACAACTGCAGCGGTCAAGCTTGCCAAATACCTTGCTGATAATAAGAAAAATGTGGTATTGGTGCTTTGTGATATGACAGCTCCGATGCTTTCCTGCATCTGTCCTCCGGCAGATTTGGAATGTGAAAAGAATTCAAATAGGCCATATGGATCGCTTGGAAGTATCTTATCAGCAGCCCATGTAACAGAACCTCTTGTAAAGTACAATCTGATAACACATAAAAAGATGTCGTACATTACAATGGTTGGAATGCTCAAAGGAGAAAATGAATTTACCTACGCCTCATACACAAAAGCTCAGGCACAGGAGCTCATCGAGTCTCTGAGAAAAATAGCTCCGTTCATAATCATTGACTGTTCGAGCTATATTGCAAATGACATACTGTCGGCGGTCTCTCTTTTGGAGAGTGACAGCGTCCTGAGACTTGCAAACTGTGATTTGAAATCCATCAGCTACCTTTCCAGTCAGCTGCCGCTTCTGCAAAACGGCAACTGGGATATGGATAAACAATACAAAGCCCTATCAAATATTAAATCCAACCACGACATTGAACATATGGCAGCAGCATTAGGAGGTATTTCCTTTAAACTGCCTTATTCAGATGAGGTTGAGGAACAATACCTTTCAGGAAACTTACTTGCCGATCTTACATTAAAAAGCAGCAGAGAGTTTCGCAGAGAAATAAAGAAAATTGCAAAAGAGGTGTTCGGATGCTAGAAAATGTTAAAAGCAATTCTGTGTTTCATGAGGGTGCTGCGGAACAAAAAGAACAGTTTGAGGAAGAAACCAGTAAATTAATTGAACAAACTGTACCTAAGAAACGAAATATTTTGTCAGAGGCTGAAGCTAACAAGGCAACAGATGCCGATACAAATGAGGTGGAAAATAGAATAGCGGAATTACTTAAAGGCCAAAAAAACCAGAACAATAAGGAGTTGGGTAATGAAAATCGTACCCACTCCTTGTTTTTTATGCCGAAGTCAGAGAAAAAGGATTTTAGAACAGTCTTAAAGGATGTGCAAGAATACATTTCAAGCAACTATTCTGCTTTGATAACAAATCAAAAACTGGAAAATGCCGAGAACCATATGAAACGATACATCGGGAAATATGTAATGGATGAAAGAACTGCAGTAAAAGGCATGGATGCGCAGGAGCTGATCGATGCACTTTATACTGAAATGGCAGAGTACGGCTTTCTGACAAAATATATTTTCGGAAAAGGGATTGAGGAAATTGATATAAACTCATGGCGTGACATTGAAGTGCAGTATTCCGACGGCAGGAATGTAAAGCTAGATGAGCATTTCGATTCTCCCGAACACGCAGTCAATGTAATCAGAAGAATGCTGCATGTCTCAGGGATTGTTCTTGATAATGCAAGCCCGGCGGTACTCGGTCATTTATCAAAGAATATCAGAATTGCTGTGCTTAAAACACCTCTTGTGGACGAGGATGTAGGAATTGCGGCTTCTATCCGTATTGTAAATCCGCAGAGCATGAAAAAGGAGGATTTTGTCCGAAGCGGAACAGCAACTGAGCAAATGCTGGATTTTTTATCAAACCTCATACGCTATGGAATCTCAGTCTGTGTGGCAGGTGCGACAAGTTCAGGCAAAACTACGGTACTTGGATGGTTGCTCACAACTATTCCAAACGGCAAGAGGATATATACAATTGAAAATGGTTCCCGTGAACTTGATTTGACAAGGTTTGAGGATGGGAAGGCGGTTAATTCCGTTATTCATACAATTACCCGTGACAGCGAAAATGAAAAGCAGAGGGTTGATCAGATAATGCTGCTTGATATGGCACTTCGTTTTAATCCCGACATTGCAGTAGTAGGAGAAATGCGTGGTGCAGAAGCCAATGCTGCACAAGAGGCAGCCAGAACAGGTATCGCCGTGCTTACAACAATTCATGCCAATTCCTGTGAGGCAACCTACCGAAGAATGGTCTCGCTCTGCAAACGTGCCGTGGATATGTCCGATGAAACTTTGATGGGGTATGTAACAGAGGCATATCCCATTATAGTATTCTGCAAACAGCTTGAAAACAAGCAAAGACGTTTAATGGAAATAATGGAATGCCAGATTTTACATGACGGAAAAAGGAACTACCGCACACTGTTTCAATATGTCATTACAGAGAATCAGATGGATGATACAGGGAGGTTTCATATCAGCGGCTACCATGAGCAAAAAAGCCGTATTTCTGATAGTCTTGCAAAAAGACTGCTTGAAAACGGAATGCCTCTCGAAATGTTAAAAAGCATGGAAGGAAGGGAGGCTGTTTCTGAATGAATGTAGTTTTGGTTATTGCCTGTACCGGCTTAATAACAGGATTGTTTATTTTATTTTCAATATCACCGATGGAGTTTACAAATAGCATATTTAAAAATCTTTTAGGGAAACCCAGAAGCATCAAGGATGAAATTAATGAAGTAACCAAACGTAAAAAAATATCCTACTTAAGACGTGAGACAGCAGAGGTGCAGTCTATATTAAAAAACACCGGGCGTGAGGAATGGTTCCCGGTTATTTGTTCGCTGTCACTGCTGCTGTTTGGTATTGGTGGAGCAATTGCAATCTCTTTTGGAAACTTCTTCGCTGTTCCCGTCCTTGGAATAGGTTTCATGCTCTTGCCATTCTGGTATGTAAGGTTCACACAGTCACACTTTAAAAAGGATATTGCAGCAGAGCTTGAAACAGCTCTCTCTATTATTACCACTGCATACCTGAGAACAGAAGATATTCTGACGGCAGTTGAAGAAAATATTAACTATCTGAATCCTCCTGTCCTGTCTGTATTCAACGGGTTTGCATGTCGGATTAAAATGATAAATCCTGATATTACGGCAGGTTTACAGGAAATGAGAGAGCAGATTGAAAATGCTGTGTTTCGTGAATGGTGCGATGCATTAATTGCCTGCCAGCTTGACAGAAGCCTTAAAACAACGCTGATACCTATAGTTTCAAAACTTTCAGATATGCGGGTTGTAAACGGAGAACTTGAAAATATGGTCTTTGAGCCGAGAAAAGAATTCATTGCAATGCAAATTCTAGTGATTGGGAATATACCTCTGCTGTATTTTCTGAATAAGGACTGGTATCACACACTGATGCATACACCTCTTGGACAAATCATTCTTGCAATTTGTTTTACAGCAGTCTTTATTTCTGCGGCATTTGTAATAAGGCTTACACAGCCCATTGAGTACAGGAGGTAGGCGGATATGACTATATTAATCATTTTATTCGGAATACTGTTTGCCTCAGGGGTTTTCTTCATTCTGGCAGATGCGCTGAAATTACCTACTCTTGCCGCAGGCAGGGCAGTGGTTTTAGCAGCCGGGAAAGGGACAGAGAGAGGAAAAAGCATTGATGTACTCATAAACGGTTGGGCAGTAAAGCTTGCAAAATATATGCCTATTAATGAGTACAAAAGGAAACGTATGAAAAATACACTTAATGCAGCCGGAATTAACGGGACACCCGAGGAATTTATGGCATTTGCATTAGTAAAATCGGCACTTGTGGCTCTTGGAGTCGTTCCCTGCCTTTTGCTTTTGCCGATGCTTGCTCCAATTCTGTGTTTCCTTGCAGTTATGATTTACTTTAAGGAAACACAAAAAGCGGATAAAAAGCTTTCCGCTAAAAGAGAAAAGATTGAGGCAGAGCTGCCGAGATTTGCAGCAACGATAACACAGGAGCTGAAGGCAAGCAGAGATGTGCTTGGCATTTTGGAAAATTTCAAAAAGAATGCAGGATGGGAATTTGAAAATGAACTTGATATCTTAACAGCGGACATGCGTTCAAGCAGCTATGAAGCCGCACTTACAAGGTTTGAGGCAAAAATCGGTTCTCCTATGCTCTCAGACATAACAAGAGGTTTGCTTGGTGTTCTTCGTGGGGATGATGGAGCAATGTACTTTCAAATGCTTGCACATGACATGAAACAACTGGAACTCCAAAGGCTGAAAGCCCAAGCAATGAAAATTCCTCCCAAAATTAGAGTGTTCAGCTTTGTTATGCTTTTGTGTTTTATCATGACTTATGCGGCAGTTATTGTCTCTGAAATTCTCCGCTCGCTTGGCGGAATGTTCTAAGGAGGCGAACGATGAAACAGTTATTAAAAAACAATCGTGGCGAAGGATATATTGACACTGTCGTACTTGTAATGTGTGCAATGCTTGTAATTGCAGCCGCTGTCAAGGTATTTCCGGCATACATAGCAAAACAGAAGGTGGATACCTTCGCAACGGAGCTGGTGAGAGAAGCAGAAATTGCAGGCAGAATAGGAAGCGAAACATCAAGACGTGAGGTTTTACTAAGAGAGAAAACAGGAATATCCCCTGCTGTTCAATGGTCAAAGACAGGCCAGATTCAGTTAAACGAAGAAATATCATTGACAGTGACTTATGATGTAAACATAGGCCTTTTTGGGGGATTCGGTTCTTTCCCGGTTACCTTGCGGGCTGATGCGGCAGGAAAGGGGGAAGTCTATTGGAAATAAATAAGGCACGTAGGGCATTGGTAAATAACAAAGGTAGCGGATTTCCTCTTGCAGTGGCAGTTACTCTCTGTCTCGTCATGGTATTTGCAGGAGTATCTGAGTACTTAAAGCTCATGATTATATCGCAGGGTGTTTGTGATACACTGCAAAATGCTGTTATTTCCACTGTCAGTGAAAACTACGATGATGTTTATCATGGAGTCCGTGAAGGCTACTCGGGAGGATATCAGCCTATAGATTCAGATTTCGAGGAATCGGTTGATTATGGAAATATTTATGATAAAATGGATACAAGCCTTGGTTTAAATCAAAGCGGTGAATACCATTCAAAAATATCCAGTGAGGGCAAAACGGAATTTAAAATATGGGATTTAGATGTGGAAATACAAAATGCCCCCTTTGCCGATGGTGACAAGTCAGGACAGCGATTTAAAATTGACAGTTCAATTATACTTGAGGTTCCCGTATCATTTGGAGGAAAACTGCTGCCATGCATGCAGATAAAAGTAAAAAACAGTGCAGGCTATACACCTGAGTTTTAGAGTTTAGAAAAAAATAGTAGACTTATTTAGACAATTATGGTAGGGTGAGCCTCAAAGAGCGAAATAATTTAAGAAATGAGGAGGCAGTTGCTTATGAAAAATACAACTGATAAAATAAAAAAACGTCTGATTGTATCAGTCGGACTTGTAATAAGCATTGTGCTTATAATATTGATAGCATCACAATTTAAGAAGGAACCTGTAAAAGAGGTTGATATTCCGGCGCAAAGTACTCAAAACAACACTGCTGCTGCAGATAGTCAAAATCCAACGGAAGTAACGGGTACTGCAAAAACACCGGCAACAGTTTCGGAAGAGACACAAAAGGATAATGGAGCAGTCGATACCGGTACTGATCAGAAGATTCAGAGTGATGTACCTAAAAAACCGACAGAGCCGTCTTTTGCTTCTACTAAAGAACCAAGTACAAAAACGGTAGAACCTACTAAACAAAAAGATGAGCCTTCACAGCCTGTACAACCATCAAAGCCAACCAAGCCAGAAAAGAAAACAGGTACAAAAGGTCAGACCTCCGGCGGACTTCCGGGTTTTGATAATGTACCGGATGGAGGAGCAAACAAAGTAACCGAAGCAAGTGGTATGTACGAAAACGGAAATAAGATAGGTGATATGAATTAAAAATATAGCAAGTAAATCGGCACTGCAGAGATGCGGTGCTTTTTGTTTGCAAAGGAGGGAAAATGAAGCGTTTATTTAAAGCTGTTATTTTAAGTACTATGCTTTGTAGCTTAATAATTACTACAAAAGTATTTGCAGTTGGGGACGGAAATATTGATTCCGGAGGCGGTGGACTGGGGCAAGGGAACAGCAATAATAGATGGTCTTCGAGGGATGAAGGGGTTAGGGTAACTGTTATTCGAGCAAGTGACCATGCAGTAGTTACAACTCCGATTGATATTACAAACAAGCCGCCAAACACTTCAATATACAACTTTGGAAAAGTAAGCAAAATTCAATACTCTTCAGGAAGAAGCATATCTCCGGTAAAAGGCGGCTATAAATGTGTAAAACCAAAACAAGCAATCCCCAAAATAATAAGTGTAAATGGCAAAAATAATATACAGGCCATAAAAAGTTATTTCACAGATGAGCAAGTAATTCGCTCAATTGCGGTATTAACCGGAATGGATTTTAATATTTTGATCAGCGGAGAATATAAATTACTTCTTGAGCCGATTGCTTTCTACAAATTTGAAGGGGTCATGATTGCAACAACCGCTACTGAAGCAGCAATATATGATGAGCAGATAAACGGATTATTGCGAAGAAGAATGGTTTCATTGACTCATAAGAATCTGCCGCTGTCAATGTTTTTAGAGGTGGGAGATTTGGGGTATCCTGCGTGGAACGGAAGCAGGACAACTCCGGCTTCCGATGCGGATATCAAGTCTTCCTTGGGTCTTGGGATTGTCCGTTTCAATGATGAGGCAGCAGAAGCACCAATAATAAGTACGCATGATTATGAATACCGGGTGAATACGGAAGTTATCACAGCGGTAACTGTTTCCGGAGGACAATCTGATCCTGACAATCCGACTCTGGTCAGCTTTAACATCGGTGGGACGACGTATAATGTCTCAAATGTGTTCTATCCAGATGGAGAGTCACAGCTTGCTTGGGTAAAATGGAGAACACCAGTAACCAAACAGAATATGGATATTCAAGTTTCAGTTAGAGGCCCGGGTAGCATTTCAAAAGCAGTTATCCATGTAAAGATTGTGGATCTTGACAAAAATCCGCCTCCGAATCCCACAGCAGATGATACAAATGATTCCTATTCTCCTTCTGCTGTCCCGGCAAGGCCAGAAAAAGAAAGGGCTGACTGGACTATCTGGCGTCCGTGGTGGCAGGAGCACTGGGTGGATGAAGGACATTGGAACAGCTACACTTGGACTGACAGTAAGGGGGAAACACATACGAGCAGCGACTGGATAGCAAACTGGGTGGACAGAGGCTGGTGGGAGTTTGACCTTGACAGGTACTATGCCTCTTTTTCTGCTGATATGAGCATCAGCTGTGACAGTAAAAATCCAACAGCTAGTGGTAGAACAATGAAAAGCGGCTATGGAATCAATGAAACTGTAACTGCATCGGTAAGCAGTAACCAAAGTACTGCCGTCACATGCCCTCAAAATGCAGTATCCTACTTCCCTGAGTTTCAATACAAAACTTACTGGAGGCTGCTTGAAAAGATGCAAGGCGGTTCAACAGCAAAATTTGAGTTTCAAAAAAACCCATACAGCACCTATAAAAATCGAACCCACTTTACACCTGTCTGGATGCCGGACGGAAGCTATACGGTGAATACATGGGTTATAGATTCATGGACCCCGGTTGGAATGCTGTCAATGAATTTAACTGACTCGTTGGTAATAAAGGGTAGCTTATGGGATGACTGGCATAGTGCGATACGTTCCTAACTGAAAAGGTTAGGCGCTAAACAAAAGAACGTAAAATGTTCAGTTTAGGAGAACTGATATTCCAATGGGTGGAATGATAGGGTAACGCCTTGAAACGCCCCCTTAATACTCCGACATGCACGAAAATGTGTAATAGTTTCGTGTATGAAGCTCGGTGAAGTCGGCAGAAAGTGACCGTAAGCAAGGATTTTCCTTGTACGAAAGCTGTTCAGAGGTGAATGGTGTTGCCTATATGCCGGAGGTCTACAAAATACCTATGGTGAGAATGTGAGATTGGAAGCTCACTGACAAAACGTCCGAATGAAAGGGTCTAAAAGTCAATACAGTAGAAATGCTGTAACCGTCAACGTACGGTGTACGTGAGGTCTAGTAAAATAGTGCCCATGAAAAACCTTATGATATTACAGGTATCATCAATCGTACAGGCCCAAAGGACAACCTAAGGGTATATGCACAGATAGGAATATCGGAACGTAGTAAGGTTAGAACGCGGAGCGGATTACAACGCTGTGAAACGGTGGCAAGGAAAGTCCATAGGATATAACTTGCTTTTATCTAACTGAAAGTTGTGGCACAGTACCGTTGAAACTATGGAAACATAGTGGAGGGATAGCCACAAGTCGAGAATTATACTGAAAAATAGTAAAACAAAAGCAGACAAATCATAGGTTCGAGTAAGAATAAGAAAGGCAAACCACACCCAAAGTGAGGTGAGCCGACTATGGCAACAAAAGGTAAGCAAAGGAAAAAGGCAAAATTACGCTATGCTGAATATTACGACCTACAAGATACCTTAGATACTCTTTATGCGGATAGTCAAAACGGTAAGATGTTCAAAAATCTAATGCCGTTAATCACAGCAGAAGAAAATATAAAGCTGTCATTCCGCACTTTAAAGAAGAACAAAGGGAGTAAAACAGCAGGCACAGACAATCGAACAATTAAAAATCTTGCTAAATTAAGTGATGAGCGTTTAATTTACCTCGTTCAAAGGAAACTTGGTTGGTACGAACCGCAACCCGTGAGGCGAGTGGAAATTCCAAAACCGAACGACCCTACAAAGAAACGACCGCTTGGAATACCAACAATTATGGACAGGCTGATACAGCAATGTGTATTGCAAATTTTAGAGCCTATCTGTGAAGCAAAATTCCATAACAGCAGTCACGGTTTTAGACCAAACCGAAGTACTGAACACGCCGTTGCAGAAGCATACAAGCTGATGCAGTTAAGCCATTGCTCATTTGTAGTTGATGTAGACATTAAAGGATTTTTCGATAATGTCAATCATGGTAAACTGTTAAAGCAAATGTGGGCTATGGGAATCAGGGATAAAACTTTGATTTCCATTATATCAGCTATGTTAAAAGCAGAGGTTGCAGGCATTGGTTTTCCCGAAAAAGGCACACCGCAAGGCGGTATCATATCCCCTTTATTATCTAATATTGTACTCAACGAATTGGATTGGTGGATAAATAGTCAATGGGTAGCTATGCCAACAGAAAAGCAGTATGCAGTCGGTGTAAGTGCTAACGGAACTCTGATACACAGTAGCAGATATGGTTCACTTAGGCTAAAAACTCATTTAAAAGAGTGCTACATTGTAAGGTACGCAGATGATTTTAGACTTTTCTGCAAGACCAGAAGTGATGCAGAAAAACTGTATTTCGCTACAAGGGATTGGTTGAAGCACCGATTAGGGTTAGAGATTAACGAGCAAAAATCACAGATAGTTAATCTCAAAAAGCGGTATTCGGAATTTCTTGGCTTCAAAATGAAGCTAAACAGACGAGGAACAAAGAGAAACGGTGAACCAAAATATATTGTACAGAGTCATATCACTGAAAAGGCAACAGAAAAGATTGTTCAAAAAGCACATACATTGATTTATGAAATCGAATATCCAAAGGACAGAAATGGTCAGTTTACAGCAACCTATATGTACAATTCTTTTGTCATAGGTGTACATAATTATTATGACATGGCTACTCACGTTCAAAAGGACTTCAGAAAAATTGCCTTTCCTATTCAAAAGAGCCTAAAAGTAAGACTTCGTGACAGATTAAAAACGAGAGGACAGCTTGACAATAAGAAAATCAAGTATACCATGCCTAAACACATACAGGAGGTTTACGGAAAAAGTAAACAGATACGTTTTGTTGGGAACGATAAGGTTTTAGTTCCTATTGGGTACGTATCTCACAAAAAGCCTTTGGCAAAAGCAAAAGTTATCAATAAATACACCGCCGAGGGTAGAGCAAGCATACACAAAGGATTAGAACGAATTGACAAAAATATTTTGCATTATTTAATGCGAAATCCTGTTAAAAACAAAACCATAGAATACAACGACAACCGTTTATCTCTTTACTGTGCACAGCAAGGAAAATGTGCTGTCAGCAAAATGATATTGGAAAAAGATGATGTATATTGCCATCACAAAAAGCCACGGCATTTAGGTGGCAAAGACAACTATCAAAATCTCATCATTGTTTCCGAAACTATTCACAAGCTGATACACGCTAACAATGGTGATACGATTTTTCGATTGTTAAAAAGCTTAAATCCTGATAAATCTCAAATCAAAAAGTTAAACGCGTTACGAAAGCTTGCTATTGTTGACAACTGCTTTGTAATACCAGATGTAATTCCCGATGGAACGCCGTGTGAGGGGAAACTCTCGTGCACGGTGTGAGGCGGGGGAAAATCTAGCGATGACATCAAAAGATTACCTATCGTCATTTGCGCCGTTGAATCCGTAGTCTCAGGAATTCAAGATAATATCAACTACTAATGAAAGGCGGAAAATATATATGAATAAATATAAAAAAATTGCATCTGTGCTTTGTATGGCATTGTTGCTAACTATGATTTTTAGTACTATAGCGTTTGCGGCAGGAAGCGGTGATGTGGCAGGAGCTATTGAGGGAACATGGACAGATGCATCAAGTCAAATAAAAACCGTTGTTAACAAGGTTGTATTTCCGGCAATTGACCTTATTCTGGCGGTTTTTTTCTTTGCTAAACTTGGGCTTGCTTATTTTGATTATCGGAAAAGTGGCCAATTCGACTGGGCGGCACCAGCAATATTATTTGCTTGTCTGGTGTTTACTTTGACTGCTCCTATTTATATCTGGAAGATACTTGGGATGTGACGGTGGAAATATAACGAGGACAGTCTTGCATTATCAGCAAGGCTGTCCTCAATTTCATACGGATTTAACAACTGTTCTGCTTAAGTCAAAGGTGTATCAATTTTCATTGTTAGATGGCAAAGTCTGCATCAGCGCAAAGAAATGTTCAGGCTTACCGGTACTAAAATACTTGTACCAGGCTTCCAGTGTGTTTGGTTGAAACATGCCTAAATGTTCAATGATTTGCTTTGCCCACAATAAGCCTCCGGTAGAACCGGCGGTAATGAGGTTGTTATCGGCTACAGACATATCGTCTATATAAAAACTTTGGCCTTTATAACAGGGAGAAACCATTTCAAGAAATCCAACTCCATTACTGGTATGCGGACGATTATCCAAAAGCCCAACATTGGCAAGCGCAGCAGTGGCTCCACAGATTGCACCCACCACCGCACCTGCAGAAAGGAATTCACTTGCTTTTTCGATGATAGTTCCATGCTTTGGGTCGCTCCAAGTATTTGCGCCTGGCAATAGCAATACACTTGTTTCACTTGCAACCATATCCTCAATTAGACAATCAGGCACAATTATAAGTCCGCCCATTGTATGGATTGGGTCTTTCGAATAACTGACCGTTTTGAGAGATACATTCTGTGTATCCTTTTTAAAAAATCGACCGGAATTTAGCTCCGAAGTAACATATCCCAATTCCCAGTCAGCTAAAGTATCAAGAATATAAACATAGATTGTAATCATAAATTTCCTCCAATGGATGTGTAATATTGTTTTGTTTGCTTTTTTATTGTATCATATGATTGTTGACAACAGTGTGGCAACAATTAGAAAAGGAGAATATTGGTTAAATGAAAATAGACAGACTTGTTAGTATGATTATGATACTTCTTGATAAAGAACGGGTAGGTGCACAGGAGTTAGCGGATATGTTTGAAGTTTCACCCCGCACAATTTACCGTGATATAGATACAATTAATATGGCAGGTATTCCTGTCCACTCCGCATCGGGAGTAGGTGGAGGATTTGAAATTATGCGAAACTATAAACTTGATAAAAAGGTTTTTTCCACGACTGATCTTTCTGCTCTCTTAATGGGGCTTTCCAGCCTTTCAAACACAGTACGAGGTGATGAATTGGTAAATGCCATTGCAAAAGTCAAGAGCTTTATCCCTGCCGATAAAGCGAAAGACATAGAATTAAAAGTAAATCAAATTCATATAGATTTAAGCCCGTGGACAGGTAACAGAAATATAGGGCCGTATTTGGAAATTATCAAAACAGCCCTACAGGAAAGCAGGTTGATTTCGTTCCAATACTCAGCTCACCACGGAAATAAAACTGCACGAGTAGTCGAGCCGTATCAGCTTGTATTGAAAAATAGCCATTGGTACTTACAAGGCTACTGCCATAAGAGGAGTGATTATCGCTTATTCAAACTATCGCGTATATCAAATCTACAAATAAAAGATGAATCTTTTATACCACGAGATTATCACAAACCGATTTTAGAATTTTTGGATATTTTAGAGACAATGCAAACAAAAATTAAAATTCGCATTCATAAAGCTGTGATGGATCGGGTGCTTGATTATTGTGCTTATGAAGAATTTGCTCCAGATGGCGACGAGTATTACATTGTTGATTTCCCTTTTATAGAGAACGATTACTATTTTGATATTCTTCTTAGTTTTGGAAATAAATGCGAGTGTTTAGAGCCATTGTATATACGCACAGAAATGAAACGCAGAATACACGATATCGCTGTCTTATACGAAAACTAAAATATGGATATTTTATGGCAGAAGAAAAAGATAGTAAGTCAAATAAATCACTGCCCTTATGCAAGGATACTCTGGAAGATTCTCGGTATGTAATAAAGAGATTGCAGATCATCCAAAATAATTGATGATCTGTTGGACTCATTCGATTTCAATAACTTTGCTCAGAAAATCCATTCCTTCGGTCTGATGCGAAATCACAATTAAAATACCATCATATTTTTTCTCTTTCAGAATATGAAGTATCAGATTGCGGGTTTCAGCGTCAACATTTGAGATAGGTTCATCCAGAATGATAGCATCTTTTTGGGAAAGCAGCGCCCGGATGAAAGCAATAATTTGTGCCTGACCGCCTGATACACCGGAAGTGTTTTGGCTGATCTCCGTATCCAGCCCCTTTGTCAGCCTGCCAATGTAGTCCTGTAAACTGAGGCTCTCGACCAGATCCTGTACGTCCTGCCGAGTCTTTTCGTTTTGTCCATATAGGATATTGTCCAATACCGTTCCTCGAAACAGGAAAATATTTTGCGAAACAACACCGATCCGCTGCCGCAGGCTGTCACAGTTCAAGGTTGCAGTGTTCAGCCCATTGACTACGATGATACCTGACGTCGGCTGGTAAAGTCCAAGTAAAAGTTTGATTAGTGTCGTTTTTCCAGAACCATTTTCGCCCTCTAAAAGCACGCTGTCTCCTTTTTGAAGGTGAAAACTGATTTCTCTGAATACATCGGGCAAATTGTCCTTATATCGGAAACCGACTTGCTCAAATTCGATTGTTTCAATGACAGAATCCAATATTTTGTCCTTCCCGCTGTTTTCATCTTTCATGTCCAAAAGTTCATAAATTCTTTCAATACTAAGGCAAATGGGCTTTAGTGTGGTGCCCAATGTGGCGATTCCCTGCGTACTTGCAAATACTTTCACACTGTACAGGGAAAACGAGGTATAAAGGCCAATGGTAAACTGCCCTTTTAAAATCAGGATACCGGAAATCAGCAGAATCAAAAGGGTACCGGCGTTGTTAATCAGGCTGATGTTTTGCACAAACAGGATCATGGATTTGCTTTGTTTTACACTATAATGAACTAATTCACTGATCTTGGCCTGAAATTTGGAAAGATGTTTTTCCTTTCCACCCAGTACTTTGATATCCTCAATGCCGTTCATGATTTCAAAACACTCACCATTCAAAACTGCACTGGATTCCATCATGTCTTTTGTGTTTTTCACGAACCCTTTTGTAGAGGCTTTCGAGGAAAAGAAAAAGACTGGAGTCAGAGCCAGAACCACAAGAGCAAGCTTGTAATTGATGACAAACATCGTGGCAGCAGCAAACATTGCGCTAATCACACTGAGAAGCATGCTGACAATCATCGGGGAGAATATGCCGCCGACCGAGCTGCATTCCGATATTCTTCCCTGAACATACCCTTTTTCGGTGTTGGAAAGATAACTCATCGGTAGATCCATTACTTTGCCCATCACAGAATACCGCATTTCATTTACAACGGAGTTGTTAATGCGAACGAACAAATTTTTCGAAATCAGAGAAATACCGTAATCCAACAGATACAGCGCGGCTATTACGCCAACATATAGGTAAAGATCGTGATAACTTTTATTTCCCATAAGAACTTTGTCGAGCAGATGTCCAATGAAATACGGAACAGGTGTAGTAAGCACGGAACTCAGGATAATTCCGACAATCCCGGCAAACAGAATCAATCTATATTTTTTTAGAAAGGGCTTAAGCTTTAAAAGGCTTTTCCATTTTCCCATTATGATCATTCCTTCCGATGCAACAAATAAATATCTGACATACCGTATATTCTACTGCATATACCTGTCCAGAACAAGTCGTACTTTTGGTAGAAATTGTAGTATAAACTTATATGTAAAAAAGTTAGATTAAGACGAAACTTTCAGCCGCTTTTTTGCTTTGTATATCACTTTGTTGAATAATAGGTCAGTTGAATGAATTGTGTAAGGAAGCAAATAACACATTATCACTGCCTTTATGCAAGCATCTTTTGGAAGAATCTCGGGATGTAGGAAACAAGAAAAGCACATAATGGGTTTTGGTTATACCAACATGTGCTTCTTTGATGACAATATCATTTTAACGTTACAATTGATAATCAAATAATTGGGACACAGATTTCGCAGAGATGCTTCTCAACCTTTTCGGCTGCATAACGCTCCAAAATTGGTCGCGTAGTGTCAAGAAGGCAGCAGCTTTCGGCTAATACAGGGAAGATTTCTACCCAAGCCTGTTCTACAGCTTCGGCGGTATGTTTCACTGTAAAAACCGCATACTTTCCTCCAGCAATATCACAATGCTGTACATTGCTGTCTGCCGGGAAGTGTCTATCCGCAAGGAGAATACAGGCATCATATCGGCAATTCTCAGGCGGTGTTGTTTGCGGATTATCATGTGCAATACCAAAAATCACAGTTTTATTATTCATTAGGTTGTTTGCTCTCGCCCAGTGCTTCAATTGTTCCATGGTTCGGATATTTCCTGCACCATAAGCTCCTATTTGACGTATATACGCAATAGAGCATGATGGGATGATTTCAATATTCATATTCATTGTATTTTAATCCTCTTTCATAACATTGTGACCGGTCCTTTTTCACAATACAATGCTTTAAAATGAAATGCAAACTAATTTTTAAAAGTTGTATATTTGCACTAGTAATTTCACCATTATTATGTGGGTATTGTCTGAAAGATTTCTGGAATATAAGAAATGCCAAAGAGGAGCTGCAGTAAACGAAAAATGTTTTTTTCATAAACAATAGATGTAAAAAGTGAGACATACCGGATAAAAGCGGTATGCCTTTTAATTTTAAAGGAAGGAGTTGATAACTGAATGTTTATATGGGATTTTGTCATGGGAAAGGTAATGGATCAGTTTATTGATTGGGGATACAATCAGTTTGTAGCTTTTCTTGCTGATTTCTTTGCACAAATGGGAAATATGGGTGTAGAGCTGTTTGATTTAACTTGGGTTAAAAGTATCGTTTTGTTTTTCTCTTATCTGGCGTGGGCTCTTTATGGGACAGGTCTTGTTGTATCCTGCTTTGAAACCGGAATAGAATACCAATACGGCAGAGGCAGTGTCAAAGATGCAGCTTTAAATGCAATCAAAGGCTTTATGGCTGTCAGCTTATTTACAGTTGCTCCGATTGAATTGTATAAGCTGTCTGTCAATTTGCAGGCAAGCCTGAGCTATGGAATAACAGGACACAAAAACGGGATAGGCGACCTTGCAAATGGAATTATCGGAGGGCTGCTCAATGTAAAGGATGCTGCAAGTATAGGAAATTCAGGAATCTTTGGAGGCATGCCCGGGATAAAAAGCTCAATAATGGCGCTGTTCCTTATAATAATGATGGGATATGCCATTATCAAAGTATTCTTTGCCAACTTAAAAAGAGGTGGAATACTGATTATACAGATCGCAGTAGGAAGCTTGTATATGTTTTCTGTTCCGAGAGGATATGTTGATGGCTTCCTGCAATGGACAAAGCAAATTATAGGGCTGTGCCTTACATCGTTTTTACAGGCTACCATACTTGCAGCTGGATTAATGGTACTGAAAGATCATGCACTGCTGGGCTTGGGACTAATGCTGTCAGCCGGAGAAGTACCAAGGATAGCAGGAGCCTTCGGACTTGATACTTCAACAAAAGCAAATATTATGGGTGCCGTTCATACAGCACAGGCAGCTGTAAATGTCACAAAAACAATAGTGCAGGCGGTTCCAAAATAACAAAACGCGGGAGGACTTATGAAAATTATATATATCGCATCTCCGTATGCAGGAGATGTTAAAAATAACATAGAGTTTGCCAAACAGGCTTGCAAATATGTAATCACCACAGGCAATGCCTTTTTTTGTCCCCATCTGTTATACCCACAGGTTCTAGATGACAACGAGCCGGAAGAGCGGAAACTCGGTTTAAATATGGGAAAGCAGCTGCTTTTGAAGTGCGATGAACTGTGGGCTTTCGGAAACAGAATTTCACAAGGGATGTTTGAAGAAATAGAGTTTGCAAGGCAGAATAACATCCCTGTAAAAAGGATTCAGAGCATGGATATGGTACAGGTAGATAATAAGCTGTGCATGGAGATGCGTTGATATAATAAAGGAGGTCAGCAAAATGTATATGTATCCAGACAACCTGAAGGCAAAGGCAACTTTGTGGCTTTGGGAGTTAAGAGATATTGGAATTATCGGTGTAGGTTTACTCATTTCTGTTTTTGCGCTGTCACAGGTTGGATTTATGCTTCCGATTGTGGTAACCGCAGCCTATGCCTTCTTGTCAATACGGTTTGAGGACACAAGTATATTGGATTTTATCCGCTATGCCTGTGCCTTTTTTATTTTCAAACAGCAGATGTATGAATGGAGGTCTTAATTTTGAAACAAAATGAAAAGCAAAAGCAATCAACCAGAGATCTTATGGGGATTAATGAAATTACGGATTACAGCATAAAAACTCCGGCAGGAGAGCTTATTTACTTTATAATCCGCCCAACAAATATATCAGTACTTTCAGATACAAGTGTCAGTGCAAGGATATATGCGCTGATGACTGTTCTGAAAGGGATTGCGGAAATTGAAATGCTTTGCCTCAATTCAAAAGAGAATTTTGATGATAACAAGCAATATCTGAAAAAACGAATTGAAGACGAAACGAACCCCGTCATACAAAAACTGCTCCAGCAGGACAGCTCAAACCTCGACCGTATGCAGGTCCAGATGGCAACCGCCAGAGAGTTTCTGATTATTATCCGGCTTAAAAATGAAAAGGAAGCGGACATTTTTTCTTACCTTTCAAGGATAGAAAAAAGCCTGAAGGATCAGGGATTTACTACAAGACGATCCGATAATGCAGATATTAAAAGACTGCTTGGAGTTTACTATGAGCAGAATGTTACTACAGAGAAATATGAGGATTATGATGGAGAGAGGTGGATTGTTCGTGAGCATTAAATTGATTTCTGTATAGATATTATGCCAGAACACCTATACAATATCTATAGAGGTGGTAGAATTGACAATCAATCAAATTTTGAAGGAAAAGGGCTTTTCACGCTACAGTTTATCAAAAAGCAGTGGAATACCATGGGCGACACTAGCGGATATCTGTTCAGGGAAAACACATCTGGAAAGGTGCAGCGCAGGGACTCTTATGAAGCTGTCTAAAGCACTTGAACTCACTTTGGAGGAGTTGTTGTCACTGGATACAGAGCCTAAAGATATAGGTTCAAATGGGAAGCCGACTGACAAGAGCTATCTGGAAACTGACCTTCCGGGAAGCTTACAGAAGGCAATTGATGATTATATACAGGGAGAAAAAGAACATGTACTGCATCTGGATTGCTTGGCGGATGAAGTGTATGGGTCTATTAATGCAAACTTCTGGGGAGGTCGTATTACAGAAGAACAGGCAGTATATTTGCGTAAGAAATATCTGTACGGAGAAGAGGACAGTGAGGATGATTGATTTTTTGTTGCATAGAGAAGTGGATTGTACGAAAGACTTGGAAAGACTGATTAATGAGGTTAATGGCTCAATGTCTATAAAAGGAATGCCGCTTACAGATGCTGATAAGGATAGAATAAGGCGTTGTGTGGGAAATGATAAACTGGTCAACGAAACAATAGCCGAACTTGTTAAAAAGCATACGATTGTTAAGTAATATCAAATATAGTAATATGGATTTTAAAATTATGTAGATAAATAAGAATTTATCAGGCAGTTTTGAATTAAGGGTTATTTATAATAGCTAATGATAAAGAGGGATGATATATGTCTAACAAGAAAGATTATAAAGAAAAAATTATGTCTATTGTTCAATCAAAAGGACTATATTCAATGATGAACAACACAAAATGGAGGGAATTAAAAAACGGAGTAGCCGAATTATCCTTCTGCCCTCCATTCGTTATCAAAACTGTTGATGAAGAAGAAACAGCATATCATCAATTTGATGAAGATGTAAGTTGGCATGGAGATTGGGGGCTTTATCTGGATAACTATTTAGGTGGAGACATGTATGCAACACCATTTTATGCGGTCGAATACATAAAAGTCAGACCGCGCTATACAAAGCAGCGAGGACGACTAATCTCTGATGAAGTAATCGATGAAACTAAAGATTTTTTATCTATTTTAGAGAAATACGGCATACCATTTGAAGAGTTAAGCGGTACATTTGTTATTTATGGCTATCGAGGCTAATGAGCTTGATGTGAGACTGGCAAATTCCAACTTATCTAACGGCTTAACTTTTAGGACGAAACTGTGATTTAATAACTTAATAAACTTTAATTTGTATAAAACAACCTTTCCACACGAGAGGTTGTTTTTTTAATACCAAGAAAGGATGATCCAATGATAGGAACAAAAAACACAGCAGAGCCAAGCAGTGTTATCAAAACATTTATAGACATGATAGCCCCCTCCGTCATCAAATTCAATGTAGACCATTTCATATGCGGAAACACCTTCCGCTGTGTATGGGCACTCCGTGAGTATCCCACAAGTACAAGCGAGCAGGCCATTCTACGCCATTTAGGAGAGAAGGATGGAGTGACTCTGCGCATCTACACAAGGCAGGTAACACCGACAGAAGAAAAGAAAATAATTCATAATGCAGCCAATAAGAACCGCATGAATACGACAAATACAAATGACTTGCAGCAAACTGTTACAGCGGAAAGCAATCTGCAGGATGTGGTGACAATGGTATCTGTTATGCATCGGAACAGAGAGCCACTGCTGCACTGTGCTGTATATATTGAGCTTTCTGCAAATGACTATGACAGTTTGAAACTTCTGCAGACCGACGTTCTGACTGAGCTTGTGCGAAGCAAACTAAATGTTGACCGCCTAATGCTTCGCCAGCAGCAGGGCTTTCTGTGTGTCGGTCCGACAGGCAGCAATATATTCGGCAGCCAGTTTGAAAGAGTGCTCCCGGCATCCTCCGTTGCCAATTTATATCCCTTTAATTATTCAGGAAAAACAGATGGCAACGGTTTTTATTTGGGCAGGGATAAGTTCGGCTCAAATATTCTTGTGGATTTTGATAAGAGAGAGGATGATAAAACAAATCCCTGCATCCTTATTCTGGGCAACTCAGGGCAAGGCAAAAGCTATCTTTTGAAACTAATTTTGTGCAACATATTGGAGTCTGGAAAGAATGTAATTTGCCTGGATGCCGAGCATGAGTATGTGGAGCTTGCAGAAAATATTGGAGGCTGTTTTGTGGATCTGATGTCTGGAGAGTATATGATAAACCCGCTAGAGCCAAAGACTTGGGATGAGGGAGGCTCACCTCATGACAAGGAGGCACCGATAACATTCCGGCAGGCAACAAAGTTAAGTCAGCATATCTCATTTCTTAAAGACTTTTTCAGATGCTATAAGGATTTTAGCGATAAGCATATTGACGTAATAGAGATTATGCTCGGCAAGCTGTACAGCAAATGGAATATCAGCGACTGCGCTGATTTCAGCAGCCTCGGCTCTTCTGATTATCCTATCCTTTCAGACCTCTACAAGCTGATAGATGAAGAATACAAAAGCTATGACAAAACGAAATATCAGCTGTATACGGCAGAATTACTTCAAGAGATACTGCTTGGGCTTCATTCCATGTGTCAGGGAGCGGAGAGTAAATTCTTTAATGGACATACCAATATCACCTCTGGCCGCTTTATTGTGTTTGGAGTGAAGGGTCTGCTGCAGGCAAGCCGGAATGTTAAAAACGCCTTACTGTTTAATGTCCTTTCCTTTATGAGTGACAAGCTTCTGACGGAAGGTAACACAGCTGCAGGCATTGATGAACTGTATCTGTTCCTGACAAATCTCACAGCAATTGAATATATCCGAAATTTTATGAAACGAGTGCGTAAGAAGGAATCAGCGGTTATTCTGAGCTCTCAGAACCTTGAGGACTTCAACATAGAGGGTATCAGAGAGCTTACCAAGCCATTATTCTCCATCCCAACGCATTCGTTTTTATTTAATGCAGGAAATATTGATAAGCAATTTTATATTGACACCTTGCAATTAGAGGAGTCGGAATACAATCTGATTAAGTTTCCGCAGAGAGGTGTATGCCTGTATAAATGCGGAAATGAACGATATAATCTGGCAGTCCATGCCCCGGCATACAAAGAAAAATTATTCGGAAAGGCAGGTGGGAGATGATGAACATTCAAAGCCAATTGGAAGAGCTGCGGAAGAAAAAAGAGGAAATCGTTAAGGATTTGAAAGCCTGTATTACATATACGCCGAATCAGGAGGATGACCTGCTTTGCCTTATGGAGCAGTATCTAAAGGCAGAAAAAGAAAAAAGGCCGAGGCTTCTTAACCAGATAAGAAGGTGTATGGACGGAGAAGCTTATGAAAACCCTTTTGAGGTATATTACTGTTATTCTCAGGATGACATCTCAAGGCTTGACCAGATTCTCAATAAATTCATCGATTACATTGCAGTATGCCGTCAAGAACCCTTCAAAACCAGACAAATTGTCCTGAAAACTGTGAATGAACTCAACAATATTAATTCAAGCTGCCGGGAACACATGATTGATACATACAGGCGTGAAAAGCTAATCGCCTTCCTTGAGGAGGCAGGCAGAACTGTAAAGTGTGACGGTGTAAAAAACATCATTAATGAGCATCGCACATGGTAAGGCGGTGATTTTGTGGATTTGAGGGAACAAAAATTCGGAATAGAAATTGAAATCACAGGAATTACAAGGCTAAGAGCCGCACAGGTAATTGCAGAATATTTTAGTGCTGAGCCTGATTATGAAGGCGGTTCATACGGAGCATATTCTGTTTCTGACAGGGAGAACAGGAAATGGAAACTTGTAAGTGATGCCAGCATTCAGTGCCAGAAGAAGGTTGGCAGCCGAAAGCTGGCTGCTGACCGGGAATACAGCGTTGAGTTTGTAAGCCCGATCTGTGAGTATGAGGATATTGAGAAAATACAGGAGATGGTACGGTTACTCAGGGAGGTAGGAGCATTTTGTAACAAGTCCTGCGGCATTCATATCCACATTAATGCCGAACCGTTTGAGGCATATCAGTTGAGAAATCTTGTTAATATAATTGCCTCTAAGGAAGACTTGGTTTATCGTGCCTTGCAGGTTGATTCAGAGCGTGAAAACCGGTATTGCAAGAAAATTGATTCCGACTTTCTGGAAAGATTAAACCGCAGGAAGCCAAATACAAGAAGTGAATTGCAGGATTTGTGGTATAACGGCAGGGACGGCAGCCGTCAGCATTACCATGGCAGCAGATATCACTGCCTTAATCTGCATTCAGTGTTTCAAAAAGGGACAATAGAATTTCGTGCCTTTAACGGCTCTATTCATGCCGGAAAATTAAAAGCATATATACAATTTTGCATGGCAATAACAGCGCAGGCATATAACCAAAGATCGGCAAGCCCTATTAAAACCGTTTCGGAGAATGAAAAATATACTTTTCGTGTATGGCTCCTTCGCCTTGGACTAATCGGTGATGATTTTAAAACAGCGAGAAAGCATCTCCTTGACCACCTGGATGGAAATATAGCCTGGAAATCACCTGGACAAGCAGAGGCACAAAAGGAGAGAATCCGTAAAAAAAGAGAACAGGAGCTGCAGCAGGGCAGCGAAGCAGAAACAGATCAGACAGAACAGCATAGTCAGGAAGAAGAAAATATAGAGCTAAATGAGCAGGAGGAAAATTCTCCTGCTTTTTCTATGACTTTGGGAACATAGGAGGTTAAAATGCAGAAAGAAAAATTTTATATTGCCTACGGCAGCAACCTGAATTTAAGGCAAATGAAATACCGCTGTCCAACAGCAAAAGTGGCAGGAATATCAGAAATCAAAGGCTATGCACTGTTGTTCAGGGGTTCAAAAACAGGTTCATATGCAACGATTGAACCTTGCGAAGGAGGTACTGTTCCTGTTTTGCTCTGGAGGGTAAAGCCAAAGGATGAAATCGCACTTGATCGTTATGAGGGTTATCCGATTTTTTATGAAAAAGAAAGCATGGAACTTGAGCTAAAGGGAAAAACAGTCTCCGCCTTTGTGTATGTCATGACAGATGGTCACCAGCTCGGTATGCCGTCTGAGTCTTACAAAAGAACAATAGAGGAAGGCTACAAGACAGCGGGATTTGATACTTCAATACTTAAAGATGCTATTGCACATACCGCAGAAAAAATGGCTGTTGAGCAGGAGAATCTGCCTGAACAGGAGGAGCTGTTTGGACTGAAATGGTGGTGATAACTTATGGTTGATCCTGTTCTAATAGCCAAGGCAGCAGCAACGTTATTAAGTGATGAGAAAATAAGAAAAGGAATCGGTTGGACAATAGCAGCAATACTTTCACCCGTAGTAGTAATACTGATTGTTATATTCGGAATGCTTTCAGGAGGCGCAGACCATAATAACAAAGTGCTTGATCTGTGCTTCCATGGAGGGGTAATATCAGGGAATGTACCGGAAGATTATCGAAAACACATAGAAGATATGCGCAGCAGCTTTACAGTAATTGATGAAAAAATATCGGCAGTCAATGCAAGGATGGAGAACGGCGACAGTCTCGACTCAATAAGGGTCAAGGCTGTTTTTTATTCTCTATATTTCGGTTCAGACCAGCCTTTTATGCTTGACAGCAGCAAATATATTAACTGCTTTGTTACATACGAACAACGCACCAGAACTGTCAAAAAATCAGATGGCACAGCATCCCGGGAAACTTATACGGTTGCCGTGCCAATAAAGGATATGTTTGAAGTCTATAAAAAAATTAATTTTACATTGGGTAAAACCGTTGATTATAAGGAAATGTCGAATGCAAATGAAATATATTATCGCATCGCATATGGAATTCCCGCACCTCTTGAGGATGACAGCACTGAAGGATGGGATGGCTGGACATATCAATTATCAGCAGAAGAAAAAGAAAAATTGCAGCATAATCTGCCCGCAGGCAGCAAGGGCGGAGAAATTGTAAAGTATGCACTGTCAAGGCTCGGCAATCCGTATTCACAGGAAAAGAGAGGCATTGAAAGGTACACTGACTGCAGTTATCTGGCTATGTGGTGTTACAGGCAAGCGGGGATTTATATTCCTGGAACGGCAGCAGAGCAGGGGAAATTCTGTGCAGAAAACGAACTGACAATATCTAAAAATTTTTTGCTGCCCGGTGACTTGGTGTTCTGGAGTTACAGGCCGAACGGGAGGTTTATGAACATAACCCATGTGGGTATTTACGCCGGAGACGGAAAAGTAATAGATGCATCCTCCTCTGAAGGCATGGTAGTTTACAGGGATTTATTCAATTCAAACAAGCAGGTTCTGTACGGCAGGCCGCATATAAAAAAATAGGAGATGAAGCAGAGTATGCTAATAACAAACGCAATATTTGAAAGAAAAATTGATGCACTGAGGACAACTCCTTGTGTTATAGAGGCAGTTGAGTTAATGAGCAGCAAAGCATTTAAAGAATTTAAATATAATCTGTTAACGGATAGGGCATTTATTTCAGACAGGACAGAGGATATGTTTACAGATTCGTCCGGCAGAATTCACTGCCTGCTTGCTATGGATGAGGAAGGCGGTGACGGGATTTTAATAAATAGCAGCGGATATGACTATGCAAGATATGTTTGTTTCATGCCCAATATAAAGGCCCATATCGAACAAAATATTTTACTTGCGGCAAACGAAATCATACGTACTGCGGCAGAAAATACACCAGACGGAAACTGGACTGTTTCTTTTGAAGAAATAAGCGAACAATTTACGCTAACTGTAAAAGAGAACAATGGCATAGCAAATATGCTGTTATCGGAGCTCCAAAGCAGAAAGGAAATGGCTGAAATAGCAGAGGAAGATGGCTGCTATGATATGAGCATATACCTTGATTACTGTAAAAATTTAAAACAAAATACAATAAATCTTATGAATATGGGAGAGTGATTTTTATGACTATCAGATCAGAAAAAGCAGTACTGCAGGTGAGCTTTTCAAAGGAAAAACTGGAGGCTTTAAAGTTCTATCTTGGAGAAAAGGATAGCACAATTGAGAAAGAATTGCAGGATCATGTTAAGGGTGTTTATGAAAAATATGTTCCTGCTCCAACCAGAAGATACCT
>NZ_QKMR01000002.1 GCF_003208175.1 Ruminiclostridium sufflavum DSM 19573 | reverse complement strand
AGATGGATCGATTGGCACATATGTGCCGCCGGCTTTAAGAATTCCGTAGATTCCTACTATCATCTCCATGCCGCGCTCTGCCAGTATCGCAACCCTATCCTCCGTATGGACGCCAAGCCTGCGCAGATGCATTGCCAACCCATTGGCTTTCCTGTTCAGCTCCGCATATGTCATGATTTCGTCTCCGAATTTTAACGCTGTATTATCCGGGGTTCTGGCTGCCTGTTCTTCGAAAAGCTCAACAATAGTCTTGTCTCTTGGATACGCCGCACAGGTGTCGTTGAAAGCACCAAGGATTGTCTCCCGCTCTGCGTCGCCGAGCATCTCCAATTCTGCCATGCGCTTGTCCGGGTTTGCAAACAACGAATCCAGCATCGTAATAAGATGTCCGCAAAAAATAGATATATCTTCCTGCGAAAACACTTCTGCACGATAATCAAGCACAAATTGCAAGGAGCCCCCTGGTTCCCGACGTGCATGGAATGCGAGGCTGTCCGCTTGCGTTCCCGGAGAATACCATGTATGAGAAAATGATTCCGATACAAATTGGCTGGTGTCAAAGGAACCAAAATTCTGGTAGCTGAACATTATATCTGAGGGTGCCTGATTCTGCCCCTGAATCTGGTAATAATCAGCCAGAATATGATTCCAGCTGTACCGGAAGTGTTTTGCAGCTTTTATAAAATCCTTCGTAATTGTCTTGATGGCTTTAGCCGCCGTATCTTCGGAAGCTCTTTCAAACACGCCGTCAAAAACAACAGGAATCGTATTGACATACATTCCGGGTGATGCCTCTTCCACCGCTCCCTTCCGGCTCCTCATCACGGCACACAAAATGCTGGTTGGCTTGCTGCGCACATGCTCCGAGACGCACCGGGCAAAGCATGACAAAAGTACCGCAAATTCCGAAACGCCGGATCTATTGCAGTATCCTTTCAATCGTTCTTCAAAATCTGACGCCAACGGGTACGAGAATCTCTTCGATACCAGCGAATGCCTTGCGCCCCGCGCGATTCTTGTCGGTTCGGTAATAACTGACAGCTTGTCTTGCCAAAACTCCCTGTCCTTCAGAAATTGCAGGCTGCCGGCATAGTACTTTGCTTCCTGCTCAATGAATTCCTGATAGCGGTATTCTGGCTCGTCGATCTCCTTATTCATTGTAACAGCGTCGTAGTATTTTTTCACCCGTGCCAGCAATAGAATCGCACTTACTCCGTCTATCAGCATGTGAGAGCCTTTGATGAGGAAACCATATTTGCTGTCATAGCTGAAGGCTATGATTTCACAAAGAGTCTCGTCCATTCTTTGTTCCGCATAGCCGGCAGCAAAGGCTGAATAAGCGGCGGCGCTGGGAAACTCCCGAACACTTCCATACATGCTTTTGGGGTCATAGTCCCTGAAAAACTGCATGGGCACACCATCCGATTCCGTCACCTCGGTACGCAGGACTTGATTGTGCTTGTACAATAAGCTGATAGCTGTACTGGCGGCAAACATGTCCTGCTTTCCGTCAAATGAGACATCAACGGTCACACTGTGGTTCATCGATTCGGACAGCTGTTGTGTGAACCAAATCGACTTTTGTGGCTCCGTCAATGAAAAATACGCACATTCTTTATTTTTTTCATCCATTTTCTTTTCTCCTAATACTCTGAAATTTTTTTATTCGCTCTTGTTTATCTTTAAAGATGCCGGTAATATGTCTCTTATTCAAATTCTAATCGTAAAGCTCTCTCACCCTTTAGATAACTATATTAAACAGCATCTGTTTCTCTCAATATTTTTCATCCTCTTTCAGCTCACTGTGAAAATCAGCGCAATATCATATATTAGCTGACATAATGCTTGTACCATATCCTTTTATCATTTTCATATCTTAACTCCCTGCTTCTCATTAATAAACGCATTCTTGAAAATATGCAGTATATTTTTTGAGCATTAAGCTGAATCTTTCATGACTTAGACTTTCATTTTGGAAAAAAAAGAAGTGGCCTCCTTCAAAAAACTCGCAGTCAATTTCTTTTGAAAAATATTGCTGCCAGGCATCAATCCGCTCGTCAAGCAGTTCTTCATCGCTCCCGCGTACAATAGTGGCCGGGCATGAAATTTTAACAGCTGATTTTGGCATGTAAGCGGTTGCTGCAGCAAAGTCTGCCTTGGCAATGGGATAAATAAACTCCATAATATCTTTATTTTGAAGCAGCTCTGCGTTAGCGTCATTCATCAGGAGCAGCTCCTCCATGATTTCACCTATGCTCATATTGGCGTAGTCTTTGTCGGTCCTCTTCGCTGCGGGGGAATCACACGCAAATAAAAACAAATGCTCTGGAAGCTGTAAATTGAGTTCTTGAAAAAGATAACACAACTCAAGACAAACCAGAGCTCCCATGCTATACCCAAAAAGAAAATAGGGCTCATTTTTGTTTTTTCCTTGAAATTGAGGCAAAAGATCCAGCGCCATTTCTTGAATTGTAACATAGGATTGCTCGTCACATCGTCTGCCATGTCCAGATAGCTCCACAGGCTTCACATTGACAAAATTATGCACCCTTCTTTCAAGAGGATGATAGATATTAGCCGTACCCACAGCATAGGGTACAGCATATAGCCAAATATGATTCATATTACACCCCGTATCTTAATTAAGTATATAGTCCCAAATCTAAGTGGGACGGGTCGAAAAAAAATAAATTACTATTTAATGTCCGCTGATACATCCTTGCTACAGCCTTCCGCCGTTTCAAAATTGGTGAAGCAGTGAAATACTGCGATTCATCGAGCAATCATATATTTTAGGGGTCTATTAGTCCTGCACCGGGCATGCTTCACGACGTTCAGGAATGCACTTTCCGGATTTTTTACGGTAATATCTCTACCCAGCCGTCTTCACCGTTTACTCTTATCATATCCCCAGTGCAAATGGATTTTGTTGCGTTATCTACACCCACCACTGCCGGCAAACCGTATTCTCTTGCAACAACACTCCCATGAGTTACCATACCCCCGACTTCTGTAACTAGTCCGATAATAGAAAGGAAAACAGGTGTCCATGATGGATCTGTAAATCTGGTAACTAATATTTCTCCCTGTTGAATATCCTTCGCATTGAAAATATCTACTATCACTCTTGCTCTACCAATAATAGTACCTTTTGATACACCAATTCCAACAAGCGAATTATTTGGGGCTTTCGTATCATGAAAAGTTTTAATGACCTCACCATCAGAAAAAACAATTCTGGGTGGATTCAATATTTCATAATGATTATAATCAATTTTCATTTTATCAATTTTTTCGTAATTGATTTTATTTCCACAGAAAGCACTTTTTAATTCTTTGAAGTCCATATAATAAATATCATCTATATTTCTAATTCCTAACCGTTTTGCTTCTTTTATAAGAGCCTGTTTATAAACCCAGAACTGACGCATCATGTAATATTTGGGAGCTTCACGTAATCCCCAGAAATTGCGGTAAAACAGAATCCTTTTTTTCAAAACCTTTGACTTTGCTTTCATCAACAGCTCGTCAATTACCTTTTGACTTTCTTTCAAACCCCTTTCAAATATTATGTCAGCATGACCGTCCGGTTGATTCAGATCTGCTAGTAGGATTGCAATTAAAGCCTTATGCTCTTCTGAATAACGCGGTTTTGTAATGTCTATCTCACCACTGCAACGGCAACCATATTTATTTAAAAAAGCTGAAAATTCAGTCCCAATCTTGGTAATATCTTCGCCTCCATTTTTTAGATAATCCACAAGCTCAGGTTGTCTGCGTACTATATCAGCAATCCGTCCGAGCTCTATCCCCATTTCACTTGTAATATTATTAGGGATGGATTTTCCTATTTCGCTAATAATATCATTTTCCCCAATGTATTTTTCGCTCTTTTTTTTGATATATGAGGCTATAACCCTTGCAACAGAAATGCATCCCCATATAGGATCCCGAAAGGCTTTTACAAGGTTGTTTTGTATGTCTCTTTCAATAAAACTCACTAATTCACCTTCATGATGATTAGCTATTTCCTTCTCGAGTTCCTTGACAGAGTCCTCCATGCGCCTAAAATACTTTTGAATTACTGAAACATCATTCTTGATATACGTCTTCCAACCCATTATAATAGTTGGAAGTATATTCTTTGGTAATTTAAAGCTAAATTCTCCTTTTGGAATAGAGCGGATATATTCCTTTCTTTGTAAAACCTCTTGAACCCCATCATAAATCCTCTTGTCAAATCCTTTGAATTCCCATAATAAGAGATTTCTTCTGAATAAGCTTTTTAAGTGACGTGTTATATCCACATATATCCGCCCACCACAAAACGAGGGTGATTCTGTTCCCATCATAAGCGATAGGAATTCACCGCCGAGGGGAAGAATGGTGTTTGTCATCATCTGCAAATGTCCCATAGAGTAATAGCAGCGTTTAAAGCCATCTGATGACTGGGGCTTCGGATAAAGCGTGGTTATCGGCCTGGCCTGTACGATATAAAAGGTATCGTCTTTTAAACACCACTCTATGTCTTGTTCACTACCAAAACTATTTTGAATCTTATTCCCAATTTGAACAAGCTCATATATTTTCTCATCCGATATTTTATTTTCTCCGCTCTTTTGTATATTACCGTTCTTAATTTTATACATGGTCGGTATTTTCCGCCCGGAGACTAACTCCTCACCAAGTCCGGAAACTGCCTCAATTATTGTGGTCAACCTATCGGAACTGGAAGGATCGGCCGTGAACATAACCCCTGAGTATTCAGGAGCAACCATTTCTTGTAAAACCACCGCCATCGAAAATGTATGTATTCCATTTTTTTCTCTGTAATGTAATGCCCGTTCATTATTGATGGATGCAAAACAGTTATTGATTGCGTTTTTTATGTTTTCCAAACCACTGATATTTAAATAAGTATCTTGCTGACCTGCAAATGAATTAGCAGGCATGTCTTCTGCGGTTGAAGAGGATCTCACTGCATATATGCCATTTAGAGAAAGGGATGAAAGCTCTGTTTCCCATTCTATTGGATATTTTTCATCAAACACTTTTGTAGTAATAACATATCCCACAGGCACATTAAATCCATGGTGAATGAGACGTGCAAGATTCGCTCCTTTACCGCCTGAAATATCTACGTTTTGTGCACTTATATCTGAAAGACTTAATATGTAATTTATTTCTATTCCCCCTTTTATATGAAACTTTATTCAATGTTCCAATCGCCAACCTCATAATTTATTTATCCTTTACCTCTGCTATAACCTTTTATTAAGCAGTGGTCTGAAATTCTTTATTCGTTAGCGGGAATATATGAGAATGCAAAGCCGAGCTCAATTGTACATTTTCCGCCTTTCAGACGTTTAACATGGTTTTTCCCTGAGCTTATGCTTAAGTCCGTTAATGCCTTCTTTAAGCAATTCGACTTTCCTTGCGATTTCAATGTCATTTTTTTCAAGTGCTTACTGAGTTCTGCAATTTAAAAAGAAGCCTTAAAAAGAAAGGCGTTGAAGTGGTAGAAAACGCACTATTATCGCAATTTCACTGATAATTTTTACGCCGTTTTCTTTATGTTCAAATTCGTCGAAGAATGGAACGGGACCGATATGTGCAAAGTCGCTAGGCCACCGGTGTCACAAAAAAACAGAAGCAAAAAGCTATCCAAATGCAATTAAACTTCTTGTTTTTCAAGGCTTATTAAAAGCTTCTGATTTGTACGTATCTTAAATTTTAATCCTATATTTTCCCATTCGTTGCCGTTTCCTATGGGCTTTTTTGCTATGCGCCTTTGTTGCCCGCCGCACAATATTCTTTCACGCTTTTCCTCCGAAAAAGTTTTGCTCTCTTTTTTTTGTATTAAGCTACCTCCTTAATATTACTTTTTTTACAAAATAACTGTTTATAATACGATAGTATACACTTTTTGTATGTTTTTGTAAACAGATTAAGGTATTAATTATATGAATTGCCGACTGATAATAATCAAGTAAAACACCTTAATAAAACATGAAATCCGGCCCGCCGTATTGAGTTATAATTAACTTTGCCATCCTTGGGTCAGGTTTTTTAATTTTTACCGGATATTCAAGCTTCTTATCGTAAACCCACATTGTCATCATCTCCCGCTAATTCAAAATTAAACTCCTTCTGCCATGGCCATGGATTTTCTATCCACTGCCACGGATACTTGCTGGGCGTACCTTGCGCTGAAAGCATCCCATAATTTCTTTCAAATTCTTCCCTCAAGGCTTTTGCTTCTCTAACAACTGTGTTGTATTTCGCAAGCGCTTCTCTGTCACGTGGGTGTGTATTCAAATAAAGGTGCAAATCTATTGCATAGAAATCCAGCGCCGATAGCTTTAATAACAATTCGTCCCTGCTCATGGCTATTCCTCCCCTTCCCTTTTCTCCCACCCGTAGGCATCATACAGCGGCGGAAATATTGTACCTCTTTTTAACCCTTTAATAGGCATAAAGGTTTCGCACATTTTTTCAAAAGGCACATAGGCTCTTGCAAGCCTGACATTGTGTATAGATGTCTCCTGCGGTATACATGGGCTATTGTCCCGGGAATCATCATCATAAAAGCTCTGACTATTATTTGAAAGCATATTATCCATAAAGCTATAATCCCCTTTCATAAAAAAACATATATTTTATTATATTAGCTGAATAACACAAACGTTACACATTATGTATACCAGTGTAAGCTGAATACCTCCTTAGAATTTTTATAGAATTCTATAATTTATATCGCAGGAAGCAGCAGCAAAAAATATATATATTTCTGCTGCTGTGATATAATAATTTTGAGATAAAGTTTAATCTTATATATTAAAATTTGTGGCGGAGGTGTACAAATGCGACCTAAAATTGAAATCCCTTTAAAACCTGTAGATATCATCCTAGAAGCCATAAGCATTGTTATTTTTATAGTACTGTGCCTTTATACCGCTTTTTCGTGGCCCAATTTGCCCGACACTGTACCTGTCCACTTTGGCTTTTCTGGACAGGCAGACGGATATGGAAATAAGAGTTCTCTTCTGTTTCTTCTGCCGGTTATTTTAATACTTTATACGGGACTTTCCCTTTTGCAGAAATTCCCGCATATATATAATTATATCGTTGAAATCACCCAAAAAAATGCATTAACCCAATATACGTGCGCAATACGTATGATGAGGGTGCTCAAGCTTATAATTGTCATTATTTTCAGCTACATTCAGTTTCAATCAATAAGAGCGGCTTCAACTGGGACAACCTCTTTGGGGCTCTGGTTCCTACCCGTGGTTCTGGTTTTATTGTTCGGTACTCTCGGCTTTTATCTAAAGGCATCTGTTAGAAATAAGTAGGAAGCTATGCCGGATATTTCTGACTAAAAGTCTTTTCCATGATGCAAGGGAAACTGTTAGCAGAACAAGTAAAGGATTGAAGCCCATGAAAGGTAGCTGAGGTCTGTTTCAGCCCATTCAATATACTTCAATCCTTATTTGCAAAATATCCTCTGTAATTAATCAAAAGCGTATCTGTTCAACCAGTGAAGCTATTTTTGCCTCCGCTTTCTCAATTGCTTCCAGTCGTTCAATTTCAGTTGTTCCTGTACCATCAACCAAAAGCTCTTCAAACTTGCTTATACCTATAAATTTCATAATATCATGCACATAATTCAATCCTTTATTCAGCGCCGGCCTGATAATCCACGGAATATTTGCCCCTGAGGACTGAACATAAATAAATATACGTTCTTTATCATTTAAAAGGCCATGGGGCTTTTTATCTTCAAAAGCAATAGTTTTGTCGCCCAAAACAACACAATCTATATATTCCAGCAGCGGTGCCGGAAACGACAGACTCCACATCGGTGCCGCAAGAAGATAAATATCAGCTTCTATAAATTGGTCACACAATCTTAATATTTGCCTGACCTCCTGCTGTTCTTCATTTGATAGCTTCATCAAAGCCTCTGCATTTGCGATAGTACTCCTGCTTTGAAAATAACATGACTTGAGCTGTGGTATGTGCTCTTTATACAGATCCAGCTCCTCCAAAACCATATCAGTATGCTTTTCCAAAATACTGTTTGCAAGCTTTCTTCCAACGGTTTTGCTTGATGACATTTCTTCAGGCCTAGTGTTAACAGTAATATAAAGCAGCTTTTTCATATATTCTCCATATCCGCCTTTTACAGAAAAACTAAAAGTCAATTACTATCGGCTGATAGTTTAGGACTGAGGCTGAAGCCTCCTCCATAAATGCATTTATCCTATAATTTCCCCCGAAATATTAATAATATACTATTAGCTAAATATATAAGAAAAAGCAGGCACTAATTAACAGCTGATGCCTTGGCTGTCACGCATTATTACAGTATTGTTATGCCTAGTACATACTATACATATAAAACTTGCTTTATATCATAGCCTAATTCAACAAATCCTGACCATAAAAATTCAACTTTGCTTATATTAATCTTTATAAGGTTTAATGCAACGGGCAGAGAAACTATCTTTTCAATATTCAGGCCTCTCTGTTTAAAAGCATAAATGTATTCATCACAGCCTGTGTCAATTATTTCAGAAACACCTGAAATCTGTATTCCGCCCAGTTTATTCATTCCTCTGTACGCATCATAAATGGTTATTGAAACCTTTGGATTCAAAAGAAGATTTGAAAACTTTTCCCCTCCTTCACTAAATATATAAATACAGTCATCTATATACATATACTCCATCGGAGTGTTTCTTACAGCATCATCATACCCTGTGGCAAGTGCACATGAATTATGCTTTTTAATAAAATTTGATATGTAAGTTTTAAGCTCCTCCTCGGGAACAAGCTTAAGCTCTTTATCCTTTAGCCTTCTTATATCAAGAGCCAGCTTTACTAATTTCTTCATTTCAAAGGATTTTCTGTCCTTGAGCGGAAAGCCTGCTGCGGCACTGAACTTCTTAATTAGTTCATAATCCTGACTGTTCAGCTTATCCGGTATAAGCTCGCCTCCTAAAGAAGTCTCCAATATTACACTTTGTCCCAAAATATCCTTTAACGGCTTCAGATACTTTCCCGCCATATCTTCAGCCAGGCAGGAACAAATCAGAATTACCTTCTTCTGTTTAATTAAATCTGCATTTTTTAAGACATATTTATAAATATTCTCATCAACACTCTCTAAATATACCGGAGTGCATATAACGATTGTTCCGAAGTTATTAAAGCTTCCATTAAATTCTAAGGGTCTGCAATATTTTGCAGGTCCTAAAATAAGTGACAAGCCTTTTGAAATTCTTTCTGTAAGTCCATATCTGCTTTCATATAATATTAGTGTCCTTTCCATAACTTGCGTCCGTGCAGCTATAAGCAGAAATACCTTTATTTTGCTTCTGCACAGACTTAGTCTCCCCCCTTAATTTATATTAATTTTTACATAGTTTATAAGTTCTCCTTGATATAACCTGACTTCTCGTGCCAGTGAATTTTTTCCTGTTTCCTTTATGCTTACAGGAATAGTATAAATCCGGTGTAACTCCATTTTTATCAAATGTATTTTATTATAAACTATATATAATTATACTCATTATATTTATATATTTCCTTAAAATTTTATATATTTTTTAAAAGTCCATATATTTTTTCATCAAAATAATATAAAAAAGTAACAAAAAAAGCAATAAAAAAAAGATGCAAGATTTTATAGCTTCTCGCACCATGATTTATATTCGCAAACGAACAGCTTAAAAGTATTCTTTACCTTAACGGTTATTTTAATATATAGCCTGCCAGTACACTTTGTACCTCATATATGTTGAGAGTTTTGTTGAACTGCTTCTGAATAGGCATTTGCGATCCGGAAAGCCAAATTTTCAATTCAGCATCCAAGTCAAAATGTCCTGCTGTTTCTATGCTGAAATGAATAATGTTTTTGTACGGAATCGAATGATATTCAACCTTTTTTCCTGTCACGCCCTGTTTATCCACCAATATTAATCTTTTATCGGTAAAAACAAAAAGATCACGAATCAGCTTGTACGCTTTTTCAATTTGTTCTCCGCTTGCCAAAAGCTTTCCCAACTCATTTTGAACCTCCTGAATTGTAACCTCCGATGCATTTCCCAGTAATCCGTCCATCAATCCCATAATTTGACCTCCATTAAATTTATATTTGTCTTGCAGGATAACAAGTCTCAATATCCGAACAATACTTATAGTTTCTGCAAATTATGGTAATCACATAATTACCACATTCTTTCAAGACCCTTGTCCGTAATCTTAACGGCACCCTCTTTGAGAAGCCTTCCCACAGCTCTTTTAAAAGCCGCCTTACTTATATCGAATTCAGCTTTAATTTCTTGAGGAGAGCTGCTGTCGTTCAGTGATAGTTTTCCGTTATTTGAATCCATCCTGTCCATAATTTTTTTTGCATCACCCTCAATTTCATTGTATGCTTCATTTCTCAAGCTTAATTCCAGTTTCCCATCCTGCCTTACTATTTTTACTCTTGCCTCTATATTATCCCCTTCAGTAAAACTGCCGTAAAACTCCTTATTGGGAATTAAGCCGTGATACTTATTATCAACAGCAACAAATGCTCCCAGCTCCCTGCTGATGTTGTATATAGTTCCGTTAACTCTGTCTTTCTCCTTGTACGGGGACCTGTAGTCCAGCATCTCATAAACATTCATTGTCGCACACAGCCTGTCACTTTTGTCTATATACAAGCCAACCAAATACTGCTCTCCTTCCGAAACCTTGCGGGTCTGCTCCTTAAACGGCAAAAACAAGTCCTTCTCCAAGCCCCAATCTAAAAAAGCCCCTATACTTGTATTTTCAACCGCCTTTAAAACTGCAAGCTCTCCCACTGTCAGCATTGGCCTTCTGACAGTTGCAATTAACCTGTCTTCGGAATCCTTATAAACAAACACCTCAACTTCATCGCCTGGTTCAGTTCCTTCAGGCACCTGACTTTTAGGCAGCAATATATCCTCCTTGTCCACGCTGTTTTCTTTATTGAGGTATACACCGATTGAAGTCCTTCTGAGTACTGTCAATTTTTGAACCTTACCTAATTCTACCATATATTATTCCTTTTTCTATGTTAAATTTTATTAATAAATTATTAATTGCGCGCTATATCTACTTTACTTACCCTTCTGAGCCTGCCCTTTATCGGTGTATTCTGCAGTTCCCGGTATACAAGCTCACCTTTGTTATTCAGTATCTCCACAAAGGTAGATATGTCTGCGATGCTTATTATTCCTATATCCGCCGCTGTCATTCCATTTATATTGCAAAGTGTGCCTACAATATCAACCGGCCGCATCTTTGTCTTCTTGCCGGCATTTATATGCAGCTTCATAATTTCTTTGTTGAGCTGTGAACCCTTTGACTCCTTTAATTCCGGTACAGTATTTATTTTCTCTATAAACTCCGGTTTCAGGCTGTTTACAATTTCTTTTGCGGGCCTTTGCCTCAGAGGAATTTCCTGTCCGATATATTGCTTAATATCCCTTAACAGCTTATCGTCATCCGCTGCTGCGAAAGTAACCGCTTTCCCTTCCCTGCCTATTCTTCCTGTTCTTCCAATTCTGTGAACATAGCTTTCACTGTCATTGGGCACATCATAATTAATTACCAGCTTAACATCATCTATATCTATTCCTCTTGCAGCAACATCTGTGGCTATCAGATACCTGAAACAGCCTTGTTTGAAGCTGTTCATCACACGAAGTCTGTCCTGCTGCTCCATTCCTCCGTGAATTTTTTCACAGGAATACCTGAGCCTTATCATTTGAGCATGCACTTCATCCACCTTTTGCTTTGTATTGCAAAATATTATACAGCTGTCCGGATTCTCTATAACGGTAATATCTTCTAAAAGCTCCGTTTTATCTTTTGCTTGCGCCAAATATACTTCCTGCAGTATATTGTCCGCAGACGAACCCTGCTCTTCAATTTCAACAAATACCGGCGAATTCATATGCTTATCGCACAGGCTTCTTATATCCGAGGGCATCGTAGCTGACAGCAATACGGTTGCACGCCGTACAGGCAAGCGTGCAATTATGGCTTCTATTTGCTCTATAAAACCCATAGTAAGCATTTCATCGGCTTCATCTATAACAAGGTATTTTATATTCGACGTATCAAGAGTTCCTCTTTCAAGATGGTCTATAACGCGGCCCGGAGTTCCCACCACTACATGTGTTTTTTGCTTAAGCTCCTTCTCCTGACTATAAAAAGGAGCCTTGCCGTATATAGCCGCAACCTTCAGTCTTTTAAATCTTCCTATATTAAAAATATCCTCTTTAACCTGTATTGCAAGCTCTCTTGTAGGAGTAAGCACAATAGCCTGCGGCTTGTTTTCCTCCCACTGTATCTGCTGGCATACAGGAATAGCAAACGCCGCCGTCTTTCCGCTGCCTGTCCGGGACCTTATTATTATATCCCTTTTATCCAAAACCGCAGGAATCACCTGTTCCTGAACCCTCGTAGGGCTTGTAAAGTTCAGCATCCGTATGGCCCTTAACAGTTCCTTGTCTAATTTGTAATTTTCAAATCCTGCCTTTGTCATTTATAAATCTCTTTCTTGTTACTGATAGATTTTATAGGTCAATTATCCTTTTCAGGTATTTCAGTGCTTAAACAAATCTATTCCTTTTTCTGTCTGATTCTCAATTTCCTTATATATTTTATCTATGTAAACAAATATTTCCTTTGAGAGTTCAATTGCAGACATATAATAGTCCTTGGCCCGGGAAGCATCTCCCTCCTTAACCGCATCAATTACCTTCATCCCTGTGCTGTGAAACTCCGCATGTATTTGTCCAAGCTTTTCCCAGTCGCTTGAAATTGCCTGATGGGTTACCTCCATTGCATTATAGAAATGTCCGAAAGCACATTTTGCCCCGTTGGTTTGAAGGGGATATATTCTCATTTCATCAACTATCCTCTTTAAATTCTGTATCCAATTAGTATGAGCATCTTTTGCCTTAATTATATTATCTGAAAATTCCTTGTTGTCAATTGCATTTGTGCTTCCATGCAGGGAATGCATCATGTCCTTGACAATACCTGACAGCTCGTCATCAACCTCAGATATTTTTTGTGCTTGTTCCGAGCTCTTTAAAGCATCCTGATGAATTTGCTGTGTCATCATGTTAAGCTTTTCCGCATCACGGCTTGAAACATCCATTGCCTGATTAATCTCACCGGCAGCATTCTTAACTCCATTTATGGATTGATTAATATTATGAACATCCTTTATGACTGTATTAAGCATGTCGACATTCTTTTCCATTGTATTGCTGATCATATCAATTTTAACACTCATTTTCTGAGTTGATTCCAGAGTGTTATCCATACTCCTCTTACCTTCTATTGCGGCATCCTGAATACTTTTCACAAAGAAATTCATTCCCTCAAGATTTTTCTTGGTATCATCCGCAAGCTTCCTGATTTCATCCGCGACCACCGAAAAGCCCCGTCCGCTTTCTCCTGCCCTGGCCGCTTCAATAGACGCATTCAGTGCCAGCAGATTCGTCTGCTCCGCAATAGAGGCTACTCCGTTTACAATATCATTAACCTTATTAGCCATTTCTACCAGATTTCCTATTTGCCTGTTCATAATATTGGAATCGTTCAATACCTCTTCTTTTAAATCATTAACCTCTTTGATTTGGACTAAACTGCCATGATTACTCTGTACCAGCACCTCTGAATCATTAGCAAGATGACTGAGGGTTTCGGCGGCATTGGTTATAGTTTCATTTACCTCCTCCATACTGGCAGTAGTCTCTTCAACAACCGCAAGGTTCGATTCACTGAGAGTGGCTAATTCCTCAGCAAAATCAATTAACTCGTATGCTGTATGTGACATATTTACATCAAAGCTGCTCATTGATGCGGTAACCTCCAAAAGCTTTTTTGCAGAATCCGCCATTTGCTTCTCATTTGAAAACAGCTTGTTGAAATATTCCAGAACCGACCTGTGTATCGGATATTTTACACTTGGCTCCTGATTTTCCTTACCGTCAAGCCTGTTCTCTACATACTTTAAAATACATCTTGCCTCGTTGCAAGGTTTTCTGCTGAATATTTTCATAGCTTTTCCCCCTATTTATATTTCACCAAATTATACTATAATTCCAAAATCTTTTTGCCTGTAAAAAATATATCAATGAAAACTTAAAATGGTATTATACAATATATTATAAAGCATCCGATAAAAGAACTAATTACAAACATTATCGGCAAAAATCCTGTTATTTTTAAATATTTATCAAAATAAAACTATAAAGTATTATTATTCTCCGTAATGCTTCAGTTAGCATTTAATTATATATATAACATCCTTCCTGATTATCGCTTCCCCATTTTTTCATTAGCCCATCTACTATTTCGGCACATATGATTGAATCAGAATGCGGAATAAGCTCGCTTTCCGTTTTTTTACTGAGGTACAGCTCATTAAAGTGTTCAATCTCATAGATAAAACCATCCTCAACCTTTTCTCCGAAGCATTCCTTCAAGTTATTTTCACTGTCATACAGCTCGCATTTCTGAGAACCAAAGAAATCATATACCACAATATTTCCAATCGTTCCGAATATGCGCGCATCCCTGTTTGTATAAGCAGTCAGACCACAGCTCAGCGATGCCAAAGCACCGCTTTTAAAGCTCATATTAATTACCGCGAACTCATCAACACCTGTTTCGCATATCGTTGCAAGCCCATCCACAGCTTCGGGCTTTTCATTTAATATTCCTGTTGCAAAATGTATGGGATATACTCCCACATCATATACACTGCCGCCTGCCAGCTTAGGATTGAAAAGCCTGCTATCCGGATTAAAGTCCGCATTATTGCCAAATGAAGCACTAATGAGCTTAACCTTGCCTATTTTCCCGGCTCTCACCCATTCTCTGGCTTTTCTGTAGGCAGGAATACATTTCATCCACATGGCTTCCATCAAGAGCACGTTTTTTTTACGTGAAAGTGCTATCAATTCCTCCGTATCCTTTTTAGCAGTAGTTAAAGGCTTCTCGCACAAAACCGCCTTTCCTTTATTCAGGCAATACTTTACGATATCGCAGTGAAAGTTGTGTGTCAGTGCGACATAGACCGCATCAACCTCTTCATCGTCAATAAGCTCGGTATAACTGCCGTAAGATTTTTTTGCGTGGTATTTATCTGCAAAAGCCTCGGCTTTTCCTTTATCACGAGCCGCAACCGCAACTAATTCAACGTTTTCAGCTTTATTCAACACCCTTGCAAACCTTGACGCTATGCCGCCCAAGCCTACTATCCCGTATTTGATGCTCATGAGTATACCTCCGTGGTTATTAATATACTATATGAAATGTTTATTTAGATTCTAGCATACATAAAAGAATATTCCAATATTTTAAAGTCAATATTTCTTTATCATCAGTCCTTCGCCACATAAAGCACTTTAAAATATAACTGCTATTATTATTGAAACTATTATGGATATAATACGTTCTTTTAAAAATCCTATACATGAAATAAGAGTTTTATTTTAAGCCTTATCTGTATTCAGGAGAAATTCCCACGAACAGCAAGCGGCTTCGTCGGTTATGTCAGGGAAACAGCTCAGGCATCGGCAGCTGATTCTCTCATCTATAGCTTTTGCAAACCCGGAATATTCGACAATACCCACTGTTTTGCAGGGATGATAGGGCATATTTTTGCGTTTTCTTGCAGTCTGTACCCTACAGTCCACATTGCGGAATATAAGCCGGTCTTCCTTAAAAACGAGCTCATAATCGTTGAGATTCCCGTAAAATCTCAGTTCCAGTGCTTTTGCAAGGCCTTTTAGTCCCGCATGCTCCGGAAGCTTCAGAAATTCCTTGATACGCTTTGCCTCAATTTCCGTAAAGCGCCTCCAAGCCTCCCTGTCATGGAACATTGCTTCCTCCATCCCTGATTTGCGCTCTATGGATTGAAACCATACACCATCATGTGCCAGCCAGTTTTTTGAGTATATTTCTATAAGCTTAATGAGCTCTTCCTTTGATAAGTTATTCAGTATTTCCTTATTATTCATTTGCTGTCCCCCACTTTTAAAAAGTCATCAGAATTTCGAATTATTGTAATTATAAGGAATACTTGTGCCTGCAACTACATCCTCGATTTTCTCTATGATAAGCCAGTCATCCATGTTTCCCTGATGTTCAAAGTCCAGCGGCTCAATTTTATGCATTTCCTCAAACTCAACAAGGCAAAGGCATTTCTTGTGCCACCGTACCAGCTGTTTGTCGGTTAAATTCAATTTACTCCTGTTTCTCTCAAGAATACGTGATGTTTCTTCCTCCGTGAGTTTAACATAATTCTGTACGCCTTTTACTTTTGCGGCTGCAGTAATCCTTGCTGTGCCTTTTTCCATAAAATATAGCCTTTCACCTTCAAATACAAATTCAGGCCTATTTGCTTAAAAATATTTTTATAAACTCGTGCCGGATACAAGATTTAACACCTTTTCAAAACAGCGTAAGCTGTCTGTCGTAATAGCCCTTCTTGTATCCATTTATAATATCTCTCATTTTATACAAAAGCCCAAGCCTTTCACATTCCTGCCTTGTCAAAGACATAAGCTGCCTTGCGTAAGGTGAACGGCACTCATAGGCCTCACCGTATTCCCGTATATACTTTTCTTTCATTCCGGGAAAAAGCTCATCAAGCTTTTTAAAATACCACTCTCTCTGGTTTTGGCGGAGTGTTACTCCAAAAGCAGGGTAAACAAACCTTGCGCCGTTTTCGTGCGCAAGACGTATAATCCCTCTTATATTTTCCTCGCTGTCCTCAATAAACGGTAAAACAGGCATCATAAGGACACCTGCAAAGATACCGTTTTCAGACAGCTGCCTTATAGCTTCAAACCTTTTCGACGAAGCTGCGACACCCGGCTCGACTTTCTCGCAAAGCCCGTCATCACAAGCAGTAACCGTAAGCTTAATCAGAACCGGAGAATGCTTTTTTATCCTCTTGAGCAAATCAATATCCCTTGTAACCAAATCGCTTTTTGTGGCTATGGATATACCGAAGCCATATGTATTAATAAGCTCCAGCGCTCCCCTGGTCAACTCGTATTCTCTTTCATAGGGATTGTACGGGTCGCTCATGGCACCCGTCCCTATAACTCCTGTTTTGCGTTTTGACCTTATCTCACGGTAAATCAAGGCAAGAGCATTCTTCTTTGCCCGAACCTCGTCAAAATTATCCACATGATAGCACTCACTCCGGCTGTCGCAGTATATGCATCCATGACAGCAGCCCTTATAAATATTCATATTGTAGTTATTTCCAAACCAGTTGTCGTTTTCACGATATCCTGATATAACTGTTTTTGCGGGTATAAAATCCATAATTTAAATAAGCCCTCTGGCAACCTTATTTTTAAACATGCTTGTCTGCTGGTTAAACAAATTTATAGGGTTATTATATCATGAATATACCAAAAACCGCTCAGGATTTATTTATCCCAAACGGTTTTTTATTAAGCCGGCTGTTTAATTTCAAAAATTATAGTATATTAAACACTTTCTTAACATTTAGCAGGAGCTTCTCCTATTTTACACAAAGCGCCTTCTTAGGGCACTTTTCAACACATGCATTGCATTTCAGGCAATTATGGTCTGTGACACTTCCCTTGTCCTTACAGCTTAACACATCAATTCCCACAGGACATGCTTTTGTGCATAGCCTGCAGCTTACACATTTATCCTTTTCAAACGTCACATACTTGTTTTTTAAACCCGACATAATTTTTGTAACATAGTATGCCATCGTCCCCATAGGGCAGAATACACACCAGGTCCTTTGATTAAAAATAATTCCTAAAATTATTGTTATAACCGTGGTTATTAAAATCATTCTTACAAATACTCCCCCGATTCTTGCCGCATCCCCCCATGCAAATGTCAGCTGTACAGCAAATGCACTCATCAGTATAATCAGAAACAGGTTTCTGAACCAATTGCTCTTCATAAATACGGGTATATTCTTCCGACGGCTGAGCCTGAACAGAATATTGTCGTTAAAGCTTCCTCTGGGGCAAAAATTTCCGCACCACATTCTCCCTCTGAAGAAAGCAACTATTGACGGAGCCAGCATACAAACCAAAGCAGCAATACCTATAACCGGATATATCACCCCGACTATGCAAAAGGCTATCAGAGCAATCCATACCCACTTGTGTACAAACCTCTTAAAATCTGCCATTCCTTACTCCTTCCAAAATTAAATTCCCTAATATAAATTATAAACACAAGCTTTATATTTGTCAAACTATATATTCAAATATTACAATATTTATTAAAAAATTCTGTATCTTATTAATATATTTATTTGTTTCTTAAAAAATCAATAAAATTATCGGTAAATTCTATTTGCCCATGCTCAAAATAAATAAAATTGAATTCACGCATAATCTTAACGCCTTCAATAGGTATAATTACCATTGTGCCAGACTCCGCCTCTCTTTTCACAGCCTCTATTGATATGACCGTATAGCCAAGGTTCGCTTGTACCAAAGACTTTATGGCACCGATACTTCCCACCTCCATATAAATTTTCAAGTCAGACAGGCTTATACCCAGCTCAAGAAGCTTATTCTCAAATACAGCTCTTGTACCAGAGCCTTTTTCCCTCATAATAAGCCCTCCGTCATTGAGTATGTCGCTTATGCTAACCCTTAATTTTTGTGATAGGCTGCTAAGAGGTGAAACAGCCAGAACCAGCTCATCCTCCTTGTACTTTTTATAATTAAATTTACTTTTATCAAAAGGGCCTTCAACTATACCCAGATCAAAATCTCCGTTTTCAAGCCTTTTACATATCTCCTCCAAATTGTAGACATGCATTATAACATCAATATTTTCATGCTGCCTTTTATATTCGCCAAGCAAGCCCGGAAGTACAAATTCTCCGATAGTAAGAGTTGCACCGATATCATATCTCTTTGCAACGGCAGATTTGTTTCTTAGCTTTCTTTCCAGCAGAAATGAATTAGCCTCCAGCTCCTTTGCATATTTAAACAAAAGCTTTCCTTCCTCCGTCAAGGATAATTGTCTTCCGTTTCTGTTTATCAGCTTTACATTATAATGCTCTTCCAGCTGCTTTATATGCTGAGACACTGCGGGCTGTGTCAGATTCAGCATTTCTGCCGCTCTGGTATAGCTTTTTAAAGCTGCTACGTTCAAAAATGTGATAAGCTTTGAATCTATCATGTGTAAACTCCTCAGGGGTTATATAATATCAACTCTAATAATACTATAATTGTACAGCAAATAAAAACCCCTCGGCGCACTTTTTTAATGTACACCAAGAGGTTTTTTATCAGCTTCATCTTTGACCATATATATTCTTAACAAAATACTCCATAGCTGCAATATTTTCATCGGATATTTTAATACACTCTTTCCCCATTGATCTTACCATATAATAAATTTGTGCGGTTACCTCAAGTACCGTTGATACTTTGAAGGCCGCTTCCATTGTCTCGCCCAGGCATACAGCTCCATGGGACATCAGCAGGCAGGCGTTTGCTTTATCTCCGAGTGCCCGTACACAATTATCCGCCAGCTCCTGTGAACCCGGAAGTGCATAAGGAGCGGTTTTTACAATGCCTCCAAGAGTTTGAGCCGCTTCGTCAATAACAGAAGGAATATCCTCACCCGCACAGGAAAACACTGTTGAATATATAGGATGTGTATGAACAATCGCATTGACCTCCGGACGTGCCTTGTATACTCCTAAATGCAGTAAGGTTTCTATTGTGGGCTTCCTTGTTCCTTCAACCGTATTACCGTCAAGGTCACATACTACAACATCCTCCTCAATAATCTTTGAATAGTCCATTCCGCTTGGAGTCAGGTATACAAGATTTTTCTCCTGATCTCTCACGCTGATATTTCCCCATGTTCCCACTGTATATCCCGAATTAAGCATACGTAATCCGGAGTCTACAATTAATTTTTTATAATTCATAACTAAATCCCTTCCCGGTTAATTATTTGTGTAAAGCATATACTGTTTTTATTAAAGCCGGTGGCTGTCCCTGTCAAAGCAACAGCCACTGCGGCTTCTTACCAAAGTCAATTACGGTTCAAAGCCTTCGCGACGATATTTATATCCGGACGATATTTATAATATCGTTTATTTAGCCGATTGTAATTGACTTTATTTATCTGCATGACTACTCGGCATATTTTTTACAATATTCCTGATGCTCTTTCACGTTCTCCGGTAAAATCAGTTTTGCTCCGGTATCTGTGCTTTCTTCCACCTTTTCACCCTTTATAAGCTTAAGAGCATTTTCAACACCCAGAATTCCCATTTCAGCAGGGAATTGAGCAACCGAAGCATACATTTCACCTGATTCTATCATATTCAGAGCTTCGGAAGTGCCGTCAAAGCCTATTACCTTGACCTGACTTTCCTTCTTTGCTTCTTTTATAGCACGGACCGCACCTATTGCCATTCCGTCGTTGCCCGCATATACCAATTCAATATCCGGATTGGCAGTAAGTATATTCTGTGTTGCGGCATAGCCCTGATCCACTTCCCAGTTTGCAGACTGTTCTGCAACAACATTAATAGCATCTCCCGCGCCTTTAATAAAGCCGTCTCTTCTGTCTGCTGCATTCTGCTGACCTGCTATACCTGTAAGAATGGCTGTCTTTGTTCCAGCCTTGAAGTTAGCCTTGACATATTCGCCCGCACTCTTCGCTCCTTCGTAATTGTTGGTGCCGTAAAACGGTACTGTTACACCGGCTTCCTTAAGAACGCTCTCATCCAGCTTTGTATCAAGATTGATAACGGGAATATTTGCATCCTTACATTTTTTAAGTGCAACGGCAAGACCTTCTGATGAGCTTGGGACAATACATATAGCATCCACACCGGATGTTATCATGTTTTCAACAATTGTCAGCTGATCTGCCGCACTTGCATGCTGATCTCCGGCCTGGACATTAAGCTCGACTCCAAGCTCCGCTGCTTTTTGCTTTGCTCCGTTTACCATTGTTATGAAGTACTCATTGTTCAATGTCATAGGAATAAAGCCGACAACGAATTTATCCTCTCCAGACTTTGCAGCACTTCCCTGATCAGAACCTGACGCAGCACTTGTCTCTCCTGAGGAACCGCTTGTGGAACAGCCTGTGAGCATTACAGATACAGAATACACCAGAACAAAAATCACCGCTAATAACTTTTTCATAGTTTTATTCCTCCATTTTTTTTATTTTAACACCAACTAAGCAGGTGTCAGAAACAACTGTTATTCTGCCTTTCTTTCCTTAGCCTTGTCCATATATACTGCTGCGATAATTACAACACCTATGATAATTGTCTGATAATAAGTAGGAACATTTAAAATCTGCAAACCGCATTTGAGCATACCGAGTATCAAAGCCCCCACCAATGTGTTAGCAACCTTTCCCTTGCCTCCCGAAAGTGCTATTCCTCCGATAACAACAGCTGCTATTGCATCCATTTCATACCCTGAACCGGCATTGGGATCTGCGTAGGACAGTCTTGACAAAAGCATCAGGCCTCCAAATGCCGAGAACAATCCTGCCAGCATATAAGTCAGCATTTCTATTTTATTCACCTTAACACCTGAAAGCTTTGCGGCATTTGGATTTCCTCCTATAGAATATATCCTTCTCCCGAACTTGGTTTTACTCAAAGTGAAAACAATCAATACATAAAATATAAAGACATAAATTATAATTATAGGAATACCGAATATCTCGAAGGAGGACAGCTTTGAGAGTGCTTCCGGGAACCCTGACACCGGCTTTCCCGAGGTCAGAACCTTTGTAAGCCCTCTGATAATCTGCATTGTACCCAAAGTAACAATGAATGCCGGCACCTTGCCGAAGCTTACGAAATAGCCGGTAGCCAGTCCGATAAGTGCACATACCACGCAGCAAATAACAATTACCGCAAATAAAGGTACACCGCTCTTAATCATTATTCCGCCGAAAATTCCCACAAAGCCCACGATAGAACCAACCGACAGATCAATTCCTCCCGTCAGTATGACAAGTGATGCACCGATTGCCACAACTGCCATAACCGAGGATTGGGAAATAATATTCTGAATATTTGACGATGTCAGAAAATCCTTTCCGTTAGCCTTGCATATAATTGTAAAAGCAAGCAGGATAACAATTGCTCCGATATAAAGTGTTATTGACTTGAGGTCTATCTTTTTTAATTTATTCACTGTATTATTCACTTTTTTCCCCTCCTGTAAGAGCATAATGCAATATTTGTTCCTGGGTCAATTCATCGGTATTTTCCAATTCCCCTGAAATTCTCCCTTCCTTTAACACAATAATCCTATTGCACATTTTCTGCACCTCAACCAAATCTGAAGATATCATAATTATTGATGCTCCGTTCTTTATCAGATCAATCATTATATTGTATATCTCATCCCGGGCACCGACATCTATTCCTCTTGTAGGCTCATCAAAGATGTATACATCTGCGTTTGAATACAGCCATTTTGCAATAACCACCTTTTGCTGGTTTCCTCCGGACAGGCTTCTGACTTCTGCCGTATGGGAGGATGTCTTTATCCTTAACCTCTGTATATAGTCCTTTGTAACATCACACATCTTTACACTTTTAAGCATAAGCTTTCCGAATTTCTTAAGATTGGGAAGCACCACATTGTCGGTAAGCGAATGCATTAACACAAGGCCCTCATCCTTACGGTCCTCACTGAGATAAACAATTCCCTTTCTTATGGAATATTCCACATCATTATCCTTAAGCTTTTCACCCATTAATTGAACAGAACCTCCTGTTCTTCTACAGGCACCTATAATACACTTTGCAAGCTCCGTCCTTCCTGCGCCTACCAGTCCGGCAAGACCCAGTATTTCGCCCTGCTTCAGCTCCAGATTAATATTTTTAAGCAAATTTTTGTAGCACAGGCTTTTAACATCCAGAACCACCTTATTCTCATCAATATAGCCGTTATGAAATCTTTTAAAGCTGACCTCCCTTCCCACCATAAGCTTTGTAAGCTCATCTATATTAGTTTCGGCAAGGCCTATTGTCTTAACGTATCTGCCGTCTCTCATTACGGTGCAGCGGTCACCGATTTCAAACAATTCGCTCATTCTGTGAGAAATATAGATAATTCCCATACCCTTCTTCTTGAGATTTCTTACGATTTCAAACAGCCTTAGAGTCTCTTTATCTGTAATGGCAGCCGTAGGTTCATCCAGAACCAAAAGCTTGACATTTGTTGAAATAGCCTTGGCTATCTCCACCATTTGCTTCTGAGCAACGCTTAATTCACTTACTAAGGTCTTAGGGTTAATATCCAATCCTATAAGATCGAGATATTTTTTTGCTTCTTTTATTGAAGCCCTTTGGTCTATCACTCCATAGCTTGCAATTTCCTTGCCAAGTAAAATGTTTTCATATATCGGGACATAGGGATTTAAATTGAACTCCTGATAAATAACGCTTACTCCCTTGTCAATCATCTGCTTCGGTGTCTGAGCACCAAGCTCCTCACCGTCAAGCACAATCTTTCCTGTTTCCTTCTGATAAGCACCTGATAAAATTTTAATGAGTGTTGACTTACCTGCACCATTCTCACCAAGCAGAACATGTACTTCACCTGACTTGACTTGAAGCTGGGCATCCTTCAGGACCTGTACTCCATAAAAACTTTTATTGATGCCACTCATATCAAGCATAAGCTTTTCCAATTATCTATCACCCCTTCTATAGCATTTTCTTATACCTTTCAACAATTTCCATGCCATTTTTTTCCCCTGAGTATTCAATTACCGGAAAAGAATTCTTTATAACCTTCCTGATTCTCTTTAAATCCATATCATTGTCAAAAAATTTAATTTGGGCTGCAATATTACCTAAAGCAGTACTTTCCTTACTGCATGCTATGACCTTTTTACCGGTTCTTTCAGCAGTAAGCCTGTTCACCATTATATTTTTTGAACCGCCTCCTACAATATAAATTTTGTCAAATTGTTTCGATACAGCCTTTTCAAGCTGTTCAACGGTTACTGCATAACAGCAGGCCATAGATTCATGAACAGCCTTTATTATTGTTCCCCAATCAAGTCCACCGCTAACCTGACCGGTATCACAGAGATAGCTCCATATCTCCCTGCTCATTTTCAACGGATTGAAAAACCTTGAATTGTTAACATCAAAGAGGGGTACCTCACCCTCATACAAATCCGCCAGAGTGTCAAGCTCGTCCCATGTGCTGGTTCTGTTCATCTCAGCATCATATTCCTTTTTTATTCTTTGAATAATAAACATACCTGCACTGTTTTTTAAAAGGGTTATTTTATTAAAGGCACCAACCTCATTGGTAAGAGAGGCTTTAAGAACCGTATCATTTATTACAGGCTCGTCAACCTCAGTTCCGATAAGAGACCATGTCCCCGAGCTTATAAAGGCATATTCGCTTTCCTGCGCAGGAATAGCAGTTACCGCAGACGCCGTGTCATGAGAAGGCACACATACCACCGGGATTTCATAGTCTGCTCCTATTTCCTCCAATATACTTCTTCTGACCATACCAATTCTTTTTCCATGCTCACCTATCTCACAAAACAGTTTTTCTGAAATATCCAGCTCCTTGCAGATTTCAGGGCTGATTTTTCTTGTTTTCGAGCTCATTAGCTGAGTAGTACTAAGCTCACTGGGTTCATTAATCATTATGCCGGTCATGAAATAATTCAGAATATCCGGTATCATTAAAACCTTATCGGCAATTGAATATATTTCAGGCATAATTTCTTTCATTGCAAGCAGGCGGTAAACAGAATTGATCTTATCGCACAGAATACCGGTTTCCTCAAACATTTTTGACTTCCGGGCTTCCGTAAGGCCATTCAGGTAAATTTCACCTGCTTCATTCCTGTATGAAAGCGGATTTCCAAGCATATTGCCCGATTTATCGAACATTGCAAAATCAACACCCCAGGTGCAAATTCCTATGGAATCAATTCTATTGACTGCCTGTACAGCTTTTTTCAGAGACACCTTAAAGCCTTCGAATATTTTCAGCATATCCCAGTAAAAATAATCTCCAATCCTTATCATGTCATTCTGAATCTGGTCAATAACCTCTGTCTTTATTGCTTGCCCGTCATATACACCAAGTAAAACCCTGAATGATGAATTTCCGCAGTCCAAGCCGACAATATTTTTAACCGACATAATATACCGACTCCTTTATTTTTTTTGAATACTCATATGCTAAACCTTTATAGAAATGTTATACTTTGCTTCATAGTCTTTTAAATAAGAAATATCCTTAAATTTTAAAGATTCAATTTCAGGCATTTCGTATTTTCTGCCAAGTCCTTGATATTTTGATTCTCCTAGCCTGTGATAAGGCAAAAAATAAACTTCCTTTACATTTTCAAGCCTGCTGACATAGTCAAGGAAGCCTTCAATCTCCCGCTTCTCATTATTGCACCCCGGTATGACGGGATATCTTACGGATAAGCTTCCTCTGAAGCTGCTGTTAAGCCATTCCAGATTTGAAAGAATAAGCTCATTTCCCATACCGGTCAAAAGCTTATGCTTTTCGGTATCAATATGCTTTATATCATAAAAGATATAATCAATACTGTCAGAACAGGCTTGAAGGTTCTCAAGGGGAATCTGTCCGCAGGTCTCAACCAGAACCGTTATTCCATAGCTTTTCAGCTTTTGGGAGCATTCCTTAATAAAATCATGGTGAAAAAACGGCTCTCCGCCGGTAAATGTTACACCTCCCCCCGACATTTTGTAATACTCCTTGTCTTTAAGCACCACATCAATTATCTGATCAACAGAATAATCCTTCCCTACTAATGAGCGGGCGTTGACGTAGCAATTATCTGCGCATTTCCCGCAATGACTGCATTTACTGCCGACAGTGATAAACCCATAGCCTTCAAGATATTCTATGCTGTTATTAGGGCAGATGCACAGGCATCTGCGGCAGCCTGTGCACAAGCTGCTTTTAAACATGACCTGCTTTTCAAAGAGCTGCGATTCAGGGTTTGCACACCATTTGCATCTTAAAGCACAGCCCTTCAAAAATATTGCTGTTCTGATACCCGGTCCATCTTCAATTCCAAAACGTTCAATATCAAAAACAGTCGCTTTATTCATATCAGTCTCCTACAAATCAATTTCAGCCCTATTTATAACATCCATCTGGCAATCATGGGCAAGAGCCGTAAACAGTGCGCTATAGCCGGATACTCTGACCATCAAGTCCTTGTAGCTTTCAGGATGCTCCATAGCGTCCTTATAGGTCTGGTTATCCACAATATTAAATTGAATTTGCTGCGCATACTTTTCAAAAAGAACCTTAATCATTGCTATAACACGTTTACGCTGTTCAACAGTGGAAACGGCATTTTTTGTCAATCTCATATTGAAGATTGCCCCTTTTTGGAACCAAATGCTGGGAAGCTTTCCAATAGAATTGCAAACAGCAGTTGCACCATTTTTCTCCGAACCGTTTGCAGGAGAAATACCGTTGTTTACAGGCTCGCCATTTTTCCTGCCGTCAGGTGTGGCGCACACAGACCGTCCGAAGGCAATATTTCCGGTTACAGGGCTCTGACTGTATGAATAGCAGCATGGGACAGGGCCCTTTCCGTATTTTGAGCTCTTATACTCATAGCGGTATCTGGAGCCTATAAAGTCTTCTATATCAACCACCCATTTATCCGCACTCTCATCATCATTTCCGAATTTTGGAGCCTTATTAAGCATAATCGCTCTTATTTCAGGACCTGCGGGCTCTGTTGACATATCCTCATAGTTTGTTTTGCAAGCATGAAGCACCTGCTCCAGCGTAAGCATCCTTTTGTTGAATACTATGTCGTCAAGGGCCGCCATTGCATCCCCTGCACTTATTGTTCCCGCTGTCGGTCCCCCGTCGGCCGAATACACCGAGCCGCCTTCCACAAGGTCAAGGCATCTTCCGATACAGTCCTCCACAAGGGATGAGCGGAAGGCATTTATATCATATATGCAATGATAATAATCATTGATATGCTCCGTAATAACCTGCAAATCCATAAAATAGGCCAGCATATCCTTGTATTCCTTGTAAATTTCATCAATGCTCGTACATTCCTCAATATTTTTACTTGTCTTTTTATGCAGTATTCCTGTATTTGGATCATAACCGTTATTCAAGGTAATATCCAATACCTTTTCGACACTCAGCCAGGGACCTTTTGCAGCAAAATCCCATTTCCCCGGAATTGATGCCTCAATACAGCCGTCCGGCGACCATTCAATCAAATCCTCCTCCGCGATTCCCATATTTCTCAGGGTTCTTATGAAGGCCAAATCATTGTAAAATGCCGGCATTCCGCCCTGATGTATTATTGCGGTCTCCAGAGCCTTTAGCATAAAGTCATCATCGGTCTTTTCAAACCATTTAACCGAAATAGAAGGTGTTACAAGTTTCAGTTCTCCGCATGCTTCCACGCACAGGTTGGACACCTCATTTGCCGCATCCTCACCATCCTTTGTCTGTCCGGCAATTGCAAGATTTATAAACATCTGATAACCGAGGAAAAATTCTGTATCAGGCCAGGAACGAAGCTTATTGAGTTCATTGCATTTTATAAAAAAGCACTCTATTATTTCCAAAGCCTCTTCACGTGTAAGCCTTCCTTCTTCAATATCTTTCTTATAAAACGGATATACATACTGGTCGAACCTGCCTAAAGATATGGCATGACCATTGGATTCCAAATGAACAGCCAGCAGGATAATATATATCGCCTGCACAGCCTCATGAAAGGTTTTTGCAGGATTCAGAGGAACATTTCTGCAAATATCACCGAGCTTAAAAAGTTCCTCCCTGCGTTTTTTGTCAATGCTTTTTTCAGCTTCCTTCAGACACTCGTCCGCAATCCTGTTTGAAAAATTCACTACTGCCATATTCCCTTTTAAAGCAGCCTCAAGAAAGAACTTCTTCTTTACATTGCCGGGCTCCCGTAAATCCAGCTCTGCCATTCTCTTCTCAATCCGGTCGATAACATCTCTCAGGCCTTTTGTAACAACCAGTCTGTAATCAGGGATTTCATTACCAAGACCGGCTGCGCTTACCCATGTATCATCTATAACTCCTGCATCCCACGCACTGTTAATTTCATCAGGCAGGGATTTTCTCAAATAGTCATATAATGCCTTGTCTTTCCAATATTCAATGCAGTCCAGCAAATCCTCTTTCACATCATCATCAATATAGAACTTATCTCCCGGTCTTTTGTCCCACTCATAAGGCTCACCGTTGATTTCATCCACTATCCATTTATTTGAGTACTCAGGATATATAGGAGCAGCTTTCGGCCATTTTGCCTGATTGCCGGCAATCAGCTCATCCTCCTTCACCCAGACAGTCATTTTATCTAAAACATTATAATATGCATTTGCACGTTGAATTGAAGTGGGCAGCCCTATATCATTTTTCATTGACTCCGTAAAAATTTTACACCGCTCTGAGCACACTCTAGGCTCCTGCTCGAATAATCTTTTTCTCAATCTCGAAATTCTGTCATTCACTATTCATACCCCCCTTTATTTTTTGTAACAAGTTTCATACTTATATTTTACTTCATATATTTTATTTGTCAACAGAATTAGACAAATTTTTATTAAAATTTAATGTTTTTTTGTGCATTTTTAATATTCTTATAGCTTATATTTCTTGAATTTACATTTTTTTAAAAAAATAATTATTTAAAATTTCATATTCAATGTAACATTTACACAATAATTTTAATAAATGTTGCTTTTAAAGCAAAAAAATATTATTATAGTATTAATAATGTAACAATAACTATAGGAATAATAAGCTATGTGCACTCAAGATCGGTTATAAAAGCATAATCCTCACTAAAACGGCAATTGCAATTAACTTTTAGTAACAGTTACACCTTAACAAATAATTGACAGTCGGGAGATTTAAAACATATTTATGAATAAAAAATATATCGGGATAAGAGAAATAGCTCAATTGGCCGGTGTTTCAATTGCAACTGTTTCACGTGTTATTAACGGGTCTTCAAAAACATCCGATGAGGTACGTGAAAGAGTTAATTCTATAATAGAAAAATATAACTACGTTCCAAATATAACGGCTAAAAACATGTTTTCCAATACCTCAAAATCCATAGCCCTGTTCATTCTTGATTTGGACAACCCGTTTTTTGTATCTCTTGTTAAATCAATAAATAAAATTGCATTTGAAAATAAGTACACCCTATTGATTTGCAACACAGAAAATAATACTGAAAAAGAAATAGAATATTTAAAGTATTGCGAGGGGATAAGGACAAAGGGTGTTATCTTTACAGAGGGGCATATTAAAAACATATCTTGGAACAAGTTACACAATCAAACCTGTGTTTTTCACGACAGACAGATGTCTGAGGCATTCTCATCTGTAAAAAGTGACAATATAAAGGGAATCAGATTGCTTGTTGACTATCTGTTCAATCTGAACCACCGGCAGATTGCTTTTGCAGGCTACGACAAGGCCACAAAATCGGTCACCGAAAGGAAGCAGGCTTATGTTACCGCACTTGGAGAAAAGGGTATAACTGTGCCTGATGAATATATTTTCAGCGGCGATTTAAAAGCTAAAACAGGAGCAAACGCTTTTGACTATTTTTGTTCATTGCCAAACCGTCCGACAGCTATTATATGCGCAAATGACCAAATCGCAATAGGCTTTAATCAAAGAGCAAACATGATAGGAATGCGGATACCTGACGATTTCTCATTGGTTGGCTTTGACGGATGTAATACAGAGTATTTTTATCCTAAGATAACTACCATTAAGCAGGATATAAATCTTATCGCGCAAAGACTGTTTGAATGTGTTGTTTCTCCGGCAGACCAGCCAAAGCATTACATTATAGATGTATCACTGGTAATAGGAAATTCCTGCAAAAAGCTGAATGAATAGTACCAGTATAAAAATCCATGCTTTTACAATATCCTTATTCAATCAGCCATTATAATTGGCTCCAGAAAGCGTTCCATAAATTTTTCTTATACAATTATAACAAATCATAATTTTTATTTATGGCAATTATACTTTATAATAATATTGCGGGCTCAGACAAGCCCGCAATACAGTAAACTAACAAAGCTATTGGAGGCATTTATATGGACTGGCTGCGAAAAAACACTGCAGGAATATTATTAACCTTTTTAATTGCACTCTTTTCTACCTTTCTGGGCAGTAAATTTCCCATTATAGGCGGATCGGTATTCGGCATAATAATAGGAATAATCATAAATAATACTATTGGCAAACCCTCATATACGGTTAACGGAGTAAAATTCACCTCAAAAAAAATTCTTCAGTATGCCATAATACTTCTGGGTACAGGTCTGAGCCTTGCTCAGGTATGGGAGACAGGTCTTGACTCTCTGGCTGTAATGCTGTGCACGATAGTCTCTGCTTTCATTGCCGCCTTTGCCCTCGGAAGACTTATGAAAATCCCCTTCAACCTTACCAGCCTGATAGGCGTAGGTACTGCAATATGCGGCGGTTCTGCAATTGCCGCTGTCTCCCCTGTCATTGAGGCAGATGAAAAGGAAGTAGCCTATTCAATATCAACCATATTTTTCTTTAATATCATAGCAGTATTGATATTTCCGCCTCTCGGACACTTGTTGGGCTTTTCAGACAATGCCTTCGGTTTATGGGCGGGAACGGCAGTAAACGACACCTCCTCGGTTGTGGCCGCAGGCTATGCTTTTAGCAACGCAGCCGGAGCCTATGCCACCATTGTGAAACTGACACGCACCACTATGATAATCCCTATATCCTTAATTTTTGCAGCGGTTACAATATTCAAAAAGAAGAAAGCCGCTAAAGCCGATGAAACAATTAATTACAGCTTCAAAAAAATTTTTCCCTGGTTTATAATGGGCTTTTTGGCAGCATCTCTTTTAAATACCTTGGGTATATTCAACCAAGGTGTTGCAGACTTTTTGTCCTCCGCAGGCAAATTTATGATTGTGATGGCTTTATCTGCCGTAGGCCTCAGTGCAAATTTCAAGGATATGATGAAAACAGGCTTCAAGCCTCTTTTCATGGGTTTACTGCTATGGTTTACTGTATCATTGGTCAGCATAGGAGTTCAGCTTGCCACAGGACAAATTTAAAAAGCCTGTTTTACTACATTAAATTTTGTTATAAGCAGAATAATAATATAATTGTGCACAAAGGTAAATATATTTTTTTGGAGGTTGAAATTTTATTATGGAACAGTTTCTATGGCTTATTCCCTTGGGCTTTATGGTTGGAACCTTCGGTACATTAATAGGTGCGGGAGGCGGTTTTATATTAGTACCGGTTCTTTTGCTGCTGTATCCTGATAAAAGTCCCGAAACTATTACAAGCATTTCTCTGGCTGTTGTATTCTTCAACTCACTGTCAGGCTCAATTGCCTACGCAAAAATGAAGAAAATAGACTATAAATCAGGTCTGCTTTTTGCCCTTGCCACACTGCCCGGCTCAATATTAGGAGCCCTCACTACTTCAATAATACCAAGAAATATTTTTAATATATTATTCGGAGCATTACTCATTGCAGCATCAATATTTTTAATGGCTAACCCGGAAAACAAAAGAACCTCAGGGAATACCCCTTCAAAAAAGCGGGTAACGCGTACCATAACAGATATTGAAGGTGTTGTACATACCTTCTCATATAATCCTGTGCTGGGTGTGATAATCAGCATATTTGTGGGATATTTATCCAGTGTTTTAGGAATAGGAGGAGGAATTATACATGTGCCTGTATTGGTACATTCTCTGAACTTTCCCGTTCATATAGCAACAGCCACTTCCCACTTTGTTCTGGCCGGAATGTCCTTATCGGGCACAATAGTTCATCTTTTTTCAGGAGCTTTATCAAAAGGAATTATTCAGACAATTGGCTTATCCATAGGAGTACTTTTCGGCGCACAGCTTGGAGCGAGGCTTTCAAAACGCTTTGGCGGCAGCTTCATAATACGGGGGCTTGCAATTGCACTAGGAATTGCAGGCATAAGAATTTTGATGCTGGCAATTTTTTAAGAAGAGACTGAAATTGCATATGTCACTAAAAGTCAATTACTATCGCCTAAAGAATCGATTATATTATCCTATAGTTTGGCAAAACAAAGTCAAATAATAGGAGCAAGCCCTCCTGCTGTCAGCAGAAGACTTTGCTCCTATTAAAAGCTGCTGTTGCCTTTAGATTAAATATTTCTGTCTAAACAGGCAGCCTGTCTATATTGCCCAGCAGATACTTCTTAACGATTGCAAAATCCAGAGCATCCACACTGCCGTCTTGGTTTACATCTGCAAGCTTCATGCCGTCTTTGCCCGGAAAAGTGCTTATCTGCCCGATAAGGTACTGTTTGATTATTGCAAAGTCAAGCGCATCTACAGCATTGTCACCGTTAACATCCCCGTAAGTTCCCGAATCAGTTCCTCCGACAAAGGTAGTTACTGAGTTCGCTGCCAAAGTAGCCGAAAAGCTTGTTCCATTAAGCGCTATTTCGGAGCCTTCGGCTAAATTCTGAGTTGCCGAAGTCGTATAAGGTGTTACCGATGCGGCTTCGAAGCCCTTCAAATTGTATGTGACAGCTTGGCTTGATGAACCGTTGTTTATAGCAACAACTGCAAACTTACCTGTTTCCGGGTCCTTGTAAGCAGTTACATATACACCTGATACCGGATTTTTAGTAGCCTCGAATCTTTTCCAGTCAGGTCTTATGAATCTTGCATATTGTCCAATGGTATACAGCCTTTTAGCAATCTTATAAGTTTTCGCATTCATATCCATCTGTATCAGGCCTTCGCCGTTCCATGTCTTATAGCATGCACCCCACCAGTAATTCCATGCATTCCCCTGTGTCACCGTCATGAAATCATAAACCTGCTTCGCCCAGTTCAAGCCGTCAGTAATTGTAAGATCATTGCCGTTCATATCCGATATTTCGGTTTGCCATATTCCTTTTCCCTTAGCCTTTGTAGTAGGGAAGGCTGCATAGGAAGAGCCATAATTATGGCATCCTACAATGTCTGTCCTTGTCAGCGCAGCAGCATCATTCAGACAGTCTATTGCCATTGCTTCGGAGCATGTCATCTTTTCTCCCATAATAACCTTTGCCGTTATGCCCTCTTTATCAAATGTAGGCACCAGATAATCCTTCATAAAGGTTTTGAACTGAGCCGCAGTCCATACACATGAGGAATAGGCAGTGGTCAGATCAGGCTCATTCTGTATTCCGATATGAGTGATTTCAATTCCGAATTTTGCTTTGTAATTTTTAATATGCTCAGCCAGATATGTGGCATAAGCCTGATATTTATCAGTGCTCAGCGAACCCCCTGCAACAGAGCCGGTTGTCTTCATCCATGCCGGAGGACTCCATACAGTATACTGAATTTTATCAATCCCGTAATCTGCCTGAATAGTCTTAATCATAGGTATCTGATCATCATTGGATTCCTTCCAGTCCCATGTTGAGGCAGAAGGCTGCATTGTCTTGTTCGGTCCGTCCTGTGCATCTCCCCAGGTTCCTCCGTCACCCAAAATTGAACGGAATATTGAGAAACCGGCTCCCTTTTCAGTTGAAAATAACAAATCATAAATTTCCTTCTGCTTTGCAGTTCCCAAAAGAGCAATATTATTTGACTGATGAAAAGCTTCCGATACACCGAAGCCGTCAATTGTCTGATATTCGGTGTCCCAGTCAAGAGTAACTGACGATGCGGCATACGAAGCTGAAGGCGCAAGCATTGTCACTAAAAGCATCGTCACTATTGCCAAGCATGTGAAACGAGTCATTCTTTTCATTGCAAAAATCCCCCTGTTCTAATAATAAAGACATTAATCAAAATACTGCGCTTCCCCTTAATTTTCCGCAGTTAATTTAATCCTTTGTTCTTAGCTCTGCTCATATTTATGTCTCTCTGCTTTAATTATGAGCGCAAATTTTTCATATGTATTTAAGTCTGAGATATCAGCAAAATGATATTATTCCGTTTTTCACTCCCCTGCAAATATTCTTAGGCCTTAAAAACACCTATGAAAGCACAGCGGCATTATTTAGGCAATGAAGTGATGCTGCCTATTAAATAACTTTTTAAAATAGCAAAGTCAATAGCATTTACGTCACCGTCATCATTTACATCCGCCGCCGACATATTTGCATTGTCGGGCTTATCCCCCAGCAATATTTTTTTCAGCAATGCAAAATCAATTGCATCAACACCGCCGTCATCGTTTATATCACCGTAAGTAAATTGCGGACTGCCTCCTGCCGGTTCTTCACCCCATAAAAGCCGTCCGTTGTCATATACCGGAATATATGGCGTCAACCCTGCGAAAGAAGTGGCATCATAGTCCGGAGGGCCGGTAAGAGTCTTATAAGACCAGTCATTTTCATTTGAACCAATACTCGCATCCTTATACTTTATGGACACCGTGGCATCCTTCTCGCATAATTCCCATTCCGCCGGCATAAGCTGTGTTCCTGTAAAGTCCACCGTAAAGTAATAAATATTGTCCTTATACTGCTTTAATCCTATAAGCTTTGCTCCCTGATTGTCTCCAAGTGTTATGGATACATCCTCCAAGCCCTTTCCTGCCTCAAATAATTCCGAAAGATCCATATAATACCGGACAGACAGCTTGTCCTTCATTGTAGGAGGCCATGACGAACGGTTATTCAGCTGGAACATGATATTTGTTGCTCCATAACCTTCATAGATTATCCAGCCTCTGCAGAAATATTCGGTTATGTCATCCTGCGGAGCTTTAAAATCCTCAGGCTGCGGCCAATTTTCCAACGGATCTCCCCCGTACATATCATACATTTTGGCTAAAGAACCGACAAAGCCGGCATTGTAGTCAGTAGCCACCTCATTGAGCATATAATCCTTGATATCATCCTTCCAGCTGTCATCCGAACCGGGGCCGCCAACCAAAGCACCATACAGAATATGCCTGTGATAATCAGGTGTTGTAAGCTGGCTTGTCCATGAACCGTGAGCCGTCCTGTGATGAGGATGTTCCGGCGCATTTTCGCCGAATCCCACTACGTAGCTTCCTTTGCGTGGATTATCACCAAGAGCGTAGTTTACCTGACTCTCTGCGAAATTATGATACTTCTGCTTTTTAGAAGCTGTGCATACAGTATCGTCATCAGACCATACAAAGGCTAAAAATGCCGCTGTTGTTGCATATCGCAGAGAACCCCACTGGGAAAGCCAAGCCAGACCTCCCGGAGTATATGTAATACTTCCGTCCGGCATCCATGAATCCAGATTCTTTTCAACCGCCTTTATATAACCCTCCTCATGAGTCAGCTGGGCCAGCTTCAGTGCGGCACCGTAGCTGACATCATCCCAGCAGTGAGTATGCCCTCCGCCTAATACGGTGGTAGGCAGTACTGACTTTGCTTTGTCCAGATAAGAAGAATCATTGGTCTTAATGTAAAGCCAAATAGCACCCCAAGCCAGATCATCCATATAGCCGCCTGACGGATACAGTGTATCAAGAGGATTTTTACCTCTGTACTTGTCACCAAAAGCAAAAATCTGCTTTGCATGTGTCAGGCATTTTTCCGCATATTCCGGATCTGTTTTCTCGAAAATAAGAGATGCAATAGCTAACGCCGCAGCAGTTGAGCCTGCAACGTCAGAGCCTGGCACCTTTGAGTTAAGTACAAAGGATTTTCTGTCAGTTCTGTAATCCAGAAGCTCATGAGGTATCCAAACAGAATGATCCGATGCCTCATAGCCGCACATGTAATATAATACCTCCGGACTCGGATGCGCTTTGATAAAGAAATCTGTAGCCCACTTAATTTCGTCAAGGATGTCATCTATCTGCCCTGACTCTTCAAATGCATCACGGTACTCATATACAGCCCATCCCAATTGACCCGCGGCATATGACATAGGATGGGTAAACTTGATACCGTCTCCTGCATCGGCCCAGCCTCCTGTCAAATCAAGACCTGCATCCTTTCCGTCAGTCATTGCGGCATCAGCCCTATACGGCAAAATATAGTCATCAGGCAAGTCTCCCAGACGGTTTGCTTTGTAGAAAAGGATAGCCTTTTGCATTACTTCACCATAATTGTAGTAAGACCCTCCGGTTCGCGGTGAAGCGGCAGATTGTGCTTCCTGAACAAAAGCAAATAAAGTCAGCACTAAAGAAGCCACAAGCATTAAAGCAGTTGATCGGAAAATTTTTTTGTGTACAAGCTCACATTTCATTTTCCCCATAATTAACATCTCCCCCTTAAAATTATTTTTTATTATAAAATTGTAAAATAATATAATAATTAATACTATTATGTAATAATCACGGGTACGAAAAATAGCATTATATATTATCATGATATGTAATAATATGCAGGTAATAATATGCAGGTAATATTATATAAAGCAATTACGGTCAGCCGCTAGCTTGAAGGGCATAACAGGCTTTAGTAATAATATGTTTATACTGTAAATCATTATTAAATTACCATTTAATTATACAATGCTGCGAGAAATCTGTACAGGCAAATCTTGCTGTATATTAAAATCTTTTAGTGAAAAATAGGATAAAATTGAGTCGTTTTTATTTGTTGGATAAATTATGTAATTAATGTTAACAATACCTATTAGAAATATGCTGAAAAATATATTGTTAAGATGAGGTGACTATAATGCGAATACCCGCACATATTGGAATTATTCCTGATGGCAACAGAAGATGGGCTGTATCCAACGGAATGAGCAAGGAAAAAGGCTATGCCACCGGTCTTGAACCAGGATTGGCTGTTTTTAAGCTATGTGAACAAATTGGTGTTAAGGAGATAACCTATTATGGCTTTACCACAGACAACAATAAACGCCCCATGACACAGCGCCAAGCCTTTACAGACGCCTGCGTCAATGCGGTTAAGCTGTTATCCGGTGAAAATGCCTCATTGCTGGTGGTAGGAAATAACGAATCAAAAATGTTCCCGGAGGAGCTAAGCAGCTATACCACCAGAAGAGCCTTCGGTAAAGGAGGAATCAAGGTTAATTTTCTTGTTAACTACGGCTGGGAATGGGATTTAGGCCACTTGGCAGCAGCGGGTACAGGAGCTTACAGAAAAAATATAATTACGGGGATGAAATCCAATGCTATTTCACGAATTGACTTAATAATCCGCTGGGGCGGAAGAAGGCGGTTAAGCGGCTTCTTACCCGTGCAATCCATCTATGCGGATTTTTACGTGGTTGATGAATATTGGCCGGATTTTAAACCCGAGCATTTTTATCAGGCCTTGGATTGGTATGATAAGCAGGACATCACCTTGGGCGGATAAAGCCGATAGTTTGGGTTTGAGGCTGCTGCGTTCAAACTTGGCTAAAAAGCTTAATTCGCCTAAAAAACAATATTATAAATATCGTCCCGAAGGCTTGAACGTAATTGGCTTTCAGCCTTCTCCTTTTATCTCTCCCCTAAGAATTCTCTCATAGGAATAGCCCCTGTCGCTTTTCATTTTCGTTTTGCTCAAATCAAAATAAATAACCCCGTTTGGTTTCAGCATAAGACTAATTTTTATCTTTGATTGAGAGCAGGAAATTCTTTCTGATTTAATAAGAGGTACGGAATGCCTCTTCAAAAGTGCTGTCTGAGCCTGTGTTAAATTAAACGGTTCCCCCATATCATGCCATAGCTTTAGAGGATTACAGCACTCCTCATCAACAGTTTCAGTCACCAGACAATATCCGGCAAACTCAGCCGGCAATTGAATTTCCAATTCCAGCGGTCTGCCTTCATATCCGAAATCTGTATTCCACAAAATTCCCCGATAGCTTCCTTCAGGCCTACGGATAATTATTGCTTCATCCGAGCGGTGAACGCATCTTCCCTGCAGCTGCTTATAAAAAGCAAAGGTCCAGAAAGTGGGCTTTGGTATACAGTTATTGGCTACCATACCGAAGCCGCCGTAAAACGGAGTATATGGCACCCCTCTCTCCTCAAAAATATCTCCGAAGGTCCAGTATGCATATGATGCATGCTTATCTCCGAAGCGTGACAGCAAGGCCGCTGTGTAGGCCGCATTTAAATTGGTATCATGAAGGGGGCAATCAGGTACATATGACGTGTTATATTCTGTTACATGTATATCCATCCCTCTGAATTCTTCAAAGCTGTCTACAAGCTCTCTTGTTTTGTCCAACGGCTGAAACCAATCATCGATACTGCTTAGCTTCACATAATTATAGCGGCCGTCTTTTTCCGGCGGATGTGATATATAATTATGTCTTGATATAAAATCCAAAGGAAGCTTTTTATATGAAACATATTCAAGAAAAGAGCGCATGCATGCCTCATCAAGTCTGCCGCTTATAGAAGGTCCGCCGATTATAAAACCCGGGTCTGTTCTCTTTACTGCAAGAGCAGTATGTTCATACAACCTGAAGTATTCATCCATATCGGCATCCTTCCAGAAATCCGGCTGATTGGGTTCATTCCATACCTCAATAGGCCACTGTATTACATTTTCTCTGCCGTATCGGTCTATCAGATGGCGTAAAGCCGCCTGCACCATATCGGTCCAGTCCTTATAATCTTTGGGGGGTGTAACATTCGCCTTCCAGTAAAATACTGTCTGCTCTCCCGAAGCCATGTGCTCAGGCATAAAGCCAAGCTCAAGAAAAGGCCTTATGCCCAAGTCTATATAGCTGTCTATTACCCTGTCCAGATATGTAAAATTGTACTCAACTGCCTGACTTCCCGATTCATCCTTATAGGTCTGAATAAGAGACATATCCGCACAGAACAGTCCATGCCCGCGTATATATTTAAAACCTATCGCTTCCTGCACCATTTTAAGCTGCTCATAGTACTCTTTATGAAGTGCCAGTCCCATTCGACCCGAGCCAACACAAAAATCCATTCTGTTATAAAAAGGTATCTCTGCTCCCTTATCAACCAAAATCTTTTTAACTTTGCTCATAATAACCTCCACGCCCAATTCAGGCACAAAAATTCAGTTAAAACTTCGTGGAGGTACGCCAATTTTTTTCACAGCTGCCTTATCTGTAAAAAGCCATTTACGGCTTTTTACAGCTCGAAAATGCACTATGTTTGTACAAACTCTGTTTTCGAGCTTTTCAAGCTAACCTCCACGCCCAATTCAGGCATTAAAATGCACTATGCTTTGTTTTCTGGCTGCAACATAATTGATTTTTATATTATGTATTTTAAAGCAATTATTTTTTCTTAAGGCTGATTACTTTTTGTTCATCAGCTTCAGATTTTCCCTTTGAAAAAGCATCCTTTGTCCAGCTCGCAATCTTTTCATATTCGTTCATATTCAGCTTTCTGACCTTCGAGTTTCCGTCATAATCCTTCTCAGTAAGATATATAGCAATTTCGTCGCTTGATAAAGCACCTTCATCAATAAATTTCACCAATCTGCGGATTAAATGCTCACTGTGGGTTTCAATGAAGAAGCTCTCATTCTCCTTCTTAATGGTCTCCACAAATAAATCCGCCAGACAGTCCTGAGACGAAGGATGCAGATAAAGCTCCGGCTGTTCTATAACAGTTAAATTCGGAGTTCTGCTGAGTCTGGAGCATTCCTTGTTATTTTTAGTTATGAAGGTCTGAACAAGAATAGGAATAAGCTGGGACAGTCCCTGTCCCATGTCTGCAAGATTATTCCTTGCATTGGTTTTTAAATCCCGAATCATTATTTTAAAAAGCTGGCCTTCAACATCCTCAACATCCAGCGCAAAATTCATATGTGACGATAACCAGTCAGATACCTTGTTTATTATATTCTTGCCGTGTCTGAATTCCTGCCCCAATATAACCGGTGCATACTCTCCGCATTTCCCTACAGAATCGACAATGCTGTCTGTATATCTATAGAACCTTTCGGGTGTTTTTCTCATAGAATCAATATAAAAAATCTTATTTGCCAGCATATTAAAATAATTCTGAAGCGTGTTGCATATCTGAGAGGCCAATTCCAAGTTGCTGTTATATCTGGCGTTATTTATCCTGTCAGTATTTGAATTATCAAGCATACATCTGATATCCGGGATAAACTTGTCAAAGAAATACTCCTCCGGATCAATCAGATGTTCCTCATATCCGTTAATATTAAATATCAAGCTGCTGGTATAATCGTTTGAGGTAAACTCAACAATGGGCTCTTCTCTTGAGGTCAAGCTGAGTACAAACCCATTCACAGCCATTTTGCCATCCTTGTGAATTATGCAGGTTTTTAAAATCATGTCTGAGTCCATAAACTTGTCAAATTGATCATCCGCAATTAACGGTCTGAGACTGGACCTTCTGAACTCATTGTAGCTGAACGTCACTTCAAACTCAATGACCTCTCCTTTTCTATGATTGAAAACCACATCCTCATAATTTCCATAATCTGTCAAACTACCATAAAGCAGTATAGGTACTGATGCCGCATCAAGAAATGTTTGCTTCAGGACTAATGGAAATCTGGAAATGCTGCTTTTCCCAGAGCTGTTTTCACCTACAATAACTGTAATAGGCTTAATTTCAATTTTGCCGGTATCTACAAAGCCTTTAATATTTTTTAGCCTAAAACTTTTCATATTGATGTTCTCCTTTTAAGTGTATAATTTTAAGTATTCAACTTGACATTATTAGTATAATTGTGAGTGATACACATAATTTCTCTGACTAAAGTCAATTACGGTTCAAGCCTTCGGGACGATATTTATAATATCGTTTTTTAGGCGAATTAAGCCTTTAAGCCAATTTTGAACACAGTTTGGGTTTGAATTTGTTTTAACTTTAGGAGGCTTCAGCCTCAAACCAAAACTATCGTCCGATATCATCGGTTCTTTAGCCGGCAGCAATTCACTTTATATTCCTACTCAGACAATTCGACATAAATGTTCAATTTCCTTCTATAAGTGGTATTAATTTATAGTTATATTATTACATAATAAACGAAAAAAAGTAAGCTCTGTATTAAAAAACAAAGCTTACTTTTTTATTTACAAATTTTATTACTGCGTGATATTAAAAATCACCTGATTTCAACAGTATACTTCCGTCGCTTGCAGACTCCGTTTCAATTCTCATGCTCTGCACTCTTTGTACCGGCAGCTTGTAACGTTCCTTCAAGATAAGCATTTATAGCCTGGTCAATATCTCCGCTTACACCTGATATAATTTCTATATTATTTTTAATCAGATTATTTTTTGCACCGTCACCCATGCTATCAGCTATAACCGCATTTATTCCTTTTACAGAAAGGAATGTCGGAAGCAGTCCATGCAGATTCCCTTCCGTACTTAGCATGGTTTTGCTTTTAATTACGGAATTCTCAATATCAAAAACCGTAAAGTCTTCACACTTTCCAAAGTGTAAAGATATGTTTGTTCCATCGGTTGGAATTGCAATTTTCAATGTTTTTATCACCTTTCCGACATCCAGTTTTTTTTCTATTGTTGAAACAGCTTCTGCAAGATAATCATTATTGAGCTTTTCGACCTCTCCCCGGTCACACAGCTCCGCCACCGAAGGATCAATCGGCATCTTTCCCAAAACCTTTATTCCCAGCTTTTCAGCAATGGAATCCACTTTACTTTCTCCAAATATTTTAATATTCTTGCCGCAGTCAGGACATCTTAAATAGCTCATATTTTCAACAATACCCAAAACAGGTATATTCATCGCCTTAGCCATATTATAGGCTTTTTTGACTATCATTGAAACAAGATCCTGCGGTGAAGAAACAATTATAATACCATCCAACGGTATGGACTGAAAAACTGTCAGCGGCACATCTCCTGTACCCGGCGGCATATCTAAGAACAAATAATCAATATCCCCCCAGATAACATCCGTCCAAAACTGCTTTACAACTCCCGCAATAACCGGCCCTCTCCATATAACAGGAGATTCATCCTTGTCCAGAAGAAGGTTTACCGACATTACAGAAATTCCTTCGGCCGATTTCTGAGGATACATCCCAAGGTCGCTTCCCTGAATCCTGTCATTAATACCAAAAACTTTAGGAATAGAAGGACCTGTAATATCAGCATCTAAAACACCCACATTATATCCCCTTCTATTCATCATCACAGCAAGCGTAGAAGTAACTAATGATTTGCCTACTCCGCCTTTTCCGCTGACAACACCAATTACTCTTTTAATAGAATTTAACTCATGAGTCTTTTCAATAAAACTCTGAGGCTCGTTTCCGCAGCCTCCTGACGAACAAGATCCTCCACAGCTTTCACTTTCGCAATTTGTCCCTCCACAGCTGCAAACTTCATCACTCATTATCTCACCTCATATTTTTTATATTCATTCAACCTGTATATTAAAACCTGCAACCTTGCCCTTGAAAAGAACTTGGTATAATTCCACCATCCTTAATACAATACTACTGTTATTTTTTACTTGTCAACGTAAATCTACAAGGTATTATTAACATTTAACATATTATTAATTACCCAAATCTGGATGATTTAAAACAAAATGGGGTGAAAGCCCAGAACTTTAATTGCCTTTAGTTAACTATGCGCCTCTGGGTACAGCCTTGAACTTATCAGAATTCATGGACTTCAATAACTTTTCCAGCTCACTTTTGGGCAGGGGTCTTGAAAAAATATATCCCTGCATCTTATCACACCGGTATTTTTTAAGATATTCCAATTGCTCCTGCATTTCAACACCTTCAGCAACAATAGATAAACCCATGTCTTTACCCATTGAAATTATATGCTTTGTAACAACAGTCTTTTCATTCTCAAGTGAAACATTATCTATAAAGCATTTATCAATTTTCAAGGTATGTATGGGCAGCTGATTCAAATAATTAAGAGACGAATATCCCTTACCGAAATCATCAAGTGCAATTCTTATTCCCATATCGCTTAAAAGCCTCAGCTTATTGTACACAGTATCAAAGGCTTCTATCAGTCTTGTTTCTGTTATTTCCAGTTCAAGATATCGAGGCTCAATATTAAAGCATTTCAAAATTTCTGTTACCCTATCCGTAAAATCCTCCTGCAAGATTTGAATTGAAGATATATTGACTGACATAACCATTTTGGGATAACCGCTTTTAAACAGGTGGCTCAAGTAATCACATGCCTGAATTAGCACCCATTCTCCTAAAGGAATAATCATATGCGTATCCTCTGCCACCTTTATAAACTTCATTGGAGAGACATTTCCCAATTCAGGGCTTTTCCACCTTACCAATGCCTCAAGGCCTATTACCTTGTTACTGCTCAAATCAAGCTGCGGCTGAAAGTATAATTCAAATTCATCCCTTTTCATTGCTGTATGAAGATACTTTTCAATATTCATTCTTTCACTGAATGCAGCATTCATACTATTATTGTATTCTGAATATATACTTTTCCCATTCTCCTTCGCCTTATACATAGCAATATCGGCAGCCTTAAGCAGGCTGTTTATATTGTCTCCATGCTCAGGATACATTGCTACTCCAATGCTGAGGCTTATATGAACAGTTTCTCCATTTATAACAAGCTCATCCTTAAAACCGGCTATTATATTTTCTAAGAAGCCTTCCGCCTCACTTTTATCAACAGCCGTCAATATAACAAATTCATCTCCTCCAAGCCTGTAGAGAGTGCCTTTCCCGTTAATAATATGCAATAGCCTTTCACTTGCCTGCTTAATTAAGTCATCTCCGAATTCATGTCCCAAAGTATCATTTATGTATTTGAAATTATCCATATCAATATAAATAAGTGCTGCCGTTCTTGTTTCTTTTTCTGAAAAAATCACCCCGGCATCATTTAGAAGTGCTTTCCTGTTAGGCAGCCCAGTTAAAACATCATGTAAATATATATATGCATATCTGCTCTTATATTCTCTCAGTTCTTTACTACAATTTGAAAGCCAATTGCCCATATTTTTCATTTTATTTATGTATTTTATTAATATAAGGAGTGTAATCAAGAACACTGCAAATATTAAAATACTCAAGCTATGCGGCTTAAAAGCTTCAAAAACAGATACCGGCTTATTATCAGCTTCGCCTTTGGTAACTCCCATGTCAAACACCTGATCACTATTTATCGAGTAATTATTCCCCTGTTGCCTGATTTGTGAAACTGATAAATAAATCATAGCAGCTAAAATAGATATTGTAATTACAGCTATAAATAGCTTAAGATTATTTTTTATTTTCATAATATTTTACCTCATGTTCCTATAATAGTCTACTTTGTTAAACTTAGAAGGATGAAGTATTACGTAGATTAGATAATTTTACTATTATTTTATAATTTTATACCAAATTCGACTTATTATCAACATAAATTCGACATTTTTCATATAATTTGGACTTTTTTTCGACAATTTATAGGTCTTGTAAAAAAAATTAAAAGCCATGTATACTCAGAAATAAAATTTCTTTATATACATGACTTTTAATTTTAAAATTTATAATATACGCTTTGAATATTACTTCAAAATCTCTTGCATATATAAAGCTAAACTCCTTTGATACTGCCTTGCATTAATCACTTTTTTACTTCCAGTCCATGAGCCTTGGCAATAGCAGTAAGTTCATTAACAAAAGCTGTGTATTCCGTATTTGCTTCTGATATTATTTGACTGCCGCTTGTTACCGCCTTCTCATTATTATTCTGAAGTCCTTCCAGCATCTTGGCCAATCCGCTGTTTTGCTTTGTCATTGCTGATATATACTTGCCATGAAGAGCCTTTATTTCTTCTGTTGCAGGAATAACCTTTTCTGCCGCTTCAATAAGCCGGTCAGAAAGCGGAATAACCTCATCCTTTAATTCGGAGGCCACAGCTTTAGCGTCACTTCCTCCTGCCTCACTGATTGTATTCAAAGCTGATAAATATTCGTTCTGCAATTCAATAACAGACGGCATCTGATTATTCATATAGCTTGTTATATCCTCGGCTATAGGATCGGCACCGCAGCCTGCAAGCATAAAAAAAACAATTCCAAGTATTGCAATAGCACTAATGAGCTCCAATTTTTTTATCATAACAGCTACTATTCCTTTCTCTGTGCTTCAAGCACAAAAGTGATGAATTTATCCCAAGTTTTACGGCCTTTTCTATTTCCTGCACACATTATAATTTTCCTTATGTTAAATACTACTCTGCTATAGCTCCTGTTCCGGCACCTATAAAGCTTATCAAATCCTGAGGCGGCAGCTCTACCTGAAAGCCGATCTTCCCTGCGCTGAATATAATTGTATCAATATTTTCACAGGAGCTGTCTATTACAGTCTTATAATCCTTCTTCATACCTATAGGTGAACATCCTCCTCTGATATAACCGGTTACCTTGTTTATTTCATCCATTCTGATCATTTCAATAGACTTTTCACCCACAGACCTTGCCGCAGCCTTCAAATTAAGTTCCTTGCTTACAGGAATCACAAAAACAAAAAAGCTTTTGCTGGCTCCCCTCGTAACAAGTGTTTTATAAACCCTTTCAACCGGCTGCCCTATTTTATTGGCTACAGACACGCCGTCCACCGCTCCGTCCGTATTTTCATAAGTATATATATTATATTCCATATGGGCACTGTCCAAAATCCTCATAACATTTGTTTTTACTGCTGCCATTGCTGATAACCTTCTTCCTGATGTTTAAAATGTTAAAGCCTTTTCTATTATAATATGTTTTTATCTTAAGAAACAATAAAATATTAGAATCTTGCCAAAAATACTTATTCCAGCAAAGCCTCCGGTACTGGAAAACGGAAATGACCGATAATCCTTTTTTCCTTGCTCCACTTGAGCAGTAAATCCTCTTCCATAGGATAAGTACTTGAATTGTGTATTATATACGGAACTCCGTCTTTTCTTCTTCTATCCGACACAACCGCAACATGATCGCTTTTATTTAATACCACGATATCCCCTGCCTGCCATTTGTACAAATTCTTCTTATTATACGGCTTGACCTCTGTTGTCAAGCTGACCGCATACTTATTAAAAAAAACATATTGATTTTTGACACGTCTGAAGTCGATATTTGAATCAGGAACAACTACACCTTTAATGTAATCCTTTGTATTCTTTAAAATATCCTTATCCATATTTGCTTTCAGATCATAACCGGCATTCTTGAGGGCTCTCCATATGACATCGGTGCATACTCCTTCGCTTTTCGGAGGATAGCCGCCCTCATAGTAATTGCTGCAATATTTTGTATGGTTTAAAACCTCCAGCCATGCTCCCTGAAGAATATCATCCATATCACAAATCCCGTCACCATCCATGTCTCCTTGACAAATCACCTTATCAACAGTCACTTTCCCTTTAATAAAGAAAAAAGCGTCTTGAAAAGCAATAAAGTTGTAGCTTAGCAACACTACTATACCTATTGTTATTGCAATTGACGCTATTAATAATTTTTTATTCATTTAATCACTCCAACTGCTTTACGACAGCTAAATGCCGATGCTACATAGCAAGAATAATTTTAAACATAATAATTATTATAAGCTTAAAATTGGTGCCTTACAATATACAATAATTTCTTCCCGATATTTTGCCGAGGCTCTTGTTACTCAATTATCTGTCCCTCATCAATATAATATATCCTATCCTCTATGCTGCTTTCTTCATATTCAATACTTGCTGCTTTAATCCATGAATTACTTCCAATAATAGTTCTGTTAATATCAACATTATCTTCCACCCTGACATTTGACATTATAACGGAATCCTTTATATGTGCTCCCCTTCCAATGAAAACCCCCGGAAATATTACTGAATTAGTTACCTCCCCCAGAATATAGCATCCCTCTCCAATCATAGAAGAATTGACCTTAGCCGTATGATTTATATATAAAGGAGGTACGGCAATATGTTCACAATAAATTTTCCATGTAGGGTCATAGAGGTTTAATTTATTATTCTCTTCAAGTAAATCCATATGTGCTTTCCAAAAGCTGTATACTGTACCCACATCCCTCCAGTACCCGTCAAATTTGTATGCATTAAGTTTAGCACCTGAATTCATTAATTTGGGAAGTATGTTTTTCCCGAAATCGTTAGCTGAATTTTTATCGTTTTCATCCTCTATAATGCATTTCTTTAAAAATTCAGTATTAAAAATATATATTCCCATAGATGCAAGATTACTCTTGGGCTGCTTTGGCTTTTCTTCAAATTTAACAATCCTTCCTGTATCCTCCACCTCCATAATACCAAATCTGCATGCTTCATCCCAATCAACACCTGTAACAGCAATCGTAACATCTGCCGCCTTTTTGACATGCTCATCAAGCATTAAGGAATAGTCCATTTTATACACCTGATCAGCTGAAAGTATTATAATATACTCCGGATTATACATATCTATATACTCAAGATTCTGGTATATGGCATTTGCCGTTCCCTTATACCAGCAGCCTCCGTTTTCATTCATATAAGGAGGAAGTATGGTTATTTGTCCTCTGCCGTTATGCATATCCCATATACCTCCGGAATTAATATGTGAATTTAAAATCAAGGGCTCATATTGAACAACTATTCCAACTGTATATATTCCGGAATTAATACAGTTACTTAAAGCAAAATCAATAATCCTGTATTTACCGCCAAAAAGCACTGCCGGTTTTGCCAACTTCTTTGTAAGAGGCTTTAGTCTTTCACCCCCGCCTCCTGCTAATACCATAGCCAAACATCTTTTATTCATATTCACTATCTTCCTTTGTAGTTATTTTTTAATCCGTAATTGACTTTTAGTCAAATAAAAATTTATCTCCCCAAAAAATAATTTCCTTAAGAAAATAAATTTTATATATTATAAAAGTCAATTACTATCGGCTAAAGCCCCCTAAAGTCAAAACAAATTCAATACTCCTTATTAGTATTTCTGATCTTGTTATTTAATGTATTGCAATTTTCAACACCTGCTAATTGCACCGGTTTTTCCGAACAGTGATTTGCATATTTATAAAGCACCTTTCGGTCGCTCTCATTCAGTACTGTACTCTTCTTCCGTTTTTCCGTTTCATCCATATACTTTAATCACCTCGAAACATTATATGTTCTGAAATTCTAAACTATTACTTTTAAAATTTTATTCCCTGCGGTTTTGCTGCTGAACTACTTTTAAGATTTTATCTATTTTCTATTTCATTATCCCCATTAAGAGTAGAAAACAATTTTTAAAAATTTGTCAGCAGACATCAGACTTTCAAAAAAAGACTGCCGCAAAAGAACAGCTTAATTACATATAATGAACGGTTATTAATAACCTGAACCTTTATTGTAACTAAGCTATACTATGCAGCAGTCCCTGTTTTTAAATTAAAATGCTATTAACAAGTCTGAATAACAACATATATCGTCACGAAGCCTTTACAGCTCGTATATATTCTGTTCAATACAAATTCTGGCACGCTCGGAAGTTTTACAATCTGATTTAAGTGAATTGTCCAAGAACTCGGGATGCTCTTGCAAGAAGGCCTTCATAGTTCCTGTGGGATCCTCCAGATATTTCATCAGCATATGATGCTGCGGTGCTGTTATACAGCCTTCCTCCAAGGCACCATCAAACAAATCTCCATTAACCTTCATGAGAGCATATGATTCCACCCCTGCATTTTTAAGCTTATCAGCTCCGCCCTGCAGCCTGTCAACAACGACAAGACTGTATTTCAAATTACCGTTAAGCGCCTTTACAGCCGGTATCCACGCTCTTATATAGCTTGATGCCTCAGTAATAATATCGGCTATATGTAATACATTTGCATTTTTTATGTCTGTTATTTCTGAAGAAATCCCGTCACTATACATAACGGCTGATAAATCCTTAAATATTGTAATATGGGGTAATTTGAGCATATTTGCAATTATTAAGGAAAAGAACCAATCCCTTCTCTCCCCCCCGGATATATAGCCAATATTTTTCAGATCAATATTTTTTCTTATGTACTCACACATTGACGTTATAAGACCTCTATAAATTTCATCCGACTCAAAATTCTTATATGCCAGCTCAAGAATAACCTCCGAGCACTCCATTATGTTTTCCTTGCAAACATCAATGACCTTCAGCAGACTGTCAGCTTTCTCTTCACTGCCATAAAGAAAATGAGTGTTTATATAGTAAGGGCCTATTTTTGATGAGGTATACCAAAAAGGGTTATTTTCAGGACATACTTTAACTGCCTTTGTCTTGAAAAGCCAGGTTATCAATTTATTATTATCCATTTTTTCTCTCCTCCCGGACAACTCGCCGCTTTCACAAATTAAAACTTATCAATCTTCTTTTGCTTTCTCTTTTCTTCCATAAAAGCCTGCCACCATTCCTGATTCTGAACGGTACTTAATTCAAAATCAAGATGCTCGGCGTCACCCTCCATTAAAACCTCAAATCCATCCTTTTCATCATCATAGTCCACAACAGTAACCGATGTGTTATCATGCCAATAAATATTTTTCATATGCTCAAGAGAGCATCCATAAAATCTGCATAGCATTGTTCGTATTGCTCCGCCATGTGTAACAATGCAAATGTTTTTGCCTGAATTTTTTGATATTATGCTCTTTACTTCTTTTATAAGCCTGTCATTTAATTCAACGGTGCTCTCACCGTTTGGCATCTTGTGCAGATGCGGTTCATTCTCCCAGGTATAATTTTCCTTTGGAAATAATTTGGGAATATCATCAAATGAAATATTTTCCCAATCTCCCCCGTTTATTTCCTTCATTTTATCTGTCCTTATTACAGGAAGCTGCTTTACATCAGCAATATATTGAGCAGTTTGCAGCGTGCGCGTCAAACTGCTTGAATAAATTACATCAATAGGTATATCCGCCAATCGCTCCGCTACCTTCTTGGCTTGTTTATGTCCTTTTTCCGTAATGCTGCTGTCATACCATCCATGAAATACTCTGTTCAAATTTCCCTCTGCTTCCGCATGGCGTACAAATATCAGTCTTGTTTTCATATTACCTCCGCACCGACATATATACCGGATTTTAAGTCAATTGCCATCACATAAATTAATTTAATTCCAGCTTTCCGATTATATCATTTATACTATTATACTTATATCTTTTAAAGTATTCCTTAATTCCTTTTAATATTTCAGCAGGAACTGCAGGATTAACAAAATTAGCAGTCCCAACCATCACAGCTGATGCGCCTGCCAGTAAAAATTCAATTGCATCATCACCGGAAGAAATTCCGCCCATCCCTATAACAGGTATTTTAACCGCATGAGCCGCTTCATATACCATTCTGAGTGCTATCGGCTTAACTGCGGGGCCTGACATTCCACCAAAATTATTTGCCAGAACAGGCTTTCTTTTATGAATATCTACCGCCAAAGCCAATATTGTATTTATCAGCGAGATACTGTCGGCTCCTGCCGCTTCAGCCGCCATAGCTATTGACCTTATATCGGACACATTAGGAGTAAGCTTGACAATCAGAGGCTGCCTGCAATACTTCTTTACGGCAGAAGTTATCTCCTCTATTCCCTTTGGCGTGGTTCCGAAAGCCAGACAGCCGGCTTTCACATTCGGGCAGGAAACATTCATTTCAATCGCATCTATTTCCGAAGCACCCAGAATTTCTGCCATCTGACAATATTCCTCCACTGTATTTCCGGCAATATTTGCAATTATTTTTGTTTTATATTTTTTCAGAAAAGGCATATCCTCATTGATAAAAGCATGAACACCCGGATTTTGCAATCCTACGCTGTTTATAATACCGGCAGGAGTCTCGGCAATTCTCGGCGGCGGATTTCCCTTTCTTTCCTGCAAGGTCAGACCCTTGACCGATATGCCCCCAAGCTCATTCAAATCTATATATTCAGCGTATTCCTTCCCAAAGCCGTATGTGCCAGATGCCATTATAAGCGGGTTTTCAAAACCGATTCCTGCTATATCCACACTTAAATCTATTTCATTCATAATTTTTATTCAGCCTCCCATGACATAGCCAAGCTTGCATGGCATGTTTATTTTTCTCAAAGCCTTACCTGCCATAATAATTTTTAACGGTTTATATCTATTCCCAGCAGACATCCGTACTCCAGAATACCGGTCCGTCCTTGCAAACATGGCTGAATCCCCAGTCATCATTGCCGCCTTTCTTTGTTTTGCAGGCACATACCAGACAGGCACCGATGCCGCAGCCCATTCTCTGCTCCATAGACACCTGGCAAGCTATATCACTTTTTTCTGCAATGGCAGCAACCTTCCTCATCATTGGCGCAGGCCCGCAGGTATAAACTATATCGGGCTTTTGCTCAAGTATGCGCTGTTCAAGCAGCTCCGTTACAAAAGCCTTCTTTCCGTATGTTCCATCATCAGTGACCACTTCAACGGTATTTGCCGCAGCCTTAAACTGTTCCTCCAGCACTACAGCGGATTCTGACCTGAAGCCCATCAATGCTGTTTTTTCAGAAGCTGTACTGCTTTTCAGCAGATACAGAAGAGGAAAGGTACCTATTCCTCCGCCAACCACACATATGCTTTTATATTTGTCATCAAGGGAAAACGGGTTCCCCAAGGGAGCCATTATATCAACCTCACCGGCACATTTATGGCATAGCTTTTCCGTTCCCTTGCCCTTTATCTGAAATACTATGTCAAAGGTGTTATTTTCCCTGTCAACATCACAAATGCTTATAGGCCTTCTCAATAAAGCATCTATGCCGCCGCACCTAATATTTACAAATTGACCGGGCTTTGCGTTTAAGGAAACATACTCCGATTTTATCTTCATCCTGTATACATCCTCGCAAAGCATTTGCATATCAGAAATCTGCTCTTTTAAAAGTTTAGACATACTAACCTCCATTTGGGCACAAAAAATTTGGTAAAGCCTTTCGTTAAAAATCTCTGTCTCGCAAAAGCATTATGTTTGTACAACTCTGTTTTCGAGCTTTTGAAGCTATTCAAAAATGCTTAAGTTCAGCACCTCCAGCTCATCCTCGGTTTTGCCCAGCTTGAGGCACTTTAATATCGCATTTGCCGTATCAAGAGAAGTAAGGCAGGGTATTGAAATTTCAGCAGCCTTTCTTCTTATCTTAAAGCCATCCCTGTCAGGCTTTCTGCCCTTTGTTGGAGTATTAATTATCAAGCCGATTTTTTCTGACTGAATTAAATCCAAAATATTCGGTGAGTCCTCATCAAGCTTTTTGACCGCATTAGTTGCTATTCCCTTGTGATTGAGCATATTTGCCGTCTTACCGGTTCCATACAGTGTGAAGCCCAGCTTTTCAAAGCCTTCTGCAATTTCTACCAATTCAGGCTTATCAGTATCCCGGACTGTCATTAATATTCCGTCACCCTTTTTAGGCAATTTTATTCCAGAAGCAATTATACCCTTGTACAGAGCCTCCGGAAAATTATCAGCTATACCCAAAACCTCGCCTGTAGACTTCATTTCAGGGCCAAGAGTAGTATCCACTCCCTGCAGCTTTTCAAAGGAAAATACCGGAACCTTTACGGAAACATATTTCGGCTCTTTAAACAAGCCTGTTCCATATTTAAAATCACTCAGCTTTTTCCCCATCATAACCTTTGTTGCCAGATCCACCATAGGAATGCCTGTAACCTTGCTTATATAAGGTACTGTACGGCTTGAACGCGGATTAACCTCAATAACATAAACCTCATCATTATACAAAACATACTGAATATTTACCAAGCCTATAACATTAAGAGCCTTTGCCAGCTTTTCGGTATAATCAACGATAACGGCTTTTGTCTTATCACTCAGTGTCTGTGAAGGGTAGACTGAAATACTGTCACCCGAATGAACTCCGGCTCTTTCCAGATGCTCCATTATTCCCGGAATCAGCATATTTTCTCCGTCACATATTGCATCCACCTCAATTTCCTTGCCCATCATATATTTGTCTATAAGTATCGGATGCTCCTGCACAGTCCTATTTATAATTTCCATAAATTCAGTGACATCCTTATCGCTGAAGGCTATTTCCATCCCCTGTCCGCCCAGTACATAGGACGGCCTTACAAGTACGGGGTATCCCAATTCATTTGCAGCCGTTAATGCCTCCTCAAGCGTAAAAATTGTTCTTCCCTGAGGTCTTGGGATGCCTGTCCTTTCGAGTATCTCGTCAAACTTCTCTCTGTCCTCTGCAGCATCAACATCCTTTGCTTCTGTTCCGAATAATTTTACACCGATATCATCAAGAGTTTTTGTCAGCTTGATTGCAGTCTGTCCTCCAAACTGTACTATGGCACCCTTTGGCTTTTCCGCCTCGACAATATTGATGACATCCTCCGGAGTCAGCGGCTCAAAATACAGCCTGTCCGCAGTATCAAAGTCTGTACTTACCGTCTCTGGGTTGTTGTTTGCTATTATGGTCTCATATCCCATTTCTTTTAACGCCCATACCGAATGAACAGAACAATAATCAAATTCTATCCCCTGACCGATTCTTATGGGACCTGAGCCTAATACCAGAATTTTTTCCCTGTCCGAAGGCTTTACCTCGGAATAATTATCATAGGTTGAATAGTAGTACGGGGTCTGGGCTTCAAACTCAGCCGCACAGGTATCAACCATCTTGTAGGTGGCAACAATTCCAAGCCTTTTCCTTATGGCTGTGATCTCATCCTTTGATGTGCCGGTAAATTTTGCAATCACTGCATCAGTAAAGCCCAGTTTCTTTGCTCTTTTTAAAGCTTCCTTATCCGGCTGCTCACCCTTCATGGATTTAAGCTTTTCTTCCATAAGCACCAGTTCCTTTATCTTGCAAAGGAAGAAGTAATCTATCTTAGTTATATTATGAATTTCTTCAAGCTCAACTGAACGGCGGATTGCTTCCGCTATTACAAAAATTCTTTCATCATTTACATCCTCAAGCTTTTTTACAATTTCATTTCCGTCAAGCTGCTTGTATATATTCTGTTCAAGTGTATATATCCCCAGTTCAAGCGAACGGATGGCTTTCATAAGAGCAGCTTCAAAGGAGCTGCTTATAGACATTACCTCACCGGTTGCTTTCATTTGCGTGCCTAAAGTCCTCTGTGCCTTTACAAACTTGTCAAAGGGCCATTTCGGTATCTTTACCACCACATAGTCCAAGGTAGGCTCAAAGCAGGCATAGGTCTTGCCTGTAACAGCATTCTTTATTTCATCAAGCCCATATCCTATAGCTATTTTTGAGGCAACCTTTGCAATAGGATACCCTGTTGCCTTTGATGCCAAGGCCGAGGACCTGCTTACTCTTGGATTCACCTCAATAACCGCATACTCATAGCTGGTAGGGTGCAGTGCATACTGTACATTACAGCCTCCCTGTATTCCAAGTGCGGAAATTATTTTCAGTGCCGAGCTTCTGAGCATTTGATACTCCTTATCAGCCAAGGTCTGTGAAGGAGCGACAACTATACTGTCTCCCGTATGTACACCCACAGGGTCAATATTTTCCATGTTACAGACAGTTATTACATTTCCCTTGCTGTCCCTCATTACCTCATACTCAATTTCCTTCCAACCGGATATGCACTTTTCGATAAGCACCTGATGAACGCGGCTTAGCCTCAGTCCGTTCCCGCCGATTTCTCTAAGCTCACACTCATTATTTACTATACCGCCGCCTGTTCCGCCTAAGGTATAGGCAGGCCTTACAATAACCGGATAATCTATCTCCTTTGCAAAGGCTATTGCATCCTCAATAGTTGTTACCACCTTGCTGGCAATACAAGGCTCACCTATGCGTTCCATTGTATCCTTGAAATCCTGTCTGTCCTCAGCCATTTTTATAGCCTCGGTTGCAGTACCCAAAAGCTTGACACCCTGTTCCTGCAAAAAACCTGACTCAGCTAATTCCATCGCCAGATTCAAGCCTGTCTGGCCTCCAAGTGTAGGTAATATACTGTCAGGTTTTTCAGCTATAATTATATTTTTTACAACTTCAGCCTTAAGAGGCTCTATATATACTTTATCAGCTATATTTGTATCTGTCATGATTGTTGCAGGATTACTGTTCACCAGCACAACCTCTATTCCTTCTTCTCTGAGTGCTTGACATGCCTGTGTACCGGCATAGTCAAACTCCGCGGCTTGTCCTATGATAATCGGGCCTGACCCGATGACAAGTACCTTGTGTATATCTTGACGTTTAGGCATTTATATTTCCTCCAACCTTAAAAGTTTATTATATATAAACGTATCCATTTCCCGAGCATTTTCAAAAACATGGATTCAATATATCATGAATTACGCACCCTTTTTATGCTTTTTAACCATCTCTATGAATTCATCAAATAGGTATGCGGTATCACCGGGTCCCGGTGAAGCCTCCGGATGAAACTGAACTGTAAACAGGGGCGAATTTTTATACCTGATGCCCTCAATAGTTCCGTCATTCATATTAATATGGCTTACGCTCATAACCTCCTTGTCAAGGGAATCCTCCAAAATGGTATATCCATGGTTTTGTGATGTTATATAGGTCATATCCTTTTCTACATCTTTAACAGGATGGTTGCAGCCTCTGTGGCCGTATTTGAGTTTTTCCGTATCCGCACCGTTAGCCAGAGCTGTCAGCTGGTGTCCCAGACAGATTCCAAAAATAGGCCTTTTGCCTATCAGCTTCTTTATATTATCAATTTGAAACCTGCAGTCCTTAGGGTCTCCGGGCCCGTTAGACAGCATAATTCCATCGGGATTGACAGCCAGTATCTCCTCTGCGGTTGCTGTGGCAGGAAAAACTGTCACATCGCAATTTCTCCTTACAAGTGACCTTACAATGTTTTTCTTGAGACCATAATCTATTAGGGCTATCCTCAGCCCGTTTCCGGCAGTATGAACTATTTCAGGTGTAGTTACCTGAAGAACCGGATTATCTATAGTGTATTTTTTCAGCTTATCCAGCTTTTCTTCAACCTCTGTAAGCTTTTCAGCAGTAACTATCGTACCCTTCATGGTACCCTTGTCTCTTAAAATTATTGTAAGCTCTCTGGTATCAATTCCTTCAAGGCCTATGATTTCATTTCGTCTGAGATATTCATTCAGTGATTCGATTGACCTCCAGTTGCTTGGCGTCTGGCAGAGCTCTCTTACAATAAAGCCCTTTACCTGAGGCTTTACTGATTCAATATCATCCAGATTCACACCGTAATTACCAATGAGAGGATAAGTCATACAAACTATCTGCCCGCAATATGAGGGATCTGTGAGAACCTCCTGATATCCAGTCATTCCGGTGTTAAAAACAACCTCGCCAACCACATCGCCTTCCATTCCAAAGCTGTTTCCTTCAAAAACAGTTCCGTCTTCCAGTAGTAAAAAAGCCTTCATAATTCCACCTCTATAAACTTTATTTGATCAAACCCTTCATAAATTAAACAGCATTTCTAAAATTATGATTTCTCTGAAAAGCTTGATTTATTTTCTGGTATAATAACCTCAAAACAAATCCTAACCCGCTCTTTCCCCCAATACCGCATTGAGGTCATTTTTCATTCTGATTACCTCGGCTCTTGAAGCCTCGGCGAATTTTTCTTCACTGTACTCACTTTTCCATATATCCGATTTATATGCGCACATTATACTTCTTGAGGCATTCACTATAGCTCCCAGCCCGTCCTTTTTAAAGGAATTTGCACAGTCTCTGGCTGTCCCCCCCTGAGCGCCGTAACCGGGTACTAATATATAAGCTCTCTTCATAATGGATCTGAGCAGCTTAGCCTGATTTGGGTAAGTTGCCCCAACAACAGCACCGACACTGCTGTATCCGTATTTGCCAGTAACCGGCTTTCCCCATTCATTTACATACTCGGCAATTATCTCGTAGATGCTTTTGCAATTCTGAGTTACAAGATCCTGAAGCTGACCTGACGATTTATTGGAGGTTTTTACAAGTACAAAAATCCCTTTTTCATTATTTATGCAATCATTTATAAACGGCTTTATTCCATCCTCGCCCAAATATGGATTAACAGTCAGGGCATCCACCTGAAAAGCCTGCTGCATAATTTGCTTATCAATTTCAGTTGAACCTAAAAATGCTTTTGAATAAGCCTCGGCAGTTGTACCTATATCGTTTCTTTTACCGTCTGCTATAACTATCAGGCCCTTATTTCCAGCATATCTGCAGGTTTCATCAAAAGCATATATGCCATCAACCCCATACATTTCATAATATGCCAGCTGTGGCTTTACAGCAGGAATCTGATCATATATTGAATCTATTATCAGCCTGTTAAACTCAATAATTGCCTCTGCACAGCCCTTCAGATTTGCACCGTATTCCTTGAAGCATTTGTCTTTTATAAACGAAGGTATATATTCCATTTTAGGATCAAGACCTACTACTGTAGGATTGTCCTTTTCCTGAATACTATCTATCAATCTGTCTATAAACATCTCAATCTCCTCCATATTTATACAATATTAAATAATTTATAAAAGTACCTTTTCTCTTACAATCGGATTACCGCCCACAATTGTATACTGCGGCTGACCATATAGCTTGAATCCGTTAAACGGTGAATTTTTGCTTTTGGATTCAAATGTACTTATGTCTACGGTATATTGCTCATTTATGTCAAAAATTAAAATGTCGGCAACTTTTCCAGCTTCAATCGTCCCTTTATTAAGTCCCAGCATTTTTGATGGGTTCAGGCACATTTTTTTAACCAATTCCTCAACTGTGAGATGCCCGGGCTTTACCAAATTTGTTACAGCTAACGGGAAGGCTGTTTCAAAGCCTACCATTCCATTGGCGGCAAGCTTGAATTCAACATTTTTCTCATCAAAATGATGAGGTGCATGGTCAGTAGATATGATATCAATTGTGCCATCCTTCAAGCCTTCAATAATAGCAGCTACATCCTTCTCTGTCCTAAGCGGAGGGTTTACCTTTGCATTTGTATTAAAGCCTTCGCAGGCTTTGTCTGTAAGGGAAAAATAATGGGGACAGGTTTCCGCGGTAACATTGACGCCTCGCCTCTTTGCATTTCTAATCAAATCCACACCCAGCTCGGTGCTTACATGTGCAATATGGACACTTGCCCTTGTGTATTCTGCAAGTATTAAATCCCTTGCAATCATTACCTCCTCGGCAGGTGCCGGATTGCCCTTCAATCCCAGTATGGAAGAGTAATAGCCTTCATTCATAAGTCCTTCATCAACAAGCTCCAAATCCTCGCAGTGGGAAATTATGGTTATATCAAACATAGACGCATACTGCATAGCCTTTTTCATCAGAGAGGAATTGTTAACCGGCCTTCCGTCATCTGAAAGCGCAACCGCACCCGCAAACTTCAGCTCGCCGATCTCACTCAGCTCTTCCCCCTTCAAGCCTTTTGATACTGCTCCGATTGGATACACATTGACAATCCCGTCGGTTTTCGCTTTATTGAGAATGTACATAATCATTGCTTCATTATCCAGTACAGGATTTGTGTTCGGCATACATGCTATGGATGTAAAGCCCCCCTTTGCAGCGCTTCTGGTTCCTGACTCTATATCCTCCTTGTATTCAAAGCCGGGAGCTCTCAAATGGCAGTGTGCATCAACAAGTCCCGGTACTACATACATTCCTTTTGCTTCTATTATTTCGCAGCCTGAGGAATCAATATCCTCCTCAATTTCAGCTATAATTCCGTCATCTATCAGAATATCTGAGATTTTTTCAATTCCGGCTTTCCCGTCAATTATTTGTCCGTTTTTAATCAACAATTTCATTATTTGAGCCCCTCCTGGTTAAAAGATATAGCAGAGCCATTCTGACTGCAACTCCGTTTGTTACCTGCTCATTTATATAAGACTGTTCACCGTCTATAACAGAGGATGAAAGCTCCACCCCCCTGTTTACAGGCCCCGGATGCAAAACAACAGCATCCTCCCTTGCCAGCTTCAGCCGCTTGTCATCAATTCCAAAAAATCTTGAATACTCCCTTATTGTAGGAAACAGTCCTTTCTTCTGGCGTTCCAGCTGTATTCTGAGCCCTATTACCACATCGGCATCCAGTATCGCTTCCTGAACAGTGCTGTAAACCTTTACTCCCAGCATTTCAATATCGCGTGGAATTAATGTGGCAGGCCCTGAAACACTGACCTCTGCTCCCAGCTTGGTCAGACCCCAAATATTGCTTCTCGCCACTCTGCTGTGCAGTATATCTCCTACAATTGAAACCTTCAGCCCTTTTATCGTGCCCTTTTTATCAAGTATAGTAAACATATCCAGCAAAGCCTGTGTAGGATGCTCGTTCATGCCATCACCGGCATTGATTACCGAGGACCTTACATTTTTGGCAAGAAGATGCGGCGCTCCCGACATGGGGTGTCTCATTATAATTATATCCGAGCCCATCATATCAATAGTTTTTCCTGTATCAAGCAGTGTCTCACCCTTTGATACACTGCTGCTTGAAGCCGAGATATTTGCAGCACTTGCACCCATATATTTGGAAGCAAGCTCAAAAGACAGCCTTGTTCTTGTACTGTTCTCATAAAAAAGAGTTATTATTGATTTCCCCTGCAAATGAGCAGTTTTTTTATTGTTTGAGGTCACAATATATTTCATTGTCTTTGCCGTGTCTAAGATATATTGTATCTCCTCAGCCGATATGTCTCTGAGGCCAAGTAAATCCTTAGATTTCAAATTCATAATTACATCCATGCCCTGCATTTCGGTGAAAGCAACCTTTGACTGCCGGCGTGGACTCGATCCCCCTTTTTTTATTAGCATAAGCATGCCGGCCTTACGGATACCGGCATTATTCCTTGCTTGTTATGGAAACACTGTTAACGCCATCTATTTCCTTTACATTTACATGAACTATTTCACTTCTTGAGGTCGGTACATTTTTGCCCACATAGTCTGCCCTGATAGGCAGCTCTCTGTGCCCTCTGTCAATTATTACGGCTAATTGAATCATCTGAGGCCTGTTAATATCCATAATTGCATCAATTGCCGCTCTTACTGTCCTTCCGGTGTATATGACATCATCGACCAGAACCACCTTTTTATCGGCAATATCAAAATTTATTTCTGTTCCGTTAATAACCGGATGTTCATTAAGCAAGCTTAAATCATCACGGTAGAGAGTAATATCCAGTATGCCGACAGGAATTTCAGTGCTCTCAACTTCCTTAATTTTTGCGGCAATTCTTCGTGCAAGCGGAACACCTCTTCTTTGTATCCCCATTAATACAAGATTTTCAACACCCTTGTTTTTTTCTATTATCTCATGAGAAATTCTTGTAATAGCCCTTATTATTGCGTTTTCATCCATTATTTCTGTCATTTGCATTGTCAAGCTCCTTTCCTCACTACCTATGATAATTTCCAAAAGCTATAAACTTATGTATCTTTACACTAAAAAAGCTTCCTACCAAAGGTAAGAAGCCTAGACATATCAATGTACAACCATATAAATCATATAATGTTTACAGGTATACTGCATCTGCTCAATATCTCACCTTATAGCCTCTCTGGACAAATTTAAAGGTAAACTTATTTAATTAATTATGATAATAGCACAACAGTTTAGGATTGTCTATAGATTAATTAAATTTGCAAATATTTATTTTGAGGCTTTATTCAATGTGTTTTCCTCAATTCCTCCATCAGCTTTTGAAAATAATCCGGTACCTCTGTTTCAAACTGGAGCTTTTCACCTGTAATGGGATGTTCGAACTGCAGTCTGATTGCATGCAGAACCTGTCCGTGGGTTTTAAACCGCTGTTTTTTTCTGCCATACACCGTATCTCCCATTATAGGGTGATTTATATAGGATAAGTGTACTCTGATCTGATGAGTTCTCCCCGTTTCAAGCTTAAGCTGCAAATAAGTTGCATCATGAAACCTTTCAAGCACTGTAAAATGAGTTATAGCCTCTCTTCCGTTTTTCAGGTTTACGCTCATCTTTTTTCTGTCAACGTGATGCCTGCCAATTGGGGCATCAATTTTGCCGTTGTTTTCATATATAATACCCTCTGCCAAAGCGATATACTCTCTTTTAATTTCATGTGTTTTCAGCTTATCGGAAAGTATTTCATGCGCCTTATTGCTTTTTGCCACTACAAGCAGTCCTGAAGTGTCCTTATCAATTCTGTGAACAATTCCGGGTCTGATTATTCCGTTAATGTCCGACAAGCTGTCACCGCAGTACTTCATCAAGGCATTGACCAGAGTTCCTGTATAATTTCCTGCTGCAGGATGCACCACCATACCCTTCGGTTTATTGATTACTATGATATGTTCATCCTCATAAACAATATCCAAGGGGATATCCTCTGCCAGAATATTCAGCATTTCCGGCTCCGGTACATTAAGAACTATGTTGTCTCCTGCCTTCAGCTTGAAATTCTGTCTTGCTCTTTCACCGTTTACAAATATATTTCCGTCCTGGCAAAGCTTTTGAATATAAGATCTGGAATAATCCTCTAAGCTTGAGGAAAGCCATGCATCGATTCTTACTTCATCAGTATCACATTCTAATATTATTTCTTTCAAGGGTTGCCTCCAATTTTATTAGTTTTTTGCAAAATTAAATGCTTTATTGCTGTTTTTATTCAGGGTCTTTGCTTGGTGCTTCTGCGGGCTTCTCCTCCTTATAAAAAAAGAGGATATATATTGCAAGCAAAATGGTGCCTATAACAACAAATATATCTGCCGCATTAAATATCGGAAACACATATGAACCAAAATGGAATTCAATAAAATCCGTCACGCTTCCTTTAGTGGCCCTATCATACAAATTTCCCGCTGCCCCGCTGAATATCAAGCACAGCGCAGTACGCATGAATTTATCTTTAAACCTTATAATAATGAAAAGTATTGCTAAGGATACAAGTGAAGTCATTATTACAAGAAATACAGTTTTTCCCTGTAAAATACTAAAGGCTGCTCCCTTATTTTCGAGATAACGGAGATAAAAAAAATTATCTATGACAGTAACAGGCTCATGAGACAATGAGTCAAATGCCCATATTTTTGTTAATCTGTCCAAAATAAATCCCGCAATAATAATTAATGCCCAAATCATAATAGCTATGTCCCCTTTTTTCTCATATCGTTTTTAGTCAGGACCCTGTCCTGTTACCGGCTTGCCCTGTTTCAGTCAATTACTTAAAATTTTCTACGGTAAATACCATTTTGATATATCATTATACTTATCCCAAATATAAGGATTAATGGCTCCTCTTATACTTTTTCCATACATAACGCTTTCGTTTAAAAAATACAGTCCTATATACGGCCTATCCTCAGTAATAATATCCAAAAGCTTTATGAAGCTGGCTTTCTGCTCTTCAGAATTATTTTCGCTTAAAATACTTTTAAGAAGATTGTCCACATTAGGATTACTGTATCCTGCAACATTCAACCCGCTGCTAATCCCATCCGCAGAATATGCAAAGGACAAATCCGGTATTGATGAAAGCCTATACCCCATTAAAGCCATATCATAGTTACCGTTTTTCATGGTTTTGCTGACATCAGCCCAGGGAATTTTTGAGATCTCCACGGCTATGCCTTTTTTACTCAGCTGAGAGGCAACCTCTTTTGCAGCATTATATCTCAGGCTGTTATCATCATTAACTATCAATTTCAGCTCCAACGGTTTTTTTGTGGTCTTCTTTAAATAAGCATTTTTGTCGGAATCAAATACATATCCGCTTTGACTCAGTAATTCCTGTGCCTTTTTAAAATCATTCCCCTGTTCGAAGTCTTTGAGCTGATAAATCCATGAGCTTGGCATAACAGGTATTTCGGCAGCTACTGCAATACCTGATGCCGCAGTATCTATAAGCTGCTTTTTATTTATCAAAATGTTAAGAGCATTTCTCACACGCTTATCAGATAACGGGCCCCTTTTTAAATTAAGAGACAAAAACTCATAATTTTTTCCTGTATACCTTTTTAATGTAATATCCGTACGTCCGATATATTTTCTGAATTCATTGTAATCAGCAGGCAAAACATCTATATCCCTTGTTTGAAATGCATTATTTGCAGCGTTGAGGTTGCTTAATATTTTAATCTCAACTGTTGAAATATAAGGCGTGGAAATGACAGCAGAACTTGTGTCATTACTGTCACCTCCTCCCGAGGAATTCCACCAATTTTCATTTTGCCTCAGCTTCAAACTGCTTTCAGTGTCATAGGAGCCAAAGCTGTATGGACCTGTTCCTATTGGCAATAGATTCACCTTTGATTTTTTATCACTGATTTTCTCATTAATAAAACGGTGCATTGGAATAATCGGAAAGGTCAGTTCATTTTTAATAAAGGAATACGGCTGTTTTAACCTTATTACAACTGAATTCTGCTCTCCCGCCGATACAGAGGATATATTTCTTACGTTTTCAATATAAACGCTCCCATTTTTGGAATCCATTATTGTATTTATTGTAAAAACAACATCTTCAGGCTTGAGAGACATATCATCATGCCATTTTATATCATCCTTAAGATAAACCGTCATTGTCAAGCCATCTTCAGACAGAACAGAGCTTTTAGCCAGAACAGGCACAGGCTGTCCGGTTGTGTCAAGCTTATACAGTCCTTCAAATATCAGTCCTAAAAAGTCCTGAACATACCTGTTATTAGTCAGTATAGGATTCAGCGTATCTATAGGAGTAGTAAACAGCTTGACTGCTCCGCCCTTTACCGGGCCATTGTCAATAACCTCATATTTATCTTCATAAGGCTCTTCTTCGGTTTCGGATGTTTTTTGGGCATTAAATGTACATGCACTTAGCAGCATACTGATTAAAAACAACAGTATTATAATTCTAATTTCCTTTTTCATCTATATTCTCCGTACCTAAATTTATAAACTATTTTAACATCATTATTGCAGCCAGACTTCCCGTTTTCCCCTTATCACCTCTATATGAGAAAAAAATGTCCTTATTGCATTTTGTACAAATATTGCTTATCACAAGGTTTTGTTCCAAAACCCCTGCATCAATCATAACCTGCCGGATTATCTGCTGCAGATCAATGTAATATTTGCCGTTTCTATAGCCGGTGAACCTATTGCACCAGCTGAACGTATCAATAAAGCAATTGTAAACCTCAATATCCACCTCAAAGCAATTCTTACAGATTGATGGGCCTATAGCCACCTGTATATCCTTAAAATTGCTGTTGTAAGTATCCTTCATAAGCATTAAAGCATGATACGCAATGTTTTTTACAGTGCTCTTCCAGCCCGAATGCACCGCAGTAACAGCCTTTTTTACAGGATCCAGCATAAGCACCGGAACGCAATCGGCATAAAAGGTTACCAGCGGAATTCCGGCATGGTTTGTGGAAAGCCCGTCAAAGCCAATAATATCACTTTCTTTTATCAGTCCCTTGCCCGCATCTTCAGGCTGAACCAACCTTATCCTGTTATCGTGAATCTGATTGGATAAAACCATTTTATCAAAATCAACACCGATTGCATCGGCAATTAATCCGTAGTTTTTCAGTATATTTTCTTTGCTGTCATTTCTGTTGAAGCTCAGGTTCAGCGAGGAGCATTCACCTCCGCTTACACCTCCGAGCCTTGTTGTAAAGCAATGGGTTAATATATCACTATACTTCTTCAGATTTTTAAACTCAATGTATAACAAGTCTCCTGCCTTATTCAAAATGATATTTTCATTGTTAACTTTATTCGCAGCCTCCGGCTTAAAAATATCGGAAAGAAATGACACGAACTTATCGCCTCCTTTTCACAGCTATTAAAATAATCTGAAATTAAGCCGTCAATTACTATCGGCTAAAAACCAGCGAATATTATTAATTAAGCTCAAGCACCCTTGATATGCGCTCTATTTTCAAACACTTCCCTGTTTTTTCATCAACCTCAAGATAAACAGCATTAAACTGTACTTTTCCCTTGGCTACCTCGAATTTCTGGGGCATCCTGTTAATAAATCTTTCTATAATCAGTTCCTTCTCTACTCCGATTACTCCATCATATGGCCCGGTCATTCCGGCATCGGATATCATTCCCGTTCCAAAGGGCAAAATTCTCTCATCCGCCGTCTGGACATGCGTATGCGTACCGGCAAGGCAGCATACTCTGCCGTCTAAATACCATGCAAGTGCAATTTTTTCTGATGTCGCCTCGGCATGCATATCTACAAAAATAACCTTTGTTTTCCTTTTGATTTCCTGAATTTCTCTGTCGGCGGTTAAAAACGGACATTCAATACTATCCATATACACTCTTCCCATAAGATTTAAAACAGCAAGCTCCATTCCCTTTGATTTTAATACGGTATGTCCTCTACCCGGAACATTTGCAGGATAATTGGCAGGTCTGACTATTTTATCGTCAGAATCTATAAAGTTCAAAATTTCTTTTTTAGACCAGGTATGATTTCCCATTGTTATACAATCCACACCCGATTTATAAAGCTCTTGTGCGATTATATATGTTATACCGCTTCCGGCAGCAGAATTTTCCCCGTTCGCAATGCAAAAATCAATTTCCAGTTCCTTTCTTAGCTGCGGAACACACTCTTTTACAGCTTTCCTTCCGGGATTGCCATATATGTCTCCTATAAAAAGTATATTCAAGTTATTTCCTCCATGTTTGTTCAGTTCTTTTAGCCAACTCCGCTTTTCATTGACAAGTTAAATACCTGAAATTTTCAACCGGAAAAGTTAAGCTGCTTAATTACTATTTTTCTATTCTATATAGTATTATAATACATATACGCATAAAAAGTCATTGCAAATTTAAATAAACAAAAAAGCGTGATTTTCACGCTTTTTTGTTTATTTAAATTAATTATTTAGCATATTCAATAGTTCTTGTTTCTCTAAGCATAGTAACCTTGATTTGTCCAGGATACTCAAGCTCATCTTCAATCTTCTTTGTAATCTCTCTTGCCTTGAGAATCATATCTGCATCATTCACAACCTCAGGCTTAACCATAATCCTTATTTCCCTGCCCGCTTGAATTGCAAAGCACTTATCAACTCCCTCAAAGGAATTTGCAATTTCTTCGAGCTTTTCCAACCGTTTGATATATGATTCCAGAGTTTCTCTTCTTGCTCCCGGTCTTGCAGCCGAAATTGAATCTGCGGCCTGAACCAGCACAGAAATAATGCTTGTAGCCTCAACATCTCCATGATGAGACAGTATCGCATTAATTACCTCAGTGCCTTCCTTGTACTTCTTAACTATATCAGCACCAATAGTGACATGAGAACCTTCAACTTCATGGTCAATTGCTTTTCCTATGTCATGGAGCAAACCTGCTCTTTTTGCAAGAGGAACATCCGCCCCCAGCTCAGCAGCCATAACCCCTGCCAAGTATGACACCTCTATTGAATGGTTAAGTACATTTTGTCCGTAACTGGTTCTGAACTTCAACTTCCCAAGCAATCTTATAAGCTCAGGATGCAAACCATGTACACCTGTTTCAAATGCAGCATTATCACCGGCCTCACGGATTGTATTGTCTACTTCCTTTTTAGACTTTTCAACCATTTCTTCTATTCTGGCCGGATGAATTCGACCGTCAAGAATCAACTTTTCAAGCGTCAGCCTTGCAACCTCTCTGCGTATTGGATCAAACCCCGATAAAATCACAGCTTCGGGTGTATCATCAATAATCAAATCAATTCCTGTTAAAGTCTCAAGAGTCCTGATATTTCTTCCCTCACGACCTATTATTCTTCCCTTCATCTCATCGTTAGGCAAAGGTACAACAGAAACTGTAGCCTCAGATACATGATCAGCTGCACATTTCTGTATTGCTGTAGCCAAAATATCCTTGGCTCTTCTATCTGCTTCCTGTTTTGTATTCATTTCAATCTCTTTGATAAGAGCAGCAGATTCATGTTTCACTTCATTTTCTACATTTCTCAATAAATACTCTTTCGCATCCTCAACAGTCAAGCCTGAAATTCTCTCAAGCTCTTCCGTCTGCTTTTTAACAAGCTCTTCTGTGCGCTCCTGCATAAGCTCAAGCTCTTTTGTCTTCTTATTAAGAGTCTCTTCCTTATGCTCAAGTGCCTCAACCTTCTTGTCAAGGGATTCTTCCTTCTGAACGAGTCTTCTCTCCTGCCTCTGAAATTCATTCCTTCTGTCCTTGATATCCCTGTCAATTTCTATTCTGGTTTTATGAATTTCTTCTTTTGCTTCAAGAAGGGTCTCTCTCTTCTTGTTTTCCCCTTGCTTCAAGGCTTCACCGACAATCCTCTGAGCTTCCTGCTCAGCACTGCCTATTGTGGCTTCTGCTTGCTTCTTCCTAGCCTCAAATCCTCTTTTGTAAAATATAAATGAAGCAATAACTGCAATAACTATTCCAATAGCTAATCCAAGAAATAAATCACCTATTTCGCACACCTCCTCCTTATTCAGTTTTCAAAGCACAAATTTCACAATTCATATTCATTTTAATTAATTTTTGGAATTAAAGTTGGAAAAAAACACAGGAAACCTTTTCTGTATCGCAATAACCAGTATTATTATTAAAAACTAAGCATCTTTGCTTGGCTATTTCCAGTACAATCATATGTGTACTTATTTGATATGAGATGTAAAAACAAACTGCATATATAAACTAGCCTAAAAAAGCTTAATACTTCAATGATAACTTCTACAATACAAAACCAACTTAATGCCGTATCAACTTAATTTTAATCGTTTTTGATTTTTATGTCAAGAATTAAAAAAGCAAGCCCAATTTATCAAGTTTTTTTGTGACATTTTCATAAAAATCCTTTTTTACGCATGCAAAATAAGCTGTTGGCATATATAATATTTCCCAATGAATCCAACGCTTATTTACATAATACAAGCTCAAGCACAAATTTTACCGGCAGGGTTTACATATCGTTTTGCATAAGCGTTGCTTTAACGGTATTTTGCATAAGCATCGCCCTTGTCATCGGGCCGACTCCTCCAGTAACCCTTGTAACAGCCGAAGCTATTTCCGAAACCGCTTCAAACTGGACATCACCAACTAATTTGCCATCGGAGCCGCGTGATACTCCTACATCAATTACAACAGCGCCCGGTTTTACAAAATCCGGTTTTATAAACTCAGCCTTACCGATTGCGCAGACCAAAATATCAGCGTTCCTGCATATTTCCTGAATACCTGCAGTTTTTGAATGGCATATTGTTACTGTAGCATTTTTTGACAATAGTAAAATTGCCTGAGGCTTACCTACAATATTACTTCTGCCGACAACAACACAATGCTTGCCTTCAATTTGTATATCATTTGCCACAAGCAGCTCAACCACACCGGCAGGAGTGCAAGGCAGGAATGTGGGCTTGCCGATCATAAGATTTCCGACATTTACAGGGTTAAAGCAATCCGCATCCTTTATGGGATTTATCGCCTGAATTATGTTGTCTTCATTGATGTGCTTTGGTACAGGTGACTGAACCAATATTCCATTTACGCTGCTGTCCCTGTTCAAAGTATCTATAAGCCCCAGTAATTCCTCCTCTGAGGTAGCTGCAGGAAGTGCGTACTCAAACGACTTAATTCCTATCTCCTCGCAATCCTTTTTTTTAAGGTCTACATATACTCTTGAAGCCGGATCGTCACCTACGATAACAACTGCCAGACCGGCATTTATTCCCTTTTGTTTCAATTCACTGATCTCTTGTTTTAATTTAGCTTTAACCCTTCCTGCAAGTTCTGTTCCATTTAATACTTTAGCTGACATATATTTTCCCTTTCCGTAGCAAAGGAGCAGCAAAAATTTCTTATTATTTGCTATTCCTAAGTATTTTTAGATAAATTTACTAATATATTTTAATTTATCGCCTTTTCCTTGTCAATGATTTAACCTCTTGCACCAGTTAATTTTGTACCTGTTTTATATAATTTATCAAAATTGCTATATAATGTAAATAGTATAATGCCGGTTTTATATCTGCTCATTTCTTTGACCCTTTAGGCTTCCTTCTGCTATCCCTTGCTTTTTTATAATTATTGCCTTTCACAGCCTTCTTTCCTTCCACATTTCTGCTGTCCTTTATCCCGTTTTCAGCGCTGCCTTTTCCCTTTCCCCTCATAGGCTTGACAAGACAATTGGGGGAAAATCCTATTAAGTCCTCTCTGTGAGCCTCCTTCAAAGCCTCTACTATAAGATGGTAATTTTCTTTCCTTCTGTACTGCAATAAAGCTCTCTGCATGGCTTTTTCCTTCACAGCCTTGGGAACATATACCTTTTTCATATTTCGTATATCATAGCCCGTATAAAACATACAGGTGGACAGTGTGCCCGGAGTAGGATAAAAATCCTGCACCTGCTCAGGCATAATATGGTGTTCCTTTAAATATTCCGCCAGCTCCACAGCAGCATTCAAATCGCTTCCCGGATGGCTTGACATCAGATACGGAACAAGGTACTGCTCTTTATTTATACTTTTATTAATGTCATAAAACTTTTTTACAAATTTATCATAGAGCTGGCGCTTTGATTTGCCCATTTTTTCCAGAACCCTGTCCACAACATGCTCGGGAGCAACCTTCAGCTGTCCGCTCACATGATGCTCACAAAGCTCTTTAAAAAAGGTATCCTCTTTATCATACATCAGATAATCATACCGTATACCCGAACGGATAAACACCTTCTTTACATTCGGAAGCTCTCTCAGCTTTCTCAGAAGGCTTAGATACTCAGAATGGTCCACAATAAGATTTTTGCAGGGTTCAGGATACAAGCACTGCCTGTCCTTACACACACCGTATTTAACCTGCTTTTCACAGGCTATATTTCTGAAATTTGCCGTAGGCCCTCCTACGTCATGAATATAGCCTTTAAAGCCTTCAGTCCATGTCAGTTTTCTGGCTTCATTAATAATTGAAGCCTGACTTCTCTTCTGAATAACTCTTCCCTGATGGAAATTCAGCGCACAAAAAGAACATCCCCCATAACAGCCTCTATGGCTGGTAATACTGAATTCAACCTCAGTAATTGCAGATATTCCTCCCTTGCTTTCATATGACGGGTGATAAGTCCTCTCATACGGCAAAGCATAAACCTTGTCTAATTCGCTGACCGACATAGGCAACGCAGGCGGATTTTGTACCAAATATCTGTCTCCGTGCCTCTGAACAAGTGTCCTGCCGTTTATTGCATCCTGCTCATTATATTGAATTTTAAATGCCTCCGCATATATCTTCTTATCCTCAGCCACCTCTTCAAAGGACGGCAATATTGCTATTTTCTTTGTACCCCTTGATGCAACAGCACTTTTTATATCCTCCGGAAGCTCCTCGTAGCTTGCCATATATGCACTTCCGCGTATATTTTTCAGGCTTTGGATAGGGATATCCTTTTTTAACAGCTTACTCATCTCAATAATAGATTTTTCACCCATGCCATAAAGGAGTAAATCTGCTTTTGAGTCAACAAGAATTGATCTTCTGACCTTATCGTCCCAGTAATCGTAATGGGCAAATCTTCTAAGGCTTGCCTCTATCCCGCCTATAATAACAGGGGTATCCTTAAATATCTCTTTAATTTTGTTAGCATATACTATTACAGCTCTGTCAGGCCTGTATCCGGCTTTCCCTCCGGGAGAATATATATCCTCGGATCTTTTTTTCTTGCTTGACGTATAGTGATTAACCATAGAATCAATTACACCGGACGAAATAAGGACACCATATTTAGGCCGTCCCAGCCTTTTGAAATCTTCACTGCTTTTCCAGCTGGGCTGTGCTATTATTCCAACCTTGAATCCTTCACTCTCAAGCAATCTGGTTATTATGGCATGTCCGAAGCTTGGATGATCCACATACGCATCACCGCTTATATACAAAAAATCAAGCTGTTCCCAGCCCCTTTCATTCATATCCTCAAAACTTATAGGTAAAAAACTCATTTATCTCCCCGTACTTTCCAAAATATAAATATCGTCGTGAAGGCTGAACAATAACTTGCACTTGTCAATTACTGCCGGCTAAATACCGAAAAAATCAGCCACTACCATTCTAGCACAAATTTTGAGCGAATAAACCCTCAGGGAGAATTAAAAGCTTAATAAAGTTATTTTTAAGATATCAGCTCCATAAAATCCGAATTCATAAGTATGTAATCAAATACTCTGTTCTGAAAAATCTCCTGCTTTATATCCGGATCTATGTTGATTGCCTTCTTCAAATTATCAATTGCAATATCCTGCTTTTTCATTAAGGCATATACTGCGGCTATATTATAGTATAAATCCCCGTCGCTCATATTTTCATTTAAAGCCCTGCTGTATGCCTTTATTGCTTCATCATATTTTTTCAGCTCAGTTAATGCCGCACCAAGATAATAATATACCTCATTGTCTTCCGGATTAATTTCAATTGCCCGCTTGAACGCATCCGCAGCATCCTCATATCTCCTAAGCTCAAACAGTACAACTCCCATGTTATAGTATAGCTTGAAATTGCTCGGACTTTCTTTTATACCCTTTGAATATACTGCCAAGGCCTCAAACTGCCTTTGCTGCTTTGAAAACAGAATACCCAGATTGTTATACGCATCAACGAAATCCTTCTTTATGGATATTGCATTTTCATAGCATTCTATTGCCTTGTCATATTCCTTTATTTCTTCATAAATAAGTGCCATGTTAAACAAGCTGTTATAGCTTGCGGAATTCAGCATAATGGCCTTTTGATACTCTGTAACGGCCTTTTTGAATTCTCCCGTCTGATAGCAGCAGCCTGCAAGATTATAATGCCCTGTAAAATCATCATCCCTTATACTTATATATTTCTTATATAGCTTAGCCGCTTCCTGATAATTCTTCTCTGACATATAAAGCTTTCCCAGCTCCGTATACGCATCCGGTATGTCGGGCTTGTTCCTTATACACTGTTCAAGGCATTTCCGCGCCCTGCCGGTATCATTTAATTCAACAAAAAGCTTTCCGAGCAGAAGGCCTATTATATAGTTGTTACTGTCCTTTTCGAGGATTTCCTCATAGTAGCTTACAGCCTCTGCATTTCTTCCATTCTGCACCAGCACTCGTCCTACACCCTCTTTTGCATTGACAAAGGAAGAATTGATTGCTAAAGATTTTTCAAAATTTTCAAGTGCAAAATCCGCCTTGCCTATATTTAAATATGTTACTCCGATATTATAATAAACAAGGTATTCTTTAAACCTTATACTTGAAATAGCATCATTGACCGCAGTCTTTGAATGACTGGATTTCTGAAGCTTTTGAAGAAGCTGTTCGTTCAGCTCCAATACCTTTCTGTAATGTGAAAGAGCTTCTCCAAGCTGTCCTTTTTTAAAGCAGATATTTCCGTAATTAAAATATAAATTTGAAGATGTACCGCATATTCCAATCAGGCTGTTGTTTATTTCACAGGCGGCATCATAATTACTTTCCCTGTAGTATTCCTCTGCCTGTACCAGTTTTTTCTTTATTCCTTTGAACAGCTCATCACTAAGCTGACTGATTTCCGCTAAAGTTTCCCCGACAAAAGCATCATTTGATGCAACACTCATTATCTCAACAGTATTATAACTCTTTACCTTAATATTTTTATCAGCTGTAATCAAGCCTTCATAGCTTCCCTTTTCCTTAACCTTTTTTATCATTAAGTAATAATCGTAAGCTGCTATGCAGCATGGTACAATAATTCCAAAAGAAATATAGAAAAGCTCCACTCCTGTACTTGTCTGAACTCTGTTTACCACAGAAAGCAAAACAATTGTTAAAGCTGATAATTGCAGCGTAAAAGAAATAAGAGTTACAATAGTCTTTGTCTTAATAAGCCTGTAAAATACATAAGCAATCAGCAAAACCAATATAATCATATTAAATGCAGTTAAAAGTAACATAAGCACCCCCGCGTATTTTATTAAATTCTTTTGCAAATTACACAAGTCAATTAATACCGCCTAAAAACGATATCCATCATCCTTGATATAAATATCGCCGCGAAGGCTTGAACCATAATTGACTCTGGTAAAACCATATTATAATTTATATTCCGCAGGCATGGATATTATTAATATTCGGGAAATAGCCTTATTATTACCTTCAAGCAATTTTATTTTTCAAGCAATAATTCCGAAAGCCTTCTATTGCTGCTGTGAGCCCTGTTTATCATCCTTTTTGTCGCCCATCTGCATTTCAATCCACTGCTGCTTGGATATAAGCACCTGACGTGGCTTGCTGCCTTCAAAACGTCCTACAATATTTCTTGCCTCCATCTGGTCAATTATCCTTGCCGCCCTTGAATACCCCACCTTGAACTTTCTCTGGACAAGAGAAACAGATGCCTGTCCTGCATCAACAACCATATCTATCGCCTGATTCAAAAGAGCGTCATTGTCACCTGAATTAGTATCACTTCCTACACTGCTGTCATTTATTTTCTCTATAATATTTTCGTCATATAGAGAATATCCCTGTGTTTTTATATACTCAACAACTCTTTCAACCTCAGTGTCAGATACAAACGAGCCCTTTACCCGCTGGGGCTTCGGCTCACCGACAGGATAGAAGAGCATATCTCCTCTGCCTAACAGCTTTTCTGCGCCTCCCATGTCAAGTATAGTTCTTGAATCCACCTGTGACGAAACTGCAAAGGATATTCTGGATGGAATATTTGCTTTTATTACACCTGTTATTACATCTACGGAAGGCCTCTGCGTCGCTATAACCAAATGCATTCCGGCTGCTCTTGCCATCTGAGCCAACCGGCATATTGCATCCTCAACATCATTCGGCGCAGCCATCATAAGGTCTGCAAGCTCATCTACAATTATAACAATCTGAGGCAGCATGCCTTGCTCATTATTTGCTTTGAGCATAGCATTATATCCCTTCAAATCTCTTACTCCCTTATCTGCAAACAGCTTGTATCTGTTAATCATTTCCTGCACAGCCCAGTTCAATGCCCCGGCTGCCTTTTTCGGATCTGTAACCACAGGTATGAGCAAATGGGGAATTCCGTTATATATACCCAGCTCAACGACCTTTGGATCAACCAGTAAAAGCTTGACTTCTTCCGGTGAGGCTTTAAATAAAATACTCATAATAAGACTGTTTATACATACACTCTTGCCTGAACCGGTGGCACCCGCAACCAGCAGGTGAGGCATCTTGCCTATATCCGCCACTACTGTCTCTCCCGAAATATCCTTTCCGACAGAAAAAGCAAGCTTTGAGGGATGATTTATAAAATCCTTTGATTCAAGAATATCTCTCAGCAGTACCGCCGACATCTCTTTATTAGGAACCTCAATGCCAACTGCTGCCTTTCCCGGGATAGGTGCTTCTATCCTCACTCCGGCAGCGGCAAGATTCAGGGCTATGTCATCTGACAGGCTTACTATCTTACTAACCTTGACACCGGGGCTTGGCTGCAGCTCATACCTTGTAACCGCAGGCCCGCGGCTGATATTTATAACTCTCACCTCAACACCGAAGCTTTTAAGTGTATCCTCAAGCTTTTTGGCACCCTCAAGGGCAATATTTTTTAATGCCTTAATATTAGTTACATCTTCCTTGCTTTCATCCAGCAAATCAATTGAAGGATAATTATATATTATCGGCTTCACTTCAACAGGCGGTATAATAATTTCACTGTCCTCCTGAACACCCTTATTATCAGTCTGAGCAAGAGCTTCTGTACCGCAGGTATTTTCAACGGCAGCTGTTTCTGAAGAATCCGCCCCCTCTTCCTTTTCAATATCACATTGATATGTATCTATATTTTCATCATTAATAAAATTGCCGTTTGTTATATCGGACATGGCCAACTCATCGGCAAGCTCATTAAATCCGGTAAAGCTCACAGTAAATTCTTCCTGCTCATTGCTTTGAGCAGCCTCAGCTTCTGCCTCCTTGGCAAATTTGCCAGCCTCCTCTTCTGCCGGCAAATCATCTCCCGCTTCAGCGGCCTCATTATTACCCAGCCTTCTTGGCTTCTTATTTGCTCTGCTTTCACGTTCAATCTTGAAGTTAATTACTTTTTTCTTATCAGCAGAGCTTTCATCACTTGTCTCCTCATCTCCAGCCTCATTTTGCTCTTCCAGCTCCTTCAATCTTTCAGCCTTTTTAAGCCTTCTGTTTTCCTTTGAAGTCCTTATCCTCGTAGAAAAACAGGCCGAAACCTTTCTGAGGAAAGCAGCCATAGAAACATTAGTCAATAAAATAATATCAATAATTGAAATTGTAGTAAGTATGATGATCGTTCCCAGCACCTGAAAGGTCATTAAAAACGGCAGGCTGATCAATCCTCCAAGTACACCGCCTCCGGCATGCTTTGCACCTTCGGTATAGAAATTTGAAAGGCTGCTGAAAAATGCTCTGCCTGCATATTCCTCGTAGTCAAATACAGCAACCTGTAAAAATGCGGAAAGCAAAACTACTAATATACCGGAATAAATTATACGCAGCTCAAATATATGCGAATTCTTTTTAAATATCATTGACACCCCGTATACAATAAGTATCAAAGGGCATATGTATGCCGGCAGTCCTAAAAAACCCAGCAGCAAATTTGTAATTCCTTTTCCGAAAACTCCCATGGAATTAGAAAAAACAAAACTAAACAGCGAAATAATCCCAAATGCAAACAGAATCAACCCGAATATTTCATTTCTATATTTTGAAAAGCCGCTTTCAACTCTTTTATATTTTTTTTTCTTTTGTGTTTTTTTGACCTGCATTTTTGCACCTCACAATTTTTTATGCAAATTAAGCTTTTTAAGCCGGCTTGGGTTTAAATGTGCTGTCTTTAAAAAGACTTCAACACCACCCCCGAACTATCGGCTGGTGACATCGGTTTTCAACCGATAGCAATTGACTTTAAGAATTATACCACATTTTTCTTAATTTAGCCAGATTGTGTTTGCGGAGTATTATGTTAACATCAGATTTTTGCATTTTAATGGGAGAAACAGAAGTACAATGTGAAGCATTGTATAAGATAAAAACATGAAAATGACAGCTAAAAAGAGCTTATAAATCAGCCCGCCATAAATAGCCTCCATGCCCGGTATCAGTAAATCAAGACTCCGTTATTATACCGGCATGGATTTGCCGCTTGATATAAAGGTTTCCAGAGGCTTATTCCAAATCAGTATCATCACTGAATAACTGCTTTGACAGCTCAAGCTGGGATAGTATCAAGGTCTCCGACTTAGTCTTATAAAGGTGAAGTCTTTTCCTTAATTCTTCATACTCAAACCTGATTTTAATAACCTCCTGATTTGCATCATTTATTATCTTCTGAGCCCTTATTTCAGCCTCCTTAATGATATTATCAGCCTTTTCATATGAGTTCTTCTTAATCTCCTCACCTGTCTGCTGTGCGACAATCAAGGTATTTTGAAGGGATTCTTCGATATTTTTGTAATGCTGGATTCCCTCGTTTAAAACAGAAATCCTGTCTTTAAGCTCAATATTTTCCTTTATATAAAGCTCATAATCCTGTATTACATTATCCAGAACGCCATTTACCTGATCCTCATCATAGCCTCTGAAATTCTTTTTAAACTTCATATTATCAAGATCATTCGGAGTATAATTCATAGCCGCCATCCTCTCTTTAATTCAATATTTTTGGGGAAATATCTTAATCAAGCAATACAGTACTGCTTGTACCAATCAAAATATATTTCTCAGCAGCTCCGCCGTTCAAAACCTACATACCTTATTCGGAATAGCTCTACTCAAACCGCTTTATTATTATATTTACCCTGTCCTTTTTAGTAGTTCCCGCAACCTTATCCAACACAATCCTGCCCTTGCCCCGAATGGAGATTGTATCTCCTTCAGACAGCAGTTTAGAAGGATTCTGAACCAATTCCCAATTAACATTCACTCTCTGTGCTTTGAAATAATCCGTTATCTTTGTTCTGGAAACCCCGAATCCGCAGGCCGAAACTGAATCTGCCCTAAGAGAAGCTACTGTGGTATTTATGAGCTTTTCCTTCTTCTGCGGAGCTGTATATTCGTACATATTCAGCGTTTCACAGCTAACCCTTACATTACCGATTTTATCCAAATTATATAAAACGTATTCTGCAATTTTGTCAATTATAAAAACATCTGCAAAGGATTCACAAACAAGAATGTCACCTATTTTTTCTCTTTTTATTCCAAGCCCCAGTAAAGAGCCTAAATAATCCCGGTGAGACAGCTGCTTATCTGACGTATGCTTTATCCTCAGAAAGCTTAAAGGCATCTTCAGATAAGCATCCTCTTCATCTGTAAAATCAGTGCTGATAAAAGCTATAACCCTCTCCGCACCTTCATATCCTCCTATGAATATGTAAGAAACATTGCTCACCTTGCCTAAAATCCTTTTTGCAATAGCAGCTTCATATGGAGAAAGAAAATCCGAATACACAAAAGAGGAATAACGGCATTGTTCAACCTTATCTAGAAGTCTTGAAACAAGTACCTTATCCTCAAGCTTTGATACCATTTTTATTAAAGTATTTTTATCCATAATTATATATTAAATCTTAACAGATTATATAAACATTCTTAAAATCATTACAACAACATTTCTTACCACATCACAAAGCAAAAAAGCAACTATGGGAGAAAAATCAATCATTGAAAGGGCAGAGTTATTTAAAAAGCTGGACCTGTTCAACATATTACGGATTGGTGCCAGTACAGGCTCCGTAATTGTATACAGCAATTCCACAAACTTATTGTTTCTGGATATAGGCAGCCATGATAACAATACTCTTGCAATAAGAGCAAACTCAAAAATCTTTAATACTATATCTATAGCTCTGTAAACTGAATACATCAATTATCCTCCAATAATTATGTTAAATACCTACTTAGCCCACGGAAAAACAGTCTTATTTCTGATTTCATCGTCCAAATCACCGCTTACATCTACACTGTTTGGAGCTATAACAAATATATCACAGGAGACCTTTTGAATAGAACCATCCAGAGCATAGATAGCTCCGCTTAAAAAGTCGATAATCCTCTGCGCATCATGCTTTTCAATTCCCTCAAGATTTATAACAACAGGCTTATTGCCTTTCAAGTGATCACAAATATCTTTTGCATCATCAAAAGTATCGGGCTGAGCCACAACCATCTTGAATTGATTTCCGTTATGGATGTTTACGACCTTTCCGGATTGCTGCTTCTTTGAATTGTTGAAAAAGTGTGTTTGAATAGGTTCGCTTTTCAGATTTTCATTATACGCTCCATCCTGGAGTTCTAATTCCTCTTCATCCTCATCTACAGCTTCCCACCCAACAAAATTAAACACTTTATTAAGAAGTTTTGACATTTCAAATACCTCCTGCGTCTTTAGTAAATTATTTTTTTTATCTCTCGAACGTAAAAAATATTTTAAAAATTATACGTTAGCATAATCTCTCTTTCCAAAAATATCAGTACCGATTCTAACTATATTTGCGCCTTCTTCTATAGCCACTTCAAAATCGTTGCTCATACCCATGGAAAGATAATCCATAGTAACATTATCTAATTTTTTCTGCTTTATGTCAATATATTTATCATAAAGTTTTTTAAAAACATCCCTCACAGCCTCTGCATTATCAGCATATGGCGCTATTGTCATCATACCTCTCAAGGAAATATTACCAAATTCAGAAATTATTTTAACAAATTCATCTACCTCCCTTGTATCTATCCCAAATTTGCTCTCCTCACCGGACACATTAACCTGCAGGAGAATATTCATTTTCCTTCCAAGCCTTGCCGCGCGAGCATCAATCTCCTTGGCCAGCTGTATACTGTCTACAGAATGTATCATATCTACCTTGTCTATAATATATTTAACCTTATTTGTCTGCAAATGCCCTATCAAATGCCACCTGCACGACCTGTCAAGCTTATCATGCTTCTCAAGCAGCTCCTGTACCCTGTTTTCTCCCATGTCAAGAATTCCATATTCATAGGCACTCTTTATTCTATCAACATCAACAGTTTTGGTTACGGCAATCAGCTTAACGTCTTCCGCATTTCTGCCGCTTTTTTCAGCGGCAGCCTTGATTCTTGACAATATGTTATCTAAATTTGCCTTAATATTCAAATCAATCAATTTATTATCTGCCCCTCCCGTATATTTATTGGATTTAATATATATGTTTTATATAATAGGACTGCAGTCTGCCCGTCAAGGTCATCAATAATCACCGCATCGTTATTCATACCTGCAATCCGGACTTTTACTATTGCGGCACTCATCCCCTTTACCAACGCAATTTCCGCAGTCTTGTTTTTGTTATCTATATTCATCAGACAGCTGTGAGGAACCTTTAATCCGCTTGAACCGGATAAAACTATATCAGCATTAATCCTTCTCAGCCCAACAGTTTCATTCAGGCCTGTGTCAAACCTGAGGGCAATGATTCTCTTACCGTCTATAACGTCAGAGCTGTATACAATTTCGGCATCCATACTGTAACCGGTATCGTTTATTCTTATTTTAACCTTTCTGTCTAGATTTAAAAGCTTACTGTCACTTTCATTAACTGCTGTAACAAAATAACTTTCCAAGCCGCTTACAAGCTTTGCAACAGGCTTTCCTTTCTGTGCATCTATTACATTAAAATCTCGGTTTGTTTCCTTTACGGTTATGTTTTCAAGGGTCTTTGGTGTGGCATTCCTTATGGAATCAGGAGTCAATATACTTTCATATCCATCTACCGCAAAGGATAAAAGACCTGCGGATTTTGTCCTTATTTCGGTGATATTATTACTCAATTTACTTTCTATGGTTGCCTTTTCATTTTTTAATTTATTTATATAAGCTGCTGATTTACTGCTGTCTCCAAAAATATCAGACTTTTTGTAAACAATAGCATCTATTTTTGTAATAGTATCATTGCTGTCAACCAAGCTTCCTCTGATTGACTGCTGAGCCAAATCCTTTACTTTGTCAATAATTTCGTTATCCAATTTGTTTATATCTCCGGAAAAGGCTGACACATTTTCTTTTTGTGCCTCCTGTGCCTTGGCTATTTCCATTTCCTTTTTCTTCAGCTCTTCATATGCTGAAACAGGAACATTTTTTACTACTGAAGCAATTCTGTAAAATGCAGGTACCTTTTCACCCTCCGCAGCATCCATAACACAGCTGCCGGTATCCGGAGAATTAATAATCTCCTCCTTTCGGATAAATACCCCGTCAACATTTTGTATTTCCTCAATCGTTCCCAATCTCAGCAAATCTGTCTTTATCCCGTTGCTATTAACAAGATACAGCAATGACGGCAGGTATATTAATAAAAATACTATTAGTATCAGTGTACCTATTCTGAAGCTCTGCCTTTTGAATATACCCTTCATTGTATTTGCCTCCGCTAAAAATCTTATAGTATAAAATCTGACAAAGCAGCCTTATTCATGCTGTCCCATGCCTTTTGCAAACAGCTTCTGAAGCGCTATCATATTCCCGAGCTTGACATGCTCATACACCAGACCTCCCTGCATATATGCAACATAAGGCTCTTTAAGCGGTGCATCAGCACTCAGCTCTATTGACGAGCCCTGAACAAAAGCTCCGGCTGCCATAATAACCGGAGAATCATATCCCGGCATATCCCATGGCTGCGGCGTTACATAAGAATCCACAGGAGAACCCTTCTGAATTCCCTGACAAAAGGCAATTAAGCAATCTGCATTATTAAACCTGACTGCCTGGATAATGTCGCTTCTCCTGGAGTCCACAGCAGGTAAGGTTTCAAAACCGGCGCGCTTCATAAGTGCCGCACAGAAAACTGCTCCCTTGAGGCTCTCAGATACTACATGAGGTGCCATAAACAGCCCCTGAAACATCAATCTGTTATTTCCAAGGGAGGCCCCCACCTCTTTTCCCAATCCCGGTGAAGTCAGCCTGTATGCACACTGCTCAACCAGCTTGCGTTTCCCTGCAATGTACCCTCCCGTAACAGCCAGTCCTCCTCCCGGATTCTTTATAAGAGAACCTGCTATTATATCTGCTCCTGCCTCTATCGGCTCAACCTCTTCCACAAATTCACCGTAACAGTTGTCTACCATGATAATAATATCGTTATTCACAGCTTTTACAGTTTTTACAATACTTCTGATATCCTCTATACAAAGCGCATCTCTCCATGAATATCCTCTTGAGCGCTGAATCATTGCCATTTTGGTCTTAGAAGATACGGCCTTCTTAATGCTGTCCAAATCAGGCTTCCCGTCCTGTTTCAAATCCACCTGCCTGTAGGTTACCCCAAATTCCTTCAGTGAGCCGCAATTTTCACCTCTGATGCCTATTACTTCTTCAAGGGTATCATATGGCTTTCCGGTAACAGCTGCCAGCTCGTCACCGGGCCTGAGATTACCAAAGAGGCACAGCGAAAGTGCTTGTGTTCCTGATACAATATGATGCCTGACAAGTGCATCCTCTGCTTTAAAAACCTCTGCATAGACACTGTCCAGCACGTCTCTTCCCCTGTCATCATAGCCGTACCCGGTTGTGCCGTTAAAATGCGAATCACTCAGCTTGTTGTCCTGCATTGCCTTAATTACCTTCAGCTGGTTTATCTGCTTTATCTCATCTATTCGGTCAAATACCTGCTTTGCATCCTTTTCAGCCTGCTCCGCCAGCTCAATAACTCTATCTTCTATTTCAAAATTATTCTTTAAATATTCTCTTGTGCATAAATTCATTTTGTATTTAATCCTCTTTCGTATATTTTTACCCTTCCCGATTCTCAAGCTTTCCTAAAAGCATTATATACCATTGCCGCAGATATAACCATATTTAATCTTGCAAAATATTTACCGGTAGCCTTTTAGTTTTTAGTATCAAACACTTTGCAAGGCTTTGTTAAAACTGTATAATAAATATACTTTTATGAATATTAAAGCCACTTATTATAAAGAAATTATTGGAGGCAAATATGATTTTAGAGCATACAATTGACAAGGATGATGCCGGCAAGTCTGTAAGAGCTGTCCTAAAAAGCAGACTGCAGCTCTCGACAAGATTTTTAAACAAGCTAAAATTGCAAAACAAGATATTAATAAATGATGTGCCCGTAAAGGTTAATTATATTGTGAAAGAAAGGGATGTACTTAAAGCCGAGCTTGAACTTGACGAGAACTGTGAAAATATCGAGCCTCAGGATATACCTATAGATATCATATTTGAAGATGAGTGCCTTATTGTTCTTAATAAGCAGTCTGGAATTGTTGTGCATCCTACATTTAACCATCCCGACCATACTATTGCAAACGGAATTGTCTATTATCTAAAGCAGAAAGGCATTTCAAAAAAAGTCAGGCCGGTCAGCAGACTAGACAGAGAAACCTCGGGCATAATTATTTTTGCAAAGAATCAATTTGCCCAGGATATGCTGATCAAGCAAATGCAGGAGAAAGTATTTGAAAAGGAGTATTCAGGGATCGTTCAAGGTATTCCCGGCAGAAGCTCCGGTACTATAGACCTGCCTATCGGCAGAAAGCCCGAAAGTATTATGCTCAGATGGATTTCAGAAAGCGGAGCACCATCAATTACTCACTATGAGGTTGCGGAGAGTTTTCCCGCATACAACACCGCTCTGCTTAAATTTAAGTTAGAGACAGGCAGAACACATCAAATCAGAGTCCACTGTCAGGCAATGGGCTTCCCTATCTATGGAGATACCCTGTATTCAGAGAATTCTGATTTTATGCTTTCGAGGCAGGCTCTGCATTCTCACACTACAAAAATTCTTCATCCCGAGACAAAAAAACAGCTTATTTTTAATGCGGAGCTGCCTGAGGATATGAAAAGGCTGTTGGAAATAATGAGGCATTAATATGGTAATATTTTACATGTAATACTTCCTGTGTTATACTGGGTTTCATAAAACTGCAGAATCCGTTTAAATGAATCGGTATTTAACCGAACTGCCGGAATATGCAAATACAAATGAGAAACCAATCATGCTACAGTGATTCAGGAGGTATGTAAATATGGATGTTTTAAAGGAAAGATACTCGATAACAGAGCTAAGTGAATATTTAAATATTACAGACCATGCTTTGAGATTTTATGAAAAGGAGTTTGGTCTGAATATTCCTAAGGATTCAAGAGGAAGACGGTATTATACCACCAATCATGCAAACTTAATGTATCAGATTAAAACAATGCGTGATCAGGGACTTGAACTTAAAGCAATCAGAAAAATTCTTGAAGACGAAAACATTATAAGGTCCGAGGAAAAATTTACTCAATGCAATGAAGAAACCCTGCCGGCAGTCATAGGCTCTCAAACTAAACAAATAAGAACGCCTGAGTTCAATCTGATAATGGAAGCCCTGAATAGCATAAAAAGCGATCTTCTGGACAGTGTCTCAACAGAGATTATGTCCTCCAGAGAATACCTGTCCAAGGATATCTTTAAATCAAAGCTAGAGCTCGGAGCCTGCATAGAAAACAGCAATCGCAAGCTGGAGCTTAAGATGGACAGGCACTTTCAGGAGATAGACAGATCTATTACCGAATGGCGTGAGCGAAAAAGCTCTTCGTTTACCGGAAAACTGAGGAAGCTAATCGGTAAATAGCTACCTTGTAATAGTAACCTTGTTTAATCCTCTAGGGCTGTCGGGATTTAATCCCTTCAGCAAGGAAAGCTTGCATGCAAACATCTGAGCAGCTACCGCATTAAACAGCGGAGATATATAGTCACTGCAGTTTTCAGGTATTTTAATACGGCTATTGCCCAGCTCCAACAAGCCTTGATTGTTAGATACTATTAATATATCGGCCTCATTGTCCTTTAATTTATTGACCATTTCCAGAACATCCTTACTTGAGGGGCCCTCAGGTGCATATACTATGACAGGCATATCTCTTTCAATCATCGCAAAAGGCCCATGATGAAAATCTGACGTTGCAAATGCTTTTGCACGAACATAAGCTGTTTCCTGAATTTTCAGAGCAGCTTCCAAAGCAATTGAGTAGTTGATGCCTCTTGCGAGCACAAAGCATTCCTTCATAAATCTGTACTTCTGTACCGTTTCTTTAATATTATCTTCCTGTGCAAATAAATCCTTCATTATATCAGGTGTCTTTTCAAGTTCCTTCAATAGCTCTTCCTTTTGCGCCCACCTTGCAATAAAGTTTATCAAAAGAAATACTGTGGAAGTAAATGTCTTTGTAGCAGCCACACTTTTTTCAATGCCGGCATCACAAAAAAGATGATATTGTGATGCTGCTGCCATAGGTGAATCAACAAAATTAGTCACGCTCATGGTTACAGCCCCCTGTCCGGCAGCAGCCTTTACTACCTCTATTGCGTCAGCAGCCTTGCCCGACTGGGAAATACCAATTACAAGACAATTCTTCATATTTATTTTTTTATTATACATTGTAAACACTGACGGCGCCGCCAAGGAAACAGGTATCCCTGTAAGTGTTTCAATAGCATATTTTGCGTAAACTGCAGCATGGTCTGAGGTACCTCTCGCAGCAATAATAACCGTTGAAATATCCCTGACCTTCAAGTCTGCCGTCAAGCCTTCAATAACTGCCGCATTGGTTTCAGCGGTTTTCTTTAAAACTTCCGGCTGTTCTAATATTTCTTTCCACATATTAACCATAAAACTCACCTCTTCTTTTTTTTGCCTGAACTGTAAATACACCAAGAAGTCTTAAGTACCGGCAGCTGATTTTATTTCCGGGCTATGGCATAAACATTATTCAGCCTTTCTTATATTCGCTGCTGCTTCCAATTTTTTATCGGATGCTTCTAAGCCTTCAATATATTCCTTGAATAACTGCTGATTTTTTTCAAGTGTTTTTAATCTGTTTTCCAGCATTCTTTCTGTTTCAACCGGAGCAGGACCGCCTGTTACAGTTCTGATGCCGACAAAATTCACAGGATCAAGTGCCCTTTCTATTTCGGCAACCTCCAAATCAATAGCTCTTCCCAGTATTTCCTCCGAAATATCCGCAATAAGCTGAGGAGTAATGTCTTTTGCCTTTTTGCCGTTTTTAACCAAATGCTTCACAATTAAGCTGGTAATCTTATGGCTGTGGCGGAAGGACAAGCCCTTATCTCTTACCAGAATGTCGGCCAGCTCTGTAGCCGTAATAAAGCCCTCGTGCGCCCGTTCAAACAGTATCTCCTTATTTACCTGCAGGGTTGTAAAAACAGAGCTCAGCATTTTAAATGCCCTGACAGTATATTTTACTGAATCATACAAATGCGGCTGCAGCTGCTCTTCCGTGTCAACAATATCTCCAAAGGGAGTATTGTGAAGTATGTCAAATACACATTTAGCCTCGGCAATCGCTTTGCTTACAGCAGGCCTTGTCTGCTCAAGAGAGGACGGATTCCTTTTCTGAGGCATTATACTGCTTACCTGAACATAAGGATCCGATAGATAGAATACATTAAACTCCTTTGTGCAAAAATCTAATGTATCCTTCATAAATCTTGACAGGCTGGTGTTCATAATCATTAATGCGGAAGCACATTCCGTAAGATAATCACACCCTGCGATGCCGTCATAGGAATTTTCCACAAGCCCGGCAAAGCCCAATAATTCCGCTGTCCTCTGCCTGTTAATAGGAAAGCCGGTGGTTGTAATAGCTGCCGCGCCAAGGGGACTCAGATTAATAGTATTATACAGGTGTACAAATCTGTCAAAATCCCTTTCCAAGGAATCCTGATATGCAAGAATATAATGTGCTAAGGTGGTCGGCTGTGCAGGCTGAGTATGTGTATAGGCAGGCATAACGGTCGTTATATTTTCTTTTGCAAGAGAAAGCAGCACCTGCCTGAAGGTATTCAAAGCCTGTATAACTTCAAGGACCTTTTCTCTGAGCACCATACGGAATTCACATATGTCTATGTCATTTCTGCTTCTGGCTATATGCAATCTTCCTGCTTTATCCCTGCCTATTAAATTTTCAAGTTCATGCTCTATCATAAAAAACATATCCTCATAGGAAGGATCATATTTTCGGTCACCCATATCTATTGAATCTATTTTATTAAGTCCTGACAATATTTCATTGGCTTCATCTGATGTAATTATCTTTTGCTCATACAGCATTACGGCATGAGCCTTGCTGATTTTAATAAAAGGCTTTGCATAATAATTTTTCTGGGTATCGAATATCGGGGCCAGAACACAGTCCTGAAATGTTTTGCCCGGAAAATTGATACCGTCAATTTCTTCAACATATTCTTTTGTGTACATAGAATTCCTCCCTAATAAAAGCTGATTCCATATTTATTTGCAAGCACTGAGCCCACACACCCCATAACACCGGCATTTTCTTCGAGCTCAGAAAGAACTATTTCTGTTTTGACAGGCGTAAGTCTGGATACTTCCTTTCTGATTGACAATAACAAGCCCAATCCGGCCTTTGAAACACCGCCGCCTATAATCACTGCCTGAGGGCTGAGCACACTGACTATATTTGCAATTCCCATACCCAGATATTCCGTCATTTCATTGACTGCTTCAATACACTCTATATCGTTGTGGGAGGCTTTTTCAAAAACCTCCTTGCAGCTTATTCCAAATTTTCTCTCAATGGCACTTCCGGAAGCAACAGATTCAAAATATCCGTAAGCATCGGGAGTATACCTTTCGGTTTCAAGCGCATCCTTTGACAGCACAAGGTATCCGATTTCTCCGCCTGTATAATTGTGTCCTCTGTAAATTTTGTTATCTATAATAATTCCGCTTCCGATACCATCTCCTATGGAAATAAATACAAAATTATTATATTCCTTTCCCACACCAAGCCATTTCTCTCCATAAACAGCCATATTGACATCATTATCAATAAAGACATCTAAACCAAACTCTATTCTAAGTACATCACGGATTGGATAGTCCACCCAATCAAGCTTCGGAACAAACAGAGCTATACCGTTTTCAATGTCAACCGTACCTGGAATACCCACTCCGATTCCGATAAGCTTATCCTCTGTATTCAGCCTTGCAGCCATTTCCTTAACTGTTTGCATAATCTGATATAAATAATTATTGTTATCGTAATTTTTTTTCTGTATTATCTCTTTTAATAATATTTTACCTGACAAGTCACATATTACACAGATGCTTTTCGAGGCACCTATGTCAATGCCGATAATATATCCGGCCGATGGATTAAACACAAGTTCTATTGGTTTCCTTCCGCCAAGCTTTGTTGAAATACCTTCTCCTTTTTCTCTGATAATATTTTCACCCAGTAATTCCTCAACGATAGATGAAACAGTTGACTTACTCAAATTAGTAAGATTCGAAATCGCGGCTCTGGATATTGATTTTTCTTTAACAATCAGCGAAAGAACAGTATTTCTATTCATCACCTTCATATATTCCGGCGTTCCCTTTATCATTCTCTGACACTCCTTCTTAAATTCACATGTCTACTATTTTATAACAACTTCTATAGAATTTCTACTTCTTCTGTGTGCTGAGAATCTCTAACATTATGTTGTCCGCTTCCTTCATCCCCAAATTATTTATGAGTCCGATGTTTCTAATATTTTCATCTATGTTATCTGTGATAATACCGCTGCCTGTTCGTATCCCGGTTTTATTCACAGCCATATTTCCGCTTATAACTGCACATTCCGCCGCAAAGCCTACCTTCAAGGCACAGCTTTCCTTTGCGCCGTCGCAAAGCATACCTCCGATACTTCCTATAACAGTATTTATTGCGTTTTCAGCTTCCTCCAGCCCTCCTCCAAGCAAATATGCCGTCGCAGCTGCCGCTCCTGCTGCTCCTGCTACCGCAGTTCCGCACATTACCGTCAGCCGGTTCATGTTGCTTTTCAAATAAATTGCAGTTAATACTGACAGGCATATTGCCGTCTGCCTTTCCTTAGCAGTCTTTTTAAGTGCGTCACATACCGCAGATACTGCAAGTATGCTCAAGATTCCGAGATTTCCGCTTCCGGCAACACTGACTATGGGAAACCTTTCACCTGACATTCTCATGCGTGAAGCATTTAATACATAGAGCCTTGCCACATTTGCCAGATCATTTACGGAAACGGAAGCAAGACGTGACAGCCCTTGGAGATAAATTTCGTTTTCCTCTGACATCGCAGCCATTGCCGCTTTTTTATTAACAGCTTCATATCTGATTATGTTCTCATCATCAATTTGACCCTTTGCCGCACTATAAAAAAGATTCCTGAAATTCCAGCCCTCATAAGAATACTTTTCAGATATTTTTTTTGGTTCACTATGGTATAATATCTCATTATCCTTTTCAATATGACATATCCAATCGTAGTCTCCCTTTATTACAACATTGACACAGGATATATCACTGCTGCAGGTGACACTTATATAAAGAGGCTCATCTATATCGGAATAAGCCACCTTTACAGGAATACACTCCAAATAACCCGAGACCTCATTTTGCATATCCAGAGTAACTTCACTTAATACAGCCAGTTTTAACTCGGGCTTCTTAATAACGGCGCCTAAAATCGCGGCATATTCAATACCAATTTTTTTTATAACCGGGATACCTACGTACACAGCATTTTTGTATATATTTTTACTGAGAATTATATCTATGCCTTTTAAAGCTCCATCAAGCAGCACTGCTGCCTGAGAAGCCGCAAAAGCTATTGCACCCGGGTCAGTACAGCCCATTGTCATCTTTATCTCGTTTTCTAAAATACTGCGTATTTTTTCATCCATAATTATTCCTCCAGCCTTAACAGTCTGGCAATATTGCCTCTGAATATCAGCTTTAATTCCTCCTGATTCATGCCTGCTTCAATACAATCCTTACGCTGTTCGTCATAATACTGCCTTACAAAGCCTCGCGGAAACCATTCCGAGTCGGTACCGAATATTATCCTCTCAGGACCTATAGTTTCATAATACTTTTTAAAAAGCTCCTTGATAGTAAGAGGATATGGCATCCAACGAACCCATTGGTTGCTGCCGGAGGTATCAACATAAATATTAGGGCACACCCATGCCAGCTGCAGCAGCTCTTGAGGATAGCCGCAGCCGAAATGCGGTATTATAAAGGATATATCCGGATGAGCCCTTGCTACGTCGTGTATCATCATAGGATTAATATTAGCATGAGAGGCAAGCCCTCCTGCCGCACCCAATATGCCGAAATGAATCAAAACAGGGATTTGGTGCTTTTCAGCTGTTTTCCACACCGGTTCAAGAGAAATATCATTTATTCTTCCCGGTAAATCAGGTGCTATGATTTTATACCCCTTTAATCCCTGTTCGGCTATTGCAAGCTCTAATTTTTCCGCCGCAGCCCTTTCAAAAGGATTATGATGTGCGTATCCAATAAAATGTTCAGGATAGCTTGCGATTATCCTGCTTAAAATTTCATTGCTTCCGCCTGTCACAAATATCAGCTTTTCAATATTATGCTTCTTCATTTCTTCCAGCCATCGGACACAGGTTGTTTTTACATCATCGTCTGCAGGCTCCCTTTGGGGAAAGCCCCATGCCTGTGCCCATTTTTTGCTTTGATACTCATTTTTAGCTTGAAGCTTAAGCCATTTTTCCTTGCCGTATTCCTCTATATAGCGTTTTTCAATTTCTACAATAGCAAAGCCCTTTACATCAAAATGGACATGGGAATCAATCAATTTAAATTCCATTCTTCTCACCTCTTACGCTTTTAATCCTGTCATGTGTATTCCTTCAATTATCTGCTTCTGGAAGAAGAAAAATACTATCAGTACAGGTATTGTTGCCAAGCTGGCTGCCGACATTACAAGATCCCATTGATTGTAGGATTCACCTGAAAACAGTGCCAAGCCAACCGGCAGAGTATATATATCGGGCTTGTCAACAGCAATTACAGGCCATAGAAAGGCATTCCAGTTTCCTAAGAATGTGAATATCCCCAATGCCGACATAGCAGGCTTTACCATTGGCATTGCAGTTCTTAAAAATATACCGAATTCAGAAAGACCGTCTATTCTGCCTGCTTCAAGGATATCATCAGGAACACCGAGGAAGAACTGCCTCATCATAAATATTCCGAAGGCAGAGGTCAGCCCCGGAAAAAGCAAGGACCAATAGGTGTTTAACCAGCCTAAGCTTGTACTCATCATATACCACGGAATAATCAACATTTCGGTAGGAATCATAAGTGTTGATAAAATCAGTATAAACAAAGGGCCCTTGCCTTTAAACGGCAGCTTTGCAAACGAATATCCTACAAGAGTATCAAAGCACAGAACCGAAATTGTTGTGATCGCCGCAATTATAAAGCTGTTTTTAAACCATACCAGAAAACTTGAATTTTCAATTACCCTTAAATAATTGTCGAAGGTTACCTTTTCCGGTATAATTGACGGACTGTAAATATCGACCCCTGTCTTTAAGGAAGTGGATATCATCCATAAGAACGGGAATATCATTATAAAACCTATTATAGTAAGAAATATATAAGTTAACGCTTTGTAATACTTACGCATTTTCCCCCTCCTTTTCCGATAAATTAATAATCATATTTTTTGTCCAATACTTTCATTTGGAATAGAGATATACATAGTATAATAACGAACAGAACTACTGTTGCAGCACTGGCATAGCCCATTTTGTAATTAATAAACGCCAGCTGGTAAATATAAAGAACAACACTTACGGTGGAGTTCAGAGGGCCTCCTGCAATACCCTGTCCGCCGGAGGTAATATTGAATACCTGTGTGAATACCTGCAAGGTCTGAATTGAAGCCATTACTGTCAGATAAACAATAGTCGGATTCAGCATAGGAATTGTAATATTCCTAAATCTCTGCCAGGGTGAAGCTCCATCAATTTTTGCCGCTTCATAATATGTCTGTGGTATTTGCTTGACTCCCGCCAGAAATATAATTGTGTAGAATCCCAATGCCTGCCATATTACATTTGAAATTACGACAAATATCGCCTGTGATGTGCTGTCAAGAAACGGCTGGTTTCCAATTCCAAACAAACCGATAATATTATTTACCACACCGCCCTGCTTCATGAACATCCATCTCCATACCCATGATACGGCAACAACAGATGTCACGTAAGGTATAAATACAACCATCCTGTATATTGATGCGCCCTTGGTGACAGTATTCAGCAAAAGTGCTATACATAGGCTGAGAACAAGTCCTATCGGTACTGCAAACAATATATACTTTCCCGTATTAATTAATGCGGCTAAAAAAACTTCATCATGGAATAATTCTTTAAAATTATCCAGAAATACAAAGGGTTTTTCTTTTGAAAGCAAATCCCATTTGTGCAGGCTGACGTTAAACGCATATAATGTGGGTACTATCCTTATACATATGAAGAACAATATAGGTACCGATATGAATATATAAGCCCACATGGATTGTCTTCCCTTAATTGAAAGCTTCAGCTTCATAGAGCCCTCCTTTTTTAAGCTTAAGGCTAAAGGTTTTTATACTTTTTACGGATATATTGCCCGATGTGCCAATTTTCAGGCCCACCCCGCCTTTAAAGTAATCTCGAGGGCTTCCGGCCATGATTGACCGTGGCAGCACACCGGGCAATACCATAATATAAAAGCTAAACAATAAACCTTAAAAGCTTGATTTTCTACTTTTTCCAGTATTCATCCAATAAGCCCTGTACCTTTTCGACTGCCTGATCAAGTGCCTTTTTAGGATCCATATTATTCAAGAGAACCTGGTCTATGGCATCCATTAACGCTTTTCTGTCCGCATCCTCATCAACATAGAAGTATGAATCGGCAACAGGCAGCTGCTTAATAAACGGAGCCAGCTTCTCATCCTTTAACAGCTCAGGATCCTCTGCAATTTCATTCTTTGCTCCGATTTCACCAATTTTTTCAGTCCAGGCCTTCATGGTTTCAATTGATGTTAAGTGTTCAAGGAACTTAACTGACGCATCAAGCTTTGCTCCTGTGGCATTAGTAGTTATACCATTTGTCCAGAAAGAACCGAAGGAGGTTTCAACACCATTATATGAAGGAAGAACAGTAACACCGTAGTTCAGATCCTTAGCCTGGCTCTTTAATGAACCCAAACGGTAGGAACCATCAATATGAAGAGCTGCTTTGCCGCTTATAAAGGCTGTCGAGTCATCAGTAAAGAAATCTTTTTCTCCGACCTTCTCAACCTTTGCAAGATTTACTAAAAATTCAAAGGCCTTATATCCGCCCTCCGATGCATTCCACTGAACGGTCTTCTTGTCCTCGCTTATAGGCTCCTGCCCGAACTGCTTGAGAAGAACAGGACGGAACCATGCATGTAATTGTCCTGACGGCTGGAAGGTAAGCCCTTCCACTTCAAGCTTTCCATTTACAACCTTTGTACATTTCTTGGCCATTTCAACCAATTCTTCAATGGTTTTAGGCGGCTTTTCAGGATCCAAGCCGTTTTCCTTGAAAATATCCTTATTCCAGAAGAGACCTAAGGTACGAACTGCCGTTGGTACAGTATAATATTTTCCGTCAATTTTATTAACCGTAACCATTGGAGCGAATGTACTCTCTATTTTTTCTGCCGAGAAGGAAGCTTCGGGAAGCTCCTGCAAGGTTCCTGATTTAACGTACTTCGGCACCCATCCATAGTATAAGTTTATGATATCCGGTCCCGTTCCGGACGAAATGGCTGCTGCGACCTTCTGCTGGTATGAATCATAAGGGAAGTGCTTCTGAACAACTGTTATATTGGGATTTTTATCCTGGAAGTCTGCTATCAATTCATCCATAAGATTTACCTTTGTTTCATAAAAATATTGCCAGTATTCAATTGTAACCGGCTCCGCTTTTGTCAATGATGAATTTGAAGCATTAGTGCCTTTTGATGAATCCTCAGTAACCTTCTCACTTACGCATCCTGCTAAAAGTGAAACGGTCATGCAACCTGCCAAAATCATAGATAAAATTTTTCTAATCATAGTATCCTCCTTATTTTCTATAAATACATTCCAACTGCTACCAATTCCCAATCAACTGATTAAATTATGTCAGATTAGAAAATATATAAAAAAGCAACTCATTCCCTCCTTTCACTAGCTTTTTGCATTATATGCATTTTATACATTTTCCTGTATCTTAACTGGTATTTTGAGTACTTAACCTGCCGATGATATTTAATAAATCATCTCATATCAAATAAATTGCAAGTTAGTTTGTTTAGTTTCCTTACTATCCTTGCCATAAAAAAAACTCAAAGCACTTCCTACAGCTCCGCCATATTTTTTTGTTTGTGTCAAACTAAGCTTTACGTCCAAAGGTATCAACCTTTTTATGTTCCTTGTCAATTCATTCAGAAAATCTATGCCCTCTTCGGCCATCCCGCCGCCAACTACAACAATTTGAGGATTAAGTATGCAAAAAATAGAGCTTAGCCCCAAGCCTAAATACCTGTAAACATCCCGCACCACTTTTTCAGCAATTTTGTCACCCTGCTTTGCCTGTAAAAAAATTTCCTTGCAATCGATATTTCTATTTGTAAGCTCTCTGTATATCCGGCTTGCTGCAGATGCAGAGGCTTTACTTTCAAAGAAACCGAATTTATTCTCACTGAAGGTTTCCTTGTATGCTTCAATTGATAAAGGCAAATACCCTATTTCGCCTGCCTCAAAGCTATGCCCCCTGTACAGCTTACCCCCAAGGTATAATCCGCAGCCGATACCTGTTCCTATAGTGAGCATTACAAAATCATCATACTCTTTTGCCACTCCCAGATACTTTTCTGCTAAAGTCCATACATTTACGTCATTATCAACAAATGTGCCTATGCCGAATTTTTGTTCTATAAAAGCCCTTAATTGAACATTTTTCCAATTAAATGCCGGACAAACTATAACATTACCTGTATTATAATCAACGGTACCCGGTACTCCGATACCAATGCCGCATATATCAGCGTTACTCTCTCTTATAATATTTTCTATGATTTCCTCAATATTTTTCAGGTATTGATCTCCATAATAGTCACTCTTTCTTGTGCAGGAGTAAATAATGTTACCATTGTCATCGCAAATTACAGCAGAGATATTCGTACCCCCAATGTCTAAACCAATACTTGTCGGCATATTTCATTTCCTTTCATTAGTTCGTTTTGCATACTAACTATCGTTTTGAAAAAAAACTAATCTATAGCTTTTATAATTAGTTTTTTTATATGTCTTTATTTTAATTCAGATTTCCTTCCACGTCAAGACAAAAATCGATATTATTTTATGTTTTTTTCAGCATTTTAGCAACACATTATATTTGCAGCCCGGCCTCAGTCCTTAACAAGCCTTGATAAACCGCCTTCTGCACAAATATAACACCGGGCAGCTCCTAACTGCGCATAAATATATTTATTCCGGTGTATCATCTTTACCCTCGGTATTATTAATCCCTGGAACCTCCGGTCCTAAAATTTCCTCTAAAAACTTCTGATTTTGAAGCATTCTTTGGTCATTAGGACGATATTGCAGAGCAACCTCATTATGAAGATAGGCCATTTTATATTCGCCAAGCTGACTGTAGCATAAGCATAGCTGCAAATACGGAAGCCATGTGTAAAAGGATTGGTTTTGAAAACCTGCCTGCTCCCTTGTCGGTTTGAGCATTGTAGCCAGCTTATACCAAAATATTGCAGAAGAAAGGTCTTTGTCTTGCAGAAAGTGGTAGCCTAAACGGCAGCTGAATTCAGCTCTGGCTCCTCCGTATCTGAAAGATTTCAGTACAGCGTCCAATTCATTGTCATAATCCCCCAAATAATGATAGCAATCTGCCAGCTTACTGCAGCTGGAGATATTATCCTCCACCCATCCTTTGCCTGTACCGAGAAACTGTTTGTAATACTGAGTAGCTCGCTTATATTTTTTGTGATCCATCAGCTCATTCGCAAAATAATACATATCTCTCGGAGAAAACTTTTCGCCCTTGGACAAACGTTTTTCATATATCCTCAGATTCCTGTCGCTGTCATGGTGCAGGCTTTTATGCGCGATGGAAACATCGCTGTTATATATTTTCCCTCCGACCTCAAGATATTCATGTACCGGACCTATCCAGCGAAATTTATTGGCTCTTTTTACAAGACGGTTACGGCGTAAGCTAAAGATTACATTTCCATACTCATCAAAGGAAAGCTGGTATTCCATTGTCACTGAATCCACATCAGTCTCCAGACTTTCTTTTAACGCTGAAAATCTGTTCCGGTTTATATCATCCATAACATCATCCGCATCCAGCCACAAAATGTAATCCATCGTTGCTTTGTCAAAAGCTGAATTGCGGGCTGCCGCAAAATCATCTATCCACTGGAAGTCATAGATATTATCTGTAAACTTACTTATAATAGCTTTCGTTTTGTCAGCAGAGCCCGTATCCAGAATAATAATTTCATCAACTAAATCAGATACAGACGAAAGACAGCGTTCAATAACCTCTTCCTCATTTTTGACAATCATACAAAGGCTGACTGTAATCACGTCATTTCTCCTATCATCTATATTATATTTATATGTATATTCTTTAATTTACCGAGTAGAGCTTTTCCAGAAAAAAAATCCTTTTTAACAAATATTCCCATACTTGATCATATAATAAAATAGTATGCAAATTTACACACAGGAAAGGCTTCCATGAATAAAAATATTTTTTTATCGCTGTGCATGATTGTAAAGAATGAAGAAGCGTGGCTTGATAATTGCCTGCAAAGTGCCGGTAATATAGCTGATGAAATAATTATTGTGGATACCGGATCTACAGATGGCACAAAAGAAATATGCCGCAAATACAATGCTTGTATATATACTTTCCTTTGGAATGAAAATTTTTCCGAAGCAAGAAATTTCGGGCTGGAAAAGGCTTCCGGCAAATGGATACTTTGGCTCGATGCTGATGAAGAGCTGGAAATAGATGATACGGCAAGCTTTTTAAATATGCTTGAGAAAAGCGATACAGATTTTCAGATGATTTCCCTTATTAATTATTTCGGTTCTCCTCCCCCCGATCCAAATAAATCATATCTTTTTTCAAGCTACAGGCTTTTCCGGAATAACAGGGGCATCCGCTTTACCGGCAGTATACACGAACATCTGGATATACAAATCAGTTCCGCTTCTGCCAATTATGAGGTTATCCCCAATGCACGCATATATCATTACGGTTATATGGAGCATGTAGTTGAAATCAAAGAAAAGCATAAAAGAAATCTATACTTACTACAGAAGGAAAAACAGGGTTCTGATTACAGCCCATGGATAGATTACCATATTGCAAGTGAATATTACAGGGTGAAAAAGTATATTGAAGCCTTTAATAATATTAATTTATCCCTTAAACGCTTTCTTGAAAAAAAAACAATCCCGCCCTCTCTGCTATACAAACTTAAATATGACATATTGCTTGCTCTTGGAAGCTTTGAAGGGGCATGGCCAGGCATAAACAATGCTATCGCCTTATATCCGGAATACGTAGACCTCCACTTTTACAAAGGTCTTATCCTCTTTGAAAAACAAAAGCCGGAAGAAGCAATCTCAGCCTTTCAGCAATGCGTCAAGCTGGGGGATAATAATCCCCGGTATCTTACTATGACAGGCTGCGGAGGCTTTCGTGCATGGTATTTTATCGGAAGATGTTCAGAAGCTATGGGGAATCCCTCCGAAGCAATTAACGCTTATTCCCGGGCAATTTCCTTATATCCTGATTGTCAGGAAGCATCGGACAGACTTTTTTATTTAAAGTCAATTACTATCGGCCAATAGCTTGGGTAGTAAAGCTCAAAGAACAAAATTCAAATCCAAGCTGGATAGCAGCTTAAAAGCTTAATTCTCCTAAAAAACGATATTATAAATATCGTCCCGAAGGCTTGACCATAATTGACTTTAGTCAAAGCATAAAAAAATAGTGTATTATGTATGCATACTGTGGGAATCGGACATATATCCAAAGGCATATAATATAAACATACTAACAATATTATTTAGGAGGTTCTTATGTCTCAGCCTACTTTCCCGACCATAAGCCCCGCTATTACAAGGGAAAATGCAATTAATCTGATTCTTTCTTCAATAGCTATGGAAGAGCTCGGATTAAGTCATGTGATAAATGCCGAAGGCGAAAAGCTCCAGTATGTACTTGGCACAATTCCCGGATTGAGCGGTCCCGGTGCGACAATCAATGATATTCTGGCAGTGAATGAAAGTGTACAAGGAGTACTCAACAGTGCTTTACAAAACCAGCTCTTTTTAAACGCTAAAATGCAAAACGCCCTTAATTCATCAGTGACACAAGGCTTAACAGGGCCTACGGGAGCTACAGGAGCAGCCGGACCTGCCGGGGCAACAGGTGCCACCGGAGCCACAGGGGCTGCGGCTGGTTCTTGCGGAGACCCTACAATCATGACAACAGATATAGGTACAATTAACACTGTTATCTCCTTTAATGAAGGAGGAGGAAGCAATCAAGCCTTTGGCGCTCTGGTATTTAACAGCGGTATCGAACGCACTGCCGAAAGTATCGCTGCTTACATAGTCCAAGTAGGGTGCTCTTCGGGAGAATTTCAAATGGCAATATTGGAGCCTCAGTCCAATATCAGTGCTGTTGTAGTAGCCGTAACTCCGCTGATTAATTCAATTTCGGCAGGTATATTCTCATTGCCTCTGGTTAACAGCTATACAATGCTCGCCAATAAGCCCTACTTTCTTGCTGTACTCAACAAGGTCAATGGCTGTGAAATAGGTGCGATTTCCGCAGGCCTTGGCACTACTCTTAATGCACCTCCCATAAATTTCAGGATACAAAATATATCCGGGTTTTCTATAGGGGATATAATATCAACTTGTGATGTAAGCGTACATAAAACAGGCTGGCTCGTTACTCTTTCCAATATATGCGCGTGAGAATAGCAGATTTGATTGCCGAGCAGCTTTAAGCTTATAACAAGGAACTTAAAGTAAATTCAAATCATATATTAAAAGCATAATGTACTGATATGTACTTTATGTATACTTTATAAGGAGGTTTTTTTATGTCACAGCCAAGTTTTCCAACTATAAGTCCTCCAATTACACGAGATGATGCAATTAACATGATTCTGTCTTCAATAGCCATGGAAGAATTAGGATTAAGTCATGTCCTTAATGCAGAAGGGGAGAAGCTTCAGTATGTGCTTGGAACTATACCGGGAATAAGCAGTCCCGGAGCAACTATAAGTGATGTTCTTGCAGTAAATGACAGTGTACAGGACATACTTAAAAGCGCTGTCCAAAATCAGCTTTTTTTGAATGCAAAAATGCAAAACGCACTTGACTCATCAGTAATGCAAGGGCCTACAGGCGCCACAGGCGCCACAGGTGCCACAGGCCCTTCCGGTGGTCCGACCGGGGCTACCGGTGCCACTGGGGCTACAGGTGCCGTTGGAGCCGCCGGAGCTGCCGGAGCTACTGGTGCTACAGGGGCTACAGGAGCTGCCGGACCAACCGGTGCTACAGGACCAGCCGGAGCTACTGGCTCCACCGGACCTACTGGAGCTACCGGTATAACAGGTGCCACCGGAGCTACAGGAGCCGCCGGGCCAACAGGCGACACCGGGGCCACTGGTTCTGTGGGGCCTACCGGCTTGGCAGGATCTACCGGTGCAACGGGACCTGCCGGAGCTGCCGGAGCTACCGGGGCTACCGGAGCTACAGGGGCTACGGGGGCTACCGGACCTACCGGGCCTACCGGTACCAATGTAACTGCAACAACAGCCTTTGCAGCCAATACCAGCGGTTCTTCCATTTCCGTTATAGCCGTGGGCACACCAGTTCCGCTTCCGAATAACCAGATTATCCCGGCAGATATAACCGTAGACGGTACGAATACGATTTTTACAGTTAATACCGCGGGACGATACCGCCTTTCGTACCATGTTAATACAACGGCGGCATTAGCATTAAGTACACGTTTAATTATAAATGGATCTCCAAATACAGCATCTACAATAGCACCCTTATTGAGTCTTTCCAGCTTTTCAAATGAAATTCTGATTGCTCTGACAGTAGGGACTACAATTACACTTCAGTTGTTTGGTCTCTTGGGTACAGCTGTTTTGCTGGGAAGTTCTGCAGGTGCTTCCCTTATGATTGTACGTCTAAGCTGAAACAAGTTTTGAAATCAGTATTGAAAGGAGGTCCTTTTGCATGTCACAACCTAGTTTTCCAACGATAAGCCCTTCTCTTACACGTGATGAGGTAATCAATTATATTATAACCTCTATTGCCATGGAAGAGCTAAGTTTAAGCCATATTACCAATACAGAAGGAGAAAAGCTGCAATTTATACTGGGTACACTTCCCGGTCTGAGCGGCAGTCCTGCAACTCTCAGTGATATACTCACAGCTAATACAAGCATTCGAGATGTACTTGAAAGCACAGTACAAAATCAATTATTTCTGCGTGAAAAGTTTGAAGCCGCAATATCAGCTCCTATATTACAAGGAGCCACAGGCCCCACAGGGGCAACAGGGGCTACGGGACCGGCTACAGGCGCTACAGGAGCTACCGGGGCGACAGGTGCTACCGGCGCTACAGGGGCTACCGGCGTTACAGGGGCCACTGGGGCTGTCGGAGCAGCGGGCGTTACAGGTATTACCGGTATTACCGGAGCTACCGGCTCTATCGGCGCTACCGGTGCCAACGGAGCATCCGGCGCTACCGGTGCAACAGGCATTACAGGTATAACAGGAGCTACCGGGGACGCAGGAGCCATAGGAGCTACCGGTCCCACCGGAGATACCGGCTCAACCGGTGCTGCCGGAGTAACAGGAGTAACAGGTCCTACCGGAGGCGCAGGAAGCACCGGCCCTATCGGAGATACCGGCGCTACCGGTGCTTTAGGTCCAAACCCAACTGCAACAGCAGGATTTGCCGCCAATACCAGCGGAGCTTCCATCGGCGTACTTTTGGGAGGGTCAGTTGTTCCGCTTCCCAACGCACAGCTGCTATCAGCAGATATCACCGTAAATGGAGCAAATACAATTTTTACTATTAATACGGCAGGACGATACCGGATTTCGTATTACGTAAATACAACCGGGACCTTATTGCTGGGAAGCAGACTCATAATCAACGGATCTGCCAATACAGCCTCAACAATAGCACCTGCGCTGTCAGTCTCCAGCTATTCAAATGAGATTACCATAGATCTGGCCGTAGGAGCAACAGTAACCTTGCAATTATACGGGCTTATAGGCTCCGCCATACTGTTAAACAATTCTGCCGGGGCATCTCTTATGATGATACGCCTCAGTTGAGATTTCAATAATTTGTGGGAGGAACTTTTTAACCCTCTCACAAATTATTTTGGGTTCAAAAAGCAAGTTGCCGTGATTACAAACATATATTTAATTATATAATATACAATACTGAAAGGAGACTTCCCCATGTCCATGCCCAATATCCCAAACCTAACTCCCATTATTGACATAGATCGTGAGGATGCATTTAATATGCTGCTGGCATCCATCGCTATGGAGGAAATGGGTCTGGCTCATATTATAAATGCAGAGGGAGAAAAACTCCAATATTTATTCAAATCAGAAGCACACAAGCCGTTTTCTATTGCTGATATAAAAGATGTCAACTACGGAGTCGAAAAGGTTATAAGGGAAACCATGAAGCTGCAGATGCTCTTGCAGGAAAAGCTGGATACCGTAATAACTCACATCCCGAATGTCTGCAGCACTCCATATAGTCCCTGCCCTCCCCCAAAGCCAAAATGCATACCAGAATGCATTCTAACCGGCTACGGCGAAGGCTACATAAGCGACGAAGCCAATGCCTTTAAATGCGGAACAGCTACTATCGAATCAAGTCTGTGCAATCTATATGAAAACTGCACCACGTTTTCCATAAAATATACCTTGTTCAAAGAAACCGAAGGCTCAATACGGTCTGCAATCTTGCTTTCCCTTCCGCAAAGCATAGAAGTGCATTGCAATGGCAATGCAAAATCCTGCCAGCCTGTTCAAGATGCAAATACCATAGTCGTTCAGGGTCAGGGAGTAATGGCTATAAAAAATTCAGAACAGAGGCTGACACAGTGTGCGGTTTCTTTCACACTAACCGTATGGGATTACGGCTGCAATAAAAAATTTCAAATGATAATATGCTCTTTAAATTCTGAGTTCAATAATGACAGCGGAATAGTGACCTTGACCGCAGGCAATTTGGAAATTGAAAACTGTGCAAAAACAAACAGAAGCCCGGAAAATTTGAGTGCTTACTAGCAGCAATTCTGGGATACCTTATATATTGCATTATACCCCTGACCAAATATACAGGTTGGTGAAGGCAGGAAACTATACCGCATTTTGATAAAAAAGTTCTCAGCTTGTATTTTTTCTTGTCATAATTGTCGTATCTTGTCGCTTTACAAGCTTAACGTTTATAGTGTAAAATACTAGTAACAATATTAATAAAAATACTGACATGGCAGGTGAAACGAAATGTACGAAATGAAACCTGAATATTACACCGGAATTGCTTCCATTGATGAAGAGCATACAAAACTATTTGCAATTGCAAATGAGTGCTATGATTTGTTGACAAACCAATTCATAGAAGATAAATACGACTATATATTAAATGTAATTAAGGACTTGAAGGAATATACAAAGTATCATTTTAAAAATGAAGAGGAGTATATGAGCAGCATCGGCTACAAGAAGCTGCTTTCCCAGAAGGTTGCTCACAACGACTTTATAGAAAAAATAAACAGTATCAACTATAATACTATTGATGCCAATCAAAAAGACTCCTTATTGGAGCTGCTGGACTTTTTAACTACCTGGCTGGTGGAACACATTTTGAAGCAAGATACCTTAATAGGAAAATAACCGGGCGAATTTTTGCTTTATCAGAAGCATAGGCCTCCTTTACATAGCCTAAAAAAGGCTTGTTGAAATCGACAGGGTAAATTACGGTTCAAAAGCCTTCGCCTGAAAGGTTTCCGTAACACTGCATATCCAAGGACGGGCACTGTTTTTAGATATCCTTTAAGCTTGGCTTTGAACATAGTAATTGACTTTTTGCCTATAAAAATAATATTTCAGCAAACCTTTTATTTGTACTAAACCTGTTTTTTAAATACTGCTTTGGGCTGTCCGCAAATGGGACATTTATAATCCTCAGGCAGTTCCTCAAAAGGAATATCTCCTGAATATTGATACTTGCATATGCTGCAAACGTACCCTTCGGAAGCTTCAGAATCTATTTCGCTGTTAACTTTTATGTTGTCGGCAATATAAGTAGGTGCGTTTTTCGGGCTTTTTCCTTTTAAAACCTTATGATAATAAGAATAAGTAATAGGCTCTTTATCTGAAAGAATATCAGCATCAAAAACCCTTCCCAAGAAAACAGTATGTGTGTCTGTCTCCATCTTATTAATGACTTCACAAGCTATATAAGCACATGCATCCTTTACTACAGGCATTCCTGCAAGCTTTTCAAAACTTACAGAAGCAAATTTATCTATTTCTTTTCCTGTTTTAAAACCAAATGTTCCGATTATGGACGGATCCGAATTATATCCCAATATCGAAATTGCAAACTTCCCTGTTTTTTCAATGCATTGATTAGTATAATTATCATGATTTATACTGATAGCGATAGTAGGAGGTTCAGCTGTAATCTGCATGGCGCAGTTGGCAGTACAGCCGGTCGGGCGTTCGCCATCCCACACAGAAATAATATAGACACCATAAGACAGATTCCAAAATGCATTATTATTCATAATGTTTCCCCTTTTAATTGTGGATTGATGTAGTTAATTTCAGCTGAAAGCCTGAAGCAGCAAATACCTGCGGCTTATATCAACTGATTAAGGGCAATTATGGTTTCAGGCATTAATATGTATTAAACTTATACTAATGCTTATAAAAAGCAGAATAAAATTTTTTGCTTAATAATCAGATATCCGCAACATTTTATTCTGCCTTTAAAGCTGCTTTTATATTTCTTTTTTCCATAAGCCGTGAAGATTACAATATTCATAAGCTGCAACAGCTTTTTCATCGTTTAATAAAAATGTTGCCTCTGGTTTCTCCTCAGGCTTTAAATATTTAATCTGATATCCCTTATCTGTCTCCAAATAAATCCATTGTATAAAATGCTCCGGTATCATAGGATGCTCCACACTTCCCACTTTGACCGTCACCTTATTGCCATCGGAAGTTACAACAGGAACATGCTTTTCAACAGCAGCATCCACAGTATTCGGTGAAATTTCAGACATTAATTCACCGCAGCATGTAAGAGGTGCGCCGGACTCCTTTATAAAGGTAACCAAGTTACCGCAATGCTTACAGACAAAAAATCTAGGTTTGTTTTTCATACAATTATTGCCTCCTTAGAATTTGATTATTATATTTTTACCCCAAAAAACCGTAAATAAACACTATTACAAAATCTACGAAGCATAAAATTTAAAAACTTGAGTCTTTATCTTTTTGGAATATATTCCCTTTCAGGCATAACTGCCTTATAGGCCGGCCTTATAATTTTATCAACATTAATCAATTCCTCTATACGGTGAGCACTCCAGCCAACTATTCTTGCCATTGCAAATATAGGTGTGAATAATTCCAGCGGAATGTCCAGCATACTGTAAACAAATCCACTGTAAAAGTCAACATTGGCACTCACACCCTTATAAATTTTCCTGCCCTTTGCGATTACCTGAGGAGCAAGCCTTTCAACAGTGGAGTAAAGCTCGAAATCTTCGTTTCTCTCTTTCTGCTCAGCCAATTCTTCCACAAAGCCTTTAAATATTGTTGCTCTTGGATCTGATAAAGAATAAACCGCATGTCCCATACCATATATCAGACCCTTTTTATCGAAAGCCTCTTTATTAAGAATTTTCTCCAAATATTGTATTACCTTTTGTTCATCTCTGATATCCGAAACATTTTCCCTCAAATCATTCATCATCTCAACTACTTTTATATTTGCACCGCCGTGCTTCGGCCCCTTCAGCGAAGACAGCGCCGCTGCAACAACCGCATATGTGTCAGAACCTGAGGATGTGACAACATGAGTTGTAAATGTTGAATTGTTACCGCCTCCATGCTCCATATGCAGGACTAACGCAATATCCAAAACTCTTGCTTCCAGTTCGGTATATTTCATGTCCGGCCTAAGCATAAGCAAAATATTCTCCGCTGCGGACAGGCTTTTATCCGGTCTGTGAATATAGAAGCTTCCGTGACGGACATAATGATTATAAGCATGATACCCATATACCGCCAGCATTGGAAAAGTACTGATGAGCATCATACATTGTCTCAGAACATTGGGTAAAGATAAATCCCCTGCCCTGTCATCATAGGATGCCAGAGTAAGTATGCTTTTGCTTAATGAATTCATAATGTCTTTACTGGGGGCTTTCATGACCACATCCCTGACAAAATTCGTAGGAAGCGTCTGACACTTTGACATATTCAATTTAAATTCCTCAAGCTGGCTGTCATCCGGAATATTTCCAAACAAAAGTAAATATGCCGTTTCCTCAAAGCCAAAACGTTTATTTGATACAAAGTCTTTTACTATATCCGTAATACTATATCCACGGTACAGAAGCTTTCCTTCGCACGGAACCTTGCTGCCTTCAACCTCTTTATATGCCTGAATATCAGAAATTGTTGTCAGACCTGCCAGTACTCCTGTTCCATCTTTATCCCTCAAGCCCTTTTTCACACCATATTCATTATATAAGCCACTGTCTATATTACAACTTTTTCTGCAAATTTCCGCCTTTTCCTCAACATATGTATCAAGAACATTTCTTGTATTTGTCATATTTATCTCCTCCTTTTGTTTAATATTCCCCGATTAATTTATACCCTTAAATATACTTTATTATTTGATAAATGTCAACATTTGATTATTTTATACATTTGACATATGTCAAGTAATTGTATATAATAGATAGCTGAACAAGTCAATTACTACAGGCTGAAATCATATTGTTGCGAAGGCTTGAACCGTAATTGACTTTAATTACGATAAGCTGAAAAACCGGTATAAATATCGCCGTAAAAGCCTTCAACCGTAATTGCTTTTTGTAATATAGTATTATTGTAAGTAAAACTTTAAATTTTATGAGTACTATCATACTCTATCGTCTGTAATTTATAAGCAAAACTGCTTTAAAGATACTAAAATGGCTATCGGAGGAACGCATGAACAACTTAGGAACTGAAAAGGCTATTATTTCACTGTTTGAAATATTTCCCATGTGTCAGAAAATAATATTAAACTCAATTGATATTAAGCACTTAAATTTTACAAAAACCCAATTATTTATATTATTTGCACTAATGGGTAAGCCTTGTCTGAACATGTCCCAAATTGCCGCCTATATTGCTTCTTCCCATGAGCAAGCCACAAGGGCTGTCGCACCGCTGGTAAAATCCGGCTGTGTCGAACGGTTTTGCGATGAAAGCAACAGAAAGCTGGTATTAATTCGTTTAACCGACACAGGGAGAAATTTTATATCCTTTGAAAAAGAACAGCTCAAAAAAAACCTTGTCAGTCTTTTGAATACTCTTACCAATGAAGAAAAGGAAGAGTTCAATAACGCTACATGTACAACTCTTAAAATTTTAAAAAAACTGGAGTAGCTTTTTCATTATGACGTATTCCTTATGGTTTTAGACCATTATTCAGCCATTCAACAAACTGGCCTTCAGTAATTATGCTTATCCCAAGCTCTTTTGCTTTCTTATTTTTTGAGGAGCCCGACAAATTATCGTTATTGATCAAGTAGTTTGTCTTTGAAGTTACAGAGCCTGTTACCTTACCGCCCCTCTCTTCTATTAAGTTCTTCAACTCATCCCTGTTTTTAAATTGCTCAACCGAGCCTGTTATAACGAAATTAATATTTTCAAAAATCGTTTCCGTATCTGATGCCGGTATAGCTTCAAATTCTATCTCCTTCAGTATATCATTTACTATGACCTGCTTCTTTTCATCTCTGAAAAAGCTCACATAGGCTTCTGCCATAATTTCGCCTATACCTCCGATTTCAATCAATTCCTCAAAGTCAGCGCCCGCAATTTTGCTCCAGTCATATTTAAAGTTCCTGCAAATCAGCTTTGCATTTGACAGGCCTACATTTGAAATTCCCAAGCTGTATAGCAGTCTTACGGTACTTGTATTCCTTGCTTTATTAACCGAAGCAATTAATTTATTAAAGGATTTTTCGCCAAGTCCTTCCATATTCACTATTTCATCCTTATAGCTTTCAAGCTGGAATATATCCGCAAGCTCCTTAACCAAGCCCTTTGCAATAAGCTTCTCAATTGTTGCTTCCGATAAGCCTTCAATATTCATTGCATCCCTGCTTACAAAATGTGTAAAAGCTTTAATTTGCTTTGCAAGGCATTCCTCATTGGGACAATATAAAAATTTCACGCCGCTTTCCTGCTTTATTTCAATTTCGCCGCCGCAAACCGGACAAGCCTCCGGAGGCTCGGTCATACCGCTTCTGGTAAGGTTTTCTGAAATCTGAGGTATAATCATGTTAGCCTTGTATACACATATCGTATCACCGATTCCAAGCTCCAAGCCCTCCATTATACTGATATTGTGTATACTGGCTCTGCCAACGGTGGTTCCCTCAAGCTCCACCGGCTCAAATACCGCTATAGGATTTATCAGTCCTGTTCTTGATGCACTCCACTCTATTTTAAGAAGCTTTGTTTCCTTAATTTCATCACGCCACTTGAAGGCTATTGAATCTCTGGGAAACTTTGCGGTTGTCCCCAGACCTTCTCCGTATGCAATATCATCATACATCAGGACCAAGCCATCAGAAGGAAAATCATTCCCCGTAATTTTCTGTTCAAACCAAAAAACCGCATCCTCAATATTAAACGAATTAACCTCCTTGAATTCAACCACATCAAACCCTTGAGCCTTCAGCCAATTCATCTGAGCCATCCTTGAGTTCTCAAATTCAAGCTCATCTGCTTTAACCAAGGAAAACGCAAAGAAATGGACATTCCTCTCCGAGGTAATCTTATTATTCAGCTGTCTTACAGAGCCGCTGCAAAGATTCCTCGGATTTTTATATTTAGCGTTTACATCTTCTATCTGACTGTTTATTCTTTCGAAATCAGAATATTTTATTATAGCTTCTCCTCTCAGGATCAGATTTCCCTTATATGAAATATTAAGGGGAATGTTTGTAAACACCTTAACATTATTTGTTATTACCTCCCCCACTTCACCGGTTCCTCTGGTTACAGCCTTTACAAGCCTGCCCTCTTCATAGGTTAAAACAATGGTAAGTCCGTCCAGCTTCCATGAAAGCACTCCGGTCTGCTGACCAATCCATTCCTTCAGGGTACTGACCTCCTTTGTTTTATCCAAAGACAGCATTGCCTTTTCATGCCTTTCTTTCGGCAAATTACTGAGTAATTCATATCCGACATTTATTGAAGGACTGTTTGAAAGAACAACACCGGTCTCCTTTTCAAGCTCCAGCAGCTCATCATACAGCCTGTCATATTCTATATTTGGCATTATTTCGGTATTTTCCTGATAATATGCCTTAGCTGCTCTGTTTAATATCTCTATCTTTTCTTTCATGGATTGAAGTTTGTTGCTCATGCTTTTCCCTCCGGTAATTTCCCTGATTGATTTATCCACAGTTCAAACAAATAAATTGCTGTATATATTAATAAGTTTTTCTTCCTCTTGACCGTGTATTTCTTTTTCTGAACAAGGTACTGTATATTGCAAAGGCAGATATTGCAAGCCAGACAACACCCCATACCGCAGAAGGAATATGCGTCAGCTCAGCTAACCGTACAGCATCGGTTTTTGGCATCCCGCCTAATCTGAACAAATCAAACTGATAATTTATCTGCATTAAAATTGTATCTACAAAAGTATCATAAATTGCGTATGTCACACTTCCTATTCCGATAATCTCTATTACCCACTCATTTAATTTTTCATTATGAATCATATATATAATAATTGCAAACCCGGCGAAAATCACAGAATACAGCATCGTAAAGGAAAAAATTCCTGAGTAGCTAAATGTCACAGCTAAAAAAACAACCGCTATTACTCCGATTATGTAATTTTTCAATCTGGTATTTTTAAGCAGCAATATACAGATAGCAAAAAGAACACTTCCCAAATAGCCGCCGTTTGCAATAAGAAAAGCTGAAAGCCAGTCCTTCGGAAGTGAGGTCACATAACCGCTTTCATTGAAATATATTTTTATCCCCGTTATACTGCTTCCTGTAACCAAAGCCATAAATACATGCCCCAGCTCATGCAGAAAAACCGTGAAGAGCTTGATAGGCTTGATAAAAATAGTATTCCATAAGACCATAAGTGCAATAAATATGATAAAAAACCTTCCTGTCTGCTTCATAAATTCCCCCTAAAGCTTTATGCTGTTTGACCAAATCTTCCTTATAAATTATAACCTGTGTTCAAGGAAAAATAAAGACATCAATTGACGGGATATAAAATACACAGTGCTTTGCCGTAAACGCAGCTTATGCTGCACGACGGCAAAGCACTGTGCTTATCCTGTTTGTGAGCTTTTTAAATATATATTATTTTATAGCTGTTGACATAATCCTCAGTTCACATAATTTCCCACATCCTTGAGGGTTATACCTTGGTGCAATGCCATATTCAGACCATTTGCCACCACCTTTGACACTCTGCTGATTATGTCATCTATTTCCTTTGGCGTAACTATCAGCTGACCCACAAATGGATTCAGGGACTCCTTCAACAGCTCATATTTCTGATCTCTGTCCATATCCCTGAGCATATTGTAAAAATCAGTACCTTCAGGAGCTTCTTTTATCATGCTGTCAATCACCAAATCAATAGCATCATTTGTTAAAGTGGCGGCATCAACCACTGTCGGCACTCCGATAGCTATAACAGGCATTCCTACGGTATTCCTGCTTATCTCCATTCTTTTATTCCCCACTCCTCCTCCCGGGGCTATTCCGGTATCGGCAATTTGGATAGTAGTACTGACACGCTCCATACTTCTTGCAGCTAATGCATCTATCGCTATCAGAACATCCGGCTTTACACGCTCAACAATTCCTTTTACTATCTCTCCTGTCTCAATACCCGTTATTCCAAGAACGCCGGGAGATACCGCACATACAGGCCTTACTCCTTTGTCCACATGCTCCGGCACATATTCCAGAAGGTGCTTGGTTACCATAAGGCTTGAAACTACCTTAGGTCCAAGCGCATCGGGAGTAACATTCCAATTTCCCAAGCCAATAACCAAAATTGTGGAATCGTCCTTTAACTCCAATAATGAGATTAATTCCTTTGACATCATATCAATTGTTTTTTCGTTGATTCCGGTATCATCCTCCCTCAAGCGAGGAATTTCCAGTGTAATATAGTTCCCCATGGGCTTCCCTATTGCAGCTTCACCGGTAGGCGAGGTTATACGTACTCTGGTGATTTTAACCTCCTCATCTCCTGCATCTTCAAGGATAACACCCGGCGGCGTTTTATTCTCCTGTGCCTGCTGCTTTGCCTCACTGCTGTTCATAAAGATTTCATGTGCTTCAATAGCTAAGTCTGTAATCCTGTTAGAATTGTTTATCATGACTGTCATTTCCTTTCAGTAGCTTCTGACTATTTTTCAATGCTTTAATAGTATTATTTAATATTATTTCTAAATAAAATTATTTTAGTATGAATTAGTCATCTTTTTATCATATACCTTGCAAAAAAATTACCGCTGTTTTCATAAAATGAAAAAATGCGGTAAAATCCCTAAATTGTCAGCCTTTAAACCTTCAAGTCAGCTCCAATTACTCCGATAATTTGTCCCGCCTTTGATTTTATTGGAACTGAAATAGTGATACAGGGATTCTTACTTATTGCAGATACATAAACCTGTGAAATAAAATCCTCTCCCTGAAGGCTTTTTTTGAACCATTCCCTGACATTTGCATTTGCAATACCTGCTTCCGGTATTGAACATATAAATCTGCCCTTAGCATCATTACTCCAGATTGCCTCCATAAATTCAGAACCGCCCAATAATTGTTTCATCTTTTCTCTATGTACATTCTTATCAATCTCCTGAATTCCCGGAATAAGTGTCAATTCTCTGATGACCTTGAACATCTCCCCAATTTTCTTTTCTTTTTCCCCGTTGTCCGTAAACAAAGCTGTCAGCTCAGTTGAATCAAATAATCCGGTCAGGTTTTGAGAGGCTTCATTCAGGCGTATACTCATTTCTGCTATTTCCTGTACGTTATCCTTCTGCTTGAATACAGATGCTGTAACCTCGTCTACCCTAGTTGCATTGGTCCCTACCAGTTTTTCCACCTTACTCATTTCACCTGCTATTTGATTTGCGTATTCCGACTCACTCTCAGATAAGCTGATAATTTTCATAGACATATCAAGTACCTCGCGAAAAGAACTGCTTATGTTTTCCAGATTTTCTCCGATACCCTTAGAAACCTGCACCCCTCTTTGAACCTTTGCTGCGCTTTCATCCACTACGTCATTTACATTGGTTATCTCTTCTTGTATGGTACTAATCAAAACATTAATTTCTTTTACGGCATTCTCACTTTCAGCAGCCAGTTTCCTTATTTCTTCCGCCACAACCGCAAACCCTCTTCCGGCTTCTCCTGCCCTGCTTGATTCAATTGACGCATTTAACGCCAATAAGTGAGTTTGCTTCGAAATGCTGTTTACTGTTTCCAAAATTTTAATAATTTCCCTTGAGCTGCTTGACAGCAAGTCCATATACTTAATCGTCATATTTGAAGAAGCCTGTATTTCCCCGATTGTATTTACAATCTTGTATATTTCCTCCCTGCTTGTATTTATTACTGTTCCCGCACAAGTATTAATGGATTGAAGCTGATTGGATATTCCTTTTGTGTCCTCAATGAGATTGATTACATTTTTTACCTCTTTTAAAATATTATTTATATTGCTATTGACCTTTTCATTTAAGTCTGCCATTTCAACTGTCTCTGCATAAACCTGCTGTGAAAAGCTATTATTTTCGTCAATATTTACACATAATTGCTCTGAAACAGAAGCCACCTGACTTGAGGATACATACAATTCAATGTTTAACTTTTCCAAGTCCTTTTTCAATCTTTTTACTTCTGCTTCTTTTTTTTCAAACACCTTTCTGTTGTGCCGTATTAATACTGCGATTATTATCAAAGCCGCAATTAAAGCTGCAACTAAAGCTATAAAAAGAACAAGCACCACACCATACATTATTTTAACCCTCCCTGGAAATGCATGCCGGCAAGCCGGCATTGCCCATAATAGAAAAAAGCGTAACAGGTTCACCCTAATACGCCTTTGTACTTAGTTTAATATGTTCAATTATATTTTTTTACGTAGATGCATTGTACCATATTAAATTTTCCTTTTCAAGTACACTTTACCGCAGTAAGGCTTGAAACGCAATCGACCTTAATCAGAACTCGATATGATTATTCATAAAAATTAGAAAATTCTAGGTTAATGCTTGCTTTTTGAATTTTTTCATGGTAAAATATCATCTGTTACGGGCAAGAAGCGGTTTTTTAACCGATTAAATATTATGTGTAATTTTTGCTCATGCAGTAAGCAAATTTAGGCTTGCAGGAGGTGAATACTTTGCCAAATATTAAATCAGCAATAAAGAGAGTTAAGGTAACTCAAACTAAGACATTGCAAAACACTATTAAAAAGACAGCTCTCAGAACTTCTATCAAGAAATGTAAAGAGGCTATCGCAACAAGTTCCGATACAGCTTCCGATTCCTACAAAGCAACTACTAAGGCTTTAGATAAGGCTGTAGCTAAGAATTTACTTCATAAAAACACTGCTGCGAGAAAGAAATCCAGATTAGCAAAGGCTTTGAATGCAGCAAAATAATTTTAAAATTACAAAAACAAAAACTCAGGTTTCCCTGAGTTTTTATTTTTATTGTACAAGCCTTTCATACAAATTTTACAAACACCTGATTTGCCAAATCCAGCCCCAGACCTGTCAATCTTACATTCTGGCCCTGTATTTCTATCAGCTTGTTTTTTTGAAGCTCTTCAAAGCTTTCCTTATATAAAAAAAACATATCCTTTTTAAATAATTCTTTAAATTCAGTATTATTTACGCCTTGATTTAATCTTAGCCCAAGAAACATATATTCGGACATTCTATCGGAATATTCAAGCCGGTATCTCTCTTCAACAGGCTTTACTCCCCTTTCCAAGTCACCGGTATAGCTTTCAATTGAGCATTTGTTTGAAAATCTTTCGCCATCCAGCAAGGAATGCGCCCCGGCTCCCAAGCCCAAATAGTCGGCACATTTCCAATATATCAGATTGTGCCTGCATATATAGCCTTCTTTGGAAAAATTAGATATTTCATATTGTTTAAACCCATTTTTTTTAAAATAGTTAACAGCATAATGATACATTTCCCTGTCAAGCTCATCCTCAACCGGAATAAGCTCTCCATTTTCAAGCATATCTCCGAATTTTGTCCCTTCTTCAATTTTAAGGCTGTATGCCGAGATATGCTTTACGCCCAATTCAACCAACACCCTTAAGGTTTCCGTCCAATCCTCAAAAGTCTGACCCGGAATCCCGAATATAATATCTGCATTTATATTGCAAAAACCTGCTTTTTTCGCAAGCTCAACACTTGAAATAAAATCCTCGGCTGAGTGCCTTCTTCCCAAATATTTCAGCAAACTGCGGCGGTAAGCCTGAAGTCCGATGCTTATCCTGTTGATTCCGCTGCTTCTGTATGCAGTCAGCTTTTCGATATCAAGGGTACCAGGATTACTTTCTATGCTTATTTCACAATCCTCGGCAATATTAAAATTAATCCTGCACATATCTAATATTTCACAGATATACTTATGCTTTATACAGGAGGGAGTTCCTCCTCCTATATATATAGAATCAATTAAATTGTATTTCATTGTATTATAATAAAGCTGAATCTCCTTTTGCACTGCGCTGAAATATTTTTCAGCTAAATGGAGCTTTCCCGCATAGGAATTAAAATCGCAATAATTACATTTTGAACTGCAAAATGGAACATGAATATATAAGCCTGTTCTAGTCATCGGTGACATAAATACATCTTCCTAACTCTATTGTCTGAAATTATACTCCTATTCTTTGCAACAGAATCAGACATTATTTATTATTTTATGTTACTTATATTAACACATTATGTTATGATATATTAGTATATTATATCACTTAATTTGGAGCATACAATGGAAAATAAAATTTCAGAAAATAAATACTCTTTTTATAAAATGGCATTTGCCCTTATATTTCCAATGGCCCTTCAAAACTTAATAGTTGTGGGCATAAATTCAATAGATGTTCTCATGCTTGGAAGTGTCAGTGAAACAGTGCTTTCTGCCGCATCCCTGGCCGGACAGGTTCAGTTTATAATGACATTGATTTTCTTTGGCTTAACCTCAGGTGCTGCCGTTCTTACGGCACAATACTGGGGAAAGGGGGATAAAGCTACTATTGAAAAGATTATGGGAATTTGCATGAGATTTTCCCTTTCAGTTGCAATTTTTTTTACGGCAGCGGTATTGCTGTTTCCTGCTCAGATCATGCATATATTCACAGATGAAGCGCCTGTTATTGCTGAAGGTGTAAAATATTTGAGAATTATTTCGCTTTCATATATTTTTATGTCTGTGACCATGATTTATTTAAATGTAATGAGAAGTGTTGAGCGTGTACTGGTTTCAACAGTTATATATCTTATTTCCCTCTTTGTAAATGTAATTATTGCCTCGCTTTTTATTTTAGGAGCCTTCGGCTGTCCGAAGCTGGGAATTCAAGGTGCTGCCGTTGCTGCCCTGTCAGCCAGAGCTGTTGAGCTTATCAGTGTTTTTATATATGCAAAAAGGATTAACAAGGTTATACTTTTCAGATTTAAAACCCTGTTTGTCCGCGATAGTATTCTGTTTCAAGATTTTATCAGATACTCCATACCTGTTACTATAAATGAGCTTATGTGGGGTACAGGCGTCGCCATGAATGCAGTTGTCATCGGACATTTGGGAAGCTCCGTTGTATCGGCCAATTCCGTTGCACAGATTACAAGACAGCTGGCCACTGTTATCGCCTTTGGAATTGCAAATGCAGCCGCTATAACAATAGGCAAGACTATAGGTGAAAATAATATCGAAGCTGCAAGGATTTACGCAAAACGCTTTGTTAAGCTGAGTATACTGGCGGGCTTAATCGGAGGAATAGTAATTCTTATTGTCCGGCCGGTTTTAATGACCTCTCTCAGCCTTAGTGATGTTACGCAGGGGTATCTATCAACGATGATGTTTATTATGTCCTATTTTGTTGTTGCACAAGCCGTTAATACAACTCTGGTTGTGGGAATTTTCAGGGGAGGCGGAGATATCAAATTCGGTCTTTATCTTGATGTTTCCACAATGTGGGGAGGCTCAATTCTGATTGGTGCTCTGGCAGCCTTTGTTTTCCACTGGAGCGTGCCTGTTGTGTACATGATATTGATGAGTGATGAAATCATCAAAATACCTCTCATCCTTTGGAGATACAAAAGTAAAAAGTGGCTGAACAACGTAACCAGAGATTTGCTTTAGCCAATCCTTCATGAGCTGTCTGGCAAAAAATATATGCTTTTTATATAATAACCGGCAAATACATAAAATAAGCATCTTGAAATATTTCCGAACTTATTTTACAATAGTAAGATACAGATACAACATAGTGTGGCAAGCTGCGAGATTTTTCTTTCAGCAAGGTGCCTTGGAGTATACAAAAATTATATTAAAAAAGTAATTGTACTGATTCATGAGGGTTCGTCCCGACTGTGAAGGCAACGAATAAATAAGCATATCGGATTAAGCTCTCTAAGAGCTTAATTTATCAGCTATATTATCCTTGTGCCTTAACACAAGGATTTTTTATTTGTGTTTAAAGCTTTTACAAGAGTCTCACCCTCTTTCCAAGAATCGTATGAGTAAATTTTAAGGCCTGTATAAGGCAAGGAGGTTAACTTGAATAAAAACTTTCAAACAAGAATTGCTGCCGTAAGCATTATAATCGAAAATCCCGAATCTGTTGAAAAATTAAACACTGTTCTTCATGAATACAGTCAATATATTATCGGACGGATGGGTATTCCGTATCAAAAACGCAATATATCTATTATTTGTATTGTAATGGATGCCCCAAATGATGTAATAAGCGCATTGTCCGGAAAATTGGGCATGCTTCCGAATATAACTGCCAAAACCGCTTATTCAAAGCTTTTTGATTTAACGGCTGATATCGGAGGTAATAACTAAGAGTTAATTAAAAAACAAACGGTTACAGGCTGCCTTAATAAAACCTGAATCTATTTAAAAGGAGTATTATTTATGAGCTTAAATGAAACACCTCGGGCTAATCGTCTGCACATAGGGATTTTTGGGAAAAGAAACAGCGGTAAATCATCTCTTATAAATGCTGTTACAGGACATGATACTGCATTGGTATCCGAGTTTGCCGGTACTACAACTGATCCGGTGTATAAATCTATGGAAATATACCCTATCGGCCCCTGCGTTTTAATAGACACAGCAGGCTTTGATGATGAAGGGGCCATAGGTCAGCTGAGAGTGGAAAAAACCAGAGAGGCTGCCGCGAAAACAGACATAGCACTGATTGTAATTGGAGGAGACACTGTAATTGACATTGAAAAGGAGTGGCTTGAGGAATTTCGAAAAAGAAACATTCCGGCTATTGCAGTTCTGAACAAATCCGATTTGCTAACCGATACTGACGCTGTCTGTAAATATATTGAAAACAGTACCGGATTAAAACCCGTTGTTGCCAGCAGCAGCAATAAGACCGGCATTGACCGGATTCGTACGGCTATTCTGAGGCATCTTCCGGAGGATTATGATGTAAAGACAATTACAGGCAATATTGTTAAGGATGGGGATGTTGTCCTTCTGGTAATGCCTCAGGATATTCAGGCACCAAAAGGCAGATTGATTCTTCCGCAGGTGCAGACACTGAGGGAGCTGCTGGACAGAAAATGCTTAGTATTGAGTGCCACAACCGACAAGCTTGATGCTGCACTTAAATCATTATCCTCCCCCCCTGATGTCATAATTACCGACTCACAGGTTTTTAAAACTGTTTACGATAAAAAGCCTGAAAAAAGCAAGCTGACATCTTTTTCAGTTCTCTTTGCAGGCTACAAAGGAGATATTGAATATTTTACCGAAAGTGCGGCAGCTATAGACAACTTGACCGAGGACTCAAGGGTGCTTATTGCCGAAGCCTGCACACATGCCCCTCTTGCTGAGGATATAGGGCGCGAAAAGCTCCCTAACCTTTTACGTAAAAAAGTCGGTCAGGGGCTTGCAATTGATATAGTCAGCGGGAACGATTTCCCTGATGACCTTACCGGATATGCTCTGGTTATCCAGTGCGGAGCTTGTATGTTCAACCGCAAATATGTTATTTCAAGAATCGAAAGGGCACGTGAGCAGGAAATCCCCATGTCCAACTACGGAGTGGTAATTGCATATCTGTCAGGTATACTTGACAAGATAAGTTTAAAATAGAAACCATTTGAAAGGAGCAGTAAAATGTATAATATAAAATCTATGGATTCAAATGAGTTCATTGATAATGAGGAAATTTTGGAATCAATTAATGAAGCAAAAAAGCTTTCACAAAGCAGGGAGGAAATCACCCGGATATTATCCAAGGCAAGACAGTACAAAGGACTTACCCATAGAGAAGCCGCAGTTTTGCTTGAAATAGATGATGATGAAACTCTTGAGCAAATGTATAGAACCGCAAAAAATATTAAAGAAGAAATTTACGGCAAGAGAATTGTTATTTTTGCGCCTCTGTATTTATCAAATTTTTGTGTTAATAATTGTAAATATTGCGGCTACAAGTGTGTCAATAAAATCGGAAGACACAAGCTAGCACAGGATGATCTGCGCGAGGAAGTAAAGGCGCTCGAAGCCATGGGACATAAAAGGCTTCTTCTTGAAGCAGGTGAAGACGATGAAAACTGCCCTATAGAATATATTCTTGAATGTATTAAGACTATATACAATGAAAAATTTGAAAACGGGGCAATCCGCAGGGTTAATGTTGATATTGCCGCAACAACGGCAGAAAACTATAAAAAGCTCAAGGATGCCAAAATTGGAACCTACATACTGTTTCAGGAGACATATCATAAGCCCACTTATCTGGATATGCACCGAGGGCCGAAGCATAATTATGAGTGGCATACAGAAGCTATGGACAGAGCAATGCTGGGCGGTGGAATTGATGACGTAGGCATAGGTGCTTTGTATGGCTTGTATGACTATCATTACGAAACAATTGCCCTGCTTATGCATGCTGAGCATTTGGAAGCCGTTGCCGGAGTGGGTCCTCACACAATTTCCATTCCGAGACTCCTTCCGGCTGAAGGTGTCAGCTATGACTCCTTCCCATACTTAGTAAATAACAGGGATTTTAAAAAGCTGGTTGCAATAATACGTCTTGCAGTTCCTTATACGGGAATGATTCTGACAACCAGAGAGGGTGTTGACTTACGTAACGAGCTTCTCGAGGTGGGTATTTCCCAAATGAGCGCAGGCTCCTGCGTTGGGGTCGGTGGATATGCAAACAGGCAGCCCGTTGGTGAGGACGGTTTTGAAGAGAAGCCTCAATTCAATCTTGCCGATCATCGAAAGCCTATTGATATAATTAAAGCCCTTGTTAAGGACGGTTACATTCCCAGCTATTGCACAGCCTGCTACAGAGAAGGCAGAACAGGCGACCGCTTTATGCCTCTGGCAAAATCAGGACAGATTAAAAACTGCTGTCATCCCAATGCCCTGCTGACCTTTGAGGAATACTTGAGCGACTATGCCGATAATGAATTAAAAGAAATTGGACAAAAAATGATTGACAGTGAAATAACAAATGTCCCAAATGAAAGACAAAGGGCAAGGGCCTTTGATTACCTGAAACGGATTCGCGGCGGTGAAAGGGATTTGAGATTTTAATGGTATATTTTTACATAACCAATCAACAGGCAAGCCCAAAATAGGGTATAAAAACTCCTTCCTGATAAAAACTATTACAGCATCAGGAAGGAGTTTTTATATTTATATAACTTAATTGTATTATTTATTGCTTATTTTCAGAACAAAATTCGACCTTTTCGCCGGCCAGAATCTTATTTGTAGTCCTCATGGCACACATTTTCCCGCACATTGAGCATGTATGCCTCTCAGCAGGAGGAGCACTCTCAAAATAAGCCCGTGCCTTTTCTCCGTCAATGGCATAGGAAAACATTTCCTCCCAGTCAATACGGCGTCTGGCATCACTCATTTTATTGTCAATCTCCCGGGCGCCCGGGATGCCTTTGGCAATGTCTGCCGCATGCGCGGCTATTTTAGAGGCAACTATTCCCTCCTTTACATCCTCTAAATCCGGAAGACGCAAATGCTCAGCGGGAGTTACATAGCACAGGAAATCTGCGCCGCTGCTTGCCGCAATTGCACCTCCTATGGCTGATGTAATGTGGTCATAGCCGGGTGCTATATCTGTTACAAGCGGTCCCAGAACATAGAAAGGCGCACCGTGGCAGAGTCTTTTCTGAATAGTCATATTTGCCGCAATTTCATTTATTGCCATATGTCCGGGCCCTTCCACCATAACCTGAACATCCCTTTCCCAAGCCCGTTCAGTCAGATTTCCAAGCTCTATAAGCTCACTTAACTGTCCCGCATCAGAGCTGTCATTTATGCTGCCCGGACGAAGTGCGTCTCCAAGGCTTATAGTCACGTCATATTCTCTAAGTATTTCAAGGAACTCATCATAATACTCATAAAACGGATTTTCGTTACCCGTCATTTCCATCCATGCAAAAAGCAGGGAACCTCCCCTTGAAACAATATTAGTCAGTCTTTTGGAACGCTTAAAGCACTCAACTGCACGTCTGTTTATTCCTGCGTGGATAGTCATAAAATCAACGCCTTCTTCGGCATGGGCTTCAACCACCTTTAAAAAATCCGCAGCCTTGATGTCCATTAAATCCTTTTCCAGATACCCTATTGCGTCATACATAGGAACAGTTCCGATCATTGCGGGAGACCGACTTATTAGCTGAGTACGAAAAGTATTTGTTTTTCCGTAATTACTCAAATCCATGATTGCCTCAACTCCGAATTTTATTGCAAGATCCACCTTTTCCATTTCTCTGGTGTAATCTATGGAGTCCCCTGAAATACCCAAGTTTACATTGATTTTTGTTCTAAGTCCTTCTCCTATTCCCTCAGGACTCAGTGATTTATGCTTTATGTTTGCAGGAATTGCAACCCTGCCGCAAGCAACCGATTCTCTTATTTTCTCTTCCTTTATATGCTCTTTTGCTGCTACTGACAGCATCTCCTTTGTAATTATTCCTTTTTTTGCTGCTTCCATCTGTGTTCTATAATTCATTTAAAATCCTTCCTTTCATAAGCGGCAATAGCTTTCCGCTTAAAGTCTGCCGTATTAATCTCCACATTTCTTTCAAGCTAATCCTTTGCTTGTCCCGTTAATAATTTTTATGCACTTTCTCTGCGCACTTCCTATTCCTGCTGCTTCTTTCTGCCTGTCCCGCTTAATCCCTGCCGTACAAACCTTTCGCATACCCTATAATAAAGATTTAAAAAGTGCCTACCCGGATGGGTAAGCACTATATCAACAAAATTAATCCTTTTGCTTCCCTACTACGGTATTAACCGACAGGTTCAAAGGGTCAGGTTTTAACCTTCTCAACCGTAAAGAATTACAATAACTAATCTTTTATAAATAAAAAATCACTTATCGGCTTCCTTAATTGGTCCCCCCACAAGTAAATATTAAATTATAATTATGTTTCTTAAACTTCAAGCAACATCTTGAATTTTAACATATTGCCTCAGTTTAGTAAAGCTATTTTTCAAACCGGAATTTCGAAAAAAGCATTAATAAAATATTATCTCCATGTGAAAATACAGGCTTATTTGCCTAAAAAGCGATATAAATACCGTCCCTATAGTCTTGGTAAAGCCCCTATATTTATAGCTATAGTATATTAAATTGCATTGTGAACGAAGGATGCTATGCTGTTAATAGGAATATCAGTTACTGATCCGACATTGTAAACAGGAGTTCCGCTATTCTGTCCATATTGATTGAACTGGCAGTTATATCCGTATCCCTGCATATGATCACAGCCGCTCATGCTGTTGTCGTTCATATTCATATTACCGCAGCCGTTTCCTAATGCACATCCCGGTGCAGGACCGATACTGGTAATTAATCTGCAGTAGCACTCATTCACGCCTAATATTACGCCAGTAAAACCGCAGCCTGACTGACCTCCGCTTTTAGTAAATATTGTAACTGTCTGACCGATATATTTTGCCAGCAGATGGCAGATATTATCATTACAGCCACATGTATTACAACAACCGTCCATATATTAATCCCCTTTCATTAGATGTATTTCCTCTTAATAGTAATTTATGTTAACTCTAATGAAAGTGTTACTAAACATTTTACTTATTTTAGTTTAGCATTCTGATTTTTTTCCGCATAGCCCTGACATGTCTGCCCTGATGATTGATAAACCACCACAGATGGGAAAAGTCTGGTTTTAAAGCCGAACGCCTTACATCCATGCGGCATTCTGGCATCCCATGTTATATAATAGTATTTACATTTCCGGCAGTTTATCCTTTCTGCTATCATTTCATTACTCCCCGAATAATTAATAATTTGGGCAACCGGCTATCGATATGTCTGAGTACCGATAGGCATATATCTATCTTTTTGATACTTCTTTGGTTGCAATAATATTCGCACCTGTTCCCAATAAGTTGCTCACAATAACCTGATGATATATTATAGGGGCCTGAAGTTCTATCTTTCTCAATTCAACTGCCGCCTCCCTTATTTTCTCTTTTGGCAGCGGCTTATCACTTCTGACACTAACAAGCGGCAGTACTCCGTCAATAACCTTGACTGTTGATGTAAGACTCCTTTTGGGACATTGTATCTCGTCCCGGGCATAAGCTTTTCCCTTCTCGCATAATGCATTTTCAACCATTTCAACCTTATTATTGTCATGATTAATAACCACGTTCATTCTGCAGCCGTTAGGGCAAACTATACATACAATTTCTCTGCTATCATCCATCAATAAATACCTCCATATTAAGAACCCCTCTCAATTCTCCGGCCTTTAAATCTATCCTTACCATTTCAGCCGGATTCAAAGCCTTGAAGGTCCTTTTCTTCAATACGGTATCGCCGTCCTTGAATATTATGGTCTTATTTTTGCAAGGATTAGTTACCCTCATCGAAAAGGTTATATCCCTGCCTGATGAAATACTCTGCGGCAGTACATACCTGATTCCGCTGCCTGCCCTGACCGTTATATCCGATGCTGCTTCACCTCTGCCTTTAATAAATTCAACAGCCGCTTTTGCTGCCTGCTCACCCTCCGCAGACACATAGTCCACCAAATCATGAACCTGCAATACATTTCCGCATGCAAATATTCCGGGTACGCTGGTTTGCAGATTTTCATCCACTCTGGCTCCGCCGGTGGTTTCATCAATAACTATGCCCGCATTCAGGGATACTTCATTTTCAGGTATCAGGCCTACAGACAATATTAACGTATCACATTCAAATTTTCTGGAGGTACCGCGGATTGAATTGCCTTTTTCATCAACCCTTGCTATGGTAACACCTTTAACTCTTTCGTGCCCTTCTATTTTTGTAACCGTATGGCTTAAAAGCAGCGGTATTTCAAAATCATCAAGACATTGAGTTATATTTCTCTGGAGGCCGCTGGAATACGGCAGCTTTTCCACTACCGCCAGTACCTTTGCCCCCTCAAGAGTCAGACGTCTGGCCATTATCAGACCAATGTCACCCGAACCCAGAATAACTATTCTTTTACCCACCATAATATTTTTAAGATTTACAAGATTTTGTGCAACTCCTGCCGTAAAAACACCTGAGGGGCGTGTCCCCGGAATACATATAGCGCCTCTTGTCCTCTCACGGCATCCCATTGCAAGTATCACAGCCTCCGCCTTATAGGTTTTAATACCGTCAGGACTGACAGCGGTAACTGTTTTATCCCTGCTTATATCCTGAACCATTACATTTGTGACAATTTCTATACCCAAGGCCTTTGCTTCATCAATATATCTTCTGGCATACTCAGGGCCTGTCAAGGCTTCATTAAACCTTATAAGCCCAAATCCGTCGTGTATGCATTGATTCAATATGCCTCCGGCGCTTAACTCTCTTTCTAAAACCAGAATGCCGTCCCTGCCTCTTTTTTTAGCCTCTATCGCAGCAGCCAGTCCTGCCGGTCCTGCTCCCACTATAATTATGTCTTTTTTTATCAACATATATTTCACCCTAAATATTATTTTTGGTTCTACTTTACCTTTCCTGTAAAAAGCTTTGATTCCTTGCCTCGCAAGGTTATTTCCTCAGGTGGCAGTCCCTTTTCATTATTCAAAATATCCACGATTCTGGTCAGGCAATAACCGCCCTGACACCTCCCCATCATTGGCCTCGCACGATATTTTATTCCTGAGAGCGTAGCTACTCCGAGAGGATTATTGATTGCATCCAGCACTTCTTTTTTTGTTATTCCTTCACACCTGCATACTACCTCACCATAATCAGGGTATTCCTTAATCAGCTCTTCCTTTTGTTCAATTGTCAGCTCCCTGAACGGAACTATTCCCTTCCTCACGGAAATAAAGCTGCTCTTCGGCGTAATGTCCTCCCTGTTTGCAATAATATCTCTCACCATTCTGCTTATGGGAACAGAAGAGGTAAGTCCGGGGGATTCAATACCGACAAGATTTATCAGTCCCGGAACTGCTTCTGACTCTTCAATAACGAAATCCCCGAAGCCTCCGGTTTTAGGCCCTACCAGCTTTGATCTGATGCCTGTATAGCTTCTGATAATATGTCTCATACTAAGAGGAGGAAGAAGCTCCCTTGCTTCCTTGAACAGCCGATCCATTACTTTTTTGGTTGAGCTGTAGTCGCATTTTGTTTTTATATATTCCGCACTTGGCCCGATTAGTATATTGCCTTCAACAGTAGGTGTCAAATGTACTCCGAGACCTCCGAGACCGGGTCTCGGAACAGGATATACAGGCATATTGAGATATTGGCTTGTTCGCTTGTCAAGGATAAAATACTCCCCTCTGCAAGGGTATACTTTGTAGCCTTTCTCGCCCGCCATTGACGAAATCCTGTCCGAATAAAGCCCTGCACTGTTAACTATGTATCTGCCGCGGAAAAAGGTATCGCCTGCTCTTACTCTGAAAAGCCTGTCCTGCCTTGAAATGCCTCTGACCTCTGTATTAAAATAAAACACTGCTCCGTTTACGGCAGCATTTTCCGCAAGAGCAACCGTATATATAAAAGGATTTGTTATTGCCGTATTAGGTGAAAGCATTGCACCAATTCCGCCCACATGGGGCTCCAGCCTTTTGACCACCCCGGCATCAACAAACTCCAGTCCCTTTACACCGTTTTTTCTGCCATTCTCAATCAATCTGTCAATACCCGCAAAATCGCTCTCCTCAAAAGCTACTATAAGCTTTCCTGTCTTTTTATAAGGCACATCCAGCTCCCTGCATATACTTTCAAAGCCTTCATTACCTTCAACGCAGAGCTTTGCCATAAGACTTCCCGGCTTGTTATTAAAGCCTGCATGGACAACAGCACTGTTTCTGCCGCTTGTCCCGGCAGCTACATCGCTTTCCTTTTCCAGCACAGCTATTTTCAAATTGTATCTGGAAAGCTCCCTTGCAACGGCACACCCCACCGCTCCCGCACCAACTATTATTATATCAAATAAATTATCAATATCAGATGTCATAAATTCCTCCATATAACTTAAAATGCTCCCTTGATTATAGCATAACGGTATTAATAATAAAATGTCTTTGCTATAAATCAGAAGCAGGATAACGCCAATTGAACCAAAGCCCAATCCGGGCTATAATCCCAGTTCCTCCGCATAATGATTATTTACGGCTTCCTGCACCAATTCCTCCCATGAATCAAAGTCAGAATTATTTCTGATAAACAAATCCAGTTCATAATCGGAAATTTTTTCAAAGTCTTCCTCGGTTTCAATTTTCAGCCCGCTTTTTTCAAGCATCTCTTTGAATGAATTGAATACTGTGTATTTTCTCATAAATTTATCACTGAATATTATATAAAATGAAACATTATAAGCATCATCCTTTTTCTGGATTTTATCAGTCTCTTCATTGGTGTCATCCGGTTGTCCAAAACCATCATTTTTATAATCCATATAAAAGTTCCTCCCATAATTTTTAATGTTCTACTTAATTATAACATATAAATGCGAGCATCAAACGTATGTTCGAAAACAATTTTATAAAAAGGCTTCCTGCAAACTGCGTTCAAAATCAGCTTAAAAGTTTAATTCTGCCTTGAAAAGACGATATAAATATCGTCGCGATATTCCATAGTCGCTAAGGCTTGAACCGTAATTGACTTTAGTAAAGCCTTGAAGAGATATATTAAACACAAATAAGGGTTCCAGCTATTAGCTGAAACCCTTATTTGTGTTTGGTGCCGAAGGCCGGACTTGAACCGGCACGGGTTTAACCCCGCTGGATTTTGAGTCCAGTGCGTCTGCCAATTTCACCACTTCGGCGTATTTATTTCCTGTTGCTTGAATATAATAACACAGAAACAAATACAAATCAATACTGATTTTAAAAAATATATAATAATTTTGCCCGCAACTGCCCTCAGCCATATTTACTGTCAATTAAATAATCTTATCAGCCTTATATTAAGCGTTAATTTTCAAGTAATTATAATCCATGAACTCAATATTTCAGCACCTTTTCAAGCAAGCCAAACTGCTCTGCGGGAAGATTCATTGAAGAAATGTTTGCCACGCGCAGAGGAGCTACAAAGCCAAGCCTTATTGATACAAATCCCTTTTTTCTCTTAAGTACACTACCGGTGGCTGTAATGCTTTCAATGCTTTTAGTCCTTACCACAGCAACCTTCTTGCTGAATGCTCCCGCCGAAAGAACCACCTTTCCCTTTCCAACGCTTATACCTGAATTTATGTACTTCTGTATGGAATAAATAGCAGAAATCGTTAAAAAAGCAAAGGCAACCGCCAATATTATGTATCCATCAATTATTACCGCTACAATTGCTGCAGCTGTGAGGAAGGCTACAGCGGCTATAAACACAGGATTATAAAAGAAATACCTTACAGCCCTTTTCCCAGATTTACAAAGCTTGTAGTCCAGTGAATATTCAGGCAGTACAATATTAATAAGCTCTTTTAGCCTATCTCTTGAAGCAATAGGATAAACAATCGCCTGCTCAGTTCCGCCCTCCTCGGAAGTATCTCCGTAGCCGATTACTATTACTTCTGCGGTGTAAAGCTTAAAAATCCTCATAAGTATGCTTTGCTTAAGAATAATGCCATTTATTTTGCTTTTCTGAAGAGAGAAGCTTTTTTTATTAAACAGCCCATACTGTATTTTTAAAGTATCTTCTCCTTTCCAGACCTTGAAATCATAATATTTTACAATCGACTTTACTATGGACACAGCCGCAGCCGTCAAATATACTATAAATAAAACAGCTGCCGTCAGAGCAGCAATAAATGTATCTGCATCCATGCCTTCTAAAACAGGTGCAATTATTCCCGATAACGATCCTATTACTGCAAAGATGCTAATTACATAAGCAGCCTTGGACTGTAAGAGTCCCAGCAAAAAAAAGTCTCTTAACTCTGCTCTTATAAAATCCTTCTCATCATCTTTTTCTGTTAAGGTGTTTCCGGTACCTGTTATAATCTGTTTAAATTTAATTGCCTCCTCCAGCTTGAGAGTCAGATTAATTTTTGATTTGTTTGCAGTCTCATTCGTCTGGCTTGCATTGTCCACTTTTATTTTATAAACGCCTAACGTCTGGTATAAAATATTTTGAGAAAGATCCACAGTTGTAATAGTCGAAAATGGAATTTCGGTGCGTTTTTTATTAAAAACTCCCGACTCAACAATTAAATGCTCTTGTGTCAATGTATAATATGTAAAAAAATAATTAATCATTTTTGACACAGGGCTTAGTAAAATAGCTGCTATAGGTATTAATGCCTGCGTATCAAAATTTTTCAGAAGAAAGGCACTAAAAACAATACCTATTAAAAGTAATGGTATTTCCGATAACTTTTCAAAGATAATTAAAATATTTCCCCGTCTATGTTTAAAATCCACCTTGCCCTCCTAATTCCCTAATGCACAAGAAAGTCAATTACTGTAAGCCAGAGAACCGATTATACCGGCCGATAATTTTGGTTTGAGGCTAAAGCCTCAAAATCAGCTTAAAAGCTTCATTCCCAATTTCAGTTTCCCCAACATTTCATATAATAAACGCAGCTATCCTTCTTTAAATTCAAGCCTGCTATACAGCTTCGCTTTTAACATTTCTGCCATTGCGTTTGCAGCCTCCCCTGATATACCTTCTATACCGAATACCCCGCTTGCAGTATGCACATTTATTGTTGAGATTCCCAGTCTACGGTTTATAGGGCCTTGAGATATCGTTATATGCTGTATTCTTACTATTGGTATAATTGTAATTTTTATAAGAAATATACCATGCCTGATCTCTATTCTGTCATCGGAAATAATGTAGCCCCATTGTCTGTATTCTATTACAGGATACAAAAAAAAAGTCATAAGCAAATAGCCTAAGATTACTCCGGCAGCTGCATAGCCATAAACCATATACGGCTTGAAAAACAGCTGTCCGGATAGTACAAACAAGCAAACAGCTAATATAATCCCAATTATCAGGACAGCCATTAACCTTACAATCCTCCATGAAATCAAAATCCTTTTGTCCAGTTTATTATACTCCATCCTTACCTCCAAGCCTGTTTTTATCTCTACATTATATATAACATATAACTCTGAGAAAATATACTATTGATTTACCTTCAAATTCTTCACTTCACTCATATACCGTTACAGCTCTTAAAATATCTGAAATTTGCTTTTAAATTTGACATGTATATACGAAATTTGATAAAATGTTTTTTCGTATACAATCTATATTGCATTGCAAATTTTACTGCAGCTGATAATAGATTAATAAACCAATTCTTCCCAGTTGCTTTTTATTGGGGAAATTGAGTTAATAAATTTTATTTTTTTGTCATCCGGAGGTCATATGAAAAAGGATATTTTAAGTTCAGAAAAAATGGGAGTAATGCCTATTGGAAAGCTGCTGGCAAGCATGTCAGCTCCTGCAATGTTGTCCATGTTTGTGCAATCCCTTTATAATATTGTTGACAGCTACTTTGTATCAAAGCTAAGCAGCGAAGCCTTTCAAGCCGTATCAATTGCTTTTCCGATGCAGCTTTTGGTTTTTGCTTTTGCAATCGGCGTAGGAATAGGAACAAACTCTCTTGTAGCCAGAAAGCTAGGCGAAGGAAAGGCTGACGAGGCTTCTGCCACAGCATCAACCGGTTTATTTCTGGCAATAATAAACGCCGTTATATTTGCCTTAATAGGCCTGATATTTTCAGGGCCTTTTGTTACTTTGTTTTCCGATAACCCTGAGGTCATATCCTTAGGTACAACGTATCTTACCATCGTGACCTCCTGCTCTGCCGGAATGTTCGTTGAAATACTTTGTTCAAAAACCCTTCAGTCCACAGGAAATATGACAATACCAATGATTTCCCAGCTAATAGGAGCTATTCTGAATATAGTTTTAAATCCACTGCTTATCTTTGGTTATCTGTTTTTCCCGGCACTTGGTATAGCCGGCTCAGCAGTTGCAACAGTAATCAGTCAGCTTACTGCAATGACATTTGTAATTGTAATGCTTACCGTAAAAAAGCATGATGTCCATCTCACACTGCGGGGCTTGAAAATAGTGAAACAAAACATAATAAGCATTTATGAGGTAGGTGCTCCTACTATTGTTATGAATGCTATTGCTTCTGTTACTACAACCAGTCTAAACTTCATACTGATGTCCTTTTCCGAGGCCGCAATTTCCATACTGGGTATTTACTTTAAGCTGCAATCCTTTGTATTTATGCCGGTATTTGGTTTAATCCAAGGTGCTATGCCCATAATGGGTTACAATTTTGGTGCAAATAAAGAAAAACGCTTCAAGTATACCTTCTATTTGACTTTGTCAGTTGCTTCCGTCATCCTTGTAATAGGCTTAATTATATTTCAGGCATTCCCTGATAAACTATTGTCAGTGTTTGACCAGAATTCAGATATGGGTATTTATGCTCTCAGAGTCATAAGCATCAGCTTTATTCCCGCGGCATTTGGTATTGTTATATCCTCAATGTTCCAGTCAATAGGACATGGCTTTAAATCTCTCATAATGTCATTGCTCAGACAAATGGCGATTTTGCTGCCCTCCGCATTTATTTTCGGAAAGCTGTTTAAGTTAAACGGTGTTTGGTTTTGCTACCCGGTCGCAGAAATAGTATGTGCCTTGATATTTATTCCCATTGCCTTCAAGGTAATTAAGGACGAATTTAACAGAAAGAAATCCTTTATTTGATAGGTTTTGTTATTTAAATTTACAAATGGTTTTTACAATATAATGCAAATCATCATTTTCTTTAAAAAAATAAGTTCCGGTACGTATTTTTTGTGAAGCATTGTAAGAAGCCAAAACGGAATTAAACTCTTTTTCGCTGGCAATAACACCTTTTTCAAGCAATTCCTTTGCCACCTCTTTTGACCCGAATCCGCTTTGAACCGCAACGCTTATGCTTCTTTCCTCTAAAGTGCTCTTATCCTGAACCTGCTCGTCTGTCGAATCAGCTGCTTTACCCTTATTGCTTTCGGCTGATTTGGCAGTATTGACAGCTGTGTTTGAAGATGCATCTGTACTTGCAGCTGCCTTTGTATCAAATGCGGTTTTTTCATCAGATGAATTTTTACTTATTAATAAATCAGACGGTTCTACCAGTCCATAGCCTTTAGCCATACTGATTATTTCCTGCCTGCTTAACTCTTTTTGAGTTCCCGAAGAATAAATCATTCCTGCAATTGAAGTTATTATCATTCCTATTCCGATTCCTAAAAAAATACTTTTCTCATGTAGTTTTCTCATTATATTCTCCATTGTCCCGTCTGTCAAAAAGTTAAATCAAAAAGCAAATTCAGTCCTAAACTGCGTAAAAAAGCCAGCTTAAAAGCTTATTTCACCTGAAAAGGCGATATATCATCCCAATATCTATCGCTGCAAATGCTTAAACCGTAATTGACTTTAATCAATTACAACAGGCTAAAAAGCAGAATCTGCCTGTCAATTATTTGCTTAGCCCTCTTATAAGGCTAATCTCACCTTTTCCTATCCTCAATTTTTCAGATATTTCTTCATCACTCAAGCCTCGCTCAATCAGCTCCAGCACTTTACTTCTTTTTCCGCTTAAAGCCAGCTTCGGTTTTTTCAAGTCTATATTGTCTTGATTTTCAGCATCCTTTTCAGCACCATCGGCATCAGGCTCTGTAGCTTCATTTTGAGACACTATGCCTTTTGTATCAATAACCATGCTTTTATTTTGAAGCCACGCCTCATTATATTGCAGTATCAAACCCTTGTTTTGATATACTGAATTATCCTTTTGCTGCACAGAATCCTTGGGTTCATATATCACACCTCTGTTTTTAAGTGCAGTATCCTTTCTTTGAGCGACCTCATCAAGAATAGGAGGTTTTTTGTCATCTGGCAATTTGCCCTGTTCTGCTGCTTCCTGAGTATCCTGCAAAATTTTTTCCTCTTGCGCCTCAGCCGGCAATTTTTTTTGTTCCTGTTCATTTCCCATTGGAAGTTCTTTACTATTAGGGCTGGTATTTTTATTAAAAAATTCCTGATTCTTTTCAGATATCATTGTTACCACATAGTCGGACATCTTGTTAAGCTCCTGAACCATCTCTTCAGAATCCTGAATCAAGTTAAACATTTCATCCTTTTTTCGATCAAATTCCTTAAAAAAATCTTTGCCGCTTACCCTGTCCATAATTATTAAAAATATGGAGCCAACTACAAGTATTATTCCCAGAAATATTATACATACATAAAATGCTTCCATATTCACCTCAAGTTGTTATATCTTTATATCGATAGTTGGAACAATTTCTGTGCTCTTTTTCTGCTGCTTTTTTTTGTCCTTTTGTTCTTTTGATTTATCTCTTTCCTGCTTTTCTTCTACCTTGCCGCCATGAACATTTTCCCTGGCAACTACCTGCTTCAGGTTATTGTCCGCCCGGTCCCTGTTTTGCTCGGCTAGCTGCTGATTTACTGCCTGATGTTTATTTGCCTCATCACTATATGTTTTTGATAATTCAGATGTTTTTGTATACATTACTTGAAAATCCACAGGTCTGATAGACATCCGACCGCCTCCTAACCAATAGCTTACCGCTTACTTGTCAATGGCTCCTACACGAATATCTGCGCCATCTCTATACAAAGTACAATATTGGAGATTTTCTTTAACGTACATAACACATGTACCTATGGTTACCTTTACCCCCGGATATATAAAGCTTGTTCCGCGGATCTTTCCGTCGCCATCCTGCTTGAGCTTCTCATCCAGAACATCTATTTCTCTTTTTACCTCCTCCAAGCGAGAAGATAAAAATATTTTTGTTCTGACACTCTTCGTTAATATCTCCTGTTTATCTGGAGTAAGTGCACCTGCAGCTTCCAGCTTTTTCAACAGGGTTATTGCCTGATCCGCCTTTTTTATATCACTTTCCATTGAAACCAATTCATCTTTTGCTTTTTTGTAATCTTCTCTTACCGTAGGGTCAATCCCCACTTCAAGGTCTGTAGGAGTAGCCATATGAGAACCTATTACCTTGGCTATTATAATTTTACCTACCTTACATGAACCACCGACCAATAAGCCCTTTCTTCCGGTCAATTCAAGCTTATTTCCACATTTAATATTACTATGAAGTACGGCTTCAGACTGAATATTATTTTTCGCCTCAACATTGCAGTATTCTATATATCTGGCAACTATATCACCGCCGGCAACAAGGGTTCCCTTTCCCATGCCCTGCATACCTCTTCTGAGAATAATATTTCCGCCGGCTTTTATTGTGGCACCCTCAACAACGCCATAAACCTCAACATTACCGCCTGCCTCAACTGTAAATCCGGATAAAACATTTCCTTTAATGATAACACTTCCTACAAAGCTTATATTTCCTGTAGAATTATCTACATCCGCCGGAACTTCATGATTGGTATAAACACTGACCTTTGTGGCATCCAGATATTCTACCTCTCCCTCTGTGGCAGCATATAAAGCCTGTCCGTCCTTTGATACGGCAACATTTTTACCTCTTGGCAGAACAGCGGGTTTGCCGTTAACCGCATTGAGAGTCCTTCCTTTTACTGTCATTCCGTTAGTTCCCATTAAGGCAGGTTCAAGTGTACAGAGAATCTGTCCCTCCTTAACCGACTGTATCAGGTTTAATTCCCTGTAGTTGATTCTTCCGTCATCTAATATGGTTGGAATATTTGCAACTGTAGTATTAAAATGATACTTTACCTCACCGTTTTTACCATTTTGCGCCGCTACTCCTTCAGCCACACAAATTTGCTGATTATATACCGGCTTCTCGGCATATTGCTTTAAAACATCTTCCTTAATACCGTATATAATTCTTTGGATTGCAAGAGCCCTGAGCATATCTTCTTTTGTGACGTTATTGTTTGCGTCACCCTTGTACAAAGTTATATACGCTTTCAATTCATCCGGTGAAACACTTACTAATATTTTCAAGTCATCCTGTTCCGCCATGTTAACCTCCCACGCCCCATCTGGACATAAAAATATATTAAAAAACTTCAACATAAAACTTCAATGTATAGAAATGTCGGTCCCTCTCAGCTTAAAAATTACAGGCTGAGAACTCCTGTCTATGTTCTCACGATTCGAGCATTATTCTATGTCTGAATAACTTTCCTCTCATTCTGAGCAATGCTTTAGTATGGAGCTGTGAAATTCTGGATTCGGTTACATTCATAATAGCACTTATTTCTTTCAAAGTCAGTTCTTCAAAATAGTAAAATGTTATAACAGCCTTCTCTTTTTCAGGTAATTTATCAATAGCTTCAATAAGAATTTCCTTTATTTCTATGTTTTCCAATGCCGCCTCAGGCTTGTCATCAGCACTGTCACTTACTATTTCCAGACCTCTTTCATAATTCTGTTCCATAAATTCTTCAAGAGACATCATCGACGATACATTAACATCATTTAACAGCTTGTAAAATTCCTCCATGCTAATGCCCATTTTTTCAGCGACTTCCTTATCTGTAGCAGAATGACCAACCTCATTTTCTATTTCGGCATAAACCTTCTCCAATTCCTTGTTTTTTTGCCGTAAGGATCTGGGTACCCAGTCCAAATCTCGAATACTATCTATAATAGAGCCTCTTATTCTAAAAGAAGCATATGTTTCAAATTTTACACCTTTCGTAACGTCAAATTTTTCAATAGCATCAATAAGCCCAAATGCACCATAGCCGACTAAATCATCAAATTCAACATTGGCTCCGAAGTATATGCTTAATCTGCCTGCAACATATTTTATCAAATATGCATACTTAACTATAAGCTCATCCTTTAATACAGGATCTCTAGTTTCTGTATATTTTTTCCATAGCTGATTATTGTTTACCCCCGGCATGTATATCCTCCAAAAATAAATACCTTATGTATCCTTATTCGTTCATTTTTGCTTTAACTGCTTGTGACAAATCAAATGGAGTAAATCCATCGTCAATTTCATCTTCTGTTACTAAATCAAGATTCTTTCCTAAATGCTCCGCTTTCTTTGACTTTAAGGCTGCCTTTGCCTTTTCCAGCATTTCTTCTTCCCTAAGCTTCTTTTCAGCTTCAAGCTTCTGATTATTTTGTTCTTCTATTATATTTGATAATGTATTTCTAATTAAAATTCCTACAATATAGAAAATAATCATAGCCATAATCATACTAATACATGTTTTATTTGTATCAGCATTATTAACTATGCTGATAGCACCCGTTATAATAGATGCAATCAATGCAAGCAGAAAAGGAATTTTCATTATTGTCTCCATTCTTACCTCTTTCGTTGTTAAACTATCATGCAAAAAATAGCTGCTTTTTCAGGTCACCGGCTAATATCTTAAGTTTGAGGCTAAACCTATCTAAAAGCCGAAAAATAAAGCCAAACCAAAACTGTGTTCAATACCGGCTTAAAAAGCACAATCGCTATAAAAAGACGGTATGCAGCATCTCCATATTGGGAAAAGGCTCCCTGAACTATAAATAACTGGCCTCAGGGCAAGCAACAAGTTCTCAAAACCAGATTATTGTTTATCACAATTGCTTAACACCAAATCCAATAGTCTTTATCATTAGTCTGCCATCTTCGGAATAAAGTTCAATAGTCCTTCCATAATTGCCGCCGGTATCCTCAGAAATTATAGGGATATTCAATTCTGCCAGCTTCTCCTTTGAAGCAACCACATTTCTGTGTCCAATCCTCATCAAATCTGATCCTCCGTTAAATACGAACATCTGTGCTCCGCCGGCAATCTTTGCCACTATTCTCTCTCTCTTTGCTCCCAGCTTTACCATATCTTCTACAAGTTTTACAATAGCTGTATCGGCAAACTTTGCAATATTACTGTTGTTTTTGGCTTGTTCACTGCAAGGTAACATGACATGGGCTAAACCGCTTACTTTGGTTTTGGAATCATACAATGCAACTCCAACACATGAACCAAGTCCAAGTGTCGTAATCATACAAGGATGAAGTGCTGAATTTAAGTCAGCCATACCAACCTTCACTATTTCAATATCCATTATCCTATAACTCCCAATGCTTTTAATAATACCTCGTATGAATCAACATCCGGTATTAAAAGAAAGTCCCCGAATACTTTTGTAATCCCCTCGCTGAATTCTGTTTCTATGTATAAAACAGAATCTCCTACCTTACCAAATTCAATAGCAGGCACACTTAAAATAGCCCCTGCCATATCAATAGCCAACTCAGGTACGGAAGGCAGTATTTTGAGATTTGTTAATCCTGCCAATGCTGACAAATACGAAGCTGTTAAAATATTTCCGATCTCTTTAAGAGCTGACAATTCAAGCTCATCAAATTCTAAGCTTGATGAATCTTTATTCCCAAAAAGTATATTAACCAGCTGCCTGGCGGCATTTATATCCATTGTAAACATTATACTGCCGGTTATGTCACCGGTTACATTGAGTAATATGCCAACAACCAGCATTTCTTCCCCGCCCAATATTTGGGTTACCTTGTCAAATCCCAATATTCTGGCCTTTGGAACTGCCATATCAACTCTTTTATCCAGCATCTTTGCCAAAGATGTAACCGCATTGCCCGCACCAATGTTTCCGATTTCTTTAAGTACATCCAGCTGCAAATTATTTAACTCCTCAAAACTAATTGTCATTGCTTATACCTCATATAAATATTTTAATCAAAGTTTAACTAATTTTTCAAAATTCAAAAGTGTAACTATTTCTCCGTCAACCTTTCCAATGCCAAGTATATAGTCAGAATCAGCATTGTTTATCAAGCTTGAAGCGCTCTCTATAGAATCGCTTGTAAGCTGAATTGTTTGAAGCACCTGATCAACAACTACTCCTATCGATACTTCCTCAAGCTTAAGAATAATAATTCTTGTTTCCTCCGTTTCTTCTGTCGGTGGAAGATTGAATTTAGCTCTTAAATCCATTACGGGAATAATATCGCCTCTTAAGTTAATTACGCCCTTAACAAAATCAGGTGTTTTTGGAACTCTTGTTATGGTTTTCATTCTGTCAATTGTTGTAATTTTAAGTGAATCAATTCCAAATTGTTCATCGCCTAAGCTGAATACAATAAATTGTTTTGTTTCAAATTCATAAACCTGTTCATCTGTCATAATAACCTCCACGCCCAGTTTGGGCACAAAAATTTAGTAAAGCCTTGTGGCAGGCCTCTGTCTCACAGCGGCTTGCTATTTATTTCTTGCCGCCGTTTCTTATTTCCTTCAAGCTAACCTCCACGCCCAGTTTGGGCACAAAAATTTAGTAAAGCCTCGTGGAGGTACGCCAGCGTTTTCATAACTCATCCTTCACTGATAAAAAGTCATTTATGGCTTTTTATCGCTCGAAAATGCACTATGTTTGTACAAACTTTGTTTCCAAGCTTTTAAGTCTAAGCCTCATACCTCGAATTATGTATTTTAACAAATTTTACTTAACAATTTTTATTTAACAATTAAGTTATTGAATTTACATCAATTATCAGTGCAACGCTTCCATCACCGAGAATTGTAGCCCCTGCAAAATATTTGATTCCGGATAAAAGCTTTCCAAGTGATTTTATAACTATTTCCTGTTGTCCAATAACGCTATCTACTACCAAGCCTGTAAGCTTCTCACCTTTTCTGACAATTACTATCTTCAGCTGCTTTTTATCCTTAGCTTCTTCCTCCTCAATATCTAATGTATCAGCAACTCTTGTTATCGGAACAACCATATTTCTTAGTAAGATTATTTCCTGTCCCTGAACTGTCTTAACCTCATCTGCAGGCCAATTGTATATCTGATAAATCGCACCTAAAGGAATAAAATACTTTTCATTTCCTACATTTACAAGCAATGCCTGATAAATCGCAAGGGTAAGGGGTAATTTTATTATAAAGCTACTGCCTTTATTCTTCTGAGTCTCAACCTCAACGGTTCCTCCAACTTGTTCAATCTTGGTCTTAACAACATCCAGTCCTACCCCTCTTCCCGAAAGTCCTGTAACCTTATCGGCTGTGCTGAAGCTTGGTCTGAATAATAGCTCTATTGCTTCCTGCTGAGTCATAGCCGCTGCTTCTTCTCTTGTAATTATACCTTTTTCAACTGCCTTCGCCTTTGTCTTTTCTGTATTTATACCCTGTCCGTCATCTGAAACCTCAATAATTACATTATTTCCGGATTGATAAGCAGTAAGATTTATTGTGCCTACTTCCGGTTTTCCCAGCTCTTTTCTTCTCTCTGTAGATTCAAGTCCATGATCACAAGAGTTCCTGAGCATGTGAATCAATGGATCTCCAATTTCATCTATTACTGTTCTGTCAAGTTCTGTTTCCTCACCTGACATAATCAATTGGATATCCTTGCCTAAATCCTTCGCAATATCTCTGACCATTCTTGGGAATCTGTTAAATACTGTTTCGACAGGAACCATTCTAACCTTCATAACAGCATCATTTAAGTTAGTAGTAATCCTTTCAAGATACTCAATTGTTTCACGGTATTCCTGTGCATTCGAAGTAATATCCGATTCTTCCAACCGGGTTTTAGTTATTATAAGCTCTCCGACAAGATTCATCAGTACATCCAGTCTGTCTATGTCAACTCTTACAGTTCTTTGAGCCTTTTTAGGAGCATTGCTCTGCTTATGTGCATCATGCACATTATCCTCTTTTGCCGCTGTTTTTTCAGCCTGCTCAGCCTTTTCTTCAACTTGAGCCTCAACCTTCTTAACTGTATCGGAAACTGCGGAATCAACTTTAAATTTACTCAAGGCAGTGACTAAAACTTCTTCAACTTCGGCAATCGAATTAATTTCTTTAGAGAAGAGATTTTCATTTTCTTTTGACAAAACAACCACCGTAAATTCAGAATCAAACTTTTCATCTTCTATATCTTGAACGTTAGGCTGTGCCTTTACAATCTCTCCAAACTTTTCCAGTGTCTGAAAAATTACAAAAGCTCTTGCTGCTTTTAATAAACAGCCTTTGTTGAGTGCCACCGTTATTTTAACAGCATACATTCCCATATCAATTGCCTTGTTTACGGCATTCTTTTCAAATTCATCAAATTCAAGATTTCCGGTTATGTATTTAGAATTGTCATTCGACTCATTATTAACACTAGTCTTTTCATTCACAGGAGCACTGCTTACCATACCTTTATTCTCCAAAATGGACTTCAGTGCTGAAATAATATCCGTGCATTCCTTATCGCCTTCTCCGCTGGTTGCCACAACATTACTTACATAGTTTTCAAGTGCATCAAGGCATTTAAACAAAATATCAACCAGCTCTGACGTTACTGTAATTTCATTATTTCTTATAGCCTGCAATACATTTTCCATGTCATGGGTTAACTTTGTCATCTTTGTAAAACCCATCGTTCCCGCCATTCCTTTAATTGTATGTGCTACTCTGAATATTTCATTCAGAACGTCCTTGTCCTCAGGATCCTTTTCAAGCTGTAAAAGGGATTGATTTAAGCTTTGCACATGTTCATTTGATTCTTCGATAAATATTTGTAAATACTGAGACATATCCATACTAACGCACCTCCAAGAATTGAATAATTTCATCTGTAATCTTATTAAGCGATACTATCTTGTCTACTGCTCCTGTCTGAAATGCCATCTTCGGCATACCGTATACTACGCTTGATTCTTCATCCTGCGCTATAATAAAGCCTTTATTTATATCCTTTAATTTCCTTACTCCTATACTCCCGTCAGATCCCATACCTGTTAAAATAACACCGATAATATTTTTAAATCCTGTATCGGAAAGCGAACTCATCATAACATCAACTGATGGCCTATGTCCGCTTACCGGAGGAGATTTGTCCAGATTTATCAAGATATCTCCGTTTGCACCGGTTTCTAACAGCATATGATAATCCCCCGGTGCAATATATACATGTCCTGCTAACAGCCTCTCCTTATCCGAAGCTTCCTTGACTGCAACCTTGCTTTTGGCATCAAGCCTCTCAGCCAAAGTATTTGTAAAGCCGGGAGGCATGTGCTGCACTATCAATACAGCTGCAGGCAAATTGTCAGGCAAGTACGGTATCACACTTTGCAGCGCTTTAGGACCTCCGGTAGAACATCCTATAGCTATAATATATTTTAAGGCGCCACCGCTCTTAACCGGTTTATCAATATTAGTTTTAGTGCTATTCTTGGAGTTTTTCAATCCAATATTGCTGGCAACAATAATCTTTTCAATTATTTCGTTACGCGCTTTTTCGTTCTTTATATCAAATATATTTTTAGGCTTTGCAATAAAATCAATTGCGCCTTCATCCAGGGCCTTAATTGTGAGTTCTGCCCCATAGCTTGTACCACTGCTGATCATAATTACAGGCTTCGGAGATATTTTCATAATCTCCTTCAGGCAATTTATACCATCCATAACCGGCATCTCAATATCCAGAGTTATAACATCAGGATTCAGAAGACTAATCTTGCTAAGTGCATCTCTTCCGTCAGCAGCAGTTCCAATGACGGTAAGAGAAATATCCTCCTCTATTATATCTGACAGCACTTTTCTCATAAATGCAGAGTCATCAACCACTAACACTCTTATTGCATTACTTTTCTTTGTTTTTAAATCCATGGGTTACCTCAACTTTTTTTAAAAGTAATGTTTGTTATATAATCTGACATTTTTTATGTATTTTCGCGTATTTTCACTAATTATAGTATATCACTATGTCAATTAGTAAACAAGCCGACAAATCTATTTATAAAACCTTTTATACCAAGCTGTTCAACACTTGTCTGCTCCAAATTGTTCTTTATAAATATATCAGCAATATCCTTTATTAATTTGCTGGTATTGCTCTTAGGATAATTCAGTATGTATGGCTTTTGCAATTTCACAGACTTGGTAAATGAGTGATCATACGGTAAATATCCTATTGCATTCAGCTTCATAGATAAAAATCTTTCTGCTACAGCAGAAAAATTATTATACACATTTTTAGCCTCATTTTCACTGTCTGCCCTGTTTATCAGCACATTTATATTGCAGTCTTTCTTTATACGGGATACGGTTTTAACAACAGCATACGCATCTGTAATTGAGGTTGGCTCCGGTGTAACAACCAAAATCACCTCTTCAGCCGATATGACAAAATCCATGACAGTGTCCGAAAGCCCGGCACCTGTATCTACCAGTATATAATCTGCTATATGATCAAGCAATGACATATTTGCAATAAAGCTTTCCAAAGAATTTTTATCGAGGTTAATTAATTCCTGTACACCTGATCCTCCCGAAATAAACTTTATATTATTTGGTCCTTCACATAATATATCTAATATACCCTTATTGCAGTTTATCAAATCAAGCAATGAATACTTAGGAACTATTCCAAAAACCACATCTATATTTGACAATCCTAAATCAGCATCTATAATAACAACTCTATATCCCTTCTGGCTTAATGCAATAGCAAGATTAACCGTAACGCTGGTCTTGCCTACGCCGCCTTTTCCGCTGGTAATAGTAATTACCTTCGCATGCCTTCTCCCAATATTTTCTGTAGTATGATTGATGTTCTGAGAAGATATGTCATTAGCTTCTTTTTTTATATTATTTACAATATTTCTTAGCTTCTCAGCCTGATCTATCATAATAACCTCCACGCCGAATTACGGCAATAAAATTTAGGATGCTGCTCGTGGCGGTACGCAAGCTTTTTCACTGCTGCTTTATCTACACTTGTAAAAAGCTGTTTATTACTTTTTTTACTGCTCGAAAATGTACAAAGCTTTACAAACTTATTTTCCGAACTGCTAGGCTAACCTCCACGCCGAATTACGGCAATACGATTTGTAAAGTACCGGTATAATTCATTGTCATGTATTATGTCCCAACAAATTTTTTGACAGCTTATCAACATTTGCAATTTCAATATCATCAGGTACATTCTGCCCATTTGTTATATACGAGAGGTTTTTATTTGAGAAGCACTTGGTATTCAATATACTGCCGTATACCGAGGTTTCATCCACCTTCGTAAATATAAGCTTGTAATTTGGTATAAAGCTGTAGTTAGATATTATATCCTTACAATTTCTTGAACTGACTGTTGTGCTTAATACCAAAAAAACATCATCAGCCTTACAAATTTCAACCAGCATTTTCAACTCCTCAAACTTCAGCTTATCTTTATAGCTGCATCCTGCCGTATCAATTAAAATAACATCCTTATCGCTGTATTTATCTATCTCATTTTGAATTTCCAATACTGAATATGCAACTGTTATTGGAATCCCTAATATCTCAGCATATGTTTTCAGCTGATCAACAGCAGATATTCTGTAAGTATCTGCCGTAATCAGACCAATTTTCTTATTGTCTGTAAGCATAAACGAAGCAGCCAGCTTTGCCAATGTTGTAGTTTTTCCTACTCCTGTGGGTCCTACAAAAAGAATTACTGTAGGCTTGCCGTCTGTCCTGAAATTAATCGGCTCCGACTTTCCCAGCAATGAGGAAATAACCGAATGCATCACAATAGTGGCATCATTAATGTCCCTTGGATTACTTCTTTTTTCAACCTGCTTTATAATATCTTTTGCAATATCCTGCTCAACCTCATTCTTTATAAGGTTATTGTATAACAATTGAAAAATTTGAGGCAGCTGCTTCTCATCCTCTTTATTATTATTGTTATTTTTATTATCCGGATTGACAGCATCCATTATTTTATCCAGTATATTTTCAATATTATTTACTTTATTCTCTAAGTCTGTAAATTTTCCCTCTTTTTGTGACGAATTTGTTTTATAAGAATTTAAATTTTCAGAAACAGGTGCTATTTTTGTCAGCTCACGTTCCCTGATTTTGCCTGATTCATCGTCAATAGCTGCCATTACTTCAATCATTGGGCTGGTAAAATATTTTTTTATACCCTTTTGCCTTACCTTCTTTGTATTTAATATTATAGCATTATTTCCAAGATCCATTTTAACTTTTAATAAAGCCTCTTGAGTATCCTTACCCATATAACGCTTAATCTTCATATATTAACCTCCACGCCCGGTTCCGGGCACAAAAATTTGGAAAAGCATATGTGGAGAACCTCTGCTTTACAGAGGTACACTATCTGATTTTTCAACTTTTCAGCCAACCTCCATTTCGCCACCGCCTGCGGCACAAACAGTAAAGAAAAAGTGTCCGGTCATTGCCTGCTTTCCTAAAATGCAAAGAGAACGATGAATACACGAATGCAAACCTCGCATTTCAAATATAACTAATTTATATTAAACATTCACAGTCCCGACAGATTTCACCTCAATTGAGGGATCAATTTCATTATATGACAAAACTACCAATCCAGGTATGACATTTTCGGTAAGCTTCTTTACATATAATCTTACAACCGGCGAAGCCAATACTATTGGCTGGCTTCCAAGCTTCAGCAATCTTTGGACATTTTTTGATAAATTATTTATTATGGTATTTGAAACAGCAGGATCAAGTGCCAGATACGAACCAAATTCTGTTTTTTGTATCGAATCTAATATCATTTGCTCCACCTTCGGGTCTATAGTTATTACATTAGAGCCTTCAGTAAAGAATTTCTGCGAAATTGATCTTCCAAGAGCTTGCCTTACATACTCTGTAAGCATATCCACATCATGAGTCATAGGAGAATAATCAGCCAAGGTCTCCATTATAGTTACCATATCTCTGATTGACACACCTTCCTTTAAAAGGTTGGCAAGAACCTTTTGTATTTCACCTACACTCATTAATTTAGGAACCAGCTCTTCAACAATAGCCGGATAGCTTTGCTTCAAATTGTCAACAAGGGTTTGAACTTCCTGTCTGCCCAATAATTCATGCGAATATTTCTTTATAACTTCGGTCAGGTGAGTTGCAATTATAGATGGCGGGTCAACAACAGTATATCCCAGCATTTCTGCTTTATCTCTCTGACCCTCCTGTATCCATATAGCCGGAAGTCCAAACGCAGGCTCGGTAGTTTTAATACCCTCAAGCTCCTCTTCTGCTTCGCCCGAATTCATAGCCATAAAGTAATCAAACAGAAGCTCCCCTTTTGCTACTTCCGTTCCTTTTATTTTTATAATATATTCGCTCGGCCCAATCTGTATATTATCACGAAGCCTTATAACAGGAACAAGCATACCCAGTTCAAGGGCCAGCTGTCTCCTGATAAGCACAACTCTGTCCAATAAATCTCCTCCCTGATTTGCATCAGCCAGAGGTATTATTCCATATCCGAATTCTAATTCTATAGGGTCTACCTGTAAAAGAGTCACAACATTCTCAGGCTTCCTTATTTCATCGACTTCACTTTCCTGAATCTGAACCTCTTCCTCCTTAACAGCTTCCTTCTGAAGCTGCTTGAGCTTTGTAGCTATAAAAAGCAGCGAAACGGACAGCAAAAGAAATGGTATCGGTGTGAAAAACGGTGACATTACCAAACTGATTACCGCTGCAATATACAAAACCTTGGGATTATAAAATAATTGCTTTATAAAATCACCGCTAAGCTCAGAATCCGCTCCGGCTCTTGTTACAATAAAGCTTGTTGCAACTGACAGCATAAGTGCAGGTATCTGGCTTACCAAACCGTCACCGATTGTTAAAATGGTATAGTTCGAAAGAGCCTCCCCTATAGGTTCTCCTCTCATTACTACACCAATTATAAGGCCTCCCGCTATATTAATAATAGTTATTATAATACCTGCAATAGCATCATTTTTAACGAACTTACTGGCACCATCCATAGAGCCGTAAAAATCAGCTTCTCTTTGAACTCTTTTTCTGCGTTCCTTTGCCTCGCTCTCGGAAATTAAGCCGGTATTCAAATCTGCGTCAATGGCCATTTGCTTACCAGGCATTGCATCCAAGGTAAATCTTGCCGCAACCTCCGCAACTCTTTCCGAACCCTTCGTTATTACAAGGAAATTAACAAGCATGATTATAATATATACAATAAAACCGACTACAAGATTGTTTCTTCCTACCATATAGCCAAACCCTCTGATAACATCACCTGCATGTCCTTCAGCTAAAATGAGCTTAGAAGCTGTTACATTCAAAGAAAGTCTGTATATTGTAGTTATTACAAGTAAAGTCGGAAAAATCGACAAATCAAGAGCTGTTTTCAGATAAATGGTATTCAGTAATATAACAGCTGCAAGAACTATATTGATTGCCAGCAATAAGTCTAGCAAAAATGCCGGAATTGGCAAAATAAGATTTAAAATAGAAACAATAACAACAAGCGGTATAAAAAAGCTGTTAATCTTCGCCATTTTTCGGCCCCCTCTTTAAAAGTCAATTACTATCGGCTAAATATCCTATGGTATCGGACCATAGTTTGGGTCTGAGGCTAAAGCCTCACCTGAAGTCAAAAACAAATTCAAACCGTAGCTGCGTAAAGCAGCCTGCTTAAAAGCTTAATTCGCCTAAAAACGGCATTTTTGCAGCAAGGGCTTTGAACTGCAATTGACTTTAGTAATAATTCAACGTGCATACCGACATTATCCGCCGTTTTTAATTTTATATACAAATGCCAGTATTTCGGCAACAGCCTGATATAATTCAGGTGGTATGGCTTCCCCTATATCAACCGTACTGAAAAGTGTTCTGGCTAAAGGCTTGTTTTCAACAACCTGCACCTTATTTTCCGCTGCAATCTGCTTTATTCTAAGTGCTATATAGTCTTGTCCCTTTGCAACAATATACGGAGCACTTGCCTTTTGTAAATCATACTTAATGGCTACCGCAAAATGTGTAGGATTTGTAATAACTACATCTGCCTTAGGTACATCCTGCATCATTCGTCTCATTGACATCTGGCGCTGCTTTTGCTTAATTTTTCCTTTTATCTCAGGATTACCTTCAGTCTGCTTGTATTCATCCTTCACTTCCTGCTTTGTCATCCTCAGGTTCTTTTCATAATCAAATCTCTGATACATATAATCCGCAAAGCCTAAAATAACCAATGCAAAGGATATTTTTATTGCCACATTAAAAGTAGCATCTCCTATAAAAGATAAAATACTAGGTAAATCTGCATCCATTAGAGCCAAAACTTCATTTGTCTTTGATTTTAAGTAAGAATAAGCAACCCAGGCTACTATAACTATTTTTATAATAGATTTCAACAGCTCAACAAGTGAACGCATTGAAAATATTCTTTTAAAACCACTTAATGGATTTATTCTGTTGCCCTTAATCTTTAAAGTCTCAAATGTAAATAATACACCAACCTGTGCATATCCTACAATTACAGCTGCTAATGCAGCTATCAAAAGCAAAGGCAGCACTGTCTTTGCCAAAACCAGAATTGCATCAATATAAAGCTTTAAAACCAAATTAATATCAAAAGCATCCTTTACCTTAACATATTCAGTAAAAGTATTTTTCATATAAACAGTAAGCTGACCGTATAAATTTGAACCTAATGCCTTTATTGAAACAATCATAATAATTAATATTATTGATGCAGACATTTCTCTGCTTTGAAATATCTGTCCCTTTTTCCGGGCATCATTCTTTTTTTTGGGGGTTGCTTTTTCAGTCTTATCGCCTCCACCAGCCGCAAAAAGCTGATAATTCAGGTTTATACCATGATAATCCTTTTTTGATAGACTCTCATCAATGGTCCTTATCATTCCGACCTCCAAACACAGCATATCATTTATCCATTGAATCTCCTCTAAGTATTGCTCCCCATATCCTTAAGAAATTTAAATATTTCAATATTAATGCTATCTGATATCATAGTAACAATATATATAAAAGCCGGTATAGTTATCATAATTATTATTAATCCGACTAATATTTTCAATGGCATTCCCAAAACAAATACATTCATCTGAGGTATGGTCTTTGATATTATTCCAAGTACTACATCTGCTATTAAAATAGCAGCCAAAATTGGTGCGGCTATTTTAAAACCTATCGAAAACATCTTCCGAAATACTTCTATTATGTTTTCAGTCATATCCGGACCAACTCCGGCACTTCCTATAGGTACAAGCGTAAAGCTCTGATACAGTGCCTTTATTAACAGATGATGACCGTTGGTTGCAAGAAATATCAGCATAGCCATCATATAATAAAGATTTGCAGTAATAGGAACCTGAATATTGCTGATTGGATCAAAAACATTAACCATACCGAAACCAATCTGCATATCAATTATCTGTCCCGCAATATAAATACTTGTAAAAAGAGCATATGCAACAAAACCTATCACAACACCGACCAAAAATTCTTTTATAACGTAAAAAGCATAAAGTAAATAGCTGTCTGTTGCTATAATATTATCCACCTTTATAACACTAGTCATTAAAACGGCTGTAGTAAATGCAATACCTATCTTCAAATAAGCAGGCATATTGCGGCCAAAAATAGGAGCAATAACAAACAAACCGGTCATTCTCACAAATACAAGCAGAAAAAGCTCCAGACTATTCAGCAACATGCCTAGTGGTATCTGCACATTCTCAACTCCTAAATTATACTAAAATCAAAATCTTACTGTATGCAATCAAGCTTATAAATTTATTTTCCTGAACAGTATATAAAAATCACTTTATAAACTGATTAATATTTATAAGTATGTTTTGCATATATTCCATCAATGTCCTTAGCATCCAAGAGCCAAATAAAGCAATAGCTGCAACAACAGCCAGAATCTTTGGCACAAAAGACAGAGTCTGCTCCTGAATCTGAGTAGTTGCTTGAAAAATGCTTACTATCAAACCAACAACCATACTAATGACCAATATTGGCGCTGCTACATATATTAAAACCTTCAATGCATCTTGTGCAATATAAATAATACCGCTTTCATCCATTAAATGCTTACCTCCAAACAGTAAAACCCGCCTAAAATACAGCTGTTATGATATTGCAGTGATTCTTACTTTAATTTCAATTATAATTGTAATAGTGGTTTAACCCCACTGCATACCCAATATTTTTACTTTCATCGCGCAAAGCTGAGTATAATGGATTGCGTCAGCATCCCCCAGCCATCAATTAAAACAAATAATAAAATTTTAAACGGCAGCGAAATCATCGACGGAGGAAGCATCATCATACCCATTGACATCAATGTGCTTGATACAATCATATCAATAATTAAAAATGGCAGAAATATTAAAAACCCAAATTTAAATGCAACAGTTAGCTCACTGATTAAAAAAGCAGGAACAACAATTGTAAGTGAAAGGGTTGCTGCATCCTCTGCTTTTATTCGTTCTGTCTGTCCGGAGAGTGTCATAAACAATGCTAAATCCTTTTCTCGTCCGTTACTGAATATCTGCTTTACCATCCATGTCTTAATTGTTTGAGAGCTGCTTTCAATAGCTTGCTTTTGAGTTATAGTCCCATTCGTATATGGCTGAAATGCATTTTTATTTATATCGGTTATAACAGGATTCATAACAAAGAATGTCAGAAAGAGAGCCAAACCAATCAAGACTTGATTAGGCGGCATTTGCTGCGTTCCAAGCGCATTTCTTAGAAATGACAAAATAATAATTATTCTTGTAAATCCTGTCATCATTATCAAAATTGAAGGTGCAATAGCCAGAACCGTTAATAATATCAAGAGCTGAATACTTGACGACACATCCTTAGGGTCATCTGAATTACCTATATTTATTCCGTCGGTGGTTACAGATATGTTTGGATTGGCCGCTAATACACTTTTTGCTCCTAAAAAGCAGAAAACCAGAATCAAAATGCTTGTTATTAATATTATTCTCTTAATATTCTTTTTTCTGTTCATTTTCACTCCGTTGTCCATTTATAGTATTAGTTATTTTCTTCAATTTTTCCAAATTATCTTTAAAGGTTACATCACTGTTCTGGATTTCATCATTACTTTTATAGCCTTGCTTAGAAATATCATTCAGATCCTTTTCAGTACCATTTTTAGCTTGGCTGCCAAAGCTTGAAACATACTTTTTCAACACAGCCTTAAAATCAATAACCTCTGAAATTGGATTTTTTACTCCTTCATCCTTATAGTCATTTAAATTAACCTTAGTTAAAAATTCGATATTTTTATTTGTAGCCGAAATGAGAAAAAATTCGTCACCAATTTTTACAAGGTGAATCCTATTTGTCACACCAAGGCTTACTGTTTCCACAATTTGCATGTAGTTGCCCTTTAGTATCTTTTTTGACTTATACGATAAAATTCTTGTTGTAAGTATTAATAATCCGAAAACAAGTATAGATGCAAAAATTGCAAACAAATAATCTCCAATACCCATCTTATAACCTCAATGTCCTGTAAAATATCTAAGAAGTCAATTATCCATTTGATATGCCAAAAAAGGCTTGAACCGTAATCGTCTATAAAGTCAATTACTATCGGCTAAATAAAAGATATACTCGTCAACGATTCCATCTGCCGATAGTTTGGTTTTGAAGCTGAAGCCCACTAAGCCAAAACAAATTCAAACCCAAACTGCGTTAAAAATTAACTTAAAAGCTTAATTCGGCTGAAAAAGACGAAATAAATATCGTCCTTGAAATAAATATCATCGCGAAGGCTTGAACCATAATTGACTTTAGTCACTAAATACAAAATGACTCCTTAAAAAAACTACTACAAAATATCCTGCTGTTATCTAGCCAAATTAATATGATGCTCTAAAAAGAACCATACAAATTTTTAGCAATCAGCAGGATATCACAGTGCCAGATAATTCTTATTATCCAATAACCTTTTTTACTGCCTCGACTACACGGTCTGCCTGAAATGGCTTTACAATAAAATCTCTGGCTCCTGCCTGAATTGATTCAATAACCATAGCCTGTTGACCCATAGCAGAACACATAATTATCTTAGCATCACTATGTATTTTCTTAATTTCTCTTACAGCTGTTACTCCATCCATTTCTGGCATTGTAATATCCATTATAACCAAGTCAGGAGTAAGTTCCTTATATTTTTCAATTGCCTTTAACCCATTGTCAACATCAGCTGCTATTTCATAACCATTCTTAGATAATATATCCTTTATCATCATTCTCATAAATGCTGCATCATCAACAATTAAAATACTTTTACCCATAACTTTGTCTCTCCTTAATTATTCGTTGATTTTTATAATTATAATCGTTTTGATGGATGAATTATGTCAGTAATCCTTACACCAAAGCTTTCATCAATAACAACAACTTCTCCCTTTGCAATAGCTTTTCCATTTACCAATATATCAACAGGCTCTCCTGCAAGCTTATCGAGTTCTATAACTGAACCGGATCCAAATTCTAAAATATCCTTAATCAGCTTTTGAGTTCTTCCCAATTCCACAGTTACTTGCAGGGGTAAATCCATTATAAGTCCAATATTTTTTTTCTCAGAAGCAGACAAGCCATCATCAAAAGCCTGAAACTGCGCTGGTTGAACGCTAACTGAGCTTCTTTGCCTTTGTGGCTCCTGATATCCGCCATACCCAAATCCTTGCATCATTTGCTGCTGCATTACAGGCTGCTGCATAACTGGCTGTTGTATTACAGGCTGCTGCATAACTGGCTGTTGCATCACGGGCTGCTGTATTACAGGCTGTTCCACAATAGGCTGCTGCATATGCGGTTCAGAGACTTCCTTAATATTTTTTTGGTTTGCATCTGAAGAATTCAGAAGCTGAGCCACTAACTCCTTAGCAAATTTCATAGGCAAAAGCTGCATTATCTCGCTATCAATCAAATCACCAACCACCATTTTAAAGGCAACCTTTACCAGCCTTTCACCAACTTCAAAATCACCATATGGATCTCCATCCTCAAAGCTTACCATATACGCCTTTGGCGGGGATATATCAATTCTTTTTGCAAACATTGATGACATAGAAGTCGCTGAAGAACCAATCATTTGGTTCATTGCCTCACTTATTGCACTTAAATGAAGGTCGCTTAATTCCCCTTCAACTATTACACCCTCTCCACCCATCATTAAATCCGTAATAATTTTGACATCATCCTGTTTTAGAATCAACAGGTTACTGCCGATAAGTCCATCCGTATATTCTACCTTAACAGCTACATATTGTGAAGAATAACTTTTTGACAAATCTTCCCATGTCGTAATTGTAACGTTTGGAGTAGTAATTGTAACCTTCTGTGATAAAAGAGTAAACAGTGTAGTTGCAGAAGTACCCATGCTTATATTTCCAATTTCACCTAAGGCGTCAATTTCCTGAGTTGATAAACCATCACCAGAGCTTGACATACTGGCTGTATCATCAGCTGCCGTATTATTGACATCATCATAGTTATCCTCCTCCGAAGGAGAGCCGTTCAGTAACGCATCAATCTCTGCCTGTGTAAGCATATCTCCCATTCCTATTCTTCCTCCCTTCTTATCACATCTGTTATTTTTACTGCTATTTTATTTTTCTTTACACCGGGCTTGGCGTGGAACTTGGATATATCACCGACCATTACTTCCAAGTCAGCATTAACATGCGTTTCAAGCGGTAAAACATCTCCAACCTGCAAGTCAAGAAACTCACTGATATTAATTGATGTATTCCCCAATACAGCCCTTACGGGCACATAAGTATTCTCAATACGCAGTTCTATATCCTGTTGATTATTTTCAACTTTCTCCGATTCATTGCTGGTGAACCAGAGCTTTGTACTCAATTTTGGCATTATAGGTTCAACTACCATGTGAGGTATACATATATTAATCATACCCTTCACTTCACCAACTACAACATTCAAAGTTATCAGTGCAACCATTTCATTCGGGTGAATAAGCTGTGCAAACTGAGCATTTGTTTCTATCTTTTCCAGCCTTGGTTTTATAGATATGATACTCTCCCATGGCTCACGCATCAGGTTAAGTATTTGTACTATAATTCTTTCCAGTATTGCCAGCTCAATCTCAGTAAACGACCTGACTCTATCCATTGCAGATCCTCTTCCGCCAAGAATTCGGTCAATTAGAGAATATGCTATGCTTGGATCCATTTCAAATATTATTGATCCGTTTAGCGGACTAAAATCAACAACTGCAAGCACTACAGGATTAGCTAATGAATTACTGAACTCACTGTATTGCAGAGCATCTACCGACAAAACATCAACTTGCACCAATGTCCGCAAATACCCGGACAAAAAAGACTGAATTAATCTGGCATAGTTTTCATAAATAAACTGAAGAGTACGTTTATGGTCATTTGCAAATTTAGGCGGCTTCTTAAAATCATGAAGCTTTACTTTCTTTTCGGTTTTAGTAGTTTGAATCTGCTGTACATCAATATCCCCTGTAGTAAGGGCCTTTAGCAGTTCATCAATCTCATTCTGAGATAATATATCTCCCACAAGCCCACCTCCTATTGATAAAACCAATCCAAAGTTACAGAATAAACAAGCGGACTTGCCTTTTTATCATTTTTAGTCAATATCTCATTTATTTCATCCTTCAAATCTTCTTCTGCTTTAGTTCGGGTATCTTTTTTAGCGACATCATCCAATGTCAGTTCCTGAAAATATGTACCTATAGCAGAATTTATTTCTGTACTGTAAAAATCAATCTTAGCCGTAACATCTTCCTCTTCCATGTCATCAACCGTCTTAAAATGCTTCATGCTTGCACTGAGTGAAATAACTGCAACCTGTTTGGGGTCAGTTTTTTTCAGGTTAAAATTCTTAGCCTCACAAATAATTTTGTTTGAAAGTTCATCGTCTCCCGGAATTTTCTGTTCCACCACGACAACCTCTTTTTCGGAGCCTGAACTTCCACTCGCAAAAAAGAAATAGCCTATCGCAAGGAAAGCAAGAGTTATTGATAAACATGCCACTATAACAAGTAAGACAAAATAGCTGCTTTTTCCCTCCAAAGCCTTTTCCTCCTTAAAGTTAAATATCTAGTAAATAAACCTCCAGCAAAAGCATCACTATCTAATAACAACAACTTTATACTATTTATTATATTACTCTTCGCATAAAATCTTTGTTGGAATTTCATATTTATTGTCAAAAATATTTTTTTTATATCGTATTACTTTACTAACAACTTCATCGATACTCTCTGTAACAACATACCTTTTACCGTTGTTCAATGTTATAACCGTATCAGGAGTACTCTCTATTGTCTCAATCAAATCACAATTTATTACAAATGTTGCAGCATTTAATTTAGTCAATCTAATCATAATATTAATACTCCAAAAAAACAATAGATAAATTCAAAACAAATTTACAAAATAAGGTTATTTTCGAGGTTTTACTACCAAAGACATTGAAATATTATGTCTTTGGCAGTATTATTTCCTCTATATTCTATCTTTTCAAGTTTACCAGCTCCTGAAGCATTTCATCTGATGTAGTAATGATTCGGCTGTTAGCCTGAAAGCCTCTTTGAGTAATTATCATATTGGTGAATTCACTTGAAAGATCTACATTTGACATCTCAAGCGTTCCCGGAGTCAAAGTACCTGTTCCTCCTGTTCCCGCAGCCAATCCCTTTGTAAAATTACCTGAATTTGTTGTGGGAATAAATAAATTGTCTCCAACCTTTTCAAGTCCGGCAGGATTTGAAAAGCTGGCCAGAGCAATACAGCCCAATGATTGCTGTTCACCATTACTGTAAATTCCCGTAATGATTCCATCCGAACCTATGCTGAAGGTTGTAAGAGTACCAGTCGAATATCCGTTAACATCTGACGGAACCACGGAGCTGTCTGCAGCAAACATAGTTAAATTGTTAAAGTTCAGATTTATATCAAAATCAGCGGCACCTGTCGCCGGATCCAAATCAACCTTACATGTATTGGCAGAGCCTTCTATGATCTTTCCTTTTGTATCAAATTTAACCTGCCCCGCTTCACCTAACGCATAAGTGTCAGGGGTATCCGTACCGTTGTCATGTGTAACAGTATACTCCCAAGTTGTCCCTGTATCATCTGCGGAAACCTTTTTAAAATTAACCGACAATTCATAGCTGTTTCCTAATGCATCATATACCGAAAAAGGAACGGCAAACTGAGTGTCAGTCGCTCCTGCTCCCAAAGCTTCATTAGAAGCATTTAAATTGCCGGAGAAAGCAGCTCTGGTAGTTACATTTGCAGCGATTATCCTTTTATTCCCATTACTGCTGTCAGCATACAGGTTAATAGGCTCAACCGGGCTTTCAGTGTCAAAGGAACCATCCTCATTCTTCTTCTGCCAGCCATATACACAATATCCGCTTCCGGATACAAGATTACCAAGCTTGTCCAATCCAAAATTACCGGCTCTTGTAAATTTATAAGTATCAGCACTTGAACCTCTGACTATAAAAAAGCCGGCACCTGAAATTGACAAGTCTGTTGCATTATCAGTTCTCTCAGGACTGCCTGTGCTCATCATAGTGTCTACAGAGCCAACACTGGTGCCAAGACCAACCTGTATTGGATTTGTACCTCCCCTGCTTGTGGAAGAATCAGGAGCCGAAGCCCCGCTAAGTGTCTGGTTAAATACCTCCTGAAAGGTTACTCTGCTTGATTTAAAACCGACTGTATTTACATTCGCAACATTATTACCAATAACATCCATTCTTTGCTGGTGTGCCCTTAAACCTGAAACACCAGAAAACATTGATTTCATCATATCTTTTTTAACCCCCCTCATTTAATCTAAGGTTTTCGCCGTTCCGTCCGTCATTCGGGAACGTTATTCAGCCTCCCAAAAGGGTCCGGCTGATTTTTGCGTTAAGCAAATATTGCACCGTCAATGTTTGTAAAAACATTGTCCTTTAGTTCACTTTTGTTTACAGCTGTAATAACAGTTTTACTGTTTACATTTACAACAAAAGCCATATTATCCAGAATAACCAATGAATCTCTAACACCTTTTTTCTGAGCCATTGAAACAGCATTATCAATTTTATCCTTCTGAGCCTTGGTTAAATCAATATTGCGTGCCTGCATTCTTAACTCGGCATGTTTTGAAAACTTCACTCCCTCGTTCTTATCAATTGCTTGCTGAAGAAAATTTTCAAATCCGTTTCCTGCCTCAGGTATATTGCTTCTTACATTATTGGTTTGAACCTTCCCAGTCGTTAAAGGCGAATTTATTATCCTGTTTGAATAATTATTGCTGATAACCATAACAACTCACCTTCTCTCATTATTCATCCGCTGTTTCCTCTTGTTCCGTTGTATCACCTGCTGTATCATCTACAGCCTGTGCAGCAACCTTCTGAATATTTGATACACTATAAACTGATACATATACATCATCCAGTACTCCGGTTATATTTCCGGCATCATCAATGCTGTAGCTCTTCAGCTTAGCAGTGACAGGAACCTTGTTGCCGTCTTTATCTTTAATTGTTATAGAAACCTGTTTGCCTATATTGTCCTTTAAGTACTTATTAGTATAATCAGGATCTGTGGATTTTGACCCGGTAATCTCTGCAATATTTACATTTACATTATTCATTACTGCATAATCCTCGGTAAGGCCTTTTTGAATCTGTGTTACATCACCGCTCAAATATATCAAATCTCCGCTTGATGAATCATATACAGCACCCTTTACCTGGAATCCGATTAAATTTGAATAGTTGGATATATCTGAATTTGCGTAATTCATATCAACAACTTCTGATAAGCTATCAATGTCAACATCCTGATCATTCACAACCAGATAAACCTTCCCATTCGACATCTTTACAGTAGACACTTGTCCCTGAACAGTTTTTACTTCCAGAGTATCCTCATCGGTGGTATTTGCAGTAATATACTTGCCAATCAAGCTGAAAGCCTGAGAATTTGTCAGTACACCGTTCATGTTCTGCATCTGCTCCAAAGAGCTGAACTGTGCCATTTGAGCGATAAATTCCTTGTCATCGGTAGGTTCCAATGGATCCTGATATCTGAGCTGAGTTACCAGCAAATTCAAGAAATCATCCTTACCCAAACTACTGCCGGTCTTCCTTGAATTAGCACTGCTTTCAGTCTTTGCAATTATTTCATCAATGTATCCTGATATGCCGCTTGTAGCCAAACCTTTCACCTCCTGTAATTTAAGCCGTCAAATTAATAGTATTTGTCTCATTTGAATATTGTGCAAGCCTTTCGGGCAGTACATCAAATGCATCATAGCCTGCTTTTCCTATGCCGGTTTCATTTCTGTCATAACTGGTGTGATTGCCTGAATTTTTGCCACTGCTGTCAAACAAATTCTGCTGTCTGTATTCACTTTGCTTCTCTTGTCCGACTTGAACACTGACATTATCAATTGACAATCCCTGCTTTTCCAAAGAATCCTTCAGCAGTTGCATATTGGTTTCTATTATCTCTTTAACCTGCTGACTTTCTGCAATAAACTTTGCCGCAACTATTCCCTGCTCGGTAACAACCTTTAATTCAAGTTTCCCCAAGTGATCCGGCTTCAAATGAATAATCATCTCTGATTTATCCTGACCTATAATCACCTTTGCCTGCTCTGCAACCTGATTTATTACCTCTGCTGTCCTGACAGTCTGCGGTGTTGAATATTCCGCCTTAGTTGCAGGCGTTTGGTTATTAAGCATATTAACCTTCATATCAGCTGCCTGAGCATTTTGCTGATTCAACTGCTGATTAAAGTCATCTCCCGTATTTACCTGAGTACTGATTTCTTCAGCATTTGATTGTACATTGGCACTGATATTCCCTGCTTTGCCCGAGTTTTCCTCAGATTTAGAGTCATCTTTTTTTGCTGATTCCTTATTGTCTTTATTAACAGCAATTTCTTGTGTTTTTTGTTCTGCTTCTGAGCCTTCCGAAGCTTCTGGAACAGCCTCTGACTCTGAATCTGTCTGCACTGTTTTTACCTCAGTACTTGTTTTAATCTGGGCTCTCATTGCTTCAACAACCTTCGAAATCTCTGAACTAACAGATTCGTGAGTTACCTCGGCATTTCTAAGCATTTGATTGAGCCTTGCCTTAATGTCACCAGAAATTTCTGAAATACTAATACTCTCTTCTTTACCTGCATTCAAACCATTTACACCTTCATCAGCTACAGAGCTATTCAGCTTTGCTTCTGCTTCTGCACCGGTCTCAGTACTAACCTGCTTCGGAATTTCCACAGCTAAAATATTCATCAAAGCCTTTTGTGAATCATTGAGCTGTAACACATCAGCAAGCTTACCCATAAAAGCATTAAGGGTGTCTGCATTTTTTAAATCTTCCGCGCTGAAGCCCAGCTCATCTGCAAGCTTTACCAGCTCATTCGGCTGAATTCCAAGCATCTGTGCCAATACATTTATTGTGTCATCATATTTCTTTGAATCCTTAGCTCCTGAATCCTGTATGTCTTGTACTGAAGCATTGTCAACAGTTTTTGCCGCTGATTTTTCTTGTGTATTAACTGAATTCTCCCTCTCCACTTCTCTGTAAGACTGATACCTGATCTTTGATTTGGTATCACAAGACACGTCATTCTCTTTTGCGGTTATTTTCTTATCCCTTGAGTATCTGCTAGTATTGTTCACAGTATTTTCAAAAACCGAACTGAATGCTGTATCCCCAGAAGCCTGAGAAGCCTTTGCCCTAATATTGATTGTACTTTCCTTTCCTTGAGAAAAAAGCACCTTAGAGGTATTGCTGTAAGTTATCATTTTTTCGCCTCCCTTCACAGTAATATTTTTATTGTAATGCAGCTCATTTTGTGATACTGCTTATTACCATTAATCAAAAAACATACTCTTCTACTTACTTGCAGCTGCAGAACCAACATTATAAATCTTTGCAAGCTGCTCTGATACCTTCGCAGCAAATGAGGGTGTCATCTCTGCCAAAATTTCTCCGGATGTTTTTTTATTCAGGTTTTTAAGTATTTCAACAATCAATGTCATCTTGCCTGAACCCATCTGCTCCATAATAGAAGCCACAGCGCCGGCATCCATTTCTTCATATATTGAACAGTACTTTTTAACATCGTCACTTATCTTTTCATCCTGTAAAATCTCTTTATATAGCTTAGCCGCAGTCTCAGAGTCAATTTTTTCATAGTATGTCTTAAAAGCAGCTGTATCTCCTTTTGCAATAGCGTCAGAAATATTTTCAAAGTCCTTCCTCAAGCTTTCATTATCAGCTGTAAGCTTCAGGTTTTCTTTTTCCATCTCATCATTTTGCTGCTGAAGAAGTCCCGAGCCTGAATCTTTCGCTGTTAATTGTTTATTTAACTGTTCAACCTGATTTGTTAAATCAGAAACCTGTTTATCTAATTCTTCCTTATCATTTCTAAGGCCTGAATACTTTGCTCTTACCTCTTCTTCAGTCATGTTCTTTTCATCTTCAATATCCGGCCTTTCCGGCAGAGCAAGCCTCAAAACCGGTATCCCTGCCAAGGTATCTCCCATACTGTCGGCTATGCCGTTTACATTGCTCTTTATGGCAAAGAAAAATACACTTCCAATGATTAATACAACCAATAAAAGTGCCGTAAAAATTGAAATAATATAAAACGGCAAGCTACTTTTAACATCATTCTTATCTGACGCTTTATTTTTGCTGCCTTTATTAAGGTTCTGGCTTTTACTCAATTCTCTGAGAGCTTCGTTTATCCCTGTACCGGAGCTTTCTGCATTTTCATTTTTAGTCTCGGCCATTTTATTCTCCTTAACCCTTTAGCTGTCTTTAAACTTAAAACTGTTCAGTTCATCTATTATAATTTGTTCTGACTTATTCTGCTCTTTTATGTAATCCTCAAATTTTCTCTCTTTTAGCTTTTCAATAACCTTTCTCTCTTGCATGGCTTTGATCAAGCCCTCCCTATTTGTATCGACATTGTCTTGTGCAACATTTACATTTTCTTTTTGATTAATAATTTTTTCTTTCATTAACGATAAATAATTATTGTATAATCGAACCCTGTAGACAGGAATCCCCTCATCAACCTCGCCTGACAAGCTGCTTACTGATGCATTTTTTACATTATTCAATTCTTCCAGATAAGCCTTCTGTCTTTCAAGCTCCTTTGTGGAACGAGCAAGATTATTCTTGGCGTTATCCTCCATCTGTACCTTTAGTTTTAGAACAGATTCAAGTCTGAATGCAAATTTCTGCATTGCTCACTGCCTCCCAGCATTTTATTTAAGCAAGTTTAAAACATTATCCCTGACATCCTCAAAAGACACCTTCTGTCCTGTTTCCTGCTGAAGAAAAGCAGTTATTGCATCATTATATCTAATAGCATAGTCAATTTTCTCACTGCTGCCCTTCGAGTATGCACCAATATTTATCATGTCCTCAGATTCTTTGTATATTGCCATGGCTTTTTTGATATCAGAGGCACATTTTTTTTGTTCTTTATCTATAATATCGCCCATTACCCTACTTACACTTGCCAGCACATCTATTGCCGGATAATGATTCTTATTAGCCAGCGCTCTGGATAATACTATATGTCCGTCCAATATACCTCTGGCCGTATCTGTTACAGGTTCAGTCATGTCATCTCCGTCAACCAGAACTGTATATAATCCGGTAATTGAACCCTTCTCAGCTGTACCTGCTCTTTCCAACAGCTTTGGAAAAACTGAAAACACCGAGGGAGTATATCCACGAGAGACAGGAGGTTCACCAATGGAAAGACCAACCTCTCTTTGTGCCATAGCATATCTGGTCAGAGAATCCATCAATAGCAAAACATCTTTTCCCTTATCTCTGAAATACTCAGCAATAGCTGTCGCAACCAAGGCTCCCTTAAGTCTTACCAGAGCAGGCTGATCTGATGTAGCAACCACTACTACTGATCTGGACAACCCTTCCTCTGATAAATCCTTTTCTATAAACTCCCTAACCTCTCTTCCGCGCTCTCCTATAAGTGCAATTACATTTATATCAGCCTTTGTATTTCTGGCTATCATTCCCATCAAAGTGCTTTTGCCTACACCACTGCCTGCAAATATACCGACTCTCTGACCTTTACCCACAGTAAGCAATCCATCAATTGCTTTAATTCCTAGTGGAAGGGGCTCGAAAATCCTTTTTCTTGTCATGGGATTAGGCGGTTTATTCATTGTTGGATAATTGATTTTAGTATTGATAGGGCCTTTCCCATCCATAGGTCTTCCCAAGCCATCCAGTACCCTTCCAATCAATTCATGCCCCACAGAAACAGAGAGGATTTCACCATTGGCCGAAACCAAGCTTCCGGGAGAAATACCTGTCATTTCACCCAAGGGCATAAGTAAAACCTTGTCATCCTTAAAGCCTACAACTTCGGCTTTAACATATCCGCCTCTCAAAACCCTGATATTGCATAAATCACCAATGCTGGCTTGAGGTCCGTCAGATTCTATGGTAAGTCCTACAACCTTTGACACCTTTCCTATGTACTCTATATAATCCTTTGATTGTAATTTATCCTGATATTTTTTAAGGTCTATCACCAAAACTTGACCCCCTACCTTATTGATGCAATTATTTCTATACAAAACACAAGGTTCGCAGCAAAGCATATTTAAGCAAGCCTTTCGCCCAAAACAGCCCTAAAATCACTTTCAAGCTTGTCAAGCTTGGTATCAACGCCTGCATCAATACTTCCCAAGGAAGTATCAATCACGCAGCCTCCTTCTTTTAAAGACAAATCCTTTTTGATTTCCGTTTCCTCTGATCTTTGAAGCATTGAAAAAAGCTCATCCTTATTTTCGTTTATATAATCATAATCCTGCTCGCTAATTCTCAAGATTGCCTTACTGTCTTTCGAACACTTCTCAAAAGCCTCTCTGACTAAAAGCAAAATGTTCTGTTTGCATTTAACTTCCTGACTTATAACCTTTCTGGCAATTTCTAAAATAGTATTTACAGCATCTGTTTCCAGAGAATTCAAAACCTTTTGATACTCGACACCTGCCTGTTCTTTAATTCCCTGAGCTTCTTCAATTAAATGTTCATATTCCTGCTTTGCCTGAGCGATTCCTTCTGCGTACCCTTCTTCTTTTGCTTCAAATATCACCTTGTTTTTCAGTTCCTCAATCTCAATACTTGACTTGGAAATAATTTCTTTAGCCTCCAGAAGTGCTTCCCTCACAATAAAATCAGCTTCTTCTTTCGCCTTATTAACTATTTCCTCTCCAATTGCTTTATAATCAACATTTTCTAATTCTTCTGGCTGTTTCTCATCTGCATTTTTTATTCTGACAACAGGTGGTTGATATGTCATTGGATTTAAAACCTGAAATGGCATACCGACATTTATCTGGTGATTTTTAAAAACCTTGTTATTAGACAATTATTTCATCTCCTCCGCCTCTGGAAATAACTATCTCTCCTGCATCTTCCAGCTTACGTATAATGTTGACAATCTTCTGCTGTGCTTCTTCTACGTCTTTGAGCCTTACAGGCCCCATAAATTCGAGGTCCTCTTTAATCATTTCACTCAGACGCTTAGACATATTCGAGAAAATAAGTCTTTGAACATCATCCGTTGCACCTTTAAGCGCAACCGCAAGCTGATTATTATCAACTTCTCTAAGAAATCTTTGAATTGATCTTCCGTCAAGAGTAAGGATATCTTCAAATACAAACATACGTCTCTTTATTTCTTCCGCTAAATCTGTATCTTCAATTTCTAAGGTTTCCATAATAAACTTTTCTGTTCCCCTGTCAACAGAGTTAAGGATATCTACTATCGACTGAACACCACCAGCCGCAGTATAGTCCTCTGTAACCAGTGAAGACAGTTTTTTTTCAAGAATACGCTCAACTTCCTTAATTACGTCTGGTGAGGTTCTGTCCATTGTCGCTATTCTTCTGGCAACATCAGCCTGTTTGTCCTGCGGAAGTGCAGATAGCACAATAGAGGCTTGATGCGGTTTTAAATATGCTAATATTAATGCGATTGTCTGTGGGTGTTCTCCCTGAATAAAGTTCAACAGTTGCGTGGGATCTGTCTTTCTAACAAAATCGAAAGGCCTGACCTGTAATGATACAGTCAGCTTATTTATAATATCAACAGCCTTCTGAGAACCTAACGCTTTTTCCAGAATGTCCTTTGCGTAACCAATACCGCCTTCTGCTATGTATTCCTGTGCAAGACAAATTTGATAAAATTCATCAAGAACTCTTTCCTTTTCCTCAGGACTAACTGACCTTATATTCGCTATTTCAAGAGTTAACTGTTCTATTTCCTCTTCTTTTAAGTGCTTAAAAATCTCAGCAGACTTATCGGGCCCCAAAGAAATAAGCAACATTGCCGCTTTTTCTCTTCCGCTGTATTCAGTCTTTGAACTAGCTCTAGTCAAACTCTTCACCCCACAAAATAAATTATGTCTACTTTTTTCAGATAACTTTATATAAATTACAAAACATATTATTCATAATCATCTGTAAGCCAATTACGAAGCAACTGAGCAACAGCATCCGGCTTTTGCTTTACAAACTTCTCCAATTGCTTCTTAACTTCCGACCTTTCTTCGGTGTCTATTTCAGGTACCGGCTCTTGTCTTAAATCATTTAAATTATATTTGGGCTGAAGCAGTTCATCGGCAGCAGCAGCAAATACCGGCTCCTGAGATTGCTGTTTGCTCTTTCTTGGAATTGCAACTATTACCAATGCGATAAGCATTAACAGCAGCAACGCCAACAAGCCATACTCTGACAGCAAGCCTTTTATCATTTCAGCTGTTGTAGGTACCTCTTCAACCTTCGGCTGCACCTTTAACTTTGTAACAGCAATATTTTCTACAGGAATACCAGTTGCCTTGCTGGCTAAATCCTGAACCTGAGCTATTAATTCATCAGTCAATTTAGTATCATCAGCTACTCTGTTACCATACAGCAGAGTAATGGCAGCAGTAGTCTTCTCAGGTATTACCTCTCCCAAAGATTTTTCGCTCTGCTTTTCTGATTGATTATAAGCATAGGTTTCTTTAAGGCTTGACTTTTTATAAGATTCCGCATTAGTTGAGCCATTTGGATATGACGGAGTTGTTGTTCCGGGATTTGCATCCATGCCGACAGTTTCTCCCTCAGTTCCGTTTGTCAGTTCCTCTTTTGACTCCTCTTTAGCCGTTACTGCTCCGGAATCCATATCATTCGGATTTGAAATTTCTTTTGACGATTGAGTTAATGTGTCAAAATCAAGTATAGGATTTACAACAACTTTGGCTGAATCAAAGCTGTCAAATTGCTGACCATTGAGCACATTTTTAAGATTTTCTTCAAGATCTGTTTTTACTTTTATTTTCATTTCATATTTTGTCGAGGTCTTGCTCATTTCGTTGTCTGTATCGGAATTTAAAGCATTACCTTCTTCATCAATAACCGTAACATTTGAAGGATCCAATCCCTCAACGCTGCTTGCAACTACCTTGACGATATTCTGAGCCTGCTCCGGCGTAATCTCTCCATCACGGGTAATTACAACAGAGGCTTTCGCATCTTTATTATTAGTAGAATCAATAAAAAGCGTACTTTCAGGTACGGATATCGTTACACTTGCATCCTTAACATTCTGAATAAGCTTAAGCTGCCTTGCAATATCCGACTCATCAAGCTCTTGCCATATGTGCTTCTTATCACTCTCGGTTGTATTAATTTTAATATTGCTGAGAGCATCAGCAAAAGTCAGGCCATTTTTGGGATAACCCGCAGTAGCTAATTCTAAATGGGCATTATCACTGTCTTTCACATCCACAATAATGCCTGCCTTATTGTCAGTCAGCTTGTATGAAATTCCTTTTTCTGTTAACACCTTCTGCATTGCTGCTATATCCGTAGAACTGGCATTTTCAATTACCGTAGTATATGTAGGCTTTGTAAGTAAGTATAGACCTAATCCAACAGCAACAGTAACAATACCCGCCGTTATATATATCCTAATTTTTTGGGATTTTTCTAATCCCTTCCAAAAATCAACAATCGGCTTAAGTATCTTTGATAAAAATTCTGGCAAAACTACCACCCCAATATTGTATTAATTTATCTTTAGTACAGTATTTTCCCCCAAATTATCACATAACACTGTATTAAACCGTTTCGCATTTAATTTGCTATTTGCCTATATCTGCATTCTCATAATCTCAGAATATGCATCAACTACCTTGTTTCTTATAGACATAGTAAACTGCAAAGCTATATTAGCTTTTTCACCAGCAATTAATACCTCAGGAATATTATCTGTCTTGCCTAAAGCAAAATCTTCCTTTAATTGATCTGAATGATTCTCCAAATCAGTAACCTTCATAAGAGCAGAGTTAAGATATTCACCAAAACTCACCCCGGATGCCTTACCCTGATCATCAATACCACTAATTCTGAAGTTGTCTGGTATTAACTGTTTTACCTGCGAAATCCCATCAATTGCCATAATACCCTCCACGCCGAATTTTCGGCACAAAATATAGTAAAGAAACCTGTGGAGAACCTCTGCTGCGCAGAGATTGCTATCATTTTTCAACCTCAGTTAAACTCTTTCAAAATACTATTGAAACTAAAGCATTTATTTTCCTATTTCCAAAGCTTTCATAGCCATAGACTTTGTTGCATTTATAGATGTAACATTTGCTTCAAATGACCTTGTAGCTGAAATCATATTTACCATTTCTGTGACTACATCCACATTTGGCATACTTACATAGCCATCCTCATCAGCATCCGGATGTCCGGGATCATATACCTTTTTAAATTCTGAAGAATCTTCAATGATTTTTGTAACTCGTACACCTTGTCCATCAGATAATTTATCACTGGCAGCTGACAAAGCATCAGAAAAACTTCCCGTACCTGAGCGTTCTTCAAACAATACTTCTTTTCTCCTATAAGGAGTACCGTTCTCTGTCCTGGTTGTATTTGCATTTGCTATATTTTGAGAAATTATATCCATTCTGACTCTTTGAGCAGTTAAACCAGAAGCGCCAACATCAAGCGAACTAAAGAAACCCATAAATCATCATTTCCCTTCTCTTATAACATTTTTTATCTTACTGAAATTACCGTTTATCAGCTGAACTAAAGCGTTATATCTAATTGTATTTTTGGCCAAATAAGACATTTCGCTGTCAATGTCGACATTGTTGCCGTCAATACGCATGCTGGAATCTGAATTATCCTCTATAACAGCAGGCTGGAACTTGTCAACCTCTTCGTTAATATTCCCTTTATTAAGTGAATCTGCAAAATACTGTTCGAATGCAACATCTTTCCTCTTATAATCAGGGGTGTCTACATTTGCTATATTCTGTGAAATAGTGTCATTTCTGGCTTGAGCTACATCAAGGGCTTTCTCCATAATGCTATTCTTCCCGTATAATCCCTGTATCAAAATCAATCACTCTCCTATAAGATGTAAATATGAACATATATTATTAGATAAATTTTAGCATATTAAACTTAAAAAAACAACAAATTAAGCTCACATTCACTGATAATAGGACTAATTACTCACTATTTTTAGAACATTTTGTTAATATTTACCACGATTTCTATAGATTTTTGTGCTATTAGAGAGTTTCTTTTCCTTTTATCTCTAATACTGGTATCCACATTGCTAAACAATCCGAAATTGACATTCATTGGCTGAAAGTTTTTCACGCCGGCATCCGAAATATAATTACTCAGCGCGCCAATGGAAGTATTGGCAGGAAAAACTATACCTTCCCTGTCAAGACTCCTTGCGGCAGCATTTATTCCTGCCACAAAGCCTGAAGCTGTTGACTCAATATACCCTTCCACACCTGTAATCTGTCCGGCAAAATAAATATTATCACTGGATTTTAGTTTATATGTGCAATCCAATAGTTTAGGAGAATTTATATAAGTATTTCTATGCATAACTCCATACCTGACAAATTCGGCATTTTCCAGTCCCGGAATCAAGCTGAACACTCTTTTCTGCTCCGGCCATTTCAGATGTGTTTGAAAACCTACTATATTATATAGTGTGGCATTTTTATTATCCTGTCTGAGTTGAACAACCGCATATGGTTTAGCCTCTTTCCTGGGGTCCATCAAGCCTACAGGTTTCAGAGGGCCATATCTCATTGTGTCTTTACCTCTTTGTGCCATACTCTCTATGGGCATACAGCCCTCAAATACCATGTTCTTTTCAAAGCTTTTAACCTCTGCCAATTCTGCGCTTACCAATTCATTATAAAAAATTTCGTATTCTTCTCTGTTCATCGGACAATTTATATAATCCTCAGACCCTTTTCCATATCTGGCTGCTTTAAATGCCTTGTCCATATTTATAGACTCATAAGAAACAATTGGTGCAGCCGCATCAAAAAAATAGAGGTAATCATCCCCGATAATCTTCCTGATATACGTAAACATCGACTCCGATGTAAGCGGACCTGTCGCTATAACAGTAATATTATCATCCGGTATACTGTCCTGCTCCCCGTAAATTATTTCAATATTTTCATTATCCCTTACAGCCTTTGTAACATACTCCGAAAAGCCTTCTCTGTCAACAGCAAGAGCTCCGCCTGCCGGAACTCTTGTTGCATCTGCTGCTCTTAAAATTAACGAATCCATTATCCGCAGTTCCTCTTTCAGAAGTCCCACCGCATTTTCCAATTGATCCGACCTAAGTGAATTGCTGCATACCAGCTCTGCAAAATTTTCAGAGTGATGTGCAGGAGAATACTTCTGAGGCTTCATCTCATATAGCCTGACCTTTATCCCTCTCTTGGCAATCTGATATGCCGCCTCACATCCGGCTAATCCTGCTCCAATAACATTTATTGTTTTATTCATTCTATAACCTCCACGCCCGGTATCAGCACAAAATAAACCGAAAGGGCATTGCGCGCTTTCGGTTCAAAATAATTTTTTTAATTGCTTCTAAGCTGCTTACCTTTTTTGTATCTCATATTATACTGACTGTTCCTTATTTTGAGCTAACTTTTTTCAGCTGCCGCTTTCTTCTTAGCTTCAGCTTTCTTCTTCCCGGCAGGCTTTTTCCTTGCTGCCGAATCCTTTTCCTGCTTCTTCCTTCCAGCCGCTGTTTTTACTTTGGCAGAAGCTTTACTTACAGCCGCAGATGTTTTTGAGTTTGTTTTATTTTTCGTCTCCTTTAATTCGGCCTTTTCCTTTAATTCGGCATTGCTGCTGCATTTTTCATTACTGCAGTACAGCGAAATCTTCTTGCCTGAAGCCTTTTGCAGCATAAAAGACCCGCAAATCGAACATGCCTCATTAGCCGCCGGCATATCCCAGCTCATAAATGAGCATTCCGGATTCTTTTCACAGCCGATATATTTTCTTCCTTTTCTTGTCTTTTTTATAAGTACCCTGCTCTGACAAATCGGACATAAAACACCTGCATCTTCCACGATAGCTTTTGTGTTTCTGCAATCAGGAAATCCCGGACATGCTAAAAACTTGCCAAATCTTCCTTGCTTGACAACCATATACCTGCCGCACTTTTCACACTGCACATCAGATACCTCTACAGGAATCTCAACATTTCCGATACTTTCCTCAGCCTCCTTTAATACATCTTTAAAAGGAGCATAGAATTCTTTAAGGACTTCCTTCCATTCCTTTTCTCCCTCGGCAACATCATCTAGCTCGGCTTCCATCTGTGCAGTAAATTCAGCATTGACTATATCCTTAAAATGCTTTTTCATTATTTCATTTACTATATTGCCTAATTCAGTGGGCAGCAGACATTTTTTGTCCTTTATTACATATCCTCTTGATAAAATAGTAGATATTGTAGGCGCATACGTGCTTGGTCTTCCAATTGCTTTCTCCTCAAGTGCCTTAACCAAGGTTGCTTCAGTATATCTGGGAGGAGGCTGAGTAAAATGCTGCTTGGGCAAATTGTTTTTCAGCTCAAGCTCATCACCCTCAAAGAGCTGTGGCAGGCTATTAACCTCTTCCTCTGAGTCCTCATCCTTACCCTCAATATATAAAACCATAAATCCCGGAAACTTGATTTTTGAACCGCTTGCTTTAAAGAGGTATTCGCCTGCAGAAATATCGGCGTTAACCGTATCATAAACTGCGGATGCCATTTGACTTGCAATAAATCTGCTCCAAATAAGCCTGTAAACTTTATATTGCTCAGGTGTTAACGAATCCTTTATCTCATCCGGTGTCAAATCTACATAAGATGGGCGAATCGCTTCATGAGCATCCTGAGAAGCAGATTTATTTTTATATATTCTGGGAGTATCCGGAACATATTCGGCTCCGTATTTTTTATTTATATAATCTCCTGCCTCTGCCTGAGCCTCTGCTGATATTCTTGTGGAGTCTGTTCTCATATAGGTTATCAGACCAACTGAGCCTCGGCCTTTTATTTCAACACCTTCATACAGCTTCTGAGCAACCATCATTGTTCTTTTGGTACTGAAGCTGAGCTTTCTTGATGCTTCCTGCTGCAAGGTGCTGGTAATAAAAGGAGCTGCCGCAAACCTTTTCTTTTCCTGCTCCTTGACCTTTTGTACAATATATTTATTTTTTCCTATTTCGCTCAGAATAAGATTGACCTGTTCCTCATTCGCCAGCTCAATCTTTTCTTTTTTTGTCCCATAAAACTTTGCCTCAAACAATGGCTTGGTTTTTGGTTTTTCCAAGGTTGAAATAATTGACCAGTATTCCTCCGGGACAAAATCTCCGATTTCTCTCTCTCTGTCACAAATCATTTTAGTTGCAACAGACTGAACTCTTCCTGCACTGAGGCCTTTCTTTACCTTTTTCCAAAGCAAAGGGCTTATTTTATAGCCTACTATTCTGTCTAAAACCCTTCTCGCCTGCTGTGCATCAACAAGTCCCATATCTATCTCTCTGGGCTGCTTTAATGCATTTTTTACTGCATTTTGCGTAATTTCATTGAAAGAAACCCTGCACTTTTGTCCGTTATCGATATTTAAAATATGAGCCAAATGCCAGGATATTGCCTCTCCCTCACGGTCAGGGTCAGTTGCAAGATAGATTTTTTTTGCAGACTTAGCTTCCTTCTTAAGTTTTGAAATCACATCACCTTTTCCCCTTATAGTGATGTATTTAGGCTCAAAATTATTATCAATATCCACACCCATCTGACTTTTCGGTAAATCTCTCACATGCCCGACAGATGCTTCCACCTTATACCCCTTGCCCAAAAACTTTCCAATTGATTTTACCTTACCGGGAGACTCCACAATAACCAGGTTATCAGCCATTTTTTTCCTCCGTATATAATTTCTTTTAATTAATAATATTTAATAATGTAAGTAAATATTTAAGAAAATATTTATTAATTAATCTGTGCCAAACAATATTAATGTAAACTGGATTTTAAATTCTGTCAACCTTACATTAATAATTCTATATAAAAACAAGCAAATTATTCTCATAAGTTACAGCCGTCAATTAATATTTTCATATTACAACAAGCCTGCTGCATAATCTATCCAATTTTCCGCTTGCATGCCACTCTTCAATTAAGCTTTGCCCCAACAGCTTCAATTCGTGGATATTCTCATCATCGGCATCATCCATCTCATCCTTTCCCAATTGTGCAAGACTGGCTTGAATACGATAGTAATCATTTTTTTTCAGCAGATGCTTAAGCTGGTAATCAACGGTATCACTTTCTCCGTCAAATATTGTATCAAGAATCGGCTTTGCCCATCTGGCCAATCCCCAGTCCTTCGCCTTGTCATATGGGATACATTTAGTCAGCTGACCCGTACCTAAGGATACCATCATTATATCATCATTATCGTTAAATAATACCTTGGCATCTGCAAATGCACACATAGCGGGGTTATTTGCAAAAACTCCCCCGTCAATAAGGCTGTAATAGTTAACCTTATCCCTGATATCAGTTTTCAGCTTAAATGGCTCAAAATATGTGGGTGCCGCAGATGTCGCTCTCGCCACCTGCCACATAAAAAAATCATAGTTTCTTTTGTCAGGATTTTTTGCATTCCAGCTTTTGAAAAAAAACGGCTTTCTGAGGCCTAATTCATATGAAGGAATCAGTACATGGGTTAAGCAATCCGAAAGCTTACTGCTGCCTAAATACTCCCTTAGCACTGTCTCAATCCCCGCCGAGCAATATTTTTCATCCAGCAGTCCATTCAGAGAAGTAATTTTGTGCAAGATATTTGAAGAAAATATTTTTTTTCCATTTTGGATATACATATTTACGATATCATTGGCACTGTATTCCGGCATATCCTTCTTTTGAGCTGATGGCTTCGTTAAGGAAAGCGCTAATATTCCGCCTGTAGATGTGCCGGAAATAAAGTCAAATAATTTGCATATGGGCTTTGATGTAATTTGCTCTATTTTAGCAAGTACCATTGCAGGAATTATTCCTCTGATGCCTCCACCATCAATTGATAAAATTTTTACTTTTCCCATAATCACCTCTCAAAATAATATAAATTTATCATTTATTTTACCATAAATGACAATAATATGAAAGATATTTTTTTCAAAATAATGATTAAATTACAAAATAATTCAATTAAATCATTCTATAATTATCATCATTCAAAATTAAATATACAAATCAGCTATATTTTTAATATATGATGCTGTATATACAATGTTGTCATTAATTAAGTCTCACAAGCCCCTAAAGACATAATTCAAATATTTTACCGGGAAGCTGTGAAATTACTCCTTTCATTTCCAGCATAAAAAGAAAATTATTAGCTTCCTTTGCAGAAATATTACTCTTTTCAATTATCTCATCAATATGATGAACTCCATTTGAAATAATTTTTACCATTCTTATTTCCTCGGTACTTAAGCCTCTGAATATACTGAAATTAGATTTACTGTTTTGTTTTATAAAATTATTGCTCAGATCTTCTTTCAGAATATCAGCAATAATTTTTTCACCCCATGGAAATTCTTCTAAAATATCATTTACCTCCAAAACCATTTTTGCCCCGTCCTTTATAAGCTGATTGGCACCGCCGCTATATGCCGAATCTATATTTCCGGGTACGGCAAAAACCTCTCTTCCTTGCTCCAGGGCATAACCGGCAGTAATTAATGATCCGCTCCTTCCTGCTGCTTCTACTACTAAAACTCCTGAAGAAATACCGCTGATTATCCTGTTCCTTGCGGGAAAATTACGTTGAAGCGGGGGCATACCCGGCGGATATTCCGATAGTATCAAACCATCTGAATTAACTATTCTATCAAAAAGTCCAATATTATCAGGAGGGTATATATTATCAAGTCCGCAGCCTAAGACGGCTATCGTTTTACCGCCTGCATCCAGACATCCTTCATGTGCAATCCTGTCTATTCCACGTGCCAGACCGCTGACAATCCGGGTCCCCCTTGCGGCCAGCTCGTAAGATAATTTTTTCGCAGAACGTGCCCCATAGCTTGTAGTCTTTCTTGAGCCTACAATTGCTATGATGAAAGCATTAATTTCAAACTTTCCTATGTAGTATAAGGCAACAGGAGGATCATAAATCTGCCTAAGATTATCTGGATATATTTCGTCAAATATGCTTATAATTTTTATATTGTGCTTCACCATTGAGCTATAAATCTCACTTATTCTTTCTCTTTTATTACAATTCAAAAGCTCCTGAATATTTTTATCTGTCAGAAGCCTTGTTTTAACGAGCTCCTGACTTGACATATGATATATAATTTCCGGATGCTTGTATATTTTAAGCAGTGTCCTTGCCTTTACGGCACCTAATCCCTCCAATGAGGTTATCCATATCCAATATTCTATCTCTTTCATTATTTTCCTCCCGGCAGTAAGCTTGATTTTAGTTGATTTTCTCTGTCACACCCTTATCCTGTCCAGACTTCTGTACTGTATTGCCTCGGCAATATGGTCCGATTTTATTCCTTCTGATTTCTCCATATCGGCAATTGTCCTTGCAACCTTCAGTATTCTGTCATGCGCTCTGGCACTTAGACCAAGCTTTTCAAAGGCCCTTTTCAGCAAGGCTGATGTATATCTGTCCAATTCACAGTATTTTTTTATCAACGAAGCAGAAAGCTCGGAATTTGAGTATATTCCCATTCCTCTGTACCTTTCAAGCTGAACTCTTCTGGCTTTATTTACTCTTTCCCTTATATCGGCAGAGGACTCTTCTGACTCTCGTGCTGCGAGCTCATCATACCCTAAGGAATGTATCTCTGTATGAATATCAATTCTGTCCAAAAGAGGCTGACTAAGCTTGCCTAAGTACTGCCGGACCATTCTGGGAGTACATTTGCATTTATCGGAGGGTTCTAAATAAAATCCACATTTACACGGATTAGCCGCACAAATCAATGTTGCTTTAGCGGGATATACTACGCTGCTGTTGGCTCTGGAAATACAGATTTCTCCATCCTCCAAAGGCTGCCGCAATACCTCGGCAGCAGCTTTTCCGAACTCGGGAAATTCATCAAGGAACAGAACCCCGTAATGAGCAAGACTGACTTCACCGGGCTTAATGTGCTTGCCGCCTCCTGCCAAGGAAACATCAGATATTGTATGATGAGGGCTTCTAAAGGGTCTGGCTGTAATTAACGAAGCCTTTTGAGGCAAGAGTCCCGAAACACTGTATATTTTTGTAACTTCAATAGCCTCTTCAAAAGTCATATTCGGTAATATTGTAGGAAGTCTCTTTGCAAGCATGGTTTTTCCGCTTCCCGGAGAGCCTATCATCAGTAAATTATGAGCTCCGCAGGCTGCAACCTCCATCGCCCTCTTGGCACTGGCCTGACCCTTTACATCGCTGAAGTCCGCCGAAGCCCTTGCGTTACTAATCAGCAGGCTGTCAATATCTATCATATACGGTACTATAGTCTTCTTGCCGTTCAAATGCTCGATTATTGACATAAGTGTTTTCACAGGTAAAATATTAATACCTTTAATTACGGCTGCCTCATCCGCATTAGCCTCCGGAACAAATATGTTTTTTATCCCGTTTTCATACGCACAGCTGACCATAGGAAGAATTCCTGTTACCGGTTTAACTTCCCCGTCTAAGGATAACTCTCCCAGAAACATGTAGGAATTCAGTTCGTTATCGTTCACTGCTCCTTTTGCGCTCAAAATTCCTATAGCAATTGAAACGTCATAGACAGACCCCTCCTTTCTGAGATTTGCCGGGGCAAGATTTATTGTTATCCGCCTTACAGGAAATTCCTCACCGCTGTTTTTTATGGCTGCCCGAACTCTCTCTCTGGATTCTCTTACCGCAGTATCTCCTAATCCTACAATATCAAAAGCAGGAATACCGTTGCTTATATCTGTCTCAACCTCGACAATGCGCCCGTTAATGCCTGTCAGTGCGCAGCTGTTTATTTTTGATACCATTGAAATCCTCTTTTCTTTATACTGAACCGTATGCCGAATAGTTCAAATAATTTAATAATTGAAGCACTGATTGATTTATATTACCGATATTATATTGTTTTTAGCAGAATTATTTTTTCAGTCTGGCTTTAAACATGATTAAGCTTTTAAGCTAATTTTGAACGCAGCTTGGGTTTGAATTTGTTTTGACTTTAGGGGACTTTAGCGGATAAGCCGGAATATTTAATAAAAAATGGTCCTCCTGCTTATAATAAATCATTATTAATAAATTTTACACTTTTGAATAGAAATTATAGAAATGTTACATTAGAATTTAAGACCATTTAAATTATAACATACAGCCAATCAAAAAGCATCACTTTTTTAATGTAAAAACAGGGCAGTAAATTAATACGCAAAAAAGCCCGTCTGACTTATACAATCAGGAAGGCTTTAAAACCATACGTATTTAGCTTAAATAATTAATCCTTGTCTTTTTTATCATCTCTTAATAAATTTTTCAGTTCATCCATAAAGGTATTTATATCTTTAAACTGCCTGTAAACAGAAGCAAATCTGACATAAGCAACTTCGTCCATATTCTTCAGCTTCGTCATTACCATTTCACCGATATATTCCGTGGTTATTTCTCTTTGGAGAGAATTATGCAGCTGCGTTTCAATGCTTTCCACCACTTTTTCGAGGTCATTTATGGATATAGGCCTTTTTTCACATGCCCTCAGCAGTCCATTCATAATCTTTTCCCTGTCAAAAGGCTGTCTCGACCTATCCTTTTTTATTACCATCAACGGCAGGCTTTCAACCTTTTCATATGTAGTAAATCTTTTCAAGCACTTTGTACACTCTCTCCTTCTTCTGATAGCAGAGCCCTCATCCGTCGGTCTGGAATCTATAACCTTGTCCTCGATAAAACCGCAAAATGGACACTTCATTGTAACCTCCACACTTTCCTGAAGCCATTGAATTATAGACACAGGATAAATTTTATTATGTTCATTTTACCTTATATAATAAATTTTGTATACAATATTAAAAATATTCACTAAAAATAATGCTCCTGCTCAGCAGATAGTTGCATTACTGTCTGTTGAACAAAGGAGCATACTGGTTTAAATATTTTTTATTCCTTGAAGTCCGCTATATATATTTTTTCATGTGCATAAGTGCGGTTTTTTCCAGTCTTGAAACCTGAGCCTGTGAAATTCCTATTTCATCGGCAACCTCCATCTGTGTTCGTCCGTCAAAAAACCTTAGATTGAGAATAAGTTTCTCCCTGTCATTTAATTTCCTCATAGCTTCTTTTAAAGTTATTGTCTCAAGCCAGTTTTCATCAATGTTCTTTTCATCCTTAACCTGATCCATTACAAAAATAGCATCACCGCCATCGTGATACACTGATTCAAAAAGAGAGATAGGATCCTGAATGGCATCTAAAGCAAAAACCACATCCTCCTTGGGCAGCTGCAGCTCCTCTGCCAATTGGGCAATTGTAGGCTCTTTTGAATTTTTTGTAGTCAGTCTTTCTTTTGCCTGTAATGCTTTATATGCAATATCTCTCAAGGAACGGCTGACTCTTATGGAATTATTGTCTCTAAGATATCTTCTGATTTCACCGATTATCATCGGTACCGCATAGGTAGAAAATTTTACATTGTGGGATACGTCAAAATTATCTATCGCTTTAATTAATCCAATGCATCCTACCTGAAACAAATCATCTACATATTCTCCTCTATTATTAAATCTCTGAATAACGCTCAGCACAAGACGAAGATTACCCTTTATAAATTCATCCCTTGCAGAATTATCTCCCTTGTGCATTCTTTCAAACAAGACTTTTTTCTGTTCATTTGTCAAAACAGGAAGTTTTGAAGTATTAACACCACAAATTTCAACTTTATTTATAAGCATATAAAAACCTCCCGAGCTATAATAAGTATGTCAATATCATTATTGCCCTGAAGGTTTATTTTATACGGTTAAATCAATCAAAATATTTTTGCCTGGTACCTTGACAAACCTTTATTTTAAGCACATGCAGGAAATTCAGGTCATTCTGCTGATTTCCTTTTTCAGCCTGCTTATTATTCTTTTTTCCAATCTTGATATGTATGATTGTGATATCCCCAGCATGTCTGCAACCTCCTTCTGAGTTTTTTCAACCTCGTTAGAAAGGCCAAAACGCAGCTCCATTATTCTTTTTTCTCTTGAAGACAGTTTTTTCATTGCTATATTCAGTAATTCCTTATCCACTTCTTCTTCAAGGCTTCTGTGAATGAGATCGTTTTCGGTACCTAATATATCAGATAAAAGTAATTCGTTTCCGTCCCAGTCGATATTCAAAGGCTCATCAATTGAAATTTCAGCCTTTACTCTGTTATTTCTCCTTAAATACATTAGTATTTCATTTTCAATGCATCTTGATGCATATGTGGCAAGCTTGATATTTTTTGAGGGATTAAAGGTATTTATGGCCTTAATCAGACCAATCGTTCCTATTGAGACCAAGTCTTCAACCCCTATGCCGGTATTTTCAAATTTTCTTGCGATATAAACCACCAATCTTAGATTTCTCTCAATCAGAATGCTTTTAACAGCATAATCACTCTGCTCAAGCTTGTGCAGCAAATAGGCCTCTTCATCCAGTGTCAATGGCGGTGGCAATGCTTCACTGCCTCCTATGTAGTGAACCGGAAAAAAACCTCCTAGTTTGTATTTCCTCAAAAAATTCTCATACTTGATAAGTATAAACATCTTTATCTTAACTAAAATTTTCATTTTTCCTGTTCTCCCTTCGAGTATCGATGTAATTTAATTGCTAAGCTACAAGCTCCGGACCAAGCAGAGCCTTGTACTCCTCATTGCTTGACAGGGATCTGTTATATATTCCCACGATTACATTTTTTATATCCCTTCTGTCCTCTACTTCTCCGATTTCAATAAAATCAGGTTTGAAGCCTATCAGCATGCCATTCTCCTTTCCCAATGAGCAAAATGGTATCAATCTGAACCTAGAAAACCATTTGGACTTTGATATTATAGTTGTAACATAGTTCAAATCGTTTTCCTGAGCACCGGCAAATATACCTTTAATCTCCTGAGGCAGCAGCTCCTGCAACGCATTAAATTCAACCACCATTACAGGTATATTTGTAAGAGGATCCTTTAAGGAATTTCCGGTATCTATTAATGCAGACAAATCAATCACCCTGTTGTCAAAGGATATCTTAACAGGTACCAGCAGCTTTTCCTTTATAAGTCTGCTCTGTATAACCTCCCAGAATATCTTTATAATAATTCCGACTGTTATTAAGGAAAAAACCATCATCCGCCATTGAGATTGTCCATAAACATATGCAATGCCATTTCTTACAAAGCCACCCTGCTCGTTGAAAAACAAAAAGGCAAACGCAGCCCCTGCAAAAATAAAGGTTGATATATAGAATATAGCTAATGTTCTGATAAATTGTATAATTCTACGAGGAGAAAACGTTATGGCAATTATAAAAATTGATAACAATATTTTAGCTATAGTTGTATAATAAACTCTTAAATCAGGCTGCAATATAATAAATCCAACATAAAGCGCTCCGACAATTGCTCCGGTCAACAGCCTTAAGGTGCTCACCCTTAAACGCATAAATTTTGCTGTTACAAGCAGTATAAGATAGTTGATTACAAAATTTTCCAGAACTAAAACATCCCAATAAACTTCCACTGTACATACCCCGCAAATAGTCAATTCCTATCGGCTGGAAAACCGATTATACCGGCCGATAGTTTGGTTTTAGGCTAACCTCCACATCCAGTTACAGCATAATATAATAATTTTACCCTTGTGGAGGTACGCATCTTTTTTATAGCTGCATTTTTTGATTTCTTGGCTGAAGCCACCTAAAGTCAAAGAACAAATTAAAACCCACGCCTGGCAAAAGCAGCCAGCTAGAAAGCTTAATTCACCTGAAAAACGATATAGATATCACCCCTAAGTCTTGAACCGTAATTGCTTCAGTAAAAATAGATTGTACACAGCTCTGATTGCTATACATTACTATTATTCAGGCTTTAGTAATTTTATGCTTGGTAATAGCATTCTTTTTGCATTGCCTTAATTAAGCCTGCTGTGCTATACCTAGATTATACTCATGGAGCTGACAGAAGTTTGTCAAAATGAAATGTAGAAAAAGAAATATCGAATGACAAAATAGCTTTGCATATGACTAAACCGCTTAAACTTATAGCTTCAAGCACAAGCTTTTTAAAATCAATATCTTTTTTCGCACTTATAGCCTTTTAAAAGGGTATATTTTGTACTAATAAAAAAGGGACTAAATAAAGCTTTTAAAAGTCTTCATTAGTCCCTGCCTGTTTTTATGTTTTTTATCCTGCTATAAAATAAAACGCTGTCTTGTCAATATTGCAAAGGTACTATAAAATACCTATTTGAACCTGTTACGCCTTAAAAAAGTGGGGATATCCAGTTCATTATCAGAAGAAACAACATTTGAATTACTTCTCTCAGTAACCTCTGCCGCATACTTCCTTTCCTCAACTGCAGAAGCCGGAACCTGTTTGGGTTTTTCAGCAGGTTTGTCAAACTTCTTCAATATAGGCCCGCTTTCAAAACCGGTAGCTATAACAGTTATCATCAGCTCATCCTTCATTGTATCATCAATAACTGCACCAAATATAATATTTGCCTCAGGATCAGCTGATTTCTGCACCAATTCCGCAGCAGTATTCACCTCAAACAATCCCATATCCGGTCCGCCGGTAATATTAACCAAAACCCTTCTGGCACCTTCAATTGAAGTTTCCAAAAGAGGACTGGAAATTGCAAGCTTTGCCGCATCCTCAGCTCTGTTTTCTCCTGATGCTCTGCCTACACCCATATGTGCCAGACCTGAGCTCAGCATTATTGTTTTAACATCAGCAAAGTCCAGATTTACCAAGCCGGGAACAGCTATCAAATCAGATATACCCTGAACACCTTGGCGCAATACATCATCCGCCATCTTAAAGGCTTCAACCATAGTGGTGCGTTTTTCTACCACCTGCAGCAATCTGTCATTTGGAATGGTAACAAGTGAATCCACAGTATTTTTCAGGTTCTCAATACCTCTTTCCGCATGCTGCATACGTGTTCTGCTCTCAAATATAAAAGGCTTGGTTACAACAGCAACTGTCAGAATTCCCATCTCTCTGGCAATCTGAGCAACAACCGGAGCCGCTCCGGTTCCTGTTCCACCGCCCATGCCCGCAGTTACAAAGACCATATCAGCACCTTTTATAGCCTGAGTGATTTCATCCTTACTTTCATTAGCAGCCTTCTCCCCGATTTCAGGATTTGCCCCTGCACCAAGACCCTTTGTAAGCTTATCGCCTATTTGAATCTTTGTATTGGCTTTTGACAAAAATAAAGCCTGTTTATCTGTATTTATAGCAATGAAATCAACACCTCTTAGTCCAGCATCTATCATTCGGTTAACCGCATTGTTTCCTCCGCCGCCGCAGCCGACAACCTTTATCTGGGCAAAATGATCCATATCAATTTCAAAATCTAGCAAAGTAAATCCCCCTTTAGCTTTGGTAATTAGACTTTATTGTAAACATTGTAATATTATCGCTTTAAATAATCTTCAAAAGATTACAAAAATACATACTAATAATATATATTATAAATTTAAATTAGGCAAGTTTAGATTTTATTGCCTAAAAAAATAAATCCCTAAGAGAATTAAACAGTTTTTTTAAAAAGCCCTTTTCTTTAACCTTTTTCTCAGTGCCCGGAATACTTTTTTTACTTATTGTACTGGCATCCTTCTCCTGCTTGACTATATATTTAACTATCCCTGCGGCAGTACAATATTCAAGAGCTGCTATATCCTTATTTTTTGGTGCGGCAAATCTGACAGGCAGCTGAAAAATTTCAGCGGCCAGCTGAGCAGCTCCGTCCAATAATGAAATACCGTTACCGGACAGCACAACACCGGCACCATAGTTTCCGGGACACCTTTCGTCAACCATATCACAGCAAAGGCTGAATATCTCACATACTCTTGCCTCTATAACCTCAATCGCATCAGATACCATTATGGTTTTTTTGAAGCTTTCGCTTATATCATTTACGGCTATTTCCTGATCATTTTTAATCAAGCTTGTAGCTGCAAGCTGATACTGCTTCTTTATTCTTTCAGATTCAGCATAAGACATCTTCAGGGCGATGGACAAGTCATTAGAAATATGATCTCCCCCCACCGGAATACATTGATTCATTATCAGCCTTTCATTTTTAAATACACTTACCTCTGTCGTGCCTCCGCCGATATCAACAAAAATAACACCAATATCCTTTTCATCAGGCATAAGAATACATTCTCCGGCTGCAAAGCCTTCTGCTACAAGCCCATCAACCTTTATGCCTGCTTTTTCCACACTTCTTATTATATTTTGCACTGATATTATTTTCCCGACTACCACATCAAAATCGCCTTCAAGAACAGAACCCTTCATACCCACAGGATCAAGTATTCCATCGTAGCCGTCAACAATAAACTGACTGGGTACAACATCAATAATCTCACTATCATCCGGTATGGCTATCGTTCCGGCAGAATAAATAAGCTTCTGTACATCGGTTTTTGCAATTTCCTTATTATCATTAGATATGCTGGTAAAGTTTTTATGATTAATGATATTAACATGTAACCCGGAAATGCTTACATATGCCGAAATAACCTTGATATCAGACTGAGCTTCCGCACTCCTGACAGAACTTCGTATAGAAGCCGAAGTGGCATCAATATCTATAATTATTCCCTTCTTAATACCGGTACAAGTAGCTATGCCCTTACCCAAAACCTGAACTTCGCCTTCACTGTCAACCATACCTATCACAGTACTTACTTTTGAAGTACCTATATCAATTCCTACTATGATATCAGACACAAAACTGCCCCCTTAATTTTCTAACCAAATCCCCTTCAAAAGCACTTATATTTCTTCCTTAACTATATTATCTTTTTTAAAGAACTTATTCAATACAAATCTTCTAATTAATGCAAAGTTTAAGAACAATCTGTTGCCGAAAGCAAAAATAGCAGCAAGATAAATCTGAAGCCCCAGTTTATCTCCTATATAAGCCAATATTGCAGCCAAAAGAGCATTGCCGAAAAATCCGGAAAGAAAAATTCTCATTTCAAACTTCTTGTTGATTGTAGCAACCAAACCTCCGAACACAGAATCAAGAGCGGCAAGAATTGCAACCGCGACGTATGTAAAATACTCCGACGGAATAGTAATCGGAATAAACATACCTATCAAAATTCCTGCAATCAAACCTAAAATGGGTATCATAAAAAACATTCCTTTCTTATCAAAATAAGCTCCGCAGCCGTACCAAAAAAGTCAACTAATATCGTACAAGGGCTTGAACCGTAATTGACTTTATGCCGATGCGGAAAGCTTTTATCAAACGCTAATCTTCCGGCTCAAAATATGCATCACTGCCTGCTTTAAAAAAGAACGTGCCCTTTTGCTGCTTAGTAATATTATCCGTATACAGCTTTCTGAAAAAGTTAATGTTGTAATCAAGGTTTTCATAATCTCCAAATTCAACATTAATTCTGTCTTCGAATCTGGCAGTGATACAATTGATATCGGTTACCTTAACCGATGTAATCTTCTCATATAATTTTAATTTTGAATTTTTATCACTTTTTAAAAGTTTGTCACAAAAATCTGTTAATATACTTAAAGGAGATTCACCTTTAAATTTTACCGCTTGTCCCAAATTAAAGCTATCCACCGATGTACCTATTATTTTAAAATATTTCTTTTTTAATTCGGAATTCTTTACAGCCTCCAGAGCATAACCCTCGCTGTCAATAAGCATGCTTGTCCCCTGAGCTTCAAGAATTGCGAAAGGAGTTCTTTCCTGAATTCTAATTTTTATAGCTTTAGGCAAGGAAGGTCTGACACTTACTGATTTGACATATGGCATGGACTGATAAACACTTTGTTCCCTGTCAATAAATCGAAAGGAAAATAAATTCCTTGGTTTTTCCCCTAACATTTTAAATATATTTTGCCCTGTTACAAGTCCTGTACCGGCAATTATATCCTTTGGCGAATATTTTGCACTGCCGGATACCTTAATCTCATCTACTATGAAAAAAGATGAGCGCGCAAAAATAACAGCAACAACTATAAGAACAATTAAAGAAATTAATTTTCTAATTCTTCTGACTACGGCCCTCCGCTTTTTACCATCTTTTGTTTTCCTGTAAACTGTCTTTTTTGAAGTTTTTGTCATTTGTATACTCAGTTCCTTATAATATCTGCCCCTATTTCAGACAGCTTTTCTTCCACCTTATAGTAACCCCTGTCAATATGCTCTATACCGGTAATAACAGTTTCACCATGAGCAGCCAGCCCTGCCAGAATCAAAGCAGCACCTCCGCGTAAATCCCTTGCAACAACCTGTGCACCGTTTAAGCGGTTTACACCTTTAATAACAGCCATACGCCCGTCTATTCTTATATTGGCTCCCATTTTTAGAAGCTCGTCAACATGCTTGTATCTGCTTTCAAAGATTGTCTCGATAATAATGCTTGTGCCCTTGCACAAGGTCAGCAATGCCATCATCTGAGCCTGCATATCAGTCGGGAAGCCCGGATACGGCAAAGTTCTGATAACTTCAATTGCATCCATCTTTGTTCCCGCAATCACTTGAATATCATTACGCTTTATATTTATCTGACATCCCGCATCTCTTAAAACCGATGCAATTGAAATAATGTGCTCCGGAGTAATGTCTTTGAGGATAACATTACCGCCTGTTATTGCCGCGGCCACCATATAGGTTCCCGTTATTATCCTGTCAGAAATGACTGTGTGCTCAACTTTTGTAAGCTTTTTGTCATATCCCTTTATTCTGATAACACTTGAGCCTGCCCCCGTAACCTTCGCACCTATTTTTTGCAAAAAATTCTGCAAATCTATTATTTCAGGTTCCTTTGCCGCATTTCTTATAATGGTATCACCTTGAGCATATACCGCAGCTATCATAGCGTTTTCAGTCGCTCCGACGCTCGGATAGTCAAGATATATCTCACTCCCCTTTAGCCCTTCAGTCTCACAGCTTATGTACCCGCCATTGGTGTCATTTATTTTTGCGCCAAGGCTTCTAAGTGCTTTCAAATGTAAATCTATCGGTCTTGGGCCTATTTCACAGCCCCCCGGATGTGTTACGTTACTGGCGCTTTTACAATATTAATATCAGCTTTAAAGCTAACCCTAATAATTATATCACAAGATTATATTGCCCATCAATTGTGATATTTGGTTTTATTAATGTCAATAATTATTAAATATAGTATTTTATACAGCCGGAGCCAAAGCACAAAAAAGTAGTATAAAATTAAGAATAAACCGTATTTTTGAAAATTTTATGTGATATAATGTTTTAATATAATTAATTCAACTTTTACAGTTGTAAATCCGTCATCGCTTATGTTTATATAAAAGGAGGAGCAGATTCATGCCGTACTGAAATAAAATTTGGTACCACAAAAGCAGAGCATGGACATAATTATGAAATTACGAAAAGCTATATCTATTATTATATCAAAATTTACTATTTTTACATTGCACCTTTTAAGAAGAGGAGGCACTACCCTTCCCGGCAAAATAGCATTAAAAATATATCCGGGTATTCTTGAATCAATTGCAAAAGACTTTGAGATTATAATGGTTACCGGTACAAACGGAAAGACCACAACAACCAGAATTATCGAAGAAATCCTGAAAAATAACAATATAAACTACATAACCAATAAGTCAGGCGCCAATCTGCTGAGCGGAATAACGACCTTATTTATTCAGGCAGTTTCCCCCGGCGGTAAGCCAAGACATAAGGTTGCACTGATTGAGAGTGATGAAGCTGCCTTCAATCAGGTGACAAAGCATATTACACCAAAAGCGGTAGTTGTTACAAACTTTTTCAGGGATCAGCTGGACAGATACGGCGAACTTTATTCCACGCTGAATGCGGTAAAATCCGGTCTTGAGCATACAGCTGAAAATACGGCTTTAATACTGAATGCAGATGATTCAATGTGCGCTTCTCTGGGTGAAGGCACTTCAAAACCGGTTTTTTATTACGGCATAAGCTGCGAGGCATATCAGGGAAATTCTGAAAATGTTAATTCCGATGCTATGTTCTGTATTTTCTGCAAAAGCAAATATGAATATTCAAATCATATATATGGTCATCTTGGAAGCTTTTACTGCACAGGCTGCGGCTATAAGAGACCGGCTGCCGATTTGGAATGTACAGAAATACAGGAAGCCGGAAGCAGCTTTACAACTGTTAAGTGGACATGCACTTCCTCTTTATTGCAGGAGAAAAAAGAGTTTGTTACAAGGATAAACCTCCCCGGCTTGTACAATGTCTATAATGCAATGGCAGCAGCAGCATTAGGTCTTACATTGAAATACAGTGCCGATACCATATCTGAAGCCCTTCAATCCTTTGAATCCGGTTTTGGAAGAATGGAATCAATAAATGTCGGGGACAAAACCGTCAAGCTGATACTGGTTAAAAATCCTACCGGTTTCAATCAGGTTCTCAGCTTTTTAGCACTTGACAAGCAGCCGTTAAATATTTCCTTTATAATTAATGACAACTTAGCTGACGGCACTGATATTTCATGGCTGTGGGATGTTGATTTTGAACAGCTGAATAGTGTTGCGGACAATATTGACAGACTGGTTACCTCCGGCATAAGAGGGGAAGATATGGCTGTGCGTCTTAAATACAGCGGTCTTGATACCTCTAAAATCAAAATCATAAAGGATTACAATATGCTTATTGACGAGGGCTTGAAAGGAACCCGGTCAGGAGGCTGTTACTATATACTTCCCACATATACCGCAATGCTTGAAATCCGTGGTATTTTGAAGAAAAAATTCAATCTGAAGGAGTTCTGGAAATAATGCTTGATTTGAATATTTGTCATCTATACCCTGATCTCTTGAATACTTACGGAGACAGAGGCAATATGTTAGCCTTGCAAAGACGTGCCCAGTGGCACGGCATAAATGTAGCCATACAAAATATAACCATTGGTGACAGCTTTGATGCATCTGCCTTTGATATTGTATTTTTGGGCGGCGGGCAGGATTACGAGCAGGAAATTATTCAAAAGGATGTTCTTGAGCAAAAAGGCTCTGAAATTAAAAATGCAATCAATAACATGAAGGTTTTTTTGTGTATTTGCGGCGGTTTCCAGCTCATGGGGAAATACTATAAGACTTGGGACGGCAAAGAAATTGAGTTTCTGGATGCTCTCGACTTATGGACTGTGGGCGGCAAGGAAAGAATGATTGGAAATATAGTCTTTGAGAGCGATATAATAAGTGATGAAGGAAAACCTCTCAAAATAGCGGGCTTTGAAAATCACTCCGGCAGAACCTATCTGGGAAGTGATATCCGTCCCCTTGGCAAGGTTCTGTACGGCAATGGCAATAATGGAACTGACGGCTATGAAGGCGCCGTATATAACAATGTCTACTGTTCATATTCCCACGGAAGCCTTCTTCCAAAAAACCCCTTGCTGACAGACCATCTGCTCACTCTTGCATTGAAGCAAAAATACGATACTTTCAGTGCTTTGAATATACTTGACGATACATTTGAAAATGCGGCAAGAGCTAGTGTTATACAAAGAATTTTAAAATAAATGATTTCTGTTATAAAAAAAGTATTGACTTATTTTGTAATAACATGTTAGTATACTAAGTAATATAATATTTATTTAAAAATGTGATGAATGGGAAAAGTAAATTATATGAGTCTTCACAGCGAGCAATGAAATGATGGAAGCATTGCAGGATAGTATACTTGAAGTTCTCCCACGAACAGTTGGCTGAAACTTTTTTTGTAGGTCGTACCGGGGCTTTCCCGTTATAGAAAGAGTGTATCGGATTATTTATATGATTCCTGTACATGCATGAGTGGGTTTTAACCAATTTGGGTGGTAACGCGTGGATACAAGTCTTCGTCCCTAGTTTTTAGGGATGAGGACTTTTTTGTACCATAAAAAGGATATTTATCCGTATATTTTCCTTCACAGAGGCTCGCTCAATAGAAATCAGGCAGAAGAAACCAAGCATAAATTTGAGGAGGTAATAAAATATGATTATAGTAATGAAACAAGCTGCAACAAAGCAAGATATTCAAAGTGTTGAAAATAAGTTAATCGAACTCGGATTTAAGACTCATCCCATATATGGGGATGTAAAAACTGTAATAGGCGCAATAGGTGATAAACGGCTTCTGAATATTCATGCCGTTTCACAAATGCAGGGTGTCGAAACCTTAGTACCAATTATGAAGCCATATAAGCTGGCAAGCAACGAGCTGCAGCAGGCACCAACAATAATTGATTTAGGGGATGTCAAAATCGGAGGGAAAGAAATTGTTGTAATGGCAGGGCCTTGCGCTATTGAGAATGAAAAGGATTTCATCTCAACAGCCGAAAGTGTTAAGCGCAGCGGAGCGAAGATACTTCGAGGAGGTGCGTTCAAGCCTCGAAGCTCACCGTATGCCTTTCAGGGACTTGAAGAAGACGGCCTTAAAATAATGGTTGCCGGACGTGAAGCCACAGGACTTAAGCTAGTTACAGAAGTAGTCGACACAAGAGATGTTGAGCTTGTAAACAAGTATACGGATATATTCCAGATAGGTGCAAGAAATATGCAGAATTTCCGGCTTCTGAGCGAGGTAGGCATGACAAATAAGCCTGTTCTTCTGAAAAGGGGTTTGTCGGCAACAATCGAAGAATGGCTTATGGCAGCTGAGTATATAATCGCTGAGGGAAACCAGAATGTTATACTCTGTGAAAGAGGTATACGTACCTTTGAAACAATGACAAGAAATACTCTTGATTTAAGTGCCGTTCCCGTAATAAAAGAAGTTTCCCATCTTCCTGTTATTGTTGATCCAAGTCATGCAACAGGTAATTGGAAATATGTTCCTGCGCTTGCAAAGGGTGCTGTGGCAACAGGCGCTGACGGCTTGATAATTGAAGTTCATCTTAACCCTCCCACCGCTTTGTGCGATGGTCCCCAATCACTAAGGCCCGAAAGATTCGGTACATTAATGGATGAATTAAGGCTGGTCGCTCAATCTGTTCAAAGAACTATTTAAGTTTTGCTAAAGCTCACGAAACAGAGTATCAAAAAAACACCTTACTTCATAAGTGAAAATATCACGAAGTAGGGTGTTTATGTATCTAAGCCAAGGCATCAGAACTACAAGGCATTCTACAGTCCCTCATCAAAAGGCTCCAGCGAAAAATCCTGTACACCGTTGAAAACAACCTTAATATATTTTACATCTCCGTATTTAGCCTTATCCAAGGCATTTAGAAGAATGTACACCGAGGTATTATCATATATTTTAATATTAATCCTGTCAAAAATATCCTTTTGCAGTACGTCTAAAACTGCATTTACGTTTTCAACAGCCGAATGATTTGACTTTGTCTCAACAACTACAGGCATTTTAAGGTTGTCCGGATTTAATATCTTTACATGTATAATTCCAGGCTCAATTACATTGTCTGTAGGATACAGCAAATCCCTTTCGAAAAGCACTGAACTCATTTCTTCTCCTCCTCGTAAAAAAGTGAAATAATCCACATTTATAAAATATCACTATTTTTGTCCATCGTAAAGCTTTTTATATACATAATTATATCTTTTAATCTTTTTCACATAATTCTCAGTTTCTTCAAAGGGTATCCTGTCCAAGGTTTTCCCATTACTGCTGATATCAGTATTTTTCAGCCACTTTGATACGTTTCCGCTGCCCGCATTGTATGCGGTAAGCGCAAGCTCAACATTGCTGTCATATTGGTTAAGCAGCCTTGCAATATACCAGCAGCCTATTCTTATATTAGTCTCCGGCTCCAGCAGCATACCGCTTTCAAAATTTTCAATATTCATTTTTTCTGCCGCCCACTCTCCCGTACTGTCCATTATCTGCATCAAGCCTTTTGCATTTCTTACAGACACCGCATTGGGATTAAACCCACTCTCTGCCTTAATAATCGAATATACAAGATTTCTATCCAGTCCGTATTCATCAGAATACCTTTCAACATACTGTGAATACTTTATAGGATACATATATTTCAGAATATATCCTATTGAATTAACTGCAAAAACAACTGCCAATATAAAAACTAAAAAAATCAATAGTCCTTTGTACCTGCTCCTGCTCTTTCTCTTCAAAAAATCACCTCTGGCCCAATAATTTCAGATTTTGCCTAAAGCTGCGGAAATTCCTGTTCACAATTATATTCTTGCAAAATACTGTTAAATTGGTATTTAACCATTTCTTTCAAATGTAAATAATCCTTGTCATTATAAATTACGATATTTGCTATAGCCATATACTCTTCTTCCCGGATTTGAGAATTGATTCTGGAAACTGCTTCATCATATGTCATACCGCTTCTTTTAATAATTCTGTCTATTCGCAGTTCCTTTGATGCCGTCACTGTCCATACCTGATCGCACAAATCAAGGAAGCCTTTCCCTACAGGTATAGGAGCATCAATAACAATAACCCTTGTCTTAGCTGCAAGCAGTTCCTCCACCTTTTCCTGTATTCTCTGAGCGACATGCTTGTGCATAATGCCATTGAGCCTTTGAAGCTTATCCTTATCCCGGAAAACCTCCTCCGCCAGCTTCTTTCTTTGCAGCTGTCCGCCGTTATCAGCCATATCCCTGCCAAACACAGCAAGCAGCTCCTCAAGTGCCTTCTCACCCGGCATAACAATCTGCCTGCTGATAACATCCGCATCAATAACCATGGCTCCAAGCTCTTGAAGTATTCCGCTGACAGTACTTTTCCCGCTTCCTATTCCTCCGGTCACACCCAGTACTATTGAATCCTTATTTTGTTTCATACCAGGTATCTCCATGCTTAACATCTACAGTAAGAGGAACCGTCAGAGACACTGCATTTTCCATGCAATCCTTCAGAAGCCTTGAAACCTCTTCCAGCTCTGATTTTTCAGTCTCTATTATAAGTTCGTCATGCACCTGCAGTATTAATCTTGATTTTAATTTTCTTTTTTTAAGTTCATTATAGCCTTTTACCATTGAAATCTTAATAATATCGGCCGCCGAGCCCTGAATCGGCGTATTCATTGCTACACGCTCTCCAAAAGAACGCATATGAAAATTACTTGACTTCAGCTCGGGAAGATATCTTCTTCTGTTAAAAATAGTGGTCACATACCCAAACTCTTTGCCCTTTTCAACCGTTTCACTCATATATTGCTTTACACCTGAATACTTGTCAAGATATTCATCTATATACCTTTTAGCTTCCTTTCGGGTAACTCCAATATCCTGAGCAAGGCTGAAATCACCTATCCCGTATACAATGCCGAAGTTCACAGCCTTTGCTCTGGATCTCATAATGGGAGAAACCTCCTCCACAGGAATTCCAAATACCTTTGAGGCAGTTGTTGAATGAATGTCCTCATTGCTGTTAAAAGCCTCTGACATATTTTTATCACCGGTAATATGAGCCAGAACCCTAAGCTCAATCTGTGAATAGTCCGCATCCAGCAAAACATAATTTTTGTCTGACGGAATGAAAACCTTCCTGATTTTACGTCCAAGCTCCAGTTTTATCGGTATATTCTGGAGATTAGGCTCTGTACTGCTGATTCTTCCGGTAGCAGTAACAGTCTGATTAAAGCTGGAATGTATTTTATCTGTGCTCTTGTCTATAACCGCCAACAGTCCGTCTGCATAGGTTGATTTCAATTTCATTAATTGCCTGTATTCCAGTATTCTGTGTACAATCTCATGCTTGTGAGAAAGCTTTTCCAATACCTCCGCGCCGGTTGAATATCCTGTTTTTGTCTTTTTAGCCGCAGGCAGTCCCAGCTTCTCAAACAAGATAACTCCCAATTGCTTAGGTGAATTGATGTTAAAATCCTCACCGGCAAGCATATATATTTCATTTTCCAAAACAGAAATTTTTCCGTCAAGCTCTTTTGAGAAAATCTGAAGTCCTGCCACATCTATCTTGAAGCCCCAAAGCTCCATATCCGCAAGCACCTCGACAAGGGGCAGCTCAATATCATAAAATAACTCTTCCTGTCCGTTCTCCTTGATAATCGGGGTAAAGCGCTGCACTAATTCAAAAATAACCTTGGCACAGGTGGCACATATTGCGGAAGAATCCGCTTCCAACTCCTGCACCTGCTTTTTCCCATGTTTGTCATACAGATTTTCTGCGGGAATTATAGCCTTATTCAAAATATCCTCGGAAAGCTCCGAAATCCTGTAGCTGCTTCTGGTAGGCTCAAGTATATATGCCGCAATCATTGTATCAAAGGCAATACCGTCTATTTCTATACCGGCTGCTTTTAAATGCCTGATAAACAGCTTAAGGTCATGACCATATTTACTTATATTCTTATTTTCAAATACTTCCTTTAAAGCCTGTATGGCCATACCGCTTGTGAAGTCACTTGAAAATATCAATACCCCGGGGACAGAGCCTTCTTCACATGCATATATGCAAAGATCATCAATAAAGCTGCCTGACAAATCCATATGGTAATGGATAGTAACAGCCCTGCTCTTTTTTATTAAATCAGTATAGTCTGCCAATTCAGCTACAGAACTGATTTCCTTATACTCAACGGACATGTTGGCTAAAGCCTGAGAGCCTGAATCGTCTTTCAATCCAAATTTTTCTATAAATAATTTAAACTCCAGCTTTTTAAAAACTTCATAGAGCTTTTGCCTATCAAATTCCATTCTCAGGTATTGACTCATGCCACAGATATCCGGTATCCTTCTGTCAATTGCAGCAAGCCTTTTACAAAGGAAAGCCAACTCCTTGTTTGCCTCCAGCTTTTCACGAACGCCTTTTTTCTCAACCGAATCAATATTTTCATACAGTTCCTCAATGCTGTTAAATTTTTTAATCAGCTCAAGTGCTGTCTTTTCACCTATTCCGGGCACACCAGGTATATTGTCCGAAGCATCTCCCATCAGCCCCTTTACATCAATAAGCTGATTTGGAATAACTCCATACTTCTCCACTACCTTTTTGTAATCATATTCATCCGTCTCAGTTTTATTTCCTCTGGTCACAGGCAGTTTAATCCTTGTAGTGCCTGATGCAAGCTGCAATGAATCTCTGTCACCTGTTAACAATATGGCTTCAATTTCATTTTCCTGTGCACACAGCGAAATCGTACCAAGTATGTCATCTGCCTCAAAGCCTTCAACTTCAACTCTACTTATGTTCATTGCATCCAATACCTGCTTAATTATTGGAACCTGCTCGGCTAATTCAGCAGGCATTCCCTTTCTCTGAGCTTTATATTGGTCATACTCCTTATGCCTGAAGGTCGGTGCTTTCAAATCAAACGCCACGCATAGATATTTCGGCTCTTCCTCTGCCAGATATTTAGAAAGGATATTAATAAAACCAAATACGGCATTTGTGTGAACACCCTCCGAGGTTGTAAGTGACGCTGTTTTACTAAGCCCGTAAAAAGCTCTGTTCAAAATGCTATTACCATCAACAATCATTATCTTATCCAAAAAATCAAGCCTCCCTGGGCATCGTGCAAGTTTAGAAAACTGATACTATGAAAGTCCAAAATACATTCTGACAACAACTATTTCTTTTCTATCGGATATTTTTTCCATTGCTTCATTAAGTCCTGCCTCTTCAGTCTCATATGCAGATGTATCCTCACCGTTTTCCGATGCTTCCGTAATTTTATTATTAATCTCAATTTTTCTGTTATTCAAATTATTATAAATATCACTGATGTCCTTTTCTATTATATCAGTTTTATAACCAAATTCCAGATTATATTTTGATGCCTGATTTTTAAGCCTGCTGTATTGACTCAGTGTCATATAGCAGTCAATATATTCCGGTTGAGCCTTTTCCTCACTGCTCCCGGAATTATTTAATCTGTCTGCGCCCTCAATCTGATTAACGGCTGCACTGTTACTACCGGCATTATTTAATTCAACAGCGCCTATTTCTTTAATCAGCCTTCTATAAGCTTCCAATTCTTTTCCCTGCTGTGATAATTTGACTTTCAATTCGGCAAAATTTGAAATATGAGTACCGGAATCGGCAGCCATACCTGCTGTCAACGAAAATGCTCCTGCTTCATCCTCCGGCTCGGAGCTGTTCACAGCTGTATCTGCTCCTGCATCTGCCTTTTCCTGATATTTTCTGGTTTTCAGATTGGCTTCTTCATCATTACTTTGTTTTTTCTCCGGCGGCAAGATTTCACCAAAAGCTCTTTTTGTACTATTGCTATCAGGTGCTGCCCCCGAGCTCTGCTGCACAGACTCCTTATCCTGCATCAAGGTGCTTCCGCTGTCCTTATTCTGCTTTATGCCGCTTTCCACTTCACTGCTGTTAGAATTATTCCCGATATTACCGGTATCCTCTGACTTTTTTGTTTCAACACTTTGTGCGGCTTCAGCATCTGAAGCGGTACTTGCCGTATTGTAGGCTTTCTTCATAATACCCAAATCAGGAAGCAGGTTATATGCCAACAGGGATATAACGAGAACAGCTGCAGCCGAAAATCCGGCAATAATTTTTTGGTTTTTTATAAAAAATAAATGCTTTCTCTTGCTTATATCCCTATTATCATTTAATTTTTCCAGCCTGTTATGAAGAGCTTCAGAGAAATCCCCGGGCAGAGGTACTTCTTCCTCTTCTCTGCAAAGCCCGGCAAAATACAAAGCTGCTTTAAGCTTAGCAGAGCATTGGCTGCATTGTTCGGCATGATTCAAAAATTCCTCTGCCGTTTTCTCATCTAATAATTCATCTATATATAATGATATATATTCATCGCATTCCTTGCAAAAATTCATAGCTGCCCCTCCCTTCATATTTATTTGACGTAATCTGTAAATAAATGTTCCTTATCTTCGCACAATAAATCTCTTAGCTCTGCTCTTGCTCTGCTGATTCTTGATTTGACAGTTCCAACAGGCGCCTGTGTAATTTCAGCTATTTCATCATAACTGAAACCGTTAAAATCCCTGAGGATAATTATCAGCCTGCTTTTTTCACCCATAGCTGACAGCGCATCATTAATGGCCTTTCTCTGAGCATTAAGCTCTGCCAGCTTTTCAGGCCCCGGACTGCTTGAAATCAGCATATCTTTTACCTTTATATCATCATAAACATTTTGCTCAAGAGAAATATCTTTTCTGTTTTTATTTTTTCTCAAATAGTCAAGGCAAACATTAGTTGCAATACGATACAGCCAAGTTGAAACAGAACAATTGCCTTTAAAAGCCTTTATATATCTGAAGGCTTTTATAAACACCTCCTGAGCCTGCTCACCGGCATCCTCGGGATTATTCAGCATTCTGCAGCAAATATTATAAACCCTTGAATAAAAGCTGCCGGTAAGCTCCTCAAACGCCTGAATATTTCCGTCTCGTGCTTTTGTTAACAAAATATTTTCGTTTTCAAGTCTCATACCCTTTTTATCCTGCTTTCTTTTAAAGGTGAACCCCTTTAATTTTAACTAAAGGTCAATTTCTATCGGCTGATAACAAGTTAATAATTTGGTATATACAGCTGATTCAAAAAATCACCCTGACGATGCTCGTTTTTCAGCTGATAATGCATGACTAAAGTCAATTATGCTTAAAGCCTTAGCACAACAAAACCGGAACGATATGTATCATTTTTTAGGCGGATTATGCTTTTAAGCTGTACGTTCCGCGCAGCCTAGGTCCTGAATTCATTTTCAGCTTAGGAGGCCTGGCCTCAAACCTAACCTATCGGCTTTAGCCGATAGTAATTGACTTTAGTAATATATTATATCATAATATATTACTTGTGTATTACTATAACGAAATTTAAAATTTTGTATACTATATACATATTTACTTAAAAATCTGCGAAAATTTTTTCTGATTTTGCAGGAGGTTTATACCCGCCTTATAGAGAATTATTTATATATAAAGATTATTTTAAGAAATTTAGTCAGAAAAAGCTGCAATATGTTCCTAAAGTATTTTGCGCCTGCAACTGCTTGAAAAATTACAAGCAGTTTCCATATTTATGACTAGGCTTCATTTTTAAGCCGATTATCCGGCGTGGAGGTTAGCTTGAAAAGGCTCGAAGACGACATATAAACATTGTGCATTTCGAGCTGGTCTTTACCAAATTTTTGTGCCCAAATTGGGCGTGGAGGTTATTATGATTAGTACTGTTCTTGTAACTGATGATAATGCTTTAGATAATGCTATTCTCAGGAATTATCTCTATAGGGAACGTCTTAATTTTATATCTGCACTTAACGGAAGAGAAGCCCTTGACATGATAGAAAGCAGAAATGTGGACATTATAGTTTTAGATTTAGAAATGCCTGTAATGGATGGATTTGTTTTTTTAGAAATGTTTTCTAAAACCGACCTGTACAGGAATATTCCGATAATTGTGGCTTCAAGTGCCGAAACGGATGCTTTAAACAAAGCCTTTGCTTATGATATTTTTGATTATATCCCGAAACCTCTTACTAATACCAATAAGCTTATATTTGTTAATAAAATCCGAAAAGCATTGGAATTCAGGAAAATGAAATTAGAACTCAACAAGCTGAAAATAAAGTAAATAAGTATTCATATTGTAACACACACACCCGGATAGCTTATAGTTACTTTTCCCTCTCTTGCCAGAAGCGGTCCCATAAGAATAATCGAAGATCTCATTTCTGTTGCAAGGTTTTCAGGTACAATAGTGGAAGATATCGTTGATGAATCTATTATCGCAGTGTTATCTTCTACTTTTATTTTACATCCTATTTTTCTTAAAATATCTAAAATAACTTCCACATCCCTGAACATTGGGCAATTCTTTATAATATTTTCTCCTCCGTTTAAAATTGTTGCAGCCAGTATAGGCAAAACTGAATTTTTTGCCCCTTCAATCCTGAGCTCTCCCTTTAATTTTTTACCTCCCGTGACTATTATTTTGCTCATAATAAAAATACACCTCCGTCACATTGGGACATTATTAATATCATTGCTTCCACGTGATTCCCTCCTTAAGATACTGATTTCAGTATGATTTTCATATATGAAGCTGTTAACAGTCATTATAGAATTCTTAAGCTTGCATATCTGCAATGCAATATTGTTTAATGTAATAAAAAGGCATCAGGTACAAATCTCTGCAATATTATTTTATGCTTTTGAGAATAAAGTGTTACTCACCTTTATTTGTTAAAAAAGTTAATAACTATCGGCGTAATACACAATACTGCCATCGATTAGCTTGAGTCTGAAATTGTATGTATGTTAAAAGGGCAGTATTCAGCTCTTACATGATACAACAGTATTATTGACAGTCGTATCAAAATGCTTATTTCTGCCCTTGAAACTATTATTTTTAACTATTACATTTGTGACTGTATATTTTTTACCTTTTGCTGTGCCATTGAAATTTCTTGCTGATTAGCATTTTGAACAGGATACCAGCCTTTTTGGGACATGATATCAAAAACCTGCTTCTGCCCATTAAAGGTCTTTGTCAAAATACTCTCAGCATCACTCCTGAGCATTGGGCAAGCGCTCTCCAGTACCAGGTTTGTCAGTGAGGATGCAGACAGCTTGTGTTCATTTAAAATTGATGACATTATTTCCTTATCAGTTAAATTTGCCAAAATATTCCCTCCTATCTATTATTGTGCGGCAGTATTTATATGCTTCATCAGAATTTGCAAGTCATTTTTTTCATCGCTCGCCAATTGGTTGCAAAGATTCTTTACCTGACTGTCTGCTGCAATCTGGGCACATCCCTGCAAATATTTGATATTGTTCTCACACATACTGATATTATCCTGTATCAGCATAAGTTCTTTGCTTGTAAGTGGCATGTTAATCCTCCTTATTTATTTATACTCTGATTTTCAAGTCATTACTTTTCAGTGGTATTCATTCCTGTCTGCTAACAACCCGAATTCTATATTATTTTTTTCAAAAAAGCAGGTAATATTCCGGAAATTTTTGGATAAGGCTATATTTTCAGAAATTTAAAAGCTGCTGCAGATATTTATTAAAACCCCTGAAATACAGCGGGGAGAATTTATTCTGCAACAGCTCAACAATATTGAATTAATGCTTAAATTTTCGATTTCCTTCGACACTTTAAATACCTAGCCGTTAACCTTTACTTTTACAAAATTCTTTTTACCTCTTTGCAGCATCATTTGATCATCAACAAGATCATTTTTCCCTACAAGGTAATCAAAGCTACTCACTTTGTTTTCATTCAGCGAAACTCCTCCCTGCTGAACAGCTCTTCGTGCTTCGCTCTTTGAAGGTGTAAGTCCTGCAAGTACCAGCAGATCAGTAATTTTTATTCCGGCTTCAAGCTCGGATAGGCTGATATCAACAGCCGGGATATTATCAGACTTTCCTTTGCCTCCAAAAATAGCCTCTGCCGCCTCTTTTGCCTTCAAGGCTTCAGCTTCGCCATGAACAATTTTAGTCACCTCATAAGCAAGCACCGATTTAGCTTCATTTATCCGTGCATCCTCAAGAGAGCCCAGTCTCCTGACATCCTCCATCGGTAAGAATGTCAGCAATGCCAGACACCTTTCTACATCATTGTCACTTACATTTCTCCAGTACTGGTAAAATTCATATGGGCTTGTTTTCTGAGGGTCAAGCCATAAAGCACCATTCTCGGTTTTTCCCATCTTTTTGCCTTCACTTGTAGTCAGAAGAGTAAAGGTCATACCGTAAACACTTTTCCCCTCGCATTTTCTGACCAATTCAAGCCCTCCGAGAATATTCGACCATTGATCATCACCGCCCAGCTGCATTTGGCAGTCATATTTTCTGTTAAGCACCAAAAAGTCATAACCCTGCATTAACATATAATTAAATTCCAGAAAGGTTAAGCCCTTTTCCATACGGCTTTTGAAACATTCGGCAGTAAGCATTCTGTTAACAGAGAAATGTACTCCAACCTCTCTTAAAAATTCAACATAGTTTAAATCCAGAAGCCAATCGGAATTATCAACCATAATGGCCTTATCCTCCGAGAAATCAATAAATTTTGATATTTGAGTTTTAAAGCAGCTGGAATTATGGGAGATAAGCTCCTTTGTCATCATTCTTCTCATATCATTCTTACCTGTAGGGTCTCCAACCATCGCTGTTCCCCCTCCGATAAGCGCAATCGGTCTGTGCCCGTGCTGCTGCATATGAGCCATAACCATTAATTGCAGAAAATGTCCGACATGCAAGCTGTCTGCAGTAGGATCAAAGCCAATATAAAAAGTCACATTTTTTTCACTTAATAATTTTCTCACTTCATCTTCATGTGTAATCTGAGCAATAAAGCCTCTTTCCTGTAAAACATCAAATACATTTTTCATTTCAACTCTCTCCTGACATTCTAAATTATTTGAATTTTATATCTGCATATTGGCTTTTATACGGATAAGTACGAGCAGCAGCCCATACTGCCTATAAAAAAATAAAAGCCCCTTGTCCTTGTATAAGGACGAAGAGCTCGTGGTACCACCTTAATTCGTACTTAAAGAATATACCTGTATACTTAGTTAATTTACCTGTTTATATAAAATTCCGGAATAAATTAAATAAAAAATACACTTATTATCTTTAAATACCTTAAAATGCTATAACGGGCAAACCCGGCAAAAGCAGCTCATAATCTGTAATTCACCATCCTGCGCATTTCAATCTTTTCACCAACCAGATTGCTCTCTGAAAATAACTGCAGGCAGCTAATGGAATTATTCATCACTTTAAATATTCTTTGAATAATTTTATCATACACAACAATAGTTTTGCAACTAAATTTATATTTTAACAAATCAAGCCTATCCCAGAAAGAAGTCCTTTAATTCCTGCTGGTCATGCAGCGAGGAAGCAGTAATAATAATGTCACCGTCCGCTAAAATAGTATCTCCTTTAGGAATTATCACTAAGTCTTCCCTGATTACGGAAATTAATACGCAGTCCTTAGGTATTGAGATTTCCCTTAAGGATTTATTTACAACAGGGGATGAATTGGTGATATTTATTTCGTTTAATGCTACCTTTCCGCCTCTTAGCTTCATAAGTGTTTTCATGCCCATAAAGTCAACTTCCTGCTCAATTAAATCTGCAATTACTGAAGTACTGCTCAATGCAATATCTACACCCAGCTTTTCAAATACAACTATGTTTTTAGGATTGTTTACCCGGGCAATTGTTCTCTTTATCCCAAAGTTTCTTTTTGCAAGCTGGCATGCAATCAGATTGTCCTCATCCTTGCCTGTGACAGCAATAAAGGTATCCGGCTTTTCAGCAATACACTCCGTTAAATGGTCTATATTTGTTCCATCTCCGTTAACTACACATATTTTAAGCTCATTTGCTATTTTCTCGCACAATTCTCTCTTTCTTTCTATGATAGCTATTTTATGCTTATATTGTTGAAGAGTCTTAGCCAGATAATAGCCAACTTTTCCGCCACCAACAATTACAATGTTCATACTAACCTCCACGCCTTCTTTTGCTATCCTCCACGGATACCATTCATTATCTTCTATAGGCAGTTTCTGCAATTACAACAACATCATCCTTTATCAGCTTTGCAACCTTATTGGCAAAAATAAATTCTCCCGAGCGGACTATTCCCAAAATCATGCCTTCCTTAATTTTAATTTGTCCGATTTTTCTGCCAACATAGCTGTTTTCAAGCTTGATATGCCTGAACACAATTGATGTATTGCCGATTATATGAGTACTGATATCATTTCCGGATTGCATTGATGCTCTCATAACATTTACAGTTATATCCGTAGGGCAAATAGTTTCAAGCCCGAACTCATGAAAAACCCGTTCCCGGTCAGGATTATAAATCCTTGCAACCACCTTCGGCACTTTAAAAATCTCTTTTGCAACCTGACAAACCATTATATTGACGTTATCATCCTCTGTTACCGCAACAAGTACATCTGCCGTTTCAATGCCTGCCAATTTCAATACGTCCTGATCAATAGGAACTCCTGTTATAGTCACTCCGTCAAAATCATGAGGAAGATTTTTAAATGAATTGGCATCATTAGAAACCAAGGCCACATCATTTCCCTCTTTTGACAATACCTGTGCAAATTTTGACCCTACCTTGCCGCATCCTATAATAACAACCTGCATGACTTTTTCCTCCCGAAAAGTTCCCTCAAAGGCTTGAACCGTAATTGACTTTAGTCTATATATTCCTAAAGGTAAAATTATATGTTAAACGTAAAAATAAGTCAATATTCTCTAATTAATTTAACTGCTTATGCAGGTTAAATTTACATTTATACTCAATTTATTTTAATGATACTTTTTCCAAGTATTTTTTCCCTTATAGTACTGGATACTAACACATATATTGCTTTTTAATAGAAAGAGGTAGATATCTTGCTGGTAGTTTTTATAAGAACAATAATTTTATATACTATTGTTATAGTCGCCATGAGAATTATGGGAAAAAGGCAAATCGGCGAATTACAGCCATTTGAGCTTGCCATTGCAATTATGATTTCCGATCTGGCATCTGTCCCTATGCAAAATACAGGTGTTCCTTTATTGCATGGTGTCATACCCATACTTACAATGCTGGCAATTCAGATAATAATATCGTTTGTATCCTTAAAAAGCACACGGGCAAGAAATATAATCTGCGGCAAACCAAGTGTATTAATATCCGCAGGAAAAATAAATGAAAATGTTTTTCAAAACGAGCTTTACACTTTAAATGATTTTCTTGAGCAGTTGAGAAGCAAGGATATATATAACATAGCAGATGTCGAGTATGCCATTTTGGAGTCTAACGGACAGCTCAGTGTAGTTCCTAAAGCAGGTAAAAGAAATGTTACACCCGAAGACCTTAATTTAAACGTAAAATATGAAGCCCCTGCACTTGAACTGATTATCGACGGCGACTTAATAAAGGAAAACCTGAAAAATGCCAATTTAGATAAGCATATGCTGGAGGCAGAGCTAAATAAGATAGGAATCAAACAAATAAAGGATGTTCTTTTTGCAAGCATTGACTGTGACAGGAAGCTGTTTTGCCAAGCTAAAGAAAAAAGGAGTAAATAATGAGAAAAATAAATATAAATACAAAAACAATATTACTTGTAGCATGCTTACTTTTAAGTGTAATTATCCCCGGCCTGTTATCACAGCGTTATCTGAATTGTTCAGCCGAAAAATTAGACTCAAGCCTGAAAAACGCATCCGGCTTTGTAGATAATAAGCAATGGAATAATGCTGAAGAACAGCTTTATTTGTTTGAAGCAGAGTGGGAGAATACTAAATTTGGCTGGACGATGCTTTTAGATCATTCGGAAATAGACAATATAGATAATTCCTATGCAAAGTCAAAAAAATATATCGAAATACAAGACTTTTCATCAGCCTCGGCTGAACTGCAGTCATTAAGGCACTTGGTTCTGCATATACCCCAGAGGGAAAAATTTTCGATTAACAATATTTTTTAAAACCATGCAGCTATATTTTATTTAAATCCTCTCGCAGCCAGAAAGCAAATGAAAAAAATATAGAATATGCCTCCTGACAGCAGAGGTACAGGATTCAAGCATCTGAACCTCCTTATCCATATAAAGGTGATCAGAGATGAGGCTAATGCCATAAAGGCACTGACTAAGGTAATAGTGTCCAGCTTCCATGCGGTGGTTAGAATGCCTATAGAGACAGGAATACAGCTTTGAAAAACCATCGCCCCGGTTATATTTCCGAGAGCCAGTGTATCCTTGCCCTTACTTATCCAAATTATGCTATTAAATTTTTCAGGCAATTCTGTGGCTATAGGAGTGATTATTATTGACAATACCAAGGCAGAAATATTCATGGCATCAGAAACAACCTCAATATTTTTTATAAATAACTCTGCTCCGGCAATTATGGCAATAAGTGCGGCTATAATCTGTATAATTATAATTGCAATGCCCGTTCGGGTATTGAACACCCCGTCAAAAATCAACCGGTCAAGCTCTTCATTGCTTGCCTTATCATTGCTTACAGTTTTTATGACATAGCTTACATAGCAAATTACCAGCAAAACAGCCACTATATATTTAAAAACAGCTGAAGCAGTCAATGAAACCAATATTGCACTTGTGTATACTATCACGAAAAAGGAGATATCCCTGCTCAGAACATCTAAATTTACATTTAAATTATATTTGGTTTTTCGTCTGCCTGAAAAAATTATTGCACTTAGACCTGTTATAAAAAATGCAAGTGTGGACAGCATAAATGGTGCTCCTGCAATTGCACCTATTCCAATATTGACAGAATTCAAATCATTCCTTGAAAACAGCAGAGCTATTGCAGGTATCAAGGTCTCAGGCAGGCAAGTTCCCACAGCTGAAAAAATGCTTCCTACCACCCCATCTCCCAGCTCGAACCTTTTCCCAAGCCACTCTATTCCATTTGTAAATAATTCGCAGCCAATAAGTATGATACCTAAACTCAATATAAGTATTATTATGTTTTGCAGCATTATTCTATCTCTTTTCTAAATATGTTTTTTAAAAAATCAGATAAGGCTAATGCAGTTAATAGCTGAAATAAACAGCAGAAAATATATCAATCCTTATCACTATAAATAATATGATTTAAAAATAAAATTTAGTTATAAATTTAAATTGAATTGAAACAGGCAAGGAACAGATTGCTTTCAAAGCAGGCATATTCCGCCGGAAAAGAGATGGAATACAAGCAGTATAAGCCCTGTAACGGCTTGGAGCTGTGCTTGACTACAGCAGGCTTGATTCAAAAAAACTGCTGCAAATTATTCTTCACGAAGTCAGAATTATTTGTGCAGCAGCACTTGTGCAGCAGCTTCTTTTTGATAAATCTGGTGGGCAATAAGGGACTCAAACCCCTGACTTCTTCCACGTCAAGGAAGCACTCTATCAGCTGAGTTAATTGCCCGTTATTAAATTATTTAAAACCACTTTATTATAATAAACATTAAACCTATATCTTGTCAATACTGTTTCAAATCTTTATGCCTGAAAATTTATATCCTGTCCGGTAAAGGGTTAATTTATCAAAGCCGGTTAAGGTGAAAGCCACAAGCCTATTTTTCCTTTTTCTTGTATTCCAGATCCAAGTATATCTGAGTTATCAATCTTTGTAAAATCAAGCTCACAATAGTATTAAAAAATGAAGCTAAACATGCAGTTCCAAAGGAACTCCCTGAAAACAGCAAAAGCATCGGTAATTCAAACATCAGAAAGAAACCAATAAATACACTGACTATTTGCGTTTTTTTCCCTTTAGTTACCTCTGCACATGCTGTCATGGCATCCGCTACGGTCAACTTAATATCCAGTATATAACAATATCCAAACACAAAAATTATATATGCAATAATTCCGGGTATAATGAAAAACATAGTGCCGATTGATACCAGCAAGCCAAATATAATATTATAGCCAATAAGCCTCCCAAGGTGCTTAAAAGCACCTTTAAAGCTGCCAGCCGAAGCTGCTGTGTTTTTACCTCTTGCTTCACAAATATATGTATACATATAAACAGAGAGCAACAAATTTGAAATTAATTTAACTAAAAATAATGTTGCCAATACGGCCAGCAAGATATAAACTGCCTGATAAGAAGGAAGCATTGCCTCCTTTTCAGCCGGCATCATTCCGGTCATCAAAAAAGAAGATATCACATCTATGTCATCTAATGATAATAAATTCAGCAGCTTGTACTCAACAAAATTACCGGCTATTTGAAAAATAAGAATCAGAAGAAAAATAGCTTTTACCAGTCTCTCATTCTTAAGCCTGTGGAACTTAATACATTCCGGAAGATATTCAAAAAAATTCTTAATTTTTGAAGTATCATGCATTGCGGCAGAACCTCCTTCATTAAAACCATTTATTGCGTTTAAAAATCATTAGCAAACCGATTATTGCCATCGGCACAAAAATCATGCCAAACACAATCCAGAACGCATTGCCGAAATCGGACATGGGAATTCCTTTAACATTCATTGAAAACAAACCGCTCACTAATGTCATTGGAAAAACAATAACCTGCAAAGTCGTAAAAGTACGCATCAAATTATTCATTCTATGTGAGGTTAATGATTCATAAGTGGCATCTATTGCCTCTACCACTTCTTTATAATTTTCAAGCATATCCCATATCTTTTCTGCCTTGTCTGTAATATCGTCAAAGTACATTTCCATATCCTCGGGAAGGTATTTCCTGATAGCCTTTTCCAGTATCAATATAACAGGTCTGAGCGGCTTAAGGATACGCCTGTAATTAATAATCTGCATCTTTGCTATTGATATCTCTTCGAGCATTGCTCTGGTTTGATATCTGAATATTTTTTTATTCAGAGCATCAAGCATGGTGCCTATTTTATCCAGCATTGGGAAGCAATAATCAAAAAGCCTCTTAATGATTTCATATAACAGCAGTGCCGAGCCCTCGGCCATAAAATTCTCTCTGGCCTCCTGCTTCGACTGGCATATATTGGAAAACGCAACCAAGGGCTTCAACTCACCCTCATGCAGAGTTATTAAATAATTGTGACCCAAAAAAATGTCTATCTCCTCAGAATCCAGCCTCATGGTATCCTTGCGATATCGCGGGAAGTGCATTACTATAAAGCAATAATCCTCATACTCATCAACCTTGGAACGCTGATGCTCCGCCAGACAATCCTCCAAAGGCAGCTCATGGAACTCATACTTCTTTTCCAGCATATCAATTTCACTTTTGGTAGGCTTAGTAATATCTATCCATGTAAGACCGTTAAAATTAATTTGCTTTATCCCTGCTACAGGTCTTTCTGTTTGTACAATTTGTTTTTTGTCTTGAAAAAAAGATAAAGATAGCATAAAAAGTCCTCCGTTTTTCAAGGAGGACACACTCTTACACTTGCATAAGTTCAGAATTCAAGCTTTGCATGGCCCTCCCAAAAGTAATATTTATTTTAAAGCAACTACAATGATACGGGTCTGTGCCCACCTGAATTCACCACCTGTATTTTTAATAATAACAGCACTAGCTTAGTATACTACTTATCATGTCTAAATTACAAGATATTTATTACTCAAATCCTGCATATGTACAAATTATATAAGGAAACCACCATTAGGACTTATCACTTGTCCGGTAATAAAGCCTGCCTTTTCAGAAGCCAGAAATGCAATTACCTCTGCCACATCAATACATTTTCCTATTGTTCCAAGAGGTGTTTGTTCCTTTAAGTCCTCAAATGCATTTTCATCTAAATCAGAATTCATATCTGTATCAATCACACCGGGAGCGACACAATTCACCTGTATGCCGGAAGGGCCCAGCTCCTTGGCTAATGCCTTGGTCATACCGATTACAGCCGCTTTCGTAGATGAATATAAAACTTCACAGGATGCCCCTGTCATTCCCCAGACAGATGAAATATTAATTATTTTACCCGACTTGTTTCTTATCATAGCAGGCAAAACACCCTGACAGCATAAGAACATGCCCTTAACATTAACATCAAACATTCTGTCCCATTCTTGCAATGAAATATCCGTAAATAGTGCTTGCTTAGCCATCCCGGCGTTATTCACCAAAACATCAATCTCTCCGAACCGCTTATTTACCGAGTCAATCATGCTTACAACCTGCTCCCTGCACGCTACATCAGCCTGTACAAGCATTGCCCTGTGACCGGCTTTTGCCAATTCATTCACCAATGCTTCAGTTGATTTTTTACTTTGGTTATAATTTAATGCTACGTTATAGCCACCTTTTGCAAACAGCTTTGCAGTTTCATAGCCTATTCCTCTTGAAGCCCCTGTAACCAAAACCGTTTTATTCACAAAGCCCATCCTCCGTCCCGGAAACCGTACCGCCCAAGAAATTTATCCGGCATTTATCATAGGCTTGATAATATGACGGAATATATCCTAAAACAGCTATCGGTCATAAATATCTTTCACCTAATTACCTTCAATAATAGTTTTAAAAAACTCCTGTTTATCTGAGTCATTTTTAAACATGCCAAAATAATCTGCAATTTCAATTGCAAAATCAACAAATGAAATTCCTTTTGATGTTATTATATTTTTATCCCTGACTACTCTTGTATTGACAAAGTTCTCCCTGGGGAAAGGATCCTCTTCATTTCCAAAGGCTTCACGTCTTGCCTGAGTCCATTCGACAATTGATGTGGTATATTTAACCTTTTTCAGAATTCCTGCTTTTGCAAAATATCTTGGCCCCGCACAAATAGCCGCAAGCAGCTTCCCTTTGTCAAAAAAATCATTTATTAATGCCAATATTTCATCCTTTACAACAGGATTCCAGCCTCCCGGTATAATAAAGCCGTCATAATCCTCGGAAGCCGCTTCCGATATAGCTATCTCAGGCATGTAAACCATACCGCCCTTACTTCTTACGGGCTTTTTCTCATAGGCACACGAAATTATTTGCTTTGACAGTTCGTGTCCTAGCAAATGCGTGGCATAGACTACTTCAAAATCAGCCATATCATCATACATAAATACTAAAATTTTACTCATATTAACCTCCACGCCGAGTATCGGCACAAACTTTATAGTAAAGCAAAGTGGCGGTACGCAAGATTATTTTTAAACCTCCACATTTCTTTCGAGCTAACCCTCGCCCCCAACCTTGAAATCATTTTGTCTGTTCTTCCAGCATTTCCAAATAATCCTTCGCAGCCTTCCGGGAAAGTCCGCACATTTCTTCTGATGGTCTAAGTCCCGAACAAACCTTTGGCCTTTCAGGCTTTCCAAACAGCTTGCATCTGTTTTGCTCACTCAATTGAATACATCTGACTCCTGCCGGCTTTCCATCAGGCATTCCGGGAATAGCTGAAGATATTGACGGTGATATGCAGCAAGCACCGCAATTTTCCCTGCACTCCATTTTACCTCACACCCTTCTTGTTAAGGCTATTCTCCGTACTACCAGCTCTTATACGGGTTTTCAACGAGATTAGAATTAAAATACCTTATGTCATATGTAATCTCATTTCCAACCCATTCGGGCTTTGCAAATATTTGGGCTTCATTTTCCAACTCTATCTCGGCTGTAATAAGTCCCTCGTTCACACCTAAAAATTCGTCTACTATCCATTTGCAGCCTTCATATGTCAGAAAGTATCTGATTTTCTCTATTATAGGCCGTACACACAGCTTGTCAAGCATTCTTTCAGCCTCATGAACAGGAATGTTATATTCAAATTCTTCTCTTGTGCAGGACCTGGTTTTTCCTTTAATAGTCAGAAAGCCCTGCCCATCATAACTCCTGACTCTGACTGTACGTTCAAAATCAATGCTTAAATATCCCTGCCTGAATAAAGCTTTGTTTTTAGTCCTTTTAAATTTATCACTTGTGACAAGAAATTTCTTTTCTATTTCCGTAGCCATTTTCTATCTCCTAAAATTACTATATATAATTATATCTCATATATCAATGTTTATACAATATAGTACCTAAGAGAAGGAGCCCGGTTATACAACCGGGCTCCTTCTTATCATCCTAATAATTTTCTAACTATTTTATTTACCAGCTTACCGTCAGCTTTACCTTTGGTTTCAAGCAACACAACCTGCATAACTTTTCCGATATCTTTAGCAGAAGCAGCTCCTGTAGAAGAAACAGCCTTTTTTACAATTTCTTCTATCTCATTCTCACTTAACTGCTGCGGTAAATATTTCTTCAATACTTCAATTTCAGCTTTTAGATTATCTATAAGATCCTGTCTACCACTTCTTTCAAAGTCAGGTAAGGTATCAACTCTTTTTTTAACTTCTTTAGCAATAATCTCAACTATAGCATCATCGTCTAGGGTGACCTTCGTGTCTTTTTCAACCTGAAGCACTGCCGACCTCGCCACTTGAATAGCTGTTTTTGAAGCTGTATCACCATCCTTCATGGCTACTTTTAAATCCTGAACTAACTTAGCTTTTAATGACATAACAAATATCTCCTGTAAACTACAATTGTCACAGTTTTATTTGAATTTTCTCTTTCTTGCAGCTTCAGATTTCTTTTTTCTCTTAACACTCGGCTTCTCGTAATGCTCTCTCTTTCTAACCTCAGCTAAAACACCTGACTTAGCACAAGATCTTTTAAACCTTTTGAGAGCACTATCCAAAGACTCATTCTCTTTAACTCTTACTTCAGACACAAAACTTCCCTCCCTCCGATAATAGCAATTGTGCCGGGAAAATAGCTGTAGTATGTTTGACACACACTATAGGGAATTATGCTAATTACAGCACACAGTATATTATATATTAATTTTCAAAATTGTGTCAACCTTTATTTATAAATCATAGATAATAATGATTTTATTTAATATATAATGCGAAAAAATCAAAGGATTTTAGTTCCTAAAGACTTTCCTCCCACAAGATGGTAATGCAAATGAAAAACAGTCTGGCCGGAATCAGGTCCGCAGTTATTTATAAGCCTGTATCCGCTGTCAGATATACCCAGCTTCTTTACAATTTCATTAACAGCCAAATGTATATCCTTCATCACATCAACATTATCCTCAGTTAAAGCGTTATGAGATGAAATATGCTGCTTCGGTACTATTAAAACATGCACCGGCGCTTCAGGCTCAATATCTAAGAACGCATATACCTTATCAGTTTCATAAACCGGCGTTGAAGGTATCTCTCTGTTTACTATCCTGCAAAAAAGACAATCGCTCATTTCTTTGTCCTCCCTTTTTAAGAAAATTTAAAATATTTATATATACATATATGATAGCCAATTATTAAGCTGTTTTTACAATAATAACATTATTTAATTTGCTTTTCAATTACTGATGCAGCAGGTCAATTTAATTGCACATGACTAAACAGCTATATTTTTTTTCTGATTTGTCTTAAGGTAAATATTATTTATATATTGAGATAAAATAAATACAGCATAAGCCCTAAAGGAAATAATTATATATTTCCTTAAAATTACAGCATTTTTCGTGCTTATTATTAATTTTAGCGTTTTATGTATATTTATTCATATATATATGATAAATATAATTGATTCGTTTGACAAATTTATGTATAATCAACTTACAATTATAGCTTTTAATAACAATAAAAATAAATACAGGTTAACTATGACCTACGGAGGCTGAATATGAATATTATTGAAGGCGGAGTTACGGCTCCAAAGGGATTTACAGCTGCAGGCGCAGCTGGCGGAATTAAAAAAAACAATAAAAAAGATATAGCTATTGTGTGCTCAGAAGATACTGCAGTGGCATCGGGCGTATTTACGACAAACCTTGTTAAGGGTCACTCTCTTCAGGTTTCTATGGAACATATAAAAAACGGATTTGCAAGAGCTATAGTTATTAACAGCGGCAATGCCAATGCATGTGTCGGAGAAAGCGGATATAAAGATGCAAAAGATATGACTGCATTAGCTGCCGAGCTTTTACACTGCGATTCTGAAGACATTCTGGTAAATTCAACAGGTGTTATCGGTTCAAAGCTGAACATGCCAAACGTCCGTTCAGGAATCAGATCCGCGGTAAATGCGTTAAGTATTGACGGAAGTGCCGATGCTGTGGAAGCCATTATGACAACCGACCTGTTATCTAAAGAAATTGCCGTTGAAATTGAAATACAGGGCGGAAAGGTTCGTATAGGGGGCATTGCAAAAGGCTCCGGAATGATTCATCCAAATATGGCTACAATGATTGGTATAATCACTACCGATGCAAATATATCACGAAGCTTGCTTGATAAAGCTTTAAAGCATTGTGTAAAAACAACCTTTAACAGGGTTTCTGTGGACGGCGACACAAGTGTCTGTGATTCGGTTTTTGTTCTTGCAAACGGCTTCGCTGACAATGATGCCATAGTAAAAAATGATTATGAATATTCTGTTTTTGTTGATGCTCTTATGTATGTCTGTACGTATCTGGCAAAGTTAATAGCAAAGGATGGCGAAGGTGCCACAAAACTGATCGAAGTTATTTGTGACGGTGCACAGGATGAAGCAGATGCATACAAGGTAGTAAGCTCCATTGCCAAATCACCTCTGGTTAAAACCACAATCTTCGGAGAGGATGCAAACTGGGGCAGAATTATCACCGCTGCCGGATATTCAGGTGCAACCTTTGATCCAAATCTTATCGACATCCATATAGGCGAGCTTCTCGTATGCAGAAACGGAGCTGCAGTTAATTTTGATGAAAATACCGCCAAAGAAATACTCAAGAAAAAAGAAATCACCGTAAGAATTAATCTGAAAAAAGGCAACGTTTCAGACAGGATTTGGACTTGTGACCTATCATATGATTATGTGAAAATAAACGGAAGCTACAGAAGCTAAAAAAGGTATCGCACAAAAACAGACAGATATCCGCATATAATGCATCAAATAAAAATAATTTGCCGTTTTTTTCTTATACTGGTATAATGTCATAAAGAGCATATTTTATCTTTTAGTATTACTTAGGGGGTTTGCTTATGTCCGCGCAATTAGTTCTGTTTAAAGTAAATGATGAGGTATTTGCCATTAATATCAATAGTGTAAATATTATTGAAAAAATCACTGATATTTATAAAGTACCTGATACTCCTGTATATATTGAGGGACTAATTAATCTTAGAGGCAAGGTTCATACGGTTTTCAATGTCAGGAAAAAGTTTGGCTACCCGCAGATTGAGTTTGATGAAAGCACTCGTATTATTATTTTAAATCATGAATCTGTTGTTGGTCTGCTTGTTGATGAAGTCTGTGAAATCATCAGTGTTGAGGATACTGGCATAAAACCTGCTCCAGAGCTTATTTCCGGTTTGTCAGGCAAGTTTTTCAGCGGGATTGCTGAGAAAGACGGCAAAATAATACTTATCTTTGATTTAGATAAATTACTTGAGAAATAAATATACATTATTCTGCCGGAAAATGACAGGACAGCCTCCAATGCTTTTGGCTTTAGCTCCTTTTATACGGGTTATCGTATCATTATTCCGGCAGCGGATTCCTTTAAAAGCTGTGATTATACCTTCACAGCTTTAGCTTTATAAAAACAGTCTCATATACAATCATATTATTCAATTGATTTCTGGAATTTATTTCTCAATCCTATTGTCAGTGCATTTGTAGTAAGCAATATTGCCAGCAGCACTATTATTCCTGCTGCTGCAAGATCCCTAAATTCCTGCTTGGGAAGTCCCATCCAATAATAAATCTGAAGGGGCAAGGCAGTAAATACAGAGGAAACACCGTCAGGAAGCTTTGAAATATATGTTGCCGCACCGACAATAAGCAAAGGCGCACTCTCACCTAAAGCTCTTGATACAGACAGTATCACACCTGTAAATATTCCCGGCAAGGCAGTCGGCACTACTATTTTTCTGATTGTCTGCCATTTTGTTGCTCCAAGTGCATACGAACCATGTCTCAAATACTGCGGAACAGCCTTAATTGCTTCCTGCGACGATACAATAACTATAGGCAGTACTACCAGTGTCATTGTTAAGGCTCCTGAAAGAATGCTCTTGCCAAGCCCCAACGTTCTTACAAAAACAGCCAGGCCCAGCAACCCATATACAATTGACGGAGTACCTGACAAATTTGATACATTTATCTTGATAAACTTTGTAATCCAATTATTTTTAGCGTACTCCTCAAGATATACAGCTGTTCCCAAGCCGATAGGCACCGCAAATACTACAGTTAATCCAATAATCCAGACACTTCCCACTATACCCGGCAATATTCCTGCCTTATTCGGAAATCTCGAAGGAAAGTTTGTAAAGAACTTTCCTGTAAGATACGGAATACCCCTGATAACTATATCGATAAGCAATACCGCTAATACAATTATCCCGATTAATGTTACACAAAATATTACTCCATGGAAAATAGAATTTTTCATTTTTCTATATTTTATATTATTCATAAGCACACCTTCTCTTTTCTTTTTCTAATATTCCTTTCTGTATTTTTCAACTATAAAATTTGATAAAATATTAAGTCCCAGAGTAATTAAAAAAAGCAGCAAGCCTACCGCAAACAGGGAATAATATCCGACTGTTCCGTGAGGATTATCTCCCTGACTGGCCTGAACAATAAATGAAGTCATTGTCTGAACACTCTGCAAAGGATTCAATGTCAGGTTCGGCCTTGCACCTGCAGCAATTGTAACTATCATAGTCTCGCCTATAGCTCTGGAAACAGCAAGAACGAAGGATGCGGCTATACCTGATATAGCCGCGGGCACTACTACTTTCATTGAGGTTTCCATCTTCGTTGACCCTAATGCCAACGCACCTTGCCTCAGGCTGTCGGGAACTGCTCTTAATGCATCCTCGCTTAAAGATGAAACAAGGGGTATTGTCATTATTCCAACAGCTATCCCTGCACTAAGCACATTAAACACCTCTGTTTGCGGTATTAAAAACTGCAAAACGGGAGTTATTGTAGTCAATGCGAAATATCCGAAGACTATCGAAGGAATTCCCGCAAGCACCTCTAATATTGGTTTAATAATCTTCCTGACCCTTCTGTTTGCATATTCACTTAAATATATAGCCGTAAATAATCCAACAGGTATTGCAATTAATGCTGCAATAAAGGTTATTAATAAGGTTCCGCAAATCAGTGGCAAAACGCCAAAGCTGGGCTCGCTGAACAAAGGAGTCCATTCCGTTCCAAAAAGAAATTCCGTTATGGAAATTTCAGAAAAAAATCCGATAGAATCCTTAAGCAAGGATATAACTATACCTATTGTTGTTAAAATTGTTATAACAGCAAATAAAAACAATATATTTTTAGCTATAATATTTGACACTTTCATTCTCTTAATCCTGTTTTTATTTGCGGCTTTTTTATTTGATTCAGTACCGGCAGTATCGCTCATATCTTTCCCTCCCTTTTGGAAAATCAATTACTATCTGCTGAAAACCGATGCTATAAAATACCGTTTTAATGCTTTATCAGATAATGGCTTCATCTGTAATTGACTCTAGTAATAGTATCATTATTATGCAGAAGCTAAAAGCAAACTGCTGTTAATCATTTGTTAATATAATGTTAATTAAGCACCGTATACAAAATTAATACTTATTTGTGATTACTCTGGTTCATTCTTGAAAATTATCATAAATAATTATTTCCTATTAATTTGTTATTTTCCATATATTCTATTATATTTTGCTATTATTCCGGTCTGTATTCAAAAATAATTTCCAAAGGGTATATACTAAAAAATGTAATTGTGTAAATAATATCATATATATTTATTGTTCCGGATTGCGGCAGCTGATACAGATTAAATTTTATATCCCTGTTAACAATAACTTAACATTGACTTAAACCTGCATTAAAAGAATACTGATATCATTTAATTAAATTAAAAATTCATTTGATAAAGGAATAAATATATGACAAATGATTATACAATAATAACAAGGAATCTAGATCTTTTTTACGGAGATTTTCAAGCTCTTAAAAGTGTTTCAATTGAAATTCCCAACAGACAGGTAACAGCCTTTATAGGGCCATCCGGCTGCGGAAAATCAACATTTTTAAAAACCCTCAACAGAATGAATGATCTTGTTTCAAATGTGAAAATAACAGGAGATGTATTTTTTGACGGTTTGAATGTATATAAAGAATATGATATAGTTGAATTGCGGAAAAATATAGGTATGGTATTTCAAAAGCCTAACCCTTTCCCCATGAGTATATATGATAATATTGCTTATGGCCCGCGCATTCATGGGATAAAATCCAAAGCAAAGCTCGATGATATAGTAGAGAAAAGCCTTAGAAACAGTGCCCTCTGGGAAGAGGTAAAGGATAGGCTGAAGCAGAATGCATTGGGATTATCCGGCGGTCAGCAGCAAAGGTTGTGCATAGCAAGAGTTCTTGCTGTGGAACCCGAAGTGGTTTTGATGGATGAGCCGACCTCTGCATTAGATCCTATATCTACTCTAAAAATAGAGGATTTGATTGAAGAGCTGAAAAAGGATTATACAATAGCTATAGTTACCCATAATATGCAGCAGGCAGCCAGAATATCTGACATGACCGCTTTTTTCCTTCATGGAGAAATAATTGAATTTGGAAATACAAATCAATTGTTCAGCAATCCTAAAGATAAAAAAACAGAAGATTATATTACCGGAAGATTCGGTTAAGAGGTGAAAATATAATGGTTAGAAATTCATTTGACAAACAACTTGAGCACTTGCAGGATTTAATGATTAATATGTCCGGTCTCGTTGAGGAGTCCATTGAAAACTCAATAATTGCATTAAAAAATCAAGACCTTGAGCTGGCAAAGCAGGTATTTGAAAATGACAATGTTATAGATGATTTGGAAAACAGAATCGAAAAAATCTGTCTGAATTTAATAGCAAGGCAGCAGCCTTTAGCAAAGGACCTGCGCACAATAAGCACATCCCTGAAAATCATTACCGATTTGGAACGTATAGCGGATCAGGCCGCAGATATTTCCGAAATAACCATAAGAATGGCTGGTATGAAATATTTCTCAGAATTGATTGATATTCCCGTAATGGCTGATTTGGCGAAAAACATGGTAAAAAGAGCCATAGAATGCTATATCAAGCAGGATATAAATCTTGCAAAAACAGTATGTGACAGTGATGATGAAGTTGATGACATGTTTTCAAAGATTGTAATGGAATTGATAAATGTAATTAAAAACAGCCCTGAAACAACAGAGCAAGCCACTGACTTTATGTTTGTCGTAAAGTATCTGGAGCGCATCGGTGATCACGCGACAAATATTGCCGAATGGGTTGTTTACAATGTAACAGGCTCACACGAGCATTTGGCACGTACCAATGAACATAATCCTTTTGAATTTGGGGGACAGAATGTCTAAACATACTATCTTTGTCGTAGAAGACGAAACACATATTCAGCAGTTAATTAAATACAATCTTGAGGCAAACGGCTTTAAGGTTATTGTCTTTGATAACGGTGAAGACTTGTTATCCCACTGTGCCGCCGAAAACATTCCTGATTTATTTATTCTGGATATTATGCTTCCCGGAATCGACGGCTTGGAGGTTTGCAGGAAATTGAGGCAGAACAGCGCCACAAACAATGTTCCTATAATTATGCTTACAGCTAAAAGCGAAGAATTTGATAAGGTTTTAGGCTTAGAACTGGGAGCTGATGACTATATTACCAAGCCCTTCAGTGTCAGAGAGCTGTTAGCCAGAATCAAGGCTTTGTTCAGAAGAATAAATACGGCTAACGAGCCAAAAACCGATAATATTATTTCACAGGCTGATATAACCATCAATTGTACAAGAAGAGAGGTTTACAAAGGCAACAGGCTTATCGAAATGCCTCTTAAAGAGTTTGAGCTTCTAAAAATGCTTATGAGCAACAAGGGCAAAGTCTTGTCAAGGGAGCATCTTCTTGATAAGGTTTGGGGTTTTGATTATTACGGAGAAACAAGAACCGTTGATGTACATATACGGTATTTGAGACAGAAAATTGAAGAAAATGACGAAAACCCTACGCTTATTGAAACCGTCAGAGGCATAGGCTACCGCTTTAATGACAAACAGAGTTAACTTATAAGCAAGAACGTGAAGATAATTTATTTATGTAGAGGTCTGTATATTTAAAACAGTATAATAAAAATATAAAGGGGGCTTCAAATCCAATGCCGCCTCGAAAGTATCCTGATTGTAAGGCATGGACAAATAAATGAAAAATAAAATTGTCAAATATACAATTTTGCTTGTAATAATCGCAATAACTATAGCAGGTATCTTTACTTTTGCAGTATCCCGCTATTTTTATATAACCGAAGTTAAAAACAGCTGCGAAAATATAGCCGTATTACTGGCGTATCAGATTGAACAGCAGGCAGCAGGCTCATCGATAGAGTATGACAATCTTGCTAAAAGCTATGCCAAAATAGTAAGCAGTAAAGATTCCTCTTTGGGAAGCTTTTCCTTTGCCACCAGAATAACAATTATTGATGATGATGGCAAGGTTTTGGGAGATTCTGATTCAAATGCAATTGAAATGGAAAATCACATAAGCAGAAAAGAAATAAAAGCTGCGCTTGATGGTAAATTAGGCTTTGATGAACGCCTGAGCAAAACGCTTAATCTTGATTATATATATATTGCATATCCTGTAAAAAGCAAGAGCATTATTGTGAGGGTTTCTGTTCCTCTTAATCAGATAAACTCAATTAACAAATCCTTTTATCTATATACTATTATCGGAGTACTTGTAGGTCTTTTACTTACTGTCCTTATCGCTGTCAAGGTGTCCGGAATTATCACAGCCCCTCTGAATAAGCTTATAAGCACAACTAAAGAAATTGCCAACGGCAACTACAAAAAAAGAGCAGCTACATCTTCTGACGATGAAATTAAGGAGCTGGCTTGTACTTTTAATGAAATGGCAGATAAGCTTGATAATACTCTATGTGGAATATTAGATAAAAACGTTCGGATAGACACAATAATTAATAGTATGAGAGACGGAATTATAGCAATTGACAAAAATTACAAAATACTTATTATAAACACAAGTGCCTGCGACATTTTCGGGGTAGGCTACGGGCCTGGAATTATCGGCAAAAGCTTACTGGATATTACTAAGAACCCAAAAATCAATTCATTTTTAAAAGATACTATCGAAAATAACGTAGCACTTACAGACGAAATCACTATATTTTCTCCAAGAATGGTAAGTAACTTTATTTATAAGGTTTATACAAATCCCATTAAAAGTGCTGACATCAAGGTGCAAAATGCCGGCGGGGTAATAACCCTGCACAACGTAACCTCTGTTAAGAAGCTGGAACAAATCCGTACTGAATTTGTTTCAAATGTCACCCACGAGCTTAAAACCCCGTTAACCTCTATAAGGGGCTTTGTGGAAACACTTAAAGACGGTGCTATAGAAGATACCGCAGTAGCCATTAAATTTCTGGATATAATTGATATTGAGGCCGAACGGCTATATCATTTAATTAATGATATTCTTCAATTATCTGAAATCGAAATAATGCGCAATGATGAGCATGTATCCCCAAACAGCCTTAATCTTATTGTTGATGATGTTGTTCAATTATTGGAGGCATCAGCAAATAAAAAAAATATTAAGCTTGAAGTTAACATAGAAACAGATATATTAATTTGTATAAACAAGTACAGAATTAAACAGATGCTAATCAATCTTATCGATAATGCAATAAAGTACAATGTTGAAAACGGTGCTGTTTTTATAACAGCAAGTAAGTCAAAAGGGACAACCACTATTTCAGTTAAGGATACCGGCATCGGTATTCCTCAAATACATCATTCCAGAATCTTTGAAAGGTTTTACAGAGTAGATAAAGGACGCTCCAGAAATATGGGAGGAACAGGCTTGGGACTCTCAATAGTAAAACACATTATTAACCTCTATAACGGTGATATCAGTGTAATCAGTGAACCCGGCAAGGGTACTGAATTTATTATACGGCTGCCGTTGTAATTATTTTATATAAAAGCGGTCTTCAATGCTGCTTGCAAAAAATCAAAAACTACCAACCCATTCTATCGGTCGATAGTTTTGTTTTCAAGCTTAAAAAACAATCCGCAGATGCTCATTTGTCTATGTGTAAATTACTATATAATTTTATACAAATTCCCAATTATACATCAAATAAAAGCAGGAGAATTCTCTCCGGCTTTTATTTGGAAGTTTTGCGAAACATGTATATTAAGCAGCTATATCAAGCAAGACTGTTATTACCCCATTACAACCTCAACATTGTGTACCTTGCCATCATCAAAAACAGGAATGATATTTCCTTCAATTTCTTTACCATCAACAGCAAGCTTCTTAACACCCTTTGATACATGATCCGGATTTGCTACAGAAATCTCAAATACAGCATTTCTGAACTTTCTGCTGACCTTATACCCATCCCAATCCTTTGGTATGCAAGGGTCAATCATGAGACCGTTATAATCAGGCTTTATACCCAGTATACTTTGTGATATTACAATAAAATTCCATGCAGCAGTACCTGTAAGCCATGAGTTCTTTGCTTCACCAGGTTTGGCAGCGTCCTTTCCCGCAATCATCTGTGAGTAAACGTAAGGCTCTGTCTTATGAATTTCACTGATTTCCTCTGTATATGCAGGAGCTATCTTTTTATAGTATTCAAAAGCCTTGTCTCCTCTTCCGATTACAGTTTCACCAGCAATAATCCAGGGATTGTTGTGACAGAAAATACCTGCATTTTCTTTGTATCCTGCGGGATATGTTGATATTTCGCCCATATTTATGTAGTATTTAGTAAAGGCAGGATTATTCAAAACCAAACCATAGGGGGTATCCAGATATTTCTTTGCAGAGTCAAGAGCCTTTTCAACATAACCCTTGTCAACACCTATTCCGGCCATTGAACAGAAGCCCTGTGACTCTATAAATATCTTGCCTTCTTCATTTTCATGGCTGCCTATCTTTTGTCCGTAGTCATCGTAAGCACGAATAAACCATTCTCCATCCCAGCCATATTTAAGAACAACCTCATTCATCCTGTCAACTTCTTGTTGTGCCTTTTCAGCTTCATCTGCTTTACCTGTCAATTCGCACAGCTTAACATATTCCGGTCCGTAGAATACAAACATTCCCGCAATAAAAACAGATTCAGCAACCTTTCCGTCCTTGCTGGTTGTTGTCTGGAAGGATTCACCCGGAGTATTTGAGAAGCAGTTCAGATTCAAGCAGTCATTCCAGTCTGCTCTTCCTATTAACGGCAATCCATGGGGTCCTAAATTATTGACAACATGATAGAAGGAACGCTTTAAGTGCTCAAATAATGTTGCCATATTATTTTCATCATTGTCAAAAGGCACCAATTCATTGAGTATGCCCATATCACCGGTTTCCTTAATATAAGCGGCAACGCCGGCTATTAACCATAGAGGATCATCATTGAAGTTTCCTCCTATTTCATCATTTCCTTTTTTGGTCAAAGGCTGATACTGGTGGTAAGCTCCTCCTGTTTCAAACTGAGTTGCAGCAATGTCAAGTATCCTCTCTCTTGCTCTGTCAGGTATCTGATGAACAAATCCCAATAAATCCTGATTGGAATCTCTGAATCCCATCCCTCTGCCTATACCTGTTTCAAAATATGACGCACTTCTTGACATATTGAAGGTAACCATACACTGATACTGGTTCCATATATTAACCATTCTGCAGAGCTTTTCATCCTTGTGCTCAAGCTTGTACTGAGTAAACAGGTTATTCCATGAATTCTGCATTTCATCAAAAGCCGCCTGAACTGCAGCCGGATTTCCTTTGGCTTCAATCATTGCATAAGCTTTCTTTTTGTTTATTACTCCCTTGCTTTCCCACTTGTCATCTTCTTCATTCTCAACATATCCAAGTATAAAATCATATTCTTTCTCTTCACCCGGCTTCAGCTCAACAGTAATACAGTGAGATGCCATTGGTCCCCATCCGTGGGCAATTGTATTTGCCGGTTCTCCGCTTACCGGCACCTGAGGATTCTCAAATCCGTTATACAATCCTACAAACGTGTCTCTGTCTGTATCAAATCCGGTTAAATCAGCATTTACCGAATAGAACGCAAAATGATTTCTTCTCTCTTTATATTCCGTTTTGTGGTAAATAACAGACTTTTCTACTTCAACCTCACCTGTGCTGAGATTTCTTTGATAGTTTGTCTGGTCATCCTGCGCATTCCACAAGCAAAACTCAATACACGAAAACAGCTTCAAGCTCTTATTTTCACCTGTTGTATTCTTTATTCTCACTCTATGAAGTTCCCCGTTGAAATTCAACGGTACAAAGAACAGCACCTCAGAGCTTATACCATTCTTACTTCCTGTTATTTTAGTATACCCCATGCCATGCCTGCACTCATAACTGTCCAAATCAGCTTTAACAGGTGACCAGCCCGGTGACCATAAGGTTCCGTTGTCATTGATATAGAAGTATCTTCCGCCCATATCAATTGGTACATTGTTATACCTGTATCTGGTTATTCTGCGTAAACGCGCGTCTTTATAAAAGCAATATCCCCCCGCAGTATTTGAAATTAATGAGAAGAACTCTTGAGTACCTAAATAATTTATCCAAGGATATGGCGTTTTGGGAGTAGTAATTACATATTCTTTGTTTTGATCATCAAAAAATCCGTATTTCATGTTTTTAGCTCCTCTTTAATATTTATTTAATAATTTATAATGTCAACAAAGAATTTACTTCTTTGCACATGTCTCTCTAATAACCATTTTTGTATTATAACTATAGCTTTTAAAACCCTTTCCGGTCTTTTGTATATTTGAAATCAGTTCCTTAACCGTTTTTTCGGCAATATCGAATATAGGCGTTTCCACTGTTGTAAGTGAAGGCTTTACCAAGGATGCAAGTGTAATATTGTCGAAACCTATTATCGATATATCTTCTGGAACCCTGATGTTGTTTTCTTTAAATAATTCTATTGCCGTTATAGCCATATCATCATTTGATGAAAATATAGCGGATGGCAATCTCCCCTTGCTTATTAGTGCATGTACCTCATTGGAGGTTTTAGATTTGATAAAGTCACCATGAAGTACAAACTGATCATTAATTTCTAAATTATGCTTTTTCATTGTATCAAAAAAAGCTTTATACCTCTGTCTGCCTGAATATGTAGTCATTCTGCCTGCTAACAGACCAATATCCGTATGCCCCAATTCAATCAGATATTCAACAGCCGCAGCAGCTCCCTCATAATCTCTTGAGCCTACCAATATTAAATTCTCATTTTCAGCTTTATTCTTGCGTATTTCTTCGGCGTCATAATCTATTAATGCTATAGGACAGCCCTTTTTTGAAATTTTGATTAATGTCTCTGCTTCCTTTTCTGTTCCCAGAACTATTCCGCCGTCTATTCTTTTTTGTAAAAATATCTCATTAACCCGACTATAATCACTTTCACAGTAGATAATATTAATTAAGACATAATAGCCTCTTGAATTGGCACAATCCACAATTGCATTTGTGAATTGATTAAAATAATCATTTTTATAAAGCCTGTTTGGATTTTCTGCATCTGCAATACTCACAACAAATAACCCGATGGTATCACTCTTTTTACCGGCAAGAACCCTTGCACATGTATTAGGCTGATAATTATACTTTTCTATTACCTCAAGAACCTTTTTCTTTGTCTCATCCGGTACATTCGTATAGTTATTTATTACTCTGGAAACAGTGCTTCTTGACACTCCTGCAATTTTTGCAATCTCTTCACTTTTCATATTAATAAAACCTTTTATCCTCTATAAACATTAACATAATTATACCATTAGTTATATTTATTTAAAATGGGGCTAACGCTATTCTTAGCGGCTAGCCCCATTTTTTTGTTCAGCTGCTATCTGTCAAAATGTCGACCGGATAAAAAGCTGTTCATTTTTAATTAAATCTTACTTGTTTGCTGCAACAAATTCATCAACCTGCTTCTGCATTTCATCAATAGCTGCTTTCAAACCAGCTGCTTCCAATTTAGCAGTAAACTTAGGAACAACTGTTGCAGGATCAACCTTACCAGTTTCAAGACCAGGCATGAACTGCTTCTTAACAGCTGTTAATGCAGCAATCTGAGTCTTAACATTTTCAGTATTGAATGTGAAGCCAAGTATTGGTGATGCTACAGAACTAGCATTGTACTCTTTAAACTTAGTCCACTTCTGTGGGTCTTCAGTTGTAAATAAGTAAGTGTTGAACTGGTTAGCAAACAACCACTGCAAGCTGTTATTGTAGTTATCCTTACCAGCTTGAGTCTGTTCGATTGTAGTATCGTTAACCTTTGTATAGTGAGTTCCTTCGATACCATAGTTAACTAAGTTACAGAGGAAAGCATCATTGTTCATTAATTCAAGGAACATAAGAGCTCTTTCTGGATTTGGTGAAGTCTTTGAAATAGCCTGCATTGAACCAGTCATTTCACGAGTAGTTGCTCTTGGAGGAGTTATATCAATCTGTGTCCAGTTAACTCCGTCAGAAATTGACTGTTCTGCATCCTTACCAGGCTTCAAGGAAGCTGTAGTTGCAAATACCTTACCTGCTTTTCTAGCTGGTGCATAGTCTGTGATAGTATCAGCATCTTTTCTGATATATCCGGCTTTGTACCATTTGTTAAGTGTCTGGAACAATGACATAGCTTCAGCAGTAGCAAAGTCATTAACAACCTTTGTATCTCTTCCGTCGCCATATATAGCGCCTGGAACGTTATCATCAACTAACTTTTCAAAGTCAAGAACTCTGTAAGCTGATTCTCCAGTAAGAGTCTGGAATGCTTCAACTCCGTTTGCTCCTTCTTTTTCTTTGATAATCTTAAGTGCTGGCTCTAAATCTTCGAATTTCTTTATTGTTGACAAGTCGATTCCGTATTTATCTGCCATATCCTTGTTAATCAAGAAGCCCCAGTTGTGAGCCATTTCCTTGTTAGTAGGAATAGCGTACAATTTACCGTTGATTGAAGCACCCTTTATAACTTTTTCTCCGAGTAATTCCTTTGTCTTTGGAGCATATTTGTCCATAAGCGGAGTAAGATCTACAAATGCGCCTTTAGGTGCATTCTGCTGATAGTTACAAGCCCAGTTTGAAGTGAATGTGATATCAAACTTTTCACCTGACTGAATTTTAGCACTCATCTTGTTTTCGAAATCGTCACCCCAAGTAAAGATGTTAAGCTTTAGAGTAGCGTTAATTTTGGGCTGCAAATACTTATTAACTTCTGCTAAAACTTTGTCCATGTCATTAGGCTGACCATTACCTACAACGTACCATTGTAATTCTACTGGATCAAGTGTTTCTGTTCCAGTTGATGCAGATGTGTCAACAGCTGAGTTAGTTGCTGTTGATGGAGAAGCCTCTTCTGTCTTTCCACATCCAGCTATCATCGAGATAGCCATACAAGTAACCAAAGCTAAACCTATTAGTCTCTTTGCCTTTTGCATTGTGAACCTCCTTAAATTATAAATATATTTATTGCTATCCATACTTAATGTATGGTATTAGCCTTTAACAGCACCAACAGTCAAACCTTTTACAAAATACTTCTGGAAGAACGGATACGCTATTATAATAGGACCTATTGCCAGAGTACACATTGCCATACGGGCTGTCTCTGACGGCAGATTTGCAAGTGCCTGTGAGCCCTGCGGCAGGTTTGCTGCCTGTGACAAGTACTGAATAGCGGCGAGAGTCTTATATAACAAGTACTGCAAGTTAAATAAGTTTGCATCGTCAACGAACATAAGCGGTAAATACCAGTCATTCCAGTATTGCAGACATTGAAACAATCCAACTGTTGCAAGTCCTGCTTTTGCCAGAGGTAAAACTATCTGTATAAAAATTCTGAACTCTCCTGCACCGTCAATCTTTGCTGATTCAATGAGTGAATCCGGAACATTTGTCTGATAGAAAGTTCTCATTATCATTACATACCATGCATTGGCAAGGCTGGGAACAATCAATGCAAATATTGTATTGTTCATATGAAGTATATTTACATATACCATATACCATGGAACCAAACCGCCGTTAAATATCATTGTAAAAAACACTATAAAAGCGAACTTATTTCTGTGCTTGAAATCTTTTCTCGATATTACATATGAGAACATGGCAATTATTGCAAGACTGACCAATGTTCCGACTATTGTTACAAAAATAGAAATCCCATAGGCTCTGAATATTGCCTCACCGGTTTTTACAACCCATTTATAAGCTTCTAAGCTGAAAACCTTCGGAATAAAATTGTAACCATGTACTGTAATAGTCTTTTCATCCGTAAAGGATATGCCTATTATCAAAACAAGCGGCACAATACAGCATAGTGCATATATTATAAAAATTAAATTAAAAGCTCCATTCCAAAAAGGCTTAATATCATTTAATTTATTTACCGTAGTTATTTGTACATCATCTTTATGCTTCATGTCTCTTCCCCCCCTTAGAATAATGCCTGTTCCGGATCAATTTTTCTAACAATAAGGTTAGAAATCATTACCAGAACAAATCCGCATACAGACTGATATAAACCTGACGCTGATGCCATTCCGACATCATTCAAATTACGCAACGCATTGTACACGTATGTGTCAATAGTCTGTGTTGTATCATATAACGCACCTGTATTCCTTGGTACCTGGAAGAACAATCCAAAATCTGAATAAAATACTTTACCTACCGCTAAAAGAGTAAGTATTATCATTAATGTCTTAAGCAACGGAATTGTAATACTTCTGATTTGCTGCCATTTTGATGCGCCGTCAACAATTGCGGCCTCATAAAATTCCTGATCAATGCCGGCTATAGCAGCTATATATATAACCGTGTTATATCCGGTTAACTTCCATATATTAACGAATGTTAATATGAACGGCCACTTCATAGGATCTGCATACCAGCTTACCTCCTGCATGCCAAGAGCCGGAAGCAGTGACTTGTTGACAAAACCTTTTTCCTCGCCAAATAGTGCAAATACTATGTAGCTGACTACTATCCAAGACATGAAATATGGTAACAACATGCTTGCCTGATAAAACTTAGATAAGAATTTGTTCTTAATCTCATTTAAAAGAATTGCAAAAAATACTGATACTACCAAGCCAAGAAATATAAATATAAAATTATACCCTAAAGTGTTTCTTGTAATAGTAAAAGCATCCGGTGTTGCCGTGAAAAATTCAAAGTTCCTGAAGCCAACCCAATCACTTAAAAAAAAGTTCTCAAAGAAATTGTTTCCGTGATATTGGTAATTCTTGAATGCAATTAACACGCCCGCCATCGGTAAATAGTTATTAAAAAACAAAACAACCAACAGAGGGAGCATCATAACATAAAGCACCTTGTTTTTTACTATATCTCTCAAAAAGCCGGTCTTTTTCTTGGCTTTTAAGGGAACAGCTGCTTCTTTTACTTCAGTTCGAGTTACTCCCATAGCTACTATGCCACCCTTCATTATATGTAATATGTGATATATCAAAAACAGGCGTTCACAAAGAATATTACGACTATGCCCGCTTTGCTATATATATATATTAATAAATTGAAGCCAATCGCAAAATAGACCAACTTGCTTTAATGTGCAATATCTTGTCAACAACTCCGAACAATATTGAACAACAAAATATTACACCAGCCTTACATTTAGTTCACAATTTATTTTCAAAATATTGATAATTTCTTTTTCAGCTAATAAATAAAGTCTCCTTGTACTCCGATGGTGTCATCCCGGAATATTTTTTAAATATTTTTGAAAAGTAATGAGGATCAGGTATACCAACCATTTCGGCTACTTCATATGTCTTGTATTTAACATCCTTTAATAACTCCTTTGCCTTTTCAATGCGGACATCGTTAAGATAATCAACAAAGCTTATCCCCAGTTCTTTTTTAAACATCCGGCTGATGTAAAATGTACTGACATAAATATTTTCCGCAACTTCATTAAGTGTAACCTGCTCATTATAATGCTCATGAATATAATCAATAGCTTTTCTGAGTATAAGCTTCAAGCTCTTATTATTAAAGCTATTAACTCTTGATGAGATTCTCATTGATACTTCTTCCAATAGTGAATTCAGCTCATCCACACTGTCACATTTGTCTATCAGCTTTAACAGGCTTGCTATGTCTCTGCCCTCTTCGTGTTTTTTATCCGCATCAATGGCAAGAACAGAAATCCTGATATTATTTATTGAGGACAAGGTACTGTAGTAATAGTTTTTCAGATAGCTTAGATTTATATTGTTTGTATTAACATACTTAGATATGTTTTGTGTAATGACCTTGACTAATTCATTATTTCCCGATTTGATACTTTCAAGCAATTGCTTTTGGTATTTTTCCAGTGCAGAATAATCATCATATCTGAAAAAAGAATTCAAATCACTGTACTGTATAATTGAGTTATTTCCGATATAGCTTTTATATTCAAGGGAACCCAAGCATTCTCTCAGCTTATCCGTCAGCTCCATTGCAGAAGTACCATTTGAGCTTACAGCAATAGTAACTGTAAACCCGAATCCATTGTTTATAACTTCCTGAAGGTATCCGCATTTTTCACTCACCTCGGCAATATCTATGGGAGACTTATTGGGCTGCTGGATAATAAAGCCAACTCGGCTTGTGTTGAGCATAATGCTTATTACCTCATATTTTTCTGCAAATATCTCTTCGAAGGAGTTTACTATACCAAATTGGCACAAATGTTTGTCGTATTGGGAGCCTTCCGGCTTTTCCTCAAAGTCATTCTCCATAATTACAAGAACAAAATTATTTATTTTCAAGTCAAAAAGCTTCATTTTTTCTTCGATTTCATCTTCATTGGTATTAATGCCATAAATAATATCATATAATAACTTTTCTCTCAGCACCGGTATGCTTTGTTCATACAACCGTTTGAACTTGTCTACTTCCAAATGCTTAAGCTTCTGTTCGTTAAACTCTTTTACCGCTTTGGATAAAACATTTGTAAGCTCCTCTATCTTTGTAGGCTTTAATAAAAAATCGAAAGCCCCGCACTTTATTGCTTCATGTACATAATCAAAATCCCTGAAGCCTGTTAAAATTATTATTTTTGCGTTAGGTACTACTATTTTTACCTGCTTAATCATACTTATTCCGTCTAAACCGGGCATACGAATATCAGTAATAATAATATCAGGACGATGCTGCTTTATGAGCTCCAAGCCCTCAATGCCGTCGCAGGCATCAGCGCACACCTCGCAATCAAGATGCTTCCAGTTAATTATATTTTTTATTCCCTTTCTCATAATTGATTCATCGTCAATTATTAGAACCTTGTACATAATAGCCCTCCTTGGTATTGTGAATCTGAACAGGCAAAGTTACAGACACCTTTGTGTAGATGTATACTTTACTCTCTATCTTTAGTCCGTAATTTTCTCCATAAAAAAGCTTTATCCTTCTATTGACATTCTCAATTCCAATGCTCTTGTTTTTTTTGCTGCTGAGGGATTTAAAGTAAGTATTGTTATCCAAGTTCATTTCATTATTAAGCTTTGCCAATTCCTCAGATGAAATTCCTGTGCCATTATCAATTACCTCAATTGTTATCAAACCATCCTTTATATTTGCAACAAGTGTTATAATTCCTTTTCCTCTGTTGTTCTCCACTCCATGATAAACAGCGTTTTCAATCAGCGGTTGAATAAGCAGCCTCGGGATTTTAACATACAGAACCTGTGGATCAACCTCTTTAATAAGGGTAATTTTATCTTCAAATCTCCTTTTTAGCAATGAAATATATTTGTCTATATATATAAATTCTTCTTCAATTGTAATGAGCCTGTCATCACGTCCTATACTTATGTCTAACAAAGTTGACAGATCGGAGACCGTATCACTTATTTCCGGTACATTGTTCAATTGAGCCATCCAGTTGATAGACTCCAGTGTATTAAACAGAAAATGAGGATTTATCTGAGACTGCAATGCTTTTATTTCAGCCTCTTTTCGGGTTAGCTGCTCTCTGTATATCCAATTAACCAGATGGTCCATTTCCTTTGTCATAGTGTTAAAGGTTTTTTGCAAAAAGCCAAGCTCATCATTTCTGTCAATTTCAATATAGCTGCTGGAAATCTTGTCTATGTTCATTCCCTTCATAGCATTAACCAATTGGTTTATAGGCTTAATCATATCAAATGATACAAAAAAGCTGACAATTGAAAGCAGCAAAATAGCTACAAGGCATATCAGTATCATACTGGTTCTAAGACCTTCAACATCCACATACAGCTGCTTTAACGGTATGTATGTGGCTATTCTCCATCTTAAATCATTTAAGGTTCTTGAAGCAATAAATATCTTGTCCTTGCCATTAATACCATTGGGTGTTTCTTGTATTGCTTCGGCATACTTGTTAAAGGAATCATAATTCCTGCAGTATATAATAGTGCCCTCAGGCGAAATAATTGTCAGGTTCATCATAAGCTCAGACTCCGGTCCTCCAAGAGCAGCTTCAAAACATGCTTTGTCAATTTGAGCAACTGATAGTCCCATCTCTTTGTAGTTGTCCTTATTATAAATCATTTTTACCAGATATGCATTTTCATCAGCATCAAAAAACCAAACCGTACTGCCTCCTGCCTTTCTGGCCAGCTGCTGTATCTCAGTATAATTTTGCAGAACTACAGATTTTATATCCGATTCCAAACTGCTCCTGTCATATTCGATAACTCTTACTGTATTTGTGACAATACACATGGCAGACACTTCGGTTCTTGTTGGAATTATCTGCTGAAATGCATTAATTATGTGACTTCTGACTTCATAATCCTGCAGCTTATTTATGCCGTTACCGTCATAATTAAGTAATGCTGAATATATTCCCTCATCATTGCTTAAGTCCTGAGATATTATATTCAGATTATTTATTGTATCTTGAAGTCTGAGCTCCACAAGACTCAGCAATTCATTTGAATAGGACTTTGATTTTTCAACTATTAAATTTTCAGAGGTTTTAAAGCTAAAATATCCAATAAAAATAAGTGGTATAAGAATTTGTATATATAGAATCAAAAACATCTTTTTCTTTATAGAAATATTCCTATAAAAACGAATAACGCTTAATATTTTCCATGTCAGTCCGGATGTAACCTTATTTATCATATTTACCTCAGATATTTATTAATCATTTATCTTTTGTACAGCTTGATCCCATATTTCCTCAGCGGAGGTATTTCCCAATAAAAACTTAGGGAAATTTTTGATAACTACATCCTCCCATGCAGCCCGTTCAATTATAAGATCCGGAATAGGCGTCTTGTTTTTATCGGGAATCCTCTTAAAAACGCCTGCACTTTGCTCAGCTAACGAACTATAAGCTTTTTGCAAATCCATTTCCATATTTAAATTAGTAATCAACCCAGTCTTTTCATAAAAATATACGGCTGTTTCTTTAGAAGTTAAGTATTTCAAAAAAGCAATAGAGGTATCTTTCTTATTTAATGAATCCCAAGCGGACTTGCTTATATAAAAGGTACCTCCGCCCAATCCGGTCGGCATCTTGGGCTCCTCTTCCGTCATTGAAGGAAAAGGAATCATCTTAACGCTGGTATCATCCTTATCAAAATAAGGTATGAACCAAGAGCCTTGAACTATCATTGCTGCCTGCTTCGAAAAAAACAGATTGTTTCTCTCGTCACTGTATATCATAATGGAATCTTCAGAAAATGCACCCATATCATTTAATTCCTTCATATATTTCATTGCAGCAATATAGTAACTGTTTATTCTTCCGTCAACTAAGTACTCTTCAACTCCTTTAGAGCCTCCCAGACTTGCGATTATATTTTGATATATATATGAGCCCTCAGCAGTGGAATTATATGCTATAGGGATAATTCCGTTTTTCCTGAATACGATAACAGCCTCTTTCAGTTCTTTATAATTTACAGGTTCCTTTACTCCATACTTATCAAACAAATCCTTATTTATAAAAAGTCCTTCAAATGCCACTTCGAAAGGGATTCCATAAATACGGTTGTTATAAGTTGTCGAACTGAAGCTTGACTGCTTAAAGCTATCCATCCATGTCCTGTCTTGTTTGAGTGTGTCAGTAATATCTGCTATTTTACCTGCTTTAATAAGGTACTTGATATCAGAACCAGGCCATAAGCCAAAAACATCCGGTCCGCTTCCCGAAGCAAATTTTGTCTTAAGAGTCGGTAAATAATCATCGCCGAATATAGATTGGTTTACTATTTTTATATTTGGATTTTCGTCTTCAAACTTTGCTATAATTTCCTTCAGTATTCCGGCTTTACTATCCACACCACCCCAGCTGGTCATTAAATTTATTGTTTCAGCTTTAATAGGTGTATCGTTCTTTTTAACAAGCTCCGGGTTCTGTGAATTTATGCCTGAACACGAAGCAAGCATTATATTCAGTAATGTAATAGAAACTATAGTTAATAATTTTTTTGAACATCTCATTATTTAACTCCAATCAATAATACTTAATTTTTCAGTTTGCCTATGAGAACTGTATAATTAATATATTATCGCAGACAATATATTACCGCAGAATTACCTAGAGTTGAATTACTACTATTTCTATTATAGCTATTTTTTGTATAATCTACAACAAACAAATTTTGACTAAAGTCAATTACGGTTCAAGCCTTCGCGATGATATTTGTATCAAGACGATATTTATATCGTCTTTTCAGGCGAATTAAGCTTTTAAGCTAATTTTGAACACAGCTTGGGTTTGAATTTGTTTTAACTTTAGGAGGCTTCAGCCTCAAACCCAAACTATCGGACGATTATATAGTTTATTTAACCGACAGTAATTGACTTTTATGCGGCAAACCGCAAAGCTTCTGCCGTACATATAAAAATAAGCTATAATGAATATTTTTCATTATAGCTTACTAATAATTATATTATATAACATTTTTTATATAATTGATAGCTTTATTTTTCTATTTTCATCCAGATCAATTCCAACCAAAGACCCTTCCTTGACGGCACCCTTTAGATACTCCTCTGAAAGAACATCTTCAATATAGTTTTGTATAGCGCGCCTTAACGGTCTTGCACCGAATTTGACATCATAACCCTTTTCGAGAATAAATTCTTTCACCCTGTCAGATACATTTAATTTTATATTTTTTTCTCCCGCTTCTTCATAGACCTCTTCAAGCATCAAGTCTATAATCTGCTTGAGTTCTTCCTTCCCAAGCTCGGTAAACACTATTATTTCATCAATTCTATTCAGAAACTCAGGTCTGAACGTTTCTTTAATAACATCCTTTACCCTGCTTTCCAATGCATTGTATGAATTGTTGGAAAAGCCTATGCCGGTTGATTTCAGATTGGTTCCTGCATTTGATGTCATTATGATAACTGTGTTTTCAAAGCTTACAGTTCTGCCGTGACTGTCCGTCAATCTTCCATCTTCAAGTATCTGCAGCAGCATATTAAACACATCCGGATGAGCCTTTTCCATTTCATCCATCAAAATAACCGAATAAGGCTTTCTTCTCACCTTTTCTGTCAATTGGCCTGCGTCATCATATCCAACATATCCCGGAGGAGAACCTATCAATTTAGACACTGTATGTTTTTCCATATATTCAGACATATCAAGTCTGATTAATGCTTCTTCGCTTGAGAATAGTTCAATAGCCAAAGCTCTGACAAGCTCTGTTTTTCCAACTCCTGTAGGTCCCACAAATATAAATGATGCCGGCTTTTTCTTTTTCTTGAAGCCCGACCTGCTTCTGCGTATAGCCTTAGCCACACCCTCCACCGCCTTGTTTTGTCCTATCACGCGCCTGTGTATTCTTGCTTCAAGGTTAATCAGCTTTTCAGATTCTTCTTCGCTCAACTGCTGAATTGGTATTTTTGTCCATGCCTCTATTACTCCCGCAATATCCTCTGTAGTTATCCACACATCATTAGTTGTGTCTTCAATTTCCTTTATAAGCCCTATAAGCTTACACTCGTGCACTTTCAAGTCGGCAGCTTTCTGATAATCCTCAATTGAGTCTGCTGATATGGCCGTATCCTTAGCCTCCTGAACCTTCACCAGCTCATCCTTGTATGACTGCAGCTCTACAAGCTTTATATTTCTCAGATTAGCTCTGGAACCGGCTTCATCTATAACATCAATAGCCTTGTCAGGCAAAAACCTGTCAGTTATATATCTCTCGGAATAATTAACAGCTGCTCTCACAACCTCTTCGCTTATCTTTACGCAATGATACTCTTCGTAATAGTGCTTAATTCCTAAAAGAATCTCAACAGATTCTTCAATTGACGGTTCATCAACTACAATCGGTTGAAATCTCCTTTCTAAAGCAGAATCCTTCTCAATATTCTTTCTGTACTCATTTAAGGTTGTTGCCCCGATTACCTGAATTTCTCCTCTTGACAAGGCAGGCTTGAGTATATTTGCAGCATTCATAGCGCCTTCGGCTTCTCCGGCACCCATTATATTGTGAAGTTCGTCTATAACAAGAATAATATTTCCATAGGCCTTGGCTTCATCAATTATGCCTTTCATTCTGCTCTCAAACTGGCCTCTGAACTGTGTACCTGCCACCACGCTTGTCATATCAAGCAAATAAACTTCTGAGTTATGCAGCTTTATCGGCACCTCTTTCTGAGCTATCCTAACTGCCAGACCTTCAGCTATAGCTGTTTTTCCAACACCCGGCTCACCAATCAGCACAGGATTATTCTTGGTCCTTCTGTTTAAAATCTGTATAACCCTGTCTATTTCCCTGTTTCTTCCTATTACCTTGTCAATTCCTCCATCTCTTGCCTTATCAATAAGATTAGTTCCATACATATCCAAATATTTTTTCTTTTTATTTACTTTTTTATCCTGCACCTTTGTTTTGGAATAATTTTTATTGTCTTTATCCTCTCCGCCATTTGAATCCTGATTATTAGTTGAAGGCACATCACTTTTGGCAGTGCTGCCTTCAGTATTGTTTACCTTGGGAAAAGCCTTATTCAGCATACCAAAAAAAGGATTATTTTCATTAATATTACTTGACTCCTGCAATGCTTCCATCATATCGTTACCGTCAATTCCCTCCAGCATATCCCCAACCTGTTTGCTTATATTGTCAAGTTCATCCTCCGTCATACCTGTTTGAGACAGCAGCTGATCTATGGGCTGGAGGTTCTGCTTTCTTGCACAGCTTATGCAAAGCCCCTCCTGAATTTGTTTCCCCTCAACAAGTTTTGTTACAAATACAACTGCTATATTTTTATGACAGACCGAACATTTTATCATATTAACCTCCACGCCCAATTGGGCACAAAAATTTGGTAAAAACCAGCTTGAAAGACACCTTGTTTGTAATAAACCTTGTTTACGAAGTCAATTACTATCGGCTAAATAAACGATATAATCGTCCGATAGCTTGGATTTGAGGCTGAAGCCTCCTAAAGAACAAATTCAAATTGCGTTAAAAATCAGCCTAAGGCTTAATTCGACTGAAAATACGATATAAATATCGTATTGATATAAATATCGTCTTGATACAAATATCATCGCAAAGGCTTGAACCGTAATTGACTTTAGTCAAACATCTTATAGCTTAAAACTTGAAAATGCACCATGTTTATATAATCCCTGCTTGTAAACTTGCCGGTTTCCAGCATAAAGCTGCAGCTATTATGCCGGCCTCCATATTCCTGACAGCCTCAGTGAATCAAATTCACAGCATAAAGCAATTAAATATACTCACATATATAATATATTATTTCCAATAATGGCTAAAATAAAATATAGTTTTCATTATATAATACTACTGATTTTTTATTAGTATAACACAAGAAAAATTTCAGGTCTAACCCATTTATATCAATTTTCAGTGCTAAGCACCTATTTTAATGGTTTAAGGCAAAAAAAATAAAAAAAACTGGACTATAGTCTTTTTAGCTAAGCTATACGATTATAACCCAGATTTTTTTAATTATTGTGTAAAACAGCAAATACCCTATAATAACAAAATGTAAAAACAATAAATAACCATATAACCTATAATACTAAATATTTCACATAAACATTTTAAAAATGGTTGTTACAAATGCGCCAAGAAGTGCTGTTACCGGAATAGTAAAAACCCATGCAAAAACAATATTTCTTGCAAGTGCCCATCTTACCGCCGATAATCTTTTTGATGCACCGACACCCATTATGGAAGTGGAAATAACCTGAGTAGTACTAACAGGTGCACCTATCGCAGACATTGCCTGTATAACAATCGCCGCACCGGTTTCTGCCGCAAAGCCTCCAATTGGCTGAAGCCTTATCATATTTACTCCCATCGTTTTAATAATCTTCCACCCTCCCACAGACGTACCCAAAGCCATTACAAACGCACATGCAAAAACAACCCATAAAGGTACACCGCTTCCGGGGCTGACATATTTTGCACCTACTAAAGCCAATGTTATTATACCCATTGATATCTGGGCATCATTTTTACCATGTGAAAAGGCCATAAATGCCGCTGACAATATTTGAAGCTTTGAGAAATATTTATTGACAAACCGCTGTGAATAAGGACTTAATAGCTTAAATAAAAGCTTCATAAATATAAAGCCCATGCCAAAGCCAAGAAATGGAGAAGAAAATAAGGGTATTATTACCTTGTGAAGTACTCCAGACCATTTTACTATACTCAGCCCGCCAGAATAAGCAATTGATGAACCGATAAGCGCTCCGATCAATGCATGGGAGGAGCTGCTTGGAATTGCGATATACCATGTAATCAAGTCCCATGAGATTGCTGCAATTAAGGTAGCCATAACAACATATTCTACTGTAATCATTTGACTGTCAACTAAACCTTCTGCTATAGTCTCTGCTACCTTATTGCTGATTAATGCTCCGACTAAATTTAATGAAGCCGACATGAAAATAGCCTGTCTGGGTGATAATACTCTTGTGGAAACAGACGTGGCAATGGAATTTGCAGTATCATGAAAACCATTTATCAAACCAAATCCCAGTGCTAATAAAATAACAGCTATTAAAGAAATACTAGGCATGCTTCATAACAACCCCTTCAATTATATTTGCTACATCTTCACATGCATCAATAGTATTTTCAAAGAAATCAATAATTTCTTTCCATTTTATCACTTCAATAGCATCCTTTTCAGTTAAAAACAGCTTTGCCATTGCATCCATGAAAACAGAATCCGCTTCATCCTCAATATTATTTACCTCAATTATTTTGTCTTCAAGCTTTTTGCTCTTCTTCATGTTTTTCATTTCAAATATCACATTTTTAAGTTCCTTAGTTGCATTTACTATTAATTTGGAAAGCACAATAGCCTCAGGCCTTACTTCCTTGACATTGTACATACTGAATCTTTGAGCTGCCGCCTCAATATCATCCGTAATATTGTCAAGCTCCCTCGCAATCAAATGAATATCCTCTCTGTCAATAGGAGTAATAAAGGATTTGTTAAGCTCATTTAAAATTTTGTGTACAATAGAATCACAGGCATGCTCCGCATCCTCAATGCTTTTAATCTTTTCATTAACATTAACATAATTATTGGTTAAGTCATCCAAAAGTTCTGCTGCCTTGCAAATAATCTCACTTGTTTCAATAAAATAATCAAAAAAACGTTCTTCTTTAGATGTTGGTCTAAACATTAAACAATACCTTCTTTCTGTAAATGTAAAACAATTTACTTCCTCATCATAAATCAATGTTAATTTTTTTACAACAAAGTTAACATAGAATTAACAATTTATAAGGTATAAATTTTGCAAAATAATTTCATTTTAAAATAAAAAGCCTCGAATATATATAGCTGTGCCATATACTATACTCAAGGCTTTACATTATTTATTAACTTTTTACAAAAACGCACTATTTTTTATGCAAAAATCTTAAATATTGTTGTAATAAAAGCGCCAATAAGTGCCGTAACGGGTATTGTAAATATCCACGCATAAACGATATTCCTGCACAGTGCCCATCTTACGGCAGATAATCTTTTAGATGCACCCACTCCCATTATGGATGTTGATATAACATGTGTGGTACTTACAGGTGCACCGATTGCAGACATCGACTCAATAACTATGGCGGCACCGGTTTCAGCTGCAAACCCGCCAATAGGCTGTAGCCTTATCATATTAACTCCTACTGTTTTAATAATTTTCCAGCCGCCGAGAGAGGTTCCCAATGCCATTGACATGGCACAAGCAAACATTACCCAGAACGGTACACCGCTTTCAGGACTGATAAGATTCGCACCCACCAAGGCTAAGGTAATAATTCCCATTGATTTCTGAGCATCGTTTTTACCGTGGGAATAAGCCATAAATGCTGCCGACAATATTTGAAGCTTAGAAAAATACTTGTTAACGAACCTCTGTGAATATGGGCGGAGCAGCTTAAATAAAAGCCTCATAAATAAAAAACCCATTACAAAGCCAAGTACCGGAGATGAAAACAGGGGAATTATAACTTTGTCAAGCACACCATCCCATTTTACAATACTGAATCCTCCCGAATATGCAACAGACGAACCTATAAGCGCTCCTATAAGCGCATGGGAGGAGCTGCTTGGAATAGCTATATACCATGTAATTAAGTCCCAAACAATTGCTGCAATCAAGGTTGCTATAATTACATATTGCACCTTAATCATTGAGCTGTCTACCAATCCCTTTGCAATAGTCTCAGCCACCTTGCTGCTCATCAAGGCTCCGATAAGATTTAAGGAGGCTGACATAAATATGGCCTGTCTTGGTGACAATACTCTTGTAGAAACAGATGTAGCAATGGAATTGGCAGTATCATGAAAACCATTTATAAAGTCAAATCCAAGTGCCAAAACAATAACAACTATTAAGGAAACACTAAGCATGCTTCATAACAACCCCTTCTATTATATTTGCAACATCTTCACATGCATCAATGGTATTTTCAAAAAATTCAATTATTTCCTTCCATTTAATTACCTCAATTGCATCCTTTTCGGATAAAAACAGGTTTGTCATAGCATCTCTGAAAACTGAATCCGCTTCGTCTTCAATATTATTTACCTCAATAATTTTCTCTTCAAGGCTCTTGCTCTTTTTCATGTTTTTCATTTCAAGTATTACGTTCTTCAGTTCATTTGTCGCATTTACAACTAATTTGGAAAGTACAGTCGCCTCAGGTCTCAATTTCTGTACGTTGTACATACTGAACCTCTGGGCCGCCGCTTCAATATCGTCTGTAATATTGTCAAGCTCTCTTGCAATCAAGTAAATATCTTCTCTGTCAATAGGGGTAATGAATGCTTTGTTTAATTCATTTAAAATTTTGTGAACGATATTATCGCAAGCATGCTCTGCATCTTCGATGGTTTTAATCTTTTCATTAACATTGACATAATTATTTGTTAAGTCGTCTAAAAGCCCTGCTGCCTTGCAAATAATCTCACTTGTTTCAATAAAATAATCAAAAAAACGTTCTTCTTTAGATGTTGGTCTAAACATTAGCAATACCTTCTTTCCATAATAATGAACAAATTACTTCATCATCATAAAGCATTGTTAGTTTTTTTACAACATACTTAACATATAATTAAATATACTTAACATATAATTAACAAAAGTCAATTATTGTCGTCTAAAGCCAAAGACCAAATTCAAACCCAGACTGCGTTAAACATCAGTCTGAAAGCTTAATCCGGCTAAGGCGCTACAAATATCGTCCGGATATTCTACCACAGCAAAGGCTTGAACCCTAATTGACCTTAGTCAACTACTATAGGCTGCGAAATCTTTTGCCTATCAAACATTTTTTTCAGATATTGTCCCGTATATGATTCCCGGACCTTTGCTATTTCTTCGGGAGTTCCTTCCGCAACAACAGTTCCTCCCTTATCTCCTCCTTCCGGTCCCAAGTCTATGACATAATCTGAAGTCTTTATAACATCTAGATTGTGCTCAATGACAATAATGGAGTTTCCTGAATCTGCAAGTCTCTGCAAAATATCTATCAATCTGTGTACATCGGCAACATGCAGACCCGTTGTCGGCTCATCCAATATATAAAGCGTTTTTCCGGTGCTTCTCTTTGAGAGCTCAGTCGCAAGCTTCACTCTTTGCGCTTCTCCTCCCGAAAGAGTATTTGAGGGTTGTCCGACCTTTACATATCCAAGTCCCACATCAAACAGTGTCTGCAGTTTTCTTTGGATTTTGGGTATGTTTTTAAAGAACTCCAATGCATCCTCTATCGTCATGTCCAATACATCAGATATACTTTTACCTTTATATTTAACCTCGAGTGTTTCCCTATTATACCGCTTGCCCTTGCAAACCTCACACGGAACATATATATCCGGCAGAAAATGCATTTCTATTTTTATTATACCGTCTCCGCTGCAAGCCTCGCATCTTCCTCCCTTAACATTAAAGCTGAATCTTCCTGCTTTATATCCTTTCATTTTTGCTTCATTTGTCGAAGCATAAACCTCCCTTATCAGATCATAAACTCCTGTGTAAGTTGCAGGATTCGATCTGGGAGTTTTTCCGATAGGAGACTGGTCAATATTTATAACCTTGTCCAAATAATTGACGCCATTTATGGCATCGTGCTCTGCCGGCTTGGTTTTTGCTCTGTTTAGCTGATTTGCCAGACTCTTTTGCAAAATTTCATTTATCAGAGTACTCTTGCCTGAACCTGACACTCCTGTAATAGCCGTCATAACACCCAAGGGAATTTTGACCGTAATGTTTTTTAAATTATTAGCTCTAGCTCCTATCACTTCCAGCCATTTGCCATTGGGCTTTCTTCTTTCTTCAGGAATCTGTATTTTCTTTTTACCGCTAAGGTACTGGCCGGTAACAGAAGCTTCGCATTTAAGTATTTTATCCAACGATCCCTCAGCCACCACATATCCGCCATGAACTCCGGCACCGGGTCCCATGTCAATGATATGATCAGCTGCATGCATAGTATCCTCATCATGTTCAACAACAACCAAGGTGTTTCCCAAGTCTCTTAAACGTGTAAGCGTACTCAGCAGCTTGTCATTGTCTCTCTGATGCAACCCTATACTTGGCTCATCAAGGATATATAAAACACCCATCAAGCCTGACCCTATCTGAGTAGCAAGCCTGATTCTCTGAGCCTCTCCTCCTGAAAGTGTTCCCGCAGCTCTGGATAATGTAAGGTAATTTAAGCCCACATCTAAAAGAAAACCTATTCTGGCATTTATTTCTTTTAGTATCTGCCTTCCAATCATTTTTTTCCTGTCAGTTAAAATCAATTTTATAAAAAAATCCTTTATATCAGATATTGACATAACAGACAGCTCATGAATATTTTTATCTCCCACGGTAACCGCAAGGCTTTCCGGCTTGAGCCTTGCACCCATACAGTCCGGGCATGGATTATTGCTCATGAATTGTTCATAATATTGCTTTGAACTATCAGAGCTTGTCTCTCTGTACCGTCTTTCTATTACATTTATTACCCCTTCGAAAGCAGCCATATATGAACCGCTGCCATATTCCCTCTCATACTCAACCTTTATTTTCTCACCCTTTGTTCCATATAAAATAATATCAATAATTTCTGCAGGCAGCTTGTGAAAGGGCGTATTCAATTTAAATTTATAATGCTTGGCAAGAGCGTTAAACATCATTCTGGTATATGCATCCTCACTCTCTATGTTCCAGCCCGAAGTCACTATAGCTCCCTCTACAAGCGATAAGGCTCTGTCAGATATAACCAGATCAGGGTCAATTTTCAGCAAATTCCCAAGTCCTGTACATGTGGGACATGCACCAAATGGATTGTTAAACGAAAACATTCTGGGAGTAAGCTCTTCTATGCTTATACCGCAATCACTGCAAGCAAAATTCTGGCTTAAAAGTATTTCTTCCTTTCCGATAACATCAACAATTACTATGCCTCCGCTCAGATGTGAAACTGTTTCCAGAGAATCTGTCAATCGCTTCTGTATATCCTTGTGAATAATAAGTCTGTCAACAACAATCTCTATGTTATGCTTTTTATTTTTGTCCAGAACTATATCCTCATTAATATCTACCACCTGACCGTCAATTCTTAGTCTGACAAAGCCGCCTTTTTTCGCATCCTCAATCAATTTATGGAATTCGCCCTTACGCCCTCTAACGACCGGTGCAAGCAGCTGTATCCTTGCATCCTCTTCTAAACCCATTATCTGGTCAACCATCTGGTCAATAGTTTGCTGAGTTATCTCTTTTCCGCATTTGGGACAATGAGGTATGCCTATTCTGGCATACAGCAGCCTGAGGTAATCATGTATCTCTGTTACAGTTCCTACCGTTGAACGGGGATTTCTGCTTGTGGTTTTCTGGTCTATAGCTATTGCCGGCGATAAGCCGTCAATATAATCAATATCCGGCTTTTCCATCTGTCCCAAGAACTGTCTGGCATATGATGACAATGACTCAACATATCTTCTCTGACCTTCTGCATATATGGTATCAAATGCCAGGGAGGACTTTCCTGATCCGCTTAATCCTGTTATTACAATAAACTTGTCTCTGGGTATCTCAATGTCTACATTCTTTAGATTGTGCTCACGAGCACCCTTAATAAAAATATTATCTCTAATCATTTATGCACCTTTCTGTTTTTAACCCTGCACCGTTCAGTAAATTACAACTGCCATGTATTTCCATAATAACCTCCGCGCACATATTGGGCACAAAATTTTAGTAAAGCCTCTGTGGCAAACCTCTGCTTCGCGGAGATACATTAATTGTTTTAATATACCATACATTTTCTTTCCAGCTATCTCTGTATTCTATGTCAGCCGCATGCTTAGAAAGCTCAAACCGATAAGAGCGAAATAACAAAGCAAGGTTATTAATTTTATTATTGTTAAGCTTTTATATATATGCATTTGTATATATTATATCAAATATATACGTCAATGCAAACGTTTGTTCGATTATTTTTGTTAATTTTAATTGATATTTTTTTATCTAACTGTTATAATAGCCATGAACAATAAACAAATCTGCTGCACTTTAGCAAAAACCGAATAAAACCTAGGGGAGCTGAAAATAATTCGGCTGAGATAAGTATGTTTTACTTAAAACCCATATACCTGATCTGGATAATGCCAGCGTAGGAATACTGCGTTCTAAGCCAGCTTAATGCATATTTGCCAAAACAAAGGGATATCGGCTTGATATCTTATAATGCAAAGGCTTGAAACTGCAGTTGACTTTAGTCATACATAATTTCCAAACAGGTATGGCTTTTTTTGTTGCTTAAAAAAGTCAAAACTATCAGCTAAAAAACCGATGATATCGGTCAATAGTTTTGTTTTGAGGCTGAAAAATTATGGAGGAATTTTTTATGAAAACAATGTCTACCAAAATGTTAGTAGAAGCAGGAGTAATGATTGCTCTCGCACAAATTCTAAGCTATGTTAAGCTTTATGAATCTTACAACGGAGGCTCTGTGACTTTGGGAAGTATGCTTCCCATTATTATTTTTGCAATCAGATGGGGAAGCAAGCCGGGAATATTTGCAGGCTTGGTATTCGGATTTCTTCAATTTGCACTTGGGACAAAATTCTCATACCACCCGATAGGTATTTTTATTGACTACCTATTTGCATTTGGAGTTCTGGGCCTTGCCGGCTTATTCAGGAAAAATATATTTACTATAGTAGGAAGTGTGTTTATTGCTATGGCTGGAAGATTTACCTTTCACTTTATTTCAGGAGTTTTTTTATGGTACATGTATACTCCGGAAGGAATGAACCTATATTTATACTCTCTTATTTACAACGGAAGCTATATGCTGCCGGAATTTCTAATTTCTGCAGTACTGGTATGTGCTTTATATAAGCCTTTGAAAAGGTTTATCGAAAATAGGGATACGGCTGCCTCGAGAATTTGATATTAATAACAAGTTTGAGCACCCATAGACTTTTTGCTGTAAAGTTGAGTTTATCCTTTAAGCTTTAACTAAAGAATGCGAAAATGGCGCTTGAGCGTCATTCCCGCATTCTTTAGTTTTCCATTTTCAGGTATTGCTCTAATTGGAGTAAAGCATATCATACTGCCCTTTACTATAGAATTATACAAATTAATCCGCCGCTTCCCTCATTAATTATCTTCTGCAGCGTTTCCTGCAATTTCATCTGCGCATCCTCAGGCATTCTGAACAGCTTGTTCTGCAAGCCTTCTTGCACCAGCTCATGCAGTGATTTACCGAATATATTGGATTCCCACAGCTTTGCAGTATCATTTTCAAACTCTTTTAACAAATATGTAACCAGCTCCTCAGATTGCTTTTCGGTACCTACCATTGGAGCTATTTCCGTTTCTATGTCCGCACGAATCATATGTATTGATTGCAGCAAACAGAAGTATCTGTCCTGCTACGTAACACCTTGTAATTGGCGGGTTTCTCCATTACCTTAAAATATATTTTAAGGTCTATTTCATTTTTATTGTCTGTTTTATAAACTTCTATTCTATCTAATAAGCTTTCTATTATTTCATTATTAAAGCCCTCATCAAAATCAAGTTCCTTTGCAATTAATTTCCTTAAGGTTTCAACAGAACAACCGATTTCTTTATTTTTTATTTCCTCCAGCTTAAGCTCCTTTAGTCTTATGTTGAGACTATCAATGCTATTGTTGAATTTATTATTTCTTATTTCAAACTCATCATCGGAAATTCTTCCGTTTATGCTTAACTCCAACAGCTTATCCTTCATTTTAAGAAGCTGGTTAATCTCAACCTGTACTTTAGCAATATCTTCTTTTATTTTCGACTGTAATCCAATGCCTGAATACATGTTTATCATATCATGTATAATCTCAGAACGGTTTATGATAATTTCGTCATAGGCCTTTTTTATAATCATATTCAGCTCCGTTGTATATATTGACGGTGAACCGCAGCCTTCCTTACCCTTTTCAGCATACCTTTTGCATTGCCAAACTTCCTTGTTTCCGGAGCTATATCTATACAGTGATCTGTAATAAGGAACCTTATGCTCGGAGCATATTATTTTACCACTATATACATATTTGTTCTGGTAGCTTGTCCTGTCATCAGAGGACTGTTTTTCACTGCGCTTTTTTAAGATATAATTAGCTTTTTGCCATATTTCTTCCGAAACTATAGGAGGAACATTTTCCTCATCCTTATACATCACCCATTCAGTCTGGTTCAAGTATTTTCTGTCACTCAGCTTGTAATCGTACTTATGAGATTTATTTCCGCAGTAATACCCCATATATTTAGGATTTGTAATTATATTTTTGATAGTTGAAAATGAAAATGGATTTCCATTACTATTTGTAAATCCCATTTCCTCCAGCCTTGAACTTATTCCTCTTATACCTATATTTTCTGTTGCATACATGTCAAATATCTTTCTTACTGCTTCTGATTCTTTTTCATCAATTATAAGCTTTCCGTTTTCTTTAGTATATCCCCATATTTTACTGTTTCCCAGAACAACACCATTCTCGACGGCCCTTTTGAATCCGAATTTTACTCTCTCCGATATTTTTCTAACCTCATCCTGAGCAATACTGGACATGATGGTCAGCCTGAGCTCTGCATCTGGCATTAATGTATTTATATTATCCGATTGAAAAAGAACTCCAACTCCATAGGATAGCAACTCCTGTGTATATTTTATGCTGTCTAACGTATTCCTTGAAAACCTTGATATTTCTTTTGTAACAATAAAGTCAAACTTTCTAAGCTTTGCATCTGAAATCATTCTCAAAAATGATTCACGCTTATTAACACTGCAGCCACTGATGCCTTCATCAATATAGCCTTCTGTATAAACCCAATTGGGATTATTTTTTATAAAATCCGAATAATATTTAATTTGATTTTGCAGGGAATGGGCTTGCTCATCCTTCTCGGTAGACACTCTAGCATAATAAGTAACCCTGAGCTTTAAGTCATATATTGTTTTACCGCTATTAAGGTCATTTCGTATGGTATATAAGTCCATTTCAACACCTCTTTAGATTTCTGTATGTTACTTATTATTATATGATTTAGAACATATCTGTCAACAGTTTAAATTCAGGCTATAAATATAGTACTATATTCCCATAGCCTTTTTACAAAAAAATAAAAACCTTATAACAGAATAGTTTCTATATAAAAGGCTTTTTATTAAATCTAATATTTTTAAAATTTAACTCTTAACTAAATTTCATATATGCATTAGCTCTTATTTAATATTATTTCCTTTGCTTTTATGTACATTTCTTCTGTTATATACCCCTGTTCAAACAGACGCCGGTTAATATGGATCTTAATCTCTATAATAACATTCTTAATTGCTTCTTTATTTAGAACTCTGACATCACCCATGTAATCACCTCTGTATATTTTATTCAAATATTGCAAATAATATGAACTTTAAAATTTATAAATTTAGCGTTCACAGTACATCCATATCCCTGAGCTGAATAATAAAGGAAAAGCTGGTTAATCAATATAACTAATGAAGTTATATCGATTAACCAGCTTTCCCTTTATTACAAAATCCGCTCTGTTCAAACATTATTTGCGACAGAACCTTAAAAGGGAGTGCGTAAACTATTATTATACCTTACGGCACTCCCTAATATAATTACTAAGGCAAGCCTTAAACAAAGTCATAAAGCTTTTCTTTTCACAGTACATTCCTCTTCCAATTTAGTTAATTATAAAAATACCCTTTGTATTCATTTATAATTGATATTATTTGTAGCGGTAATATCCTACAATTTTTCTTGTTCCTCCCCAGTAACTACCAAAAGTTGCATAGTCTACTCCACTGCTTTGAGCTCCAATAAATTTTGTACTACTAATATAAATACCTGCATGTCCATAACTTGTATCTGATCCACTAGCAAAAACTACTATGTCACCCTTTTGTGGTGTAGACACCTTTTTTAATTGACTAGGCGGATTACTTGGATCTTGAGACCACGATGTTGCTGTCATATATGTATAGGATAAACCAGCTTCACTGTATATCGTATTTACAAAATGAGAACAGTCTATACCAGATTTACTGTTTCCACCCATTGAGTAAGGTGTACCTATCCATGCTTCTGCCTTCGCTACAATAGTACTTCCACTAACTGCAGCAGCGTTTACTGTAGCAACACTTCCGACTGACAAACTACTCACGATGAATAAAGCAGCCATGATAAGGGACAGCATTTTTTTTAATCTTTTCATATGTAACCTCTTTTCTATTGGTATATTTTTCTATATTTTAACATAATATTCCAATAGATGCAATAGTTAAACTTTAATCTGCTATTTACCAGCACTTACGCAATTGCCGTAAATAATTTGCAAAAAGCATTCGTCCTTTTTTCCTAACTCTCTGTTAAGTTTTTCAGCGTAATTCGAGAAGGTTTTATAAATAAAATACTGGGTACGGACATGAAGCTGGACAATATTGGTTCTCTGAAAGGACGATAATGCATTTCTGCATTATCGTAAGAAGGTTGAGTATGTCATAGATTTTTACTCAAATAAATCATGTCCATTAATTGAATACCGTTATCAAACATTGGGTGGTCATAATTGTCTGTAAAAAAGTCCTTGACCCTATGTGAAATCCTAAAACCGTTTTTTTCATAAAACTGTAATATCCATGGGCTGTCACCGGTTCCCACAAGCATAGTTTTGTACTTGCCTTTGTAATGCGAAAAAATGTGATGCAAAAGCTTGCTGCCATACCCATTACCATGCCATTTTTCATATGTAGCTATGTTTTTCAGCTCACATACATCATCACTTTCCCGTGTAACCACGCACACGCTTTTCAAGTCGCTATCATATAAGGCAAAAAAATCCCCTCGCTCTAAATATTTGTCTATCATGGATTCTTGTTCATCAGCTAACAAAAGTAAATCCATGAACTGCTTTTTGTTTTCATAAATACTCTTTATCTCCAAAATACACCCTCCTATCTTTTTCCTTTAATAATTTATATACATAGGATTTCGTACTCACTCTACCAATTGAACTAAACAGCTGACACGGTATCTGCCGAATTCCAAACTTGTACGTTATCTTTACAATGAAAGTGTACCGCAAGGTGCAAAACCTTGTAAAGGAATTTGTGTATAAACAAAGAAGAAATCCTAGCTAAATTGACCGAAGGCATCCAGCCTAATCTGTCTGGGGTCAGGTCCTTTTTCTAGGGGGAAACACTCCACGCCCCACTTTCCTGCTGCAAATCCCACAGTCTTTTATATAGGCTGCAGCTGTCTAGCAAATGATGATGTGTGCCTTGCTCGATTATTTCTCCTCCGCTTAAAACGACAATCTTGTCCGCATCGGAAACTGTTCGCAAACGATGTGCTATAACAAGCACAGTGCGCCCTTTAATTAAGCGTCCAAGAGCTTTTTGTACCAGCACTTCATTTTCAGGGTCAAGAGAAGAAGTGGCTTCGTCCAAAAGTATGATGGGTGCATCTTTTAACAACGCTCGTGCAATTGATATTCGTTGCCGTTCACCGCCGGATATGGTGGTGCCGTTTTCTCCCAATACGGTTTGATATGCATCTGGCAGCTTCTCAATAAATTCATCACAGCAGGCCAGCCTTGCCGCCTTTTTAACTTCCTCATCGCTGGCAGCGGGCTTGCCAAGGCGGATATTTTCAGCAATGGTGTCGTTAAAAAGTGTGACCTCCTGAAAAACAAAAGAGATGTGCTTCATCAAGTGCTCGGGGTCAACTTCCTTAATATTGATGCCGCCGACCAGAATCTCTCCGCATTGTGCATCCCAAAACCGCGCCGCAAGTCTGGCTATGGTACTTTTACCGCTTCCCGAAGGGCCAACAAGTGCGGTTACCTGTCCTTCGCGAGCAATCATGCTCACATTGGTCAGAACATTTCTGTCGTTGTAAGCAAAGGAAACCTTGCGGAGTTCAATCTCGTAATTCTCAACAGGCTTTTCTCTGCTTCCTTCCATAGGTGCAGAACCCATCAATGTGCGAAGCCGCTGTGTGGAAATCTGCAAATACAACATGTCCGGCAGGAGTGTTAAAACCGTTAAAATTGGCGCATAAACCCTCGTTGCTATCAGCAAAAACATTAACAACGGAATAAAGCCAATCACACCGCCTGAAAGCAGGTTGACGCCGACAAAGGCCACTATTCCCACACCGGCGCGAAGGACAATAGACGACACGGACATTGCGACTCCGGATACCAACTCTACCTGCAAAGAAATTCTTTTCAAATCCAGAAAAGCATCATCAAGCTTTTTAAACTTGCTCCCGCCCAAGCCGCAGGAGCGAATAACCTTGATACCATCCAGATATTCCTGCGACTGCTTTATAGCGCTTAGCTTCGCTTGAACATGACCTGCGAACATTTTGCTTTGAAGTTTGCGGCTAAGCCAAAATATCAGCGCCGCCACAGGCAGCGAAATGAAAACCGCAAGCGCCATTCGCCAATCAAAAAACATCAGAAGAAGGCACACCAATGCGGAGGATATTATATTTGCAGCCAGTTGAGGGATGGCACTGCTCAGCATCTGTTCAATATTGGAGCAATCGGACATGATGTTTGAGGACAACTCAGATAAATCCTTTGCGTTAAAGAAGCTCATGGGCAGCTTACGCATATAATCTGCAATCTGAAGCCTCGTGGCTTCAGATTGCCCGTATGCATTCACATATGTGCTTTTGTATTCCCTTTTTGAGAAAAGAAATATAACAACAAAGGCCCCAAAACCCATGCTGAAAATCAGCCACATTTTACTCCAAGAAATTTCTCCTCCCTCCAAAGGCTTCAGAATTTCTATAAAAGCCTGTATGGTAAGAAAAAATGGAATCATCAGGGACAGGCTGGTTATCGTGCAGGCAATAATGGCGCGGCGAAGTCCTTTTTCACCTTTCTCATCAAGCATTAATATATTTTTAAATTTACCCATTTACTGTAATCTCCTCTCCACCGCCAAGCCTCCAATGGATTGCTTCCGTATAGTTTTTCCACATTTTATAATACAAGCCATTTCTATGCATTAGTATGTCATGAGTGCCGTATTCTGAAACCATTCCATTTTCCATTACGATGATTTTATTCGCATTGAGTACTGTTCCCAAGCGGTGAGCAATCATAATAACGGTTTTATTCCTTATCAGTTCTGAAAGCGCCTGTTGAATAAGACGCTCGTTTTCAGGGTCAGCAAAGGATGTTGCCTCGTCTAATACCAACACAGGTGCGTTTTGAATAATGGCACGGGCAATTGCTATGCGTTGCCGTTCGCCGCCGGATAGATGAACGCCGTCCTCACCGACAACCGTTTCATAGCCTTTGGGTAACCGCATAACAAAATCGTCGCACTGCGCCGCTTTTGAAGCCTTTATAACGTCCTCGTCCGTTGCATCCGGTGAGCCCATGCGAATGTTTTCTTTAATGCTTTGTCCAAACAAATACACGTCTTGAAAAACAAAACTGACCCGTTTCATCAATTCTTCTTCACTAAGTGCTCGAATATTAACCCCTCCGAGATAAACCGCACCGTCACTGACATCCCAGAATCGTGGAATTAAATGCGCAATGGTACTCTTGCCGCTGCCGGAAGGCCCTACAATAGCCGTTACTTCTCCCGCTTTCGCAGTAAAGCTTACCTTTGTCAGTGCCGCTGCACCATTTTCATCATATGAAAATGATACTGAATCAAATACGACATCATTTGTCTCAGGCAGCTCGCCGCCACTGTCTGCAGACAACTCCTGCAAAGACATCATGTTGTCAAAATTTGCAACGCCCCCGGATATTCTCATGCTTGACGAAGCAACATACATCAGCTTATTCAAAACCGAAGCCATTGAAGGAGCAAATAACAGATAGAAGATAAATGTCATGGCAAAGGTAAGGTAATCCTGTGAGCTACGCCCAATCAATATCCCGACCGGCAAAATAAAGAGATAGGCATTATTGGCTACAGTTTGAAAAGCTGCCGTGTAATTTTCCCATTTCAATGTATAGGTCAGCATAAATTGAGTGTACGTATTGATTGCGTTCCTTAGCTGATGAAACGAACTTGCCGTACGGCCAAAAGCTTTCAGAACAGGCATTCCCCTCACATACTCTACCGAAGCACCCGTCATATCCGCCATGGATTTCTGCATAGAGGTCATTAAGTCGAGCCCTGCCGCACCAAATGTCAGCATCTGCATAGCGAATGCAACGATTACAGCCAATAGTGCGGCCAATCCAAAACGCCAGTCAAATACGAACATCAAAACCAGCATAATAACCGGTGCTGTAAAAGACGCAACAATATCGGGAAAGGAATGTGCAAGAAAGCTTTCTATTTTGTCTATGTCCTCGTCTATAACCTTGCGAAGCCGCCCGCTGCCGAATTTCAAATGATAGCCCAAGGGGATGCGGGCCAGATGACTTGTGAAATTGCTTTTCAATTCGTATTGTGTTCCAAACGCAACGATATGAGCGCAGACCGAGGAAGCCAAATAGCACAGGACATCTGCCGCTATTCCTGCCAAAGCTAAAAGCCCGTATTGTGTCATAGCCGATCGATTTAATAATTCAAAGGAAGGATAAACGAGGATGATTTCCCGAATCATCAGATATATTGCAATATACGGAACAAAAGAAGCAATGGCGGCAGTAGCCGACAGTATTCCTGAAAGAGTTAACAGTCCCTTCCGCTCGGCGGCAAGTTCAAATATTCGAGCCATTCCGCCTTTCTTTTTCGGTGATTTTGATTTAGTCATTTAGTTCACCTCTTTAATAATTCCTGCTTTGATGAAGTGCTTTTTGAACATGCCCTTTGCAATTACGGCACCAAGGACAGCGCATACTGCCGTTGCCGCCAAAGCACACGCCAGATACGGCACACTTATAAATTCCACAATTTGTGTCATCAAGTCATTTTCAACACCATTTCCTGCCGCAAGCTCGAGATAATATTCTTTCATTGTCAGCAACGGTATGTAGCTTCCCGCCGCAACCGCAACCATCATCACGGCATAGCCAATTGTATTAAGTTTGAAGTTACGATATTTTCCGGCGCAGGATATCAGCTCCGCCGCAATTGCACCTGCAACAGCAGCCACAGGTATAGCCCAGCCGCCGCCTGTTCCAAACATTACAAGAGCATATACTGCACCGAATAACATGATGCCGCCCGGCTTTGCAACCTTAGCCCGCATAATCATATATACCGGCCCCGCAACCAGCGCGGTCAGTGCCAGCCCAAAAGGCTGGGTGTACGGGATAAAGCTCATACACATCACGCATACAAAGAAAATCATAATAAACAGTATTGAAAAAATGCCTGTGGTAACAAAATCTCGCGCCTTTAATTTCTTGTTGTTCATTGGTAGATTCCTCACTTTCAATATTTTGAATTATTTGAGAGCCTAATCGCTCTTGTACACACATTGGAAATCAGTTCATTGTCGTGGGTTATAATCAAAAGGGTTTTTCCTGCGGCAGACAACGACTTGAGAATACTTGCCACACTCATCATATTTGCATAGTCCAATCCGCTTGTCGGCTCATCAAAAATAAGTATTTTTGCTGGGCTTAATGCCGCAAGCGCAATACAAAGACGTTGTTTTTGCCCTCCTGACAAAGCAAGCGGATGATGGTCACGAACACCTTCCAAATCTAAGGCTTGTAATAGGCCTTTAACGGCAGCCTCATCGCATTTTTCATTCGCCGCATTAAATTTCAATTCAGCATCTACACTTTCACAAAAAAGCTGATAATTTGGATCTTGCATAACAAGGTAAGCAAAACGATGCCTTTTCGCAGGCTTAACCGGTTTACCGTCAAACAATATCTGTCCGTTTTTTTCGCGGTGCAGTCCGCATATCGTCCTTGCAAGTGTGCTTTTCCCAAATCCATTAGCACCGACAATTCCAACGATTTCACCAGTGCCAACCGAAAAGCTCAAATTGGATAAAACCGTACCGGCACCCTTGTATGCAACAGAGATATTGTTTACTTCGAGTGCAGGACCGTAGCAACCCTGCACAGATTTTGAAACAACCAGCGGTGATTCGGAAAAGGAACGCATTCCATAAGCGGCAAGCACATCGTTTGACATAGCCGAAAGTTCATCACCTGTCCACTCATTTGTTATACCGCCGTTTTCCATACGAATAATGCGGTCGGCAATTCCGTTAAGATAGTGCAGCCGGTGTTCTGCAATAAGAATAGTTTTTCCCTGTTTTTTCAGGGTAACAAGAACCTCCCTTAGCTTCTCAACCATTGCTGCATCTAAGTTGGCGGATGGCTCGTCCAACACATAAATCTCAGGAGAGAGCGCATGAATGCTTCCGAACGCTATCCGCTGCTTTTCTCCGCCGGAAAGCGCAAATATATCTCTTCTGCATAGGGCAGATAGCCCTAAAGCTTTAACGGTGCCGCAATACCTGCGGTGCATTTCTTCATATTCAATGCCGCAGTTTTCCATACCGAAAACCAGTTCACTGTCCGTATCGGTGTTAAAGAACTGCGTTCGTGGATTTTGAAAAACCGATCCTACGGTCTGAGAAAGCGTATGAGGCTCACAGTCTGAGGTATCATGCCCGGCAATCCTTACAAATCCGCTTAATTTTCCGGAATAAAAGTCAGGTATCAATCTGTTTACAAGTCTTGTTACCGTTGTCTTTCCGCAACCGGATTTCCCCGTCAGCACCGCACATTCTCCTGCCCTTATATCAATCGTGATATTGTTAAGGCTGCCGCAGCCCGCACCATCATAGCCAAACGAAACATTTTTCAATTCAATCATGCTGCACCTCCTTTACAGACAATTTCGGATTCCTACAACAATACATAAAGCAACAGCAAATATTGAGGTTATCGCGACGTCTGCAAAAGTCAGCCTCAATTTATTAAATGCTGTCCGAGGGTTTGGATTTTCAAGCCCCCGCGTAATAGAGGCTGCTGATAATTCCTCTGAAATTGTAGAAGAGCGCATAATCAATGGGGTAAAAAATCCATCAAACAAAAAAGCAGGATGTCTGAGAAAACTCAAAAAGGAAAATCCTAATCCCCGCAGCCGCATAGCATCCTTTATGTTTCTTATTTCTTCTATTACCGTTGGGAAGAAACGCATTGCCACCGCAAATGTAATCACAAGTGCTCTCGGAAGGTGCATGGCATACAGCCCGGTAATCAGTTCGCTTACCGTTGTGGTTGCCGCAAATGCTTTCGCGTAAAGAATCAGCGGCATAAACATCCGTATACATAACGTAGTCATAAGTATCAGGCTTCTTAATAAAGCAGGCAAAAAGGCGCTCAATTCAATCACTGCGATAACAAACAGATAAGCTATAATGTATTTTGCAGCAATCTTCATCTGTCCTAAAGAAAATATAAACAAGCAAACTATCAAAAAGACAGCACTTCCATAGTGGATGTCTTTTGCCAGAAAGGAGGTGATACTAATGATAATAAAAAGAAAAATTTTGCATCGAACATCAAGTCTCAAAACATCCCCCCTTTGATTGATTTGTGTGTGATATCATGATATAATTACGCAAAGGTTAGCGTTAACTAACCAAAAGTTATTATACTCGTAAACGGGACATTCGTATATTGGTTTACACGCAATATGTCCTTTGCGAAAAGGAAAATGTCTATCTGAAAAGGTGTTGAATAATGGGACTAAATATGTTAAGTGATATGTTAAAGAACATGGGTGAACAGATGGGTATGTCACCATTAGTATATGCGGCTCAGACCTGCGGTGTCCATTTGGAAGGCAATGGAAAGAAAACCAAAGGGTACTTGTGGTACTATATCCACGAGGAATACCTGTCGGTAGTTCACTGCGATTTTGTTTTTTGTGAGGATTGCAAATTAGCCATGCCGCCCAATGCCCTATATATTGCATTGCGGCTTGATGAGTTTAATCATCTGCCGCCCGGAAGAATTGTATCTTTTATGGAAGAAAAGGGCAGGGATATAACTGCAAATATGAAAAAGGGTATGCGGATTGCATACACCGAAGTCATTTATTCTCCCGCCTTCTATAGAAAACATTTGGTCGATTGCTTCTCGGTGCTAAATGATAATCCCGTAGAAATACTTAAAAACATGGGTGGTGAGCATAACTGGCCATCCGAGATGGTGAAGATATTATATGAAATACGGCAATGCAGCTTGGATGGCATGGCGGCCGAACTTTTTTATGTTGCTAAATCCTACGAGCTTATGTCTATGCTTATCAGAATGGGAAATAACCGCTCCCCTAAAAACGCAGCAGATTATGAAAGGATATTAACTGTTGTAAAGTACATCGATGAGCATTATATGCAAGAGGTTCGTCAAGAAACACTTGTAAAACTATCTCAGATGAGTTCGACAAAATTGAAAAATCTTTTTAAGAGATTTACCGGAAGAAATATAACCGGATACATTTTGGAAAAGAGAGCAGATTCCGCGGTGCATTTGCTTTTGGACACGGGGTTGTCTGTTGAAGAAATTTCCGCAAAAATAGGCTTTGAAACAGCAACCGGTTTTTCAACCTCGTTCAAAAAGCATACGGGGATTTCTCCGTCTGCTTACCGTAAACGTATGCAATTCAACTGCTTTAAGGACCCTTCACAAAAGAAGGAGTTTGCTGTGAGATAGTAAAATAATCTTCATAATTATAACCCCTTTATGTCTGGTTTCACCTGTATTTTACCCTCCGAAAAGGAGACAGCAATATTGCCGTATCTTTGAAAATCTTGTCCTTTATAATCCAGTGCATTGCAATGATTTTGAAAAACTTGACAAAAATCTCAAGGTACTTTATACTATATTTTTGAAAGGATAGGTGTACTTACAGTGAGTGATTCTTCTGATTCTGATTCAGAACCGCCTAGTCCACAAAGTGCTGAATTAGGTTTACTTAAAGGACAAAAACAAATTTATTTTATACACATAGCAGAGGGCAATTATATGTTGTCCTTTTTGTTGTGTGTTTTTTTATTGCTGTAAGTGTTAAATTATACTACATCTGCCCTGTTTAAGCTCTTATCAGATTAAATCTGTAGAAACATGATGACCCACGTTAAATGTATTTTAGGAGGTAATAATTTTGAACGACGATCCTTTGTTATGGTTACTTTTACTTCAACTTGTATTTATATGTCTTAATGCAATTTTTGCCTGTGCGGAAATTGCCGTTATCACAATGAATGATAACAAACTTGCAAAACTTACTGCTGCCGGAGATAAGCGCGCATTGCGTCTTACTAAACTTACCGAACAGCCCGCAGGTTTTCTTGCAACCATTCAGGTTGGTATTACTTTGGTTAACCTTTTAAGCAGTGCTGTTGCTACGGAAAACTTTTCTGACCGATTGGTAGCTTGGTTTGTTCATATGGGAATTAACATTCCCGCATCGGTAATTAATATCTTATCCGTGGCTATTATTACAGTTTTATTGACTTACTTCACCGTACTCTTAGGTGAACTTATTCCAAAACGGCTTGCTATGAAAAAAGCTGAACAAATTGCACTTGGAATGTCTGGACTTATTTACGCAGTTTCAAAAATATTTACACCGGCTGTCTGGCTTTTCACTGTGTCCACTAATGGCTTGTTGCGGCTGCTTGGTGTCGATCCAAACAGTAAGGAAGATGAAAACGCGGAAGAAGAAATTCGCATGATTTTGGATGCTGGTAAGCAAAAAGGCACTATACAGCCTGACGAACAAAGCATGATTCAAAATATTTTTGAATTTGATGACATTTCTGCCGGAGAGATTATGACCCATAGAACGGAAGTTTCTCTGTTATGGCTTGACGAAACGGATGAAGAATGGGAGCAGACCATTAATGAGAGCAGACATTCCATCTACCCTGTTTGTTCGGAAAGTCCAGATCATATCATTGGGGTTTTATATATGAAGGATTATCTTAGGCTCAAGAATAAAAACCGTGATAATGCAATGAAAAGAGCAGTTCAATCTGCTTATTTTATTCCGGAATCCGTCCGAGCAGATGTTTTGTTCCGTAACATGAAGAAATCCAGAAATCATTTTGCTGTTGTTGTGGATGAATATGGTGGAATGAGCGGTATTGTCACCATGAATGACCTGCTGGAGCAATTAGTCGGCGATCTTGACGATGATATTACCGAACCACCGGAAAAACCTTTGATTGAGCGGATTGATTCAAAAACATGGCGAATTCAGGGTATGGCACCACTAGACGAGGTATCCACCCAACTGGGTGTCATGCTTCCCGACGAGGAGCATGACACCTTCGGGGGTCTTGTCTTTGGTCTTATAGGCTCAGTTCCAAGTGATGGCAGCACACCGGAGCTTGAAGAATATGGATTGACTATAAAAGTTACAAAGATTAAAGACCGCAGACTGGAAAGTGCGGTGGTTTGCCAATCTGATGCAGAGCCAAGTTCTACAAACAAATAAAAAAGTCAACTACTATCGGCTAAAGAACCGATTCCCACCGACCGATATGTAAGTGATTCTAGCTTTTATTAAATGAAGATTAAAATTACAAAATATTCGCAGTAATTACTTGACATTATTTTGTAATTATTGTAAAATCATCCTATTCAAGCAAAATGAAATTTATATTAATAAAAGGGATGGTATAAAAATGAAAAGAACAAAAAAAGCTATTTCAATATTGTTATTAGTTGTGATTATATTTACAGCGTTTACTCCAGCATATGCAGAAAAAAGTGATTGTTATATATATGATATAAATGCAAATATAAGCTCTACATCACCTTATATAAGTGCAACCTTTGTTCCAACAAACGATAGACTTTGCTATAATATTTTAAGTTTTGGTAACTACAATACATTATACTCTGTTTCTATACAAAAATACGCAAATTCTAAATGGATTACTGTTAATACACATGTTTTGTCAGAGATGGAATCAATAAATGTATCAGGGCTGTTGGTTGATACAAATACAAAATATCGTGTAAAAATAACTTCAAATACCACAGGTACAACTAAATTATGGTGTATCGTTTATCCAAGCGGTACTTCATGGTAATTTGCAACAGCTATAATTAATATTATTCCTAATCTAGGGAAAAGTAATGTAAGTAATTTTTTATGATAATATTTGGGAGATGAAGGCTTTAATTTAGCCTTCATCTCTTTTACAATATAACAAATCTAAATTTATGTCGGAAAGGGAGTGCACTTCATAATTTGCTAAATTAGAAAATCATCTCCTCGGCTTTTTTTATCAGCCGTATGGCACTTAATCTTCATTTATTGTTTTTAGTTGCTATCTCTCCCAGCCTTTTGAGCATGTTCTTCCCACCAGCCAATCTTTTGATATTTCGGGATCATCAAAAAGTTTTATTTGTCCTGCTAAATTGCAATCCATATCATAAAGTTGTTTGATGATCTTATTGAATACTTTTTTGGAGCATCCAACAAGAGCCATTTTTGAAACTTTAGGACTAATATTGACGATATGCTGTGATAATTTAATTATCATGCTATCCGTAAAATTGTTTTCGTACAAATCTATCCAAACATGCCGCCCGCCTGGAGAGGAAGTAGACAAGATAAATACTTCTTCTGCATCTATTACTCTAGATAACTTGTCCATATCATCATGGTAGCTGCCATAATGCAACGGATGTAATTCGCCACCTCTGTAATAATATGGACACAAGCTCCCACTTGGAGATTTTTTTAGCATAATTTCCCTCCTATTAATACGTGCAATTGCTTAGTATATTAAGTGTTAAAGATACATTTACAAATCTCTCACAGGTTCAGTTTGGTTCTCCATCTTCCTTTAACAATGCCGTATGATGACTTCCAATATATCATAACCGCTTAATCTTGGGGCGCATAGCAGGCTATCCGTCCGTATTAGATGACCCTTTCAAATAGTCTTTAGAGTTTTTCGACCTTGTCTATAAAGTCTGATTCTAAAACTGAATAACTCAGAATCCGCTACCTGACATTTAAAAATGGATATCTTGAGCTTCAAAGCAAAAAGCAGCTTTTCAGAAGAAGTTGTTTATTCTAACGATAGAGTAAACCAAAGGGTATGGAAGCCTCAAAATCACTGTACAGCTTTTGTGATATCAACAGACAGCTGTACAGTCCAGCCTATGCATATTTCTTTAAACACCTAAGCTGCTTCAACTCTTGATAGCATTGCCAATATGGTCATAAGAAAAAACCGTAATAAAGCAGTTTTTTATTCTGGATTTTTTTGCAGCAGCACAAGCACAAATGCGATTACACAGGTAGCAGCAGCTACAAGAAACGATAGGGTATATACGCCGCTTTTGACCAGCATACTGGAAACAATAGGGAATACCAGCGCAGAAATACCAAAACCCACCATTACACATCCATAGTTAAGTCCCATATGCTTTGTCCCGAAATTGTCGGCGGTTATAGCCGGATATACACCGGCAGCTCCGCCGAAGCTGAAGGCAATAGCCGCAATACACACAAGGAACATTACTCCATGGGCAATAATCATGGCTAAAATCGACACCATTGTGATAATAATTATTCCAAATACCGCGCACTTGCGCCCTATCAAATCAGAAACCCAAGATGTAACCAATCTTCCCGCAGCACTTGCTATTCCTGTGATCATAACTCCCAAAACAGCAAGTTCCTTTGACAGGCCCCTCTCTCCGCCAAGAGTTATAAAAAGAGGGTTTAGTATGAAATAAGCCGGAAGAATACAAAGCAGTGACAGCGTTATGAGATAAAACTGACGTGTTCTGAGCATTTCAGAAGTGGTGTACTGTTTTTTTGAAGCATGGTTTTTTGACGTAACAAACCCTGCTGGCGCGTAATCTGCAGTGGGATTGTCAATATTAAGTGAACAAAGGACACATACAACAAGAAATATGATACCAAAGATAATAAAGGTTGACGGAACACTGGTTTCAGACAACAAAGAATTTGTAACCGGTGCAAAAATCACAAGGGAAAACCCGAAAGCTGCAACCATAAACCCTGTTGCAAATCCCCGCTTATCAGGAAACCATTTTTGGATTACCGAAACTGTAGCCGTATAAACTGTTCCCACTCCCAAGCCACCTATGATGCCATATGTAATATATACCAACCATGGAGCCTGTTTTGTAATAAAGGCCGTAAGAATCATTCCAAGGCTGATAAGTATACTTCCGGCAACTGTTACAAGTTTGGGGCCGATTTTATCCTGAGCTCTTCCTCCTGCAATGATACCAAAAACAAATACTGCCAACATAATTGATGAAGTGAGGGCGGCCTGCGCCGGGTCCCACTCAAGGTACTGCGCCACAGGGCCTTTAAAAACGCTCCACATATAGATGATACCTGCGCAAAGCTGAATCATCATACCGGATATCAGTACTCCATAGCGGTTTTTAACCTTCGTATCCATTTTAACCTCTTTTCTCGCAATAGCTGCATAAAATATTTTTTTACTAATTACCCTTACGGGAAAATCTTACACATTATTATATATTACACAGACAAATAAGAAAAGAACTTGTTAGCCTAAGAGCCAATCACTTTTTAAAGCGATTGGCTCTTCGATATATCCGGTGTTGCAAGGACACCCTCTTGCTTCCATACATATGATTGGTTTTCAGGCCAGAAACTACTCAGCAATCAGGTTGTACAATACCTGTGCCATTTCGGCACGGGTTGCAGCGCCGGCAGGAGAGAGTTTACCTGCATTCCCTGAAATCTTCCCTGTTTCCAGCAGCAGCTTAACTGAATCTTCTGCCCAACCGGCAATTTCGCCGCTGTCTGTGAAATCGGAAAGCTTTTTCTCTGAAGCACCCTTCGGCTGCATATTAATCTGTTTTAAGGTTTTACACAGCAGTGTATACATCTCCTGGCGGGAGATTGCCTTTCCGGGCTCAAACCTGTTATCCCCGACCCCTCCTGAGATACCAAGCTTTTTCGCTGCTGCTAGGTATTCCGTGTAGTAGGTATTGCCCGCATCCTTAAAATTGTCCGAAGGATTTGCATCGAGCGAAATTTCATAGGCTTTCAGCAGCAGGGTTATAAACTGTCCCCTGGTAAGAGTATCAGCCGGGCCAAAAGTTCCGGTGCCTGTTCCCGATGTTATTTCACGCGCTGCTATAAAGCTCACGGCATCGGCATATGAGTCATTGAAGCCGACATCTTTAAATTCCACCTTATTATACCCCACTGCGTAGCTGGAAAAATGGTTTGTTACAAATGTCACTGTTCCCGTTTCCATATCATAGCACCCATTTATTATAATTTTAAAATCTTCTTGGGCATTTATATAGCCTATAATAACAGCATTAGGGTCTTCGCCAAGGTAAAAATCACATCCTCGGATACCTTGCCGGAAATAGTACCAAGTGAACCTGCATCAAAAGTAATGGTGGCAACAGGACTGGAAAGCTTTAAATTAGACTTCCCTTCCGATGCGATTTCTCTGATTGCCGCATGTGGAATTCTGATTTCTACTATACTTGTGCCATCCGGAACAGATACCTTTATTTCTACAGCCGGTATTTTCCCTGTATTACCTGCAGCATTTTCCGCCTTCTCCATAGCATCCTTTATCTGGGCCAGTGTTACCGAAGCTGAGGCCTTCCCTCCTGCCGAACCGACTGCCGTCACTGCTGCAGAGGCAGTCGTACCCGACAAAGTAGTTGACTGTGATGGAACTGAAGTATCTCCCGTTCCTCCTCCGGATGTTTCCGGAATCAGTGTCCGGATGCGGCCGAAATATGCATGCTACATAGTATAAAGTTACTGCAACAAATAAAGACGTGGTAGAAAGCGTTTTAAAACATTTGTGCTGTGCCGGTTTCGTTTTGTAAATTTTATGTCTGCTCATTGGATAACAGAAAGAAAGACGGTCATCATATCAGACTGTGTCAAAACCCTTGCTTATCATATTTACAAATTGAATTTTTTTACTTAAAGCTTTCAAAGCCCCCATGATTTTAAAAAAATGGGGGCTTTAATCCTCTAACTCAGTATGTGCTTCAAAACATGGAGGATAAAAAAGGAATTCCGGTAGGGGCTAATTGTAGCACACTGGAATTCTTTTTTTCATTCCGTATTCAAAAGCTTATTTGAATTTTGATTATGAAACTAATACATATTGAATTCCAAATTCATTGCCAATAGTTTATGCTCAACATGCATATATGTTGAATCACGTACATATTTGGAAAAGGATACCCTATAAGATATTGCTTAATGGGTATCCTTTTTCTTCTAATTTTCCTTATTTAAATCAGTTTGTACTCTGTCTTGACAGTCCACTTCAGTTGATATTGCTAGTTTCCATTCAATAAAAGCTAGAATCGTTGCATTTATTATTATAATAGCAAAAACCCATAAAAAATACTCTGTTATACGTACTAATAAGGTTAAAATTCCATTAAGATCTATACCAAATTGTACTAGAATTAATTCAATAAATCGAATATACTTATGCCCAAAAATGTAAGCAATTATTAATGCGATTATTCCAATAATATTATACAAAATAGATATTTTCTTTTTTGTTATTGGATAATCAAATTTATAAATTCTTTTACATTGACTACATGCAATAAGTACATCTTTTGTATTTTTATTTAATTGAGTATTGTTTTTCAGGTAATCAACAAAACCCACTTTTCGATCGTTACATTTTGAACACATACGAACTCCCCCCCTCACAAAATCTAAATTCTAGAAAACTAATTGATTTTTATCACCGTAGAATTTGGCATAGAATTCCTTAACTCACCTACCCTTTGATTCCAAGGTATACCCCAGCTTACAGGTGATACTGAGCTTGTACTAATTGAACTTTCTACTGCATCATTCTCATTTAACTGCGTAATAACTCCAATTGAATGAATAAGTCCATTTCCATATCGCACCATAAAATGTTCTTCCACATAGGTACCAGCCTCAACTTCAATTGATGGCATTACCTCTATGGCAAATAAACCTCCAGCTACCGAACCAAGTTTCTTTACTTTAGAGGCAGCACTTTTTATAATTTCAGCATATTGTGATGCCGAAACATAAGCTATTACTGCAGGAGAAACTTCTGCACCTATGTATACTCCTGCAACAAATACAGGAGCATTAGCAAGAGCCGTTCGTAAATGAGCATTCGTACTGGAAATCTCATACTTACCACTAGAAGTTGCAATAGCATCAACTCCCATCATCCTTAAAAATTCAGCTCTATCCATATACATAGTTCCATTAACATTTGCCATTTTATATTCGTTTTTACTCGTATCATATTTAATATCTACTGATTTTCCGTATGCATTAACTGTTACATAACCTTTATGTGTCTCAAATGACCCACCTTCACTGGTATTTATCAATTGTTTCAGTGTGGTATACTCATGTCCGGTAGAATCAACATACATAATCGGATTATTTCCACAATACGTATACAAATTCAAACTCAGCGGGTCGCTATCCTTACCCCAATAACTATCCTCTGTTATAAACCTCCCAATAGTTGGGTCGTAATATCTAGCCCTTAGATAAATAGTCCCTGTTTCCTTGTCAAAGTACTCCCCGCAATACCTGAATACATTGGTATCGTTGGCATCCGGATTTTTCTCATTTCCAAAGGCATCGTAATCGTATCTTTTTGTTAAGACTCCATCTGCTCCTGTTAATTGTACCACATCGCCGTGACCGTTGAACATATAATATTGCTTTGCGCCTGCTGCGTTTTCTGCGTACAGCAGATTAATTCCTCTTACATATTTGTTGGTTACATTTCCCGAGCCATCGGTTTCAAGGGCTATCTGGTTGCCGTCCCATACGTGGTTTGTTTTTATTCCGTTTACGGTTTTTGAAGTGCGTAGCCCATCTGCGTTGTAGGCATATTTTGCTGTTGTTTCGCCTGTTTCGGTTTTTATCAGTTGGTTGAAGCCGTTGTATTCATTAAAGGACATCTCGGTGCTGCCTGTCCTTTCGCCCGCTGAAGCCTCAAGGCTTGCTGCCTCTCCTCCCGCTGCCGGCTTTAATGTACCAGTTGTTTTTGACATCTGATTTCCGTTGCTGTCATACCTGTAGGTTGTTATTGCCGTATCACTGCCGGTAACTTTTGTTTCCTCCAGCAGCCTGTTGTTTTTGTCATATTCATATAAGGTAGTGGTATTATCACCCTCCGTCATGGTTTCACGGTTGCTGCTGTCATCATATGTATATTTTATTGCAGGCTCACTGCTTGAGCTTTCAGAGGTTATTCTGCCAAGGCCGTCATAGGTGTATGCGGTAACCTTACCTCTGTTATCAGTTTTTGATGCCTGATTTCCGTTAAGGTAATAGGTGTAGGTATAGCCGGCAAATACAGTGCTGCCGTTTTCATTCGGAAGTGTCAGCAGCTTATTAGCCAAATTATAGGTATACTTTGTAAGATTACCGTTTGAACAGGTCAGGGCCTTCCTGTTTCCGTTCTCATCATACGTATAGGTGGCTGTAAGCGCTCCGTTTTCCAGTACCGTACCTAGCCTGTTCAAATTGTCATAGGTGTATGCGGTATTTGTTTTTACCGCGCCGTTCTGGCTAAGCTTTAAGGACTTACGGTTGTTTGCCGTATCATAGGTGTATTCCTTCCGGCTTCCGTCCGATACCTCCTCCGTTATCAGGCGTCCCAAATCATCATAATTATATGCTGTATTTGTGCCTCCGCCGCTCATTGTCTTTTTGCTTCCGGTCAAGGTATATGTATATGAGTACCCGGCATTCAAGGATGGATTCTCAGTGCTTAAAACATTGTTTGTAAGCATTCTTCCCATTCCGTCATAGGTCATGCTTATGGTGCTTCCGTTTTTATCTGTTTTTTGCAGCATATTGCCGTTTAAATCGTATGTATAGTTCTCATTCATATTTATGGGATCTGTCAGCTTTATGAGCCTGTTGAACCGGTCATACTCATATTTTGTCACCGAATAATCGGCATCCGCTGTAGGGGTAACATTGTCCGTTCCGGCTATTTGCAGCGGAGCCGAGAGCCCTGTATACATTCTGATTTTGTTTCCGGCGGCATCATAGTAGTACTGAGTATAGTTCTCGGCCGCTTCCTCGTCATAGGTTACAACCTTGGTCAGCATGTTTCGGGTGTTATATTCATAGCCTGTGGTATTATAGCTTTCCGCCTCCCCGGGCTTGTTGCTTAAGGTCCTTTCCTTGATTCTGTTGCCGTTGCTGTCATAGTAATATTTTTTAACGCTGTTTACAATTGTTCCGGAGCTGTTATCAAAAGGTACTGTTTCCTTAATTAATCTTCCTAAATTGTCATATTCATAGGTAGTTGAATATGGTACAGCTGCCTTGTTTCCTTTTATATCCGTTACAGCCTTCAATCTTCCCAGTGTATCATAAGTGCTGGTTGTATAATCACCGTTTATGTTATATTGCTTTACCACATTGCCCTGATAATTATAGTCATACTTTGCTGTATAAGCCTGGCTCCAGCCCTCGTCATATGCTCTTGCCGACTTTTCCTCTGTTTTGTTTCCAAGGTAATCATATTTGAAGGTGCTTAAATATTCTGTTCCGTTATGCAGGGTACCTGACTTTTCTACCTGTCCCAGCTTATTTGTGTACTCAACGGCAGTTATTGACGGTGAGCCTGTTTCTCCGAGGATTGTTTTTGTAACTTTGTTATATAGTCCATTGTCACATGCATCATCATAAGAATAACTCTCTTTGGCAATAACTGTATCCTGTTGATTTTTCGTAATCTTTTCCAATAGTCTGCCAATACTGTCATAATTGTATGTATTTGTTCCGTATGAGAGGCTGGTGTTCTGATTACTTTCAGTTTTCAACCGCATTTGACTGTCATATGTATACTGATTAAGATTTTGACCTGATGCCACATCAACCTGACACATAATATTTCCAAATTGATCATACAAATTCTTTATTTTACTTTTATTTTCATCAGAAATAACAACACTATTCTCTAAGCTGTCAGTTGTGTATTGCCATGTTTTATATGTACCATCCTGATGTGTCTCTTTTTTCGCTCTTCCCAGCTTATCAAATTCATATGCGGTTGTATTACCGTTACCGTCCTTCTTTTCAATAATATTGCCGAACCAATCATATTTAAATGTTTCCTCAACAGTAATTCCAGGCAAATTGTTCTCAAGCTCATCAATATTTTTTACATTATTGTTCCACTTCCTTGTCAGGTATGCTCCGTTAAACTTTCCGTTTCTGGCACTGTTGTTGTCATTATAGCTGTAATATGTTGATATTGAATTTACACCATCATCCAAATATTTCTTTTCCTCAATGATATTTCCGTAGCTATCGTAATTATATTGAGTCTTACCTTTTAATACAGAGTTTTCGTATATTTTTATCTGTTGTATTGCTTTTAAGTCACTGGCTGGTGTATATTCCTCTTTTACAGTGGTTGATGCATCTCTATTATATACTTTAGTCAGCGGATAATGGTATGTAGATTGATATGTATATGTTACCTTATGCTCATTGTTCGTTGGCATATTACTGCTATCTCTCGCGGCCTGACTATCCCAATATTCCAACAAATCCCTGTAGCCCGTGGTGTCATATGTATAGTTCTGTACACTTTGCATTAAAGCACCGGTAGCTTTATTAAATGTTTTATTTACAGTTTTCAGAAGCAGCCTTGTGACTGAGTCATATTCATTTATTGTTTCATATTTATGGTTTGTACCTTCTTGTATTATGTTTATTGGTAACATTTTCTTGTTATATGTGTAGATTTCACTGTTATTAAGGCCGTCCACAACCTGTGTCTTAATTATGTAAGAATCCGGTATGGAAGCATCACTGGAATAGTTGGGATAACCGTCATATTCTCCTGTTTCCCCATACAAATAATTAAATTTCTTATAATTATAATTTACACCGTCATTTTTAGATTCATATCTTTCATTGAGCTTATATACCTCCATTATACCGTCGGTACCGCAATTCTTGGTACTTTTTGTATAGCTGTAGCAAGTCTCTCCTTTTGTCGGCATTATTATTTTTGTAAGACATGCATATACATTTAAAACTCCTTCACTTAAATCCTTTTCAACTAAATTTATATTTGCTGAATTTATTGAATATTGGTATTTTGTCTGCCTGTTTTCAGCATCTATAACATATTCAAGGACATAATTAGCCGGCACTTCCGGAACAGTAGCTTTATTATATTTAATCGTTCTGTTATTGTCTGGGTTCGTTTCATCATTAATAGTAATTAATACTTTGGATCCGGAATATGTAATATTTATCTCTCTTCCAACACTGTCAATGATTTTATTTAATAAAGGATATTCCGGTTCTGAAGTATCATGCTGGAATCTTATTTCATTATCGAATCTGTCTTTTATACCCAGCAGTCTTCCGTCACTTCCAAAATAAGTTTTCTTTCCATCCTTTTGCTCCAGAACATATGCAGAATACATTTGTCCGTTATAATACGACCAACTGTCATTATTCAGCTTTATATCCTTTAAAGGATAATCCTTTAAGTGAGAGTCCCCGCTGGTTTTGAAATCTATCTGCCATGTACCGGCACTCCCGTAATGTAAATATTTATACCCTTCTATATCTTCTATATACGGAAGATCAAATTGCCAGCCTGCACCCAGATCTGAAAATTTATGATTATCTGTATTAACTATTAGTTTATTTACATAATCTATATCTGATAAATAGTAATAAGTAGGTCTAGTTACAACGACTGAATAGTAATCATATAAATAAACAAAACATTTTCCAGTCTCCTTGTCATAATAGACATCACTATATTCATCTTCTATATCATTAATTTCATCTATCACAGGTTGAGCATAAGAAGTATTTAAATAAGGTCCTAGTTCATCTAATATTGTAACCGTAGAGTCACCAATACTATTTCCAGAATTCAAGTCAATTTTAGTTCTCTTCACTTTTACTTGAACATAATAAAGGTCTATGGGTTCTGGCAATAAAGTATATGTATAGCCTGGATAAACATAAGGTTCATATAGTGCACTATTATTCTGTGTGTAATATCTGGATAAAGAAAAATCCAATCCATTTCTGCCTTTTAAGCTTATATCATTTACCTTTATATTAATTGCTCCTGTTACCGGGTCAATAGTTTCTTCTGAATTGCCGTTTAGTGAATATGGAGGTTCAATCCCTTTATTAAATACAGCTCCAGGATATCCTAACCCATTGTAGTAAGGGCTTTTGTCAACTAAATCTTCTGCACTTACCAAATTGGAGCTTAATAACAGAACAAATACTGAGGTTATTGTTAAAAGCCATGTTAATTTGAATCTCATTATTTCACCTCCTCTAGTGTGCTTATAACATCACTCCAGTTAGTTTTTTCTTTTTTAAGTTTAAAAATTTCTTCAAGCCTTATATTATACTTTTGAGAAAGGTTTTTTGCATATCCGATAACAGTTATGTGGGTAATACCATATTTCTCAGCCAATTGAATTTCATCCTGACTAATTTTGCCGTTTTCTTTTATATGCTTTTCTAGATCCTCTTGATTAATTACTTGACTCTCCACTTTATTTAGTTTTTTGTTATATTGCTCTTCCCAGTACTGTTTATCTAGCTGGTCATAATTTTTGCCTGATTCAATATCCTTTACTATCTGGTCATAATCCTTGCCATAGTTAAGCGAAAGGACTTCAATTTCAACAATTTGCTTATCTGAGAATTTTTTGCTTTTCAAGGTGTCAGAGGTACTTTTTGACATTCTTTGATTACTCAAAAGATTATTGTTTTTGACTGCTAACTCTGCTTCTATTTCTTCCCATGACTTGTCTGTATTCACGAGAGTTTTGCCCTTCATGCTGTATTTCAAGCCCAGTATTTCATCGATAGTCTTTCCGCTTGCTATAGCCAGCTTTTCCGCCTTATCAATATCAGACAGGCTATATCCGCTTTCATAAAGTTCATCTATTTTTTCTTTTGTTATAACATTTGTACTTTTTTTAGATTTCAAGCTTTCTAATGCTTCTTTCCATTCTTCATAAGTAGTGGCTTTCACTTTATAGTTTAATTTATCTGCCGTTATTTGCTCAGCCTTTGCTTTTTCACTTTTATCCTGAGTATTTGAAACAGCAAAAACGGTTGCTGTACAAATTATTAATAATACTGCTAGGCATATACCTGCTTTTATAATATTTTTATTTTTCATATGGATTACCTCCGCTTAAATTAGTTCACTCTTTAAATTACTTAATAAAATTGGCAATACTTTTACTCCCTATTCCATATTGCAGTTTATAGTAACCTGTCCGCTTACTGCCGGCTTAAATACTATAACATTAATTATACCGGACCATAATTTATCTTCCGGAATATATTCATTAACAGAGAATTTTATAATTCCCGGCTCGTTTTGAAGAATTTTTATGTTTGTGTCCTCAATATCTCCTAATAATATATCCTTTTTGTATGTCATTTTACACAGGTCGGTTACACTGTCTATATCCCCTGTATCATATGTAATTGTGAAGGTACGTCCGAAAATACTGTCAATATTATTTACCTTTAAAATGAGGTTGAAGGGTTCCCCGGCAGTGCTTTCGGTTGTACAAGCGGCAGTTACAGGCTCAAATTCTGAGGAGGGTATTCCGAATGCATATCCGGGATATTCACGAAGGCCCTTTTCCCCGTTACACAGCTGTCCGAACTGATTGCTTCCCCATGTATAAACCGTTCCGTCATTTTTCAGGGCCATGCTGTACCTTACTCCTGCAAGTACTGCTGTAATATCAATCATACCGACTGCCTGCACCGCTGTAAGCTTATTTATCCTCGAGCCGTCTCCCAGCTGACAGGAATCGTTATTCCCCCATGCCCATACTGTTCCGTCATTTTTCAGTGCCAGATTATGATAATTCCTTCCTGAAACAGCAGTTATTCCGCTTAGGCCGATAACCTGCACCGGAGTTGATTTGTTTACACCTGTTCCGTCTCCCAGCTGGCCATACGCATTATTCCCCCATGTCCATACCGTTCCGTCACTTTTCAGTGCAATACTGTGATAAATCCCTCCTCCGACAGCAGTTATCCCGCTCAAACCGCTTACCTGTAAGGGCATTGTCTTGTTTGACGTTGTTCCGTCTCCCAACTCTCCGCAAATATTTCCTCCCCAGGTCCACACTGTTCCGTCATTTTTTATTGCCAGACTATGGAGATAACCTGCTTCTATTTCTGTTATTCCGGTTAAGCCGCTTACCTGTACAGGTATTGTCCTGCTTGCTGTCGTTCCGTCCCCCAGCTGGCCATAAGCATTATACCCCCAGGTCCACACTGTTCCGTCAGCTTTCAATGCCATACTGTTAAAGCCTCCGCAGGCAATTGCTGTAATACCGCTAAGGCCGCTTACCTGTACTGGCGTTGTTTTATCTGCTGTTGTTCCGTCTCCCAGCTCTCCATGCTGGTTGTTTCCCCATGCCCAGACTGTTCCGTCAGCTCGTAATGCAAGGCTGTGGTAATAGCCTCCTGCTACAGCAGTTACTCCGCTAAGTCCGCTCACCTGTACCGCCGTTGTTCTGCTTGTCTTTGTTCCGTCTCCCAGCTGGCCGGAATTGTTATAGCCGCATGACCATACTGTTCCGTTATCCTTTAAAAGTAAGCTGTGCATATATCCTCCGGATATTGCATTTATTTCGCCAAGACTCCTTACCTTTACCGCCGTCATGCTTGTTGCCGCCGTACCGCCGCCTAATTGTCCGTAATCATTGTTTCCCCACGTCCATACTGTCCCGTCATTTTTTATTGTCAGGCTGAGGCTTTCACCTGCGGCAATAACTGCAGCACCGTTAAGACCGCTTACCTGCACCGCTGTCCCTTTGTTTGTTATTGTACCGTCCCCCAGCTGTCCGGCTTCGTTATCTCCCCATGCCCACACTGTTCCGTCATTTTTAAGTGCAATACTGTGAGTTTGTCCTCCGGCAATAGCCGTAATACTGCCAAGGCTGCTTACCTGCACCGCCGTTGATTTATTTGCCGCAGTTCCATCACCCAATTGGCCATAATTGTTATAGCCCCATGCCCAGACTGTTCCGTTATTTTTCAGTGCAATACTGTGAGATCCGCCCGCCTCTATTGCTTTTACTCCGCCCAGGTCCTCTACCCGCACCGGTGTGGTTTTGTTTATCACGGTTCCGTCCCCCAGCTGGCCGAAGCTGTTATAGCCCCATGTCCATACTGTTCCGTCATTCTTTAATGCCATGCTGTGATGGGAGCCTGCCGAAACAGCTGCTATCCCGCCAAGGCCGTTTACCTGCACCGCTGTTGTCTTGTATGCCGTTGTTCCGTCTCCCAGCTGGCCATTTATATTATAGCCCCAGCTCCAGACTGTTCCGTCCTCCTTCAGTGCAAGACTATGCTCGCCTCCTGCAGCTATTTCTTTAACTCCGCTTAAGCCGCTTACCTGTACTGCTGTTGTTCTGATTGATGTCGTTCCGTCTCCCAGACGGCCATATCCGTTGTAGCCCCATGCCCAGACTGTTCCGTCCTCCTTTAGTGCAAGACTGTGAATGTAGCCCGCTGAAATATCCTTTATCCCGCTCAAGCCGTTTACCTGCACTGCCGTTGACCTGTTTGTCACGGTTCCATCCCCTAGCTGGCCGAAACCATTATATCCGCATGCCCATACCGTTCCGTCACTCTTCAGTGCAAGACTGTGACTGCGGCCCGCTGCTATTTTAATGAACTGTCCTTCCTCCAGCTGTGTTCCAAATGCATATTTAATATATTCAGAATATCCCTTTTCCCCGTTAAATAGCTGTCCATACTGGTTGCTTCCCCATGTAAAAATTGTTCCGCCACTTTTTAACGCTATACTGCACCTCACTCCTGCATTTATTGCTGCAATATCCGTTGTTCCGTTTACCTGTACAGCTGACAGCTTGTTTATCCTTGTTCCGTCTCCCAACTGTCCGCAATCATTATTTCCCCATGCAAAAACCGTGCCATCACTCTTCAGTGCAAGATTATGATAATCCCATCCTGATATGGCGGTTATCCCATTAAGTCCGCTTGTCTTTACCGCTGTTGTCTTACTTACATTTGTTCCGTCACCCAACTGGCCATATCCGTTAAATCCCCATGCCCATACTGTTCCGTCACTTTTTAGTGCAATACTGTGATAAAGACCTCCTCCGACAGCTGTTATTCCGTTTAAGCCACTAATCTGTGCAGGGATTGACTTATTTGCCGTTGTTCCGTCCCCCAGCTGGCCATAGGCATTATATCCCCAGGTCCACACTATTCCGTCTTCCTCTAATGCAAGGCTGTGGAAGTAGCCTCCTTCAATTGCAGTTACTCCGCTAAGACCGCTTACCTGTACGGCTATTGACTTATTTGCCGTTGTTCCGTCCCCCAACTGGCCGTAATTGTTATAGCCCCAAGTCCACACTGTTCCGTCATTTTTCAGTGCAAGATTGTGGTATCCGCCGCAGTCTATAGCCGTTATACCGCTCAAGCCGTTTACCTGAACAGGAACCGTCTTTTCCTCCGTTGTTCCGTCTCCCAGCTCTCCGTATAGGTTTCTTCCCCACGCCCACACTGTTCCGTCATTCTTCAGTGCAATACTGTGATAATAGCCTGCCGCAACTGCCGTTATCCCGCTAAGACCGCTTACCTGTACTGCCGTTGCTCTGTTTGTTTTTGTTCCGTCTCCCAGCTGGCCGTAATTGTTAAACCCGCATGCTACAACTGTCCCGTTGTCCCTCAGCGCAAGACTGTGTGTAAAGCCTCCGGAGATTGCCGTTATTCCGCTTAAACTGCTTACCTTTTCCGCCATAATGCCCGTTGCCGATGTACCGTTTCCCAACTGTCCGTAATCACTGTTCCCCAGTGTCCACACCGTTCCGTCACTCTTTAGTGCCAAGCTGTGGCTTTCCCCTGCCGCGATATCCTTTGCATCGCTTAAACCGATTATTTGTACCGCTGTTGTTTTGTTTGTTGTCGTCCCGTCTCCAAGCTGTCCAAATTCATTATATCCCCATGTCCATACCGAGCCGTTATTTTTCAACGCCAGGCTGTGATTCTGGCCTGCCGCAATTTTCGTTATGACGCCCAAGCCGCTTACCTGTACCGCCGTTGACTTGTTTGCCGTTGTTCCGTCCCCCAGCTGTCCGCAATTGTTATAGCCCCATGTCCATACTGTTCCGTCCTCTTTTAATGCGAGATTATGATAGCCTCCCGCAAAAATAGCCTTAACGCCTAAAAGTCCGGTTACCTGCACCGCTGCTGTTTTACTTACTGTTGTTCCGTCTCCCAGCTGGCCAAAATTGTTATAGCCCCATGTCCATACTGTTCCGTCCTCCTTTAATGCCATACTGTGATGATAGCCTGCCGAAATAGCCGTTATCCCGCTAAGACCGCTTACCTGCACCGCTGTTGTCTTATACTCAGTCGTTCCGTCTCCCAGCTGACCATACCCGTTATATCCCCAGCTCCATACTGTTCCGTCCTCCTTCAGTGCAAGGCTGTGATTTCCTCCTGCGGCTATTGCTTTAACGCCGCTTAAGCCGCTTACCTGTACCGCTGTTTTCCTGACTGCTGTTGTTCCGTCTCCCAGCCTGCCGTAACCGTTATATCCCCAGCTCCATACTGTTCCGTCACTCTTTAATGCCATACTGTGATAGACGCCTGCCGAAATTTCCTTTATTCCGCTAAGCCCAAGTACCTGTACTATTGCCGATTTATCAACCGCAGTTCCGTCCCCTAACTGCCCGAACCCGTTATAGCCGCATGACCAGACTGTTCCATCCTTCCTCAAGGCAATACTGTGACTGCGTCCTGCCGCAAGCCTCTGGAACTGCCCCTCTGCCGTACCTGCTGAAAACAGGCTGAAATCCCCTGTATTTTCTGTCATATCAGTACCGGCTTCCCCAATACTTGATATATTTATAATTTCATCGGTTGCAATGTTGTTAAGAGCATTTATGCAGCTTATCTTGGAGCTGCCGCAGACCCTTCCCGTCAAGCTCGACAAATGCTCCGAGCACTGTATTATTCTTTCTTTCACTTCCGCCGCGCTCATATCTGTAAAACTGCTTAATAACAGTGAGGCCTCACCCGAAACAAATGCCGCTGCCATTGAGGTTCCGCTGTCTTCACCGTACGTATTACCTGCGGTGGTGCTTATAATAGCTTCTCCCGGTGCCGCCACAGCAACACTTCTTTCACCGTAATTTGAAAAAACAGACAAGCCTCCGTTTTTATTTACCGATGCCGCTGTTATTATATTTGGGCAGTCAAAAGCTGCCGGGTATACAGGAGCACTGTCTATATCCAAGCCATTGTTGCCTGCCGCGCATACAAAAAGCATATCTGAATTTTGTATTGCTTCTTTAAGTGCTGTATTTTCGTCAGTGCTTCCCCAGCTGCAGTTTACTATTTTAGCCCCCATGCTTTCGGCATATTGTATGGCATTTATTATGTCACCTGTATATGCGGTTCCGTCCTTAAATACCTTGAGGGGCATTATCTTTGCTGACGGAGCCACACCGGCTGTTCCCTTTCCGTTATCCTTCACAGCCCCGATTATTCCCGCGATATGCGTTCCGTGATTTTCACCGGCTATATTCTGATAATCGTACACTGTATTATTATCATCACTGAAATTCCAGCCGTTTGTGTCATCAATTTTTCCGTTTCCGTCATCATCTGTTCCGTTTCCGGGTATCTCCGCCGGATTTGCCCATATATTTTCTAACAGGTCCTCATGTGTGATATCTATTCCTGTATCAATAACTGCAACCGTAACATTTTCTTCCTCTGATTTGCTCCATGCTTCCGGTACACCAGCATCACACAAATATTGGGGCCTGTTCTGTTCTTCAGTCTGCATTAAGGACGTATCCATAAAAACAGGCTCATTTACAACTTCTGTTAGTATATTCAAATCAATATTTCCGCCTATATCTCCTGCCGAAAGCTTATTTTTTATTTCCCCCGCCGGAGTACTCATGAGAAGTTCCATAAACTCAGGATTGTCATTTATAGCAGCTCTAAGGTGATAGGGCAGTAATTCTATTTTTTTTGAAGGTGTAAAAGCATTTGAACTGCTTTCAGCCTCGCCGGTATTGTTTTCCAAGCCCCACTGGCTGCCGTACAGGGTATCGTTTGAAGATAAGCTGAGCTTATAGTCAGGCTGTATGTACTCAATATCACCGGCAAGGTTATTCTTTTGCAGGTCTGAAGCAATATCACCCAGCCTTTCCTCCTTATCCATATATATAATATCGATAATGCTCTCATTGCCGATTTTGTTCGAGTCCGCCATATAGACTTTATTGTTCCTGCTGATTCCGTTGCCCTGCAAATGCCTGTTCAGCTTCATGTCTATTTTATCTATCTTATCTGTTTTTTCAAAAACCCTTCTGGCCCTTTCCCTGCCGCTTTCATTTTTGTATTTTATTATAAACCTGTCTGCCAGTGAATCAGGATTTCCTTTTTCTGACATTTTAGCTTTCGGTATATCTTCAAGCTCTATTGCAGAGCCGGTTAAATCTTCAGGATAGGCACCGTCAGCTCCTATAGCTGTATTGTCTTCCTTTGCAGCCGTTTTAATATCCATGCTGTTGCTGTTTGCAATAACGTTACCGTCTGCATCCTTCGCTATTATCAAATAACTGTAATTTGTCTCAGGAGTGAGCTTTGAGTCAGTAAAGGTAAAGCTTTCCGTTTGCTTAATGAGCTTATCATCTCTGTATACTTCATAAGCCGAAGCCTTAATGCTGTTATTCCTGCTTGTCCACACCAGCTCAACCGAATCGGATGTTTTACCGAAATTCATAAGAGACAGCTGCGGTACTGATATTTCCATTACTGCATCATTTGCACCTGCGGCATATATCGCAGGATTTATGGTACCTTGAAGCATAAAAACCGCTGCCAGCAAAATAGAAATACTTTTCATTTTTTTCAGCATAAATTTTCTCCTTTAAATAGTGTGTAATATTGATAATTCAACTTCCGCAGTTAAAATGAAGCTTGCAAAGCAGTGATATCGGGCATAGACCCAGAATTACTCATACTGCTTGTAAAAAATTAAAAAGATATTTTTGCTGTCGTAACATATTTCAATATGTACCCCTCAAAAATATCTTTTCATCTTAATTATACAAGCACCAGCAAGTAATTCCTGACTGTCCTTGCTTTATATTACTGTTTTCCATATCTTATGAAACTGCTGGCAGTATAAATATTGTGTTCCTTATGCTGCTAAATAATATAAATTTATACTGCCATAATATACATTTTATATTTTTAGTGTATTATTGTAAATAGACTTGTAAAATTTTTAGCGGTTTTTATCATTTTTAGAGCAGTTTAAAATTTTAAATTTCAAGCGATATCGTGGCAAAGGTTTCAACAATAATTGACTTTAGTCATGAATACCCATAAAATCGATGTTATAAGCTTAACATGTAAAAATATTATTTGTAATCGATGGAACACATACCGTACCCTAAAAATAACAGCTTCACATCAAATCCGTGAAGCTGTTATTTACCAGAACCCTTCTCATGCAATTTTCTTTACGCAGTTATATTGTTTATATGAGTTTTTGAATTCCGCGTCTGATAGGTCATTGTACAGTGCTACTCCTTCTTCGTACAGACACACTCATATATCAGGTCTCAGTAATCATCATCCTCGCGGTTCATTTTCCTATACCTTTTGTCAAGCTCAATTAATTTTCATTTATTCCGTCATCAATTACGGCAACCCTAATTGGCTTATTCATTAGTACAATACAACCCTTGTCAAATATTATAAGCCCTACCAGCTAACATGCTGACATTTCCTTTTGCTTCATTTGCCTTAGTATGATTTCAAATATACCGTCAAATGTTGAGAATTTCCCTTGCACGATATCCTCTTGTGGAATAGAAATATTAAAATCATTCATAGCATCAAAATAAATATAGAGTAAATCTCTTGCATATAGCTTCAGTTCTTTTCCTAAAAGATTTTTAGAATAATAATCCTCTCCTAATTCATTGAAGTCGATATCAAATCTGTTATTAAAAATCTTTATAAGGTCTTCCTTTATTCTAATTGATAATAAATCTTCCATTGTAAATCCCCCCGTTTAGAGTCCCAGAAGTTAATTACTATCGGCTAAATCCTCCTAAAGTCAAGAGATATTCTATCACTGCGAAGGCTCTGGCCATAATTGACTGTTTTTTTTCGGCGGAATACGGCTTTCCCCGCAATATAAAATATATTTCCTATACTATTTGTACATCAGCATACCCAACAAGCTTTTTAATAGCTTGGTCTGCCATAAAGTTGGAATCGCTTTTATTCAGTATATTAAGTACCGGTATATTATTACTGCTGTATTTCATTTTCTTCTCATCAATAAACCTGTAATCTAACGAAGTATAAGACCTCACATGTTCCTGATTTGCTCTTTTCCAATCGAATTGCATATTTGCAATGTTGAAGAAATCGACCTCAAATCCAAGCCTATATTTAATCAAATTCGTATACGTATCAAATCCCTCAGGCTTATAATCTTCATACAACATGCTGGCTATTACAACATCCGGAACTACGGCCTGTGAGATTTCAAAGGCAAACAAGCCGAAATTGTTTGTAAACTTCCTGTTAAGCGGCATTATACCCCCTGGTACTCCGATACTAATAATATCGGGCTCTTCGGTCTTTTCAATTTTCTTTATGAATCTATTGAACATCAATACTTTATTGACATCAGAAATAGCATTTCCATACATAAATGAAGGAAAGGAATGGAACCCTATCATCTCACAGTATGACCTTGTACCTATCTGACTTATTTTATATCCTAATTTTTGAATTTTTTCCCTTAGTGCAAGCTGGATTTCAAATTTATTTGTTTTTTCAGATATTCCAACCGTTAAAATAACCGGTGTGTCTATTTCTTCAATACTTTCGTTATCAATAACTATCTCTTCCGGCAGTACATTCTGAGTTCCATCAAAGTACTTGAAATACACTCCCTCACAATTACACATAGACGATATTTCTTTAATAGCCTCTCTGTCCAATTTTAATGAGCATATTATATTTTTTTTCAATTTTACTGCCAATTTAATTTTATTAAATATATATTTATCAAAATCAAACGGTAGATGTGATTTAATAATCATTACGGTATCGCACAAGTCCAGTGATTTTTCAAAATCCGCAGCTACCGAAATACCTATATCCGGTCCACGATCTGCAATACCCGCATCTTTTCCTGTGAAACCCCATCCATTTGGAGCTACGAGGCAGGATATTTCGTATCCCATAAGCAAAGACCTGTGCCTTAATACCGGAGTAAATTCCATATTGTACGGATAAATCAAAAGCCTCTCATTTTTTCTCATATTAACCTCCAAACCGAGTTTTCGGCATAAAATATTATGAAAGCAGCGTCGGTACGCTATTTATTTAGCGACTGCATTTTGTTTCTTTCAAGCTAACTCCCTCCATTATTACAGCTTTCACTCCGTCATATCGAAAGAATAAATTTCTTCACCTAATTCAGCCCCAAATTCCCTTAAAGTACAAATATCCTTTAATAAACTATCAACTGAGTATTTTGTAGAGCTGCATTTTGAAACCTTTTTTTCCATTGACAGTCCATCGTTTTCATCTGCTGCTACTGCACATAAATTGCAAAACGTAAGTGCCCAACAGTTTATGCATTTATTTTCACTTATTTTTCCTACATTAAGCAAAATTCTTATTTTATCAATATCAAAACCATAATCTATATTTCCTATTTTCATTTGCGGCGACGCTTCACTAACCCTTTCACAAGGGTAGAAATTACCGTCAACATCCATAAACAACTTTTGAGCCCCAGGTACGCACGGTCCACCATGATGAATTTTATCAGGTATTTCCTGTCTCATTTGCAATAGCCTGTACCTAGTCTTTCTTTCGTTGTATTGCATCGATAGTAGTTTCGCTGTATATTTCTCGTTCAGATAACCAAGCTTTGATAAAAATATCTTAAAATTTTCATATTCAATCTCAGAAATATATTTTTCAGATGTTTTTACAGTATCTTTTCTGTATAAATCCGTTATTTCTGAAGCCATAATGCTTGCTTCTTTTGCTAATTCAAAATCAGCAAAAAAAGTATTTACGCAGCTAAACTCATTCTGAGGATCTAACACAGCATTAAAAGCAATATTATTACTTAAAAAATCAGGAAATTTAGTTTTAATCATCCCCAAGTTTTCCATTACTTTTTCAAAAGTCCCTTTATTACCATCTCTATATACCCTATTTCTGTTATGTACCTCAGAAGAGCCATCAAGACTTATCAGCAAATGTACATCATGCTTTTGAAAATAATCTACAATCTCTTCAGTTAAAAGAGTTGCATTTGTTGTCAGGTTTAAATGAATATTTTTCCCCTCTGCTCTTTCTTCAAAGTACTCAATACAATTTTTTATGAATTCAAATTCAAGCAGCGGCTCACCCCCATAGAATGCCAAGAAGCCATATTCATTATCTTTTGAATGCTCAATATAAAAATCTATTCCCTTTCTAGCTGTATCAAGAGCCATTTTCTCATTTGAATGAACCCTATTTTCATAATCTCCCGAATAAACGCAGTATTTGCACCTGAGATTACATTGCTTTGTTATCTGCAGTGTAATCATATTAACTTTATTATTGAGGTGGCTTAAAATTGTATCATTTAAAGGATGGTACATTTCCTTCGGCCTTTTTTCCGATAAGAAACCTAAATCACGCAAATGTTCAATTGACTCTATAGCTTGTGAACTGAATTCCGAGGTGCATTTACAGGTATCATCATTATTTTTATAATCAAGTATCTTATATTGATCTTCAGATAAGCGGAGAATCACATTTTTATTGACATCATACAAGTAATGCCCTCCAGGAGTTTTAAACATATGTATGAAAGAATTCAAAACTATCACTTCCTCCTTATTAATTAAAATTAACCGGAATATAGACTGTATTCCGGTTATTTTTAGCAAAAATCACAAACAAATTGGTTACATATTATTATTTACAAAGTTTCTTACATTTGCCATAAGATTTACCATAGCACTAGTATTACCACAGGCATTATAATCACAGTGACAATAGCTATAACAGTCTGCGTATGCCTCTATAGTTCCTTGACAGCTATGTAGTTTTTTACCTAATTTTTTCATTTTTCCCACCTCCCTTTTGTATATTCATATTGAAAAATGGCTCACCTTATTTAAACTCATTGAGCTTTACCGCGGATAAACCTTATGAGTTCAAATCCAATTTAAACTATATCCTTCACAACAAGTAAATCTTCATTCTCCTTATAGCCTTTTTTGAAATCTCTATAATTTTCAAGTTGTTGTATACTACCATTATTCATGAACCAAATCTTATCTACCTTTGATAAAATATCCGGCTTATGGCTTATAACCAGAACAGTTTTATCGTTAAAATCACTGGTCATAAACTGGTTTAAATATGCTTCTGATTCAACATCATAATTTGCGGTTGCCTCATCAAGGACAAGTATTTTTGATTCCCTTGCAAAAGCCCTTGCTACAGCAACTTTCTGTCTTTGCCCTCCGGACAGGTTTGAACCGTTCCTGCCCACCTTACTTTTATACTTCAAAGGCATATCCATAATAAATTCATATGCGCCACTTTCCTTTGCCACCTTATTTATTTTCCCTTCTTCCTTTTTTAATCCTATAGATATATTTTCCTCAATAGATGTGTCGAAAAGGTACAAATCCTGACTTACTACTGAAATCAAGCCTCTATAGTCTTTAAGATTAATGCTGTTTATATCAGTTCCGTCAATTTCAATTTTTCCGCTGCACGGTTTATAAAACCTCAGCAGGAGATTAATAAGCGTACTCTTTCCAGAGCCGTTTGCTCCTACAATGGCTATCTTTTCTCCCGGCTTTATATCAAGATTGACATTCTTCAAAGTTTGTTCACCGTCTCTATATGAAAAGCTCACATCATCAAACCTGATCTTCCCTTTTACCTCTCTGCCGGTTAACCTTACCAGAGTTTTACCCTTCTCTTCGGTTTCTGTTTCCATATCAATATATTTCCAACATCCATTCCGATGTTACTCATGATTTCAGAAAAATTTGTATTATTAAAGAATTGCAGCTTAAGCTTCAAAAGATGCTTAAAGGCTGCCTTTTGCAAGGAATATTGAAACATGGAATTTACATATGAAAAATACTTTGTTTCAAGTAATCCGATTGCCTGATCAATAAAAACCAGAACTAAAGTAAAAAGAGAAATTTTAACTACCATTCCAAAATCACTTTTGAGCAATCCGCTGTCCATAAGCTGCTTACTAAGTAATGGAAAGAGCATACTGATTCCTGCGGAAGCAAAAATACATATAAAAACAATACCGATTTTTTTTATATAAGGCTTTAAAAGTATAAAGATTTTTTTTAATAAACTTTTGTTTTCTTTATAAAATAACATTTCAACCTCGCCATTTCATTATTTAATATATCGAAATTTTTGTAATTATTTAACTTTATACCCTTAATATACCTTTATAAGAATAATATGTCAATTGTATATGCATAAATTATAAAAATTATCTATTTTTAGTGAAGCAAATCAATTTGCTTTCAAATCCCAATTTTTCAGAATATTCTTTCTTAAATTATACAGTACAATTACAGAAACTTGTGTTTTCTGACCTTTCATAAAATTCATATCTGAGGTGCAAGATACAATGATGCTTCTTTTACCTTTTGTCATTCCGATTTTTTATTATCCATAAAAAATCCAGCCTCCTATGATTTTTAATTTTATCATAGAAAACTGGATTTACAGACTTTATGTCCGCACCCCTCTCTTAAAAATGCTTGCCTAGGAATAAATGAATACTTTTATTTTGGAAACTAAATTATTACCGGCTAGAAGCCGGTGGGTTAGGTTCCAATAGGTTGACCTAAAGGCTTCGCATGGAAGGAGTGGAGTTAACCCCATTATACAGACACTAAAGCTTCTAATTAAATTATTGTAAAATATTGGATTAAATTGTTCACTCCCTCAGAACAACATTGTTTCTTGTCTTAACCAGTTCAACCAGCTCCTCTGTAAATCCATTAATACTAAAAAGGATGAAATGCTCTCTGCGGAGATCCTTTTTCCACCCAACCGCCTTTGCCTTTTCTTCAAGTGCAGAGAGAACATTGACTCCAACCTTGCCTTCCCAATATTTGCACTCTCCAAATATGATATCTGTTCCGGTGCTGTCAAAAGCAACTATATCAATTTCCTTGTTGTTATTCCACCATCTGCCTGCCCTATCAAAAGTAAAGTCCCATTTCCCCTCAGCATTAAGCTTCCACATTTCCTCTATGCATATATCTTCGTATACGTACCCTATATGCCCATCCGTCAGATTCGCCCGTATCTTTTTCATGGCAAGCTCTTTATTTCCTGACTCAATAAAGCTTAAATTCGGATAGATAAACTTGAACCAGAAAAGAATAAAATTATCTTTTATTTTATATAGTCCCATCTTGCTTTTTTCAGGATTTAATTCTGTAATAGGAACTTCCCGTTCCAAAATATCAAGGTCTATTAAAGTCTTCAGATATTTAGTTAATCCAGTTTGCTTTAATTCCAAGGTTCCGGCTATTTTAGCCAGCTTTTGATTACCTGCCGCAATTGCTTTTATAACGGAAAAATAGCTTCCCACCTCTGTGACCTCACGCTGCAATAAGAAATTCGGCTCATCGTAAAGAAAGCTTTGTTTTGATAATACATTTTTATCAATTGCAGAATAGAGATCCTCACTATCATAAAAAAGCTCTATATATTTGGGTACGCCACCTGTAACCGCATAATGCCCGATTAGATCCTTTCGTTTCTTGTTCGGGAAGAACTCCTGATAATATGCAAAAGGAATCTGCTTCAGCTTAATCTGTCCTGTTCGTCTGCCGTATAATGGACTGTTATAATTCAGGGTCTGACTCTCCATCATAGATATCAACGATCCGCAGAGTATTACCATGATATTTTGATCCTTCAGCATAGTGTCCCATATCTTTTGAAAAATTGATGGAAATGCCGGATTTGATTTTCCAATATACTGAAATTCATCGATTACTAAAATAAGCTTTTCTCCTAAAGCTTCTGAAAGAAGTGTCTTAAATAAAATTTCCCAGCTGTCCACCTTTGCATGTCTTAATAGGTCATTATCGCAGAAGTCCGCTATTGCCTCCTTAAATGCATTGCGGTTTTGCAGCTCACTTTCCTCGGTAACAAGAAAATACATTGCATTTTTGTTTCGCATAAACGCAGCTGACAGCTCTGTTTTGCCTACCCTTCGCCTACCATAAAGAACCACCAGAGAAGAACCCTTTCGATTATATTCGTTATTTAAAAATTGCATTTCTTGTTCTCTGTCAATAAAACTTTTCATTTGATTCACTCCTCTCGAAATAATTATACTATATATTATTATAATTTCAAGTATAACTATTATTAACTATTCTATTTATGTCTATACTAATATATGAATAAATATACAATTTCCCTTTTCAGTATCCAAAGCTAATTGGATAATTTTATGGAGGGTCAGATACCGACTGCGAAATAGCTTCTGAATTTTTCTCATAATATTGTTCTCCTCGTTTTAGTTATACAAAAAAACAACTGATAAAATCAGTTGCCTAAGTTAAATATATTAAACTGTTAAATACACATAAATATTATAAATAAAATCATGCTGTTTTTTCGTTCCTGGAACACCTCGAACATTTTTTACACTTCTGTTTGTTCCAATCAATATGTATAGACGGAGCACTTGCATGGAGCTTAACGCCGTATCTGTTGCCCTGCTTGATTATTTCAGGTTCTTCCAGAGTAAGCTCATCCATTTGCGGAGAAACCATTCCGTAGCCCTTTATCTTTACTTCATGAAGTGCATATTCTACCCTATCATACTCTTTTTTTACTTTCGCCAGTTCCTTAATCAAGCTTATAAGCCTGTGCTCGCCCTCAATCTCCATTCCGGACTCCTCGCTCAGAATTCTGTACAGCAAGCCGTCTGCCGTTGTCAAATCAATGAGTATTGTACCCTCACCCAAGCTTACCTTATCGATAGATATTTTCTTAATGAAATCGTAATTTTCAAATGAACTCACAGCAGCCTTTATTTCTCTTATCCTGCTTGAAGCTTTAAATGTGCTTCTGATTGAATCAATGATTTCACTTTTAAGCCAGTGAGAGTCATCCAGAGCTTCAACCCATTTCGGAATATTAATGCCAATTTCCGAGATTGGAAATTCCTGAAGAATTCTTTCCATTATTGAATCAACATCATCGATCCTAAGCTGCAGACAATCCATTGCCAGTACTGCCACGCCATATTTTTGCTCAAGCTCATCACACAGCCTCAAGGTTTCATCATTTCTTGGTCTGGTTGAGTTTATTATAATTACAAATGGCTTATTTATAGCTTTCAGCTCATTTATTACCCTCTTTTCAGCTTCCACATAATCTTCTCTTTCGATATCTGCGATGCTGCCATCTGTAGTTATAACTATTCCGATCGTTGAATGCTCGTTAATCACTTTTCTTGTTCCTATTTCAGCTGCTTCCTCAAAAGGAATCTGGTAATCATACCATGGAGTTGAAACCATCCTCGGAGCCTCATTTTCCAAGTGTCCCATAGCACCTTTCACCATATATCCTACACAATCAATCATTCTTACCTTCAGCTGCACGTTGTCATCAATAGATATTTCAACTGCCTCATTGGGGATGAATTTAGGTTCGGTAGTCATTATAGTCCTTCCAGATGCACTTTGCGGAAGTTCGTCTATAGCTCTTTCCTTTTGATATGTGTTCTCTATATTCGGAATAACCAACAAATCCATAAACCTTTTTATAAAAGTTGATTTTCCAGTTCTAACAGGTCCCACAATACCTATATAAATATCCCCCTGAGTTCTTTCAGCTATTTGCTGGTATATGTTGAATTTTTCCACCCTAGAACCCTCCCCTATATTGCTACATGCCCATCAGGCTATGCATTTTGTCTTGTTCAATATTAAATATATGTCTTAAAAAAGTTATTATTACAAAAAAATAAAAACTCAAGATAATTATTTCTTGAGTTTTTTATAAAATCAATATAGGCCTTTTAACTGCATAAAAAAGTCAATCACTATCGTCCTAAGGCTTTTAGCCGTAATTGTCCTTGGTAAAATTATACGCTTTTATTATTGCATCTCAGTCTTTTTGTCTCTGGTCATCAAGTCTCCCACCGCAAATCTGGGGTTCTTGCCTTCATATAAAATACTGTAGGCTTCGTTAGTTATCGGCATTGATACCTCCAGCTTTTTTGCCAATTCATATGCAGGCTTTGTAGTTGCAACTCCCTCAACTACCATATTCACCTCTTCCAGAGCTTGCTGAACACTCTTTCCCTGTCCTATCAGTATCCCGGCTCTTCTGTTTCTGCTGTGCATGCTTGTGCAGGTAACAATCAGGTCACCTACACCTGTCAGCCCTGAAAATGTATCTGCATTTCCGCCCATCGCAACACCAAGTCTGGATATCTCAGCTATCCCTCTTGTCATCAGTGCGGCCTTGGTATTATCTCCATATCCCAGTCCATCAGATATCCCCGCACACAGTGCTATAATATTTTTTAAAGCTCCTCCCAGTTCAACACCAACCACATCCGTATTAGTGTATACTCTGAAATTAGGGGTCATAAATAAATCCTGCAGAAACTGTGCTACCTGAATTTTATCAGATGCCGCAACCACTGTTGTCGGAATATCCCTTGCTATTTCCTCGGCATGGCTTGGACCTGATAAAACTGCAATGCTGTTATTGGGAAGTTCCTCCTGCATAATTTCAGAAAGCAGCTTACAGCTGCTATCCTCAATCCCCTTTGAACAAGTTACTACAATAGTATCTGCCGAAATAAGCTTTGAAAGTGCTCTGCAATTTTGCCTTGTTGTCTGTGATGGAACAGCCAGTACCACAACCTCACTGTCCTTAGCTGCGATTTCAATATCTGAAGTAAATTCAACACTATCAGGTATTTTCGCTCCAGGCAATCTGGTGACATGTTCTCTGTTTGCTTTAAGCATGCTTATTTCATCATTCATAGGCGACCATACCGCAACATTATTACCGTTTTTTGACAGTAAAATCGCCATGGCTACTCCCATACTTCCTGCACCAATAACCGCTACATTTCTGTTCATGTCTGCCTCCTAAATAATAACTTATCTATTTAAAAAATATGTTTTTTCCTAAAAGTCAATTACTATCGGCTAAAGCCTGATTCCATCAGCCGATAGCTTGGGTTTGAGGCTGAAGCCTCCTAAAGTCAAAACAAATTCAAGCCCAAACTGCGTTTGAAATTAGCTTAAAAGCTTAATTAGCCTAAAAAGACAATATCGTCCTTGATATTTACCTCAAAGGCTTATAAACATAATTTACTTCGAGTTATCCTTATTTTTCTTCCCTATTTTCGGTTCTGTTCCATTAATCAACCGCTTAATATTGGCATGATGTCTGGATATTGCAAGTAATGCCACTATTAATGCAAAGACTGTAAATACTGTTCCATTCCCCTTTATATACGCCGCCGCTGGAAATACTGCACATGCTATTATAGAGCTTAACGAAACATATCTTGAAATAATAACAACAATCAGAAACAAGCCCAAAAGCATAATACCCAGCTGCCAATCCATCATCATTACAACAGAAAAAGATGTCAAAATACCCTTTCCACCTTTAAAGCCAAAATACAGCGGCCAATTATGGCCTGCAATTGCAGCAATTCCGCCAAACATTCCTCCCACACCGGCTGCTGCCGGCAAATGACTTCCCAAAATACTTACCATAGCTCCGGAATCTACAATTAAGTTCCCTATTATAAATGACAGTACTCCCTTTAATATATCACCAAGAACCACAAGAGCAGCCGCTGTCTTTCCAAGGTTTCTCAAGGTATTGGTCATTCCCGCATTTCCGCTTCCATGCTTGCGAATATCCACTCCATAGCATTTGCCCACAATTATCGAGGTATTTAAACTGCCTAAAAGATATCCCGTAATCAAAACTAATGTTATTCTAATTATTAAAAGCCCCATTTCAACCTCCGCAAATCATAAAGTGTCTTTAAATAAGCTTACTCCTTCTCACGCTGCCTGTGAATAAAACGCAGAGGAGTACCTTCAAAGCCGAAGTTCTTTCTTAGCTGATTTTCAAGATACCTTTCATATGAATAATGAAACAGCTTTGTTTCGTTAACAAATATAACGAATGACGGAGGCTTTATACCAACCTGAGTCATATAGTATATCTTTAATTTTTTTCCTTTGTCGGATGGAGGCTGAACCATAGCAACGGCTTCATTTACTATGTCATTAAGCATCCCTGTGGATATTCTGAATGAAGATTGATTTGCCACATATTTTATAAGCTCATAAATCTTGTTTACTCTTTGTCCTGTTTTAGCAGAAATAAACAATACCGGAGCATACGTCATAAAACCTAGGCTCTCATTGACTTGTCTCCTGTATTCCTCCAAAGTTCCCGTTTCCTTTACAACTAAATCCCATTTATTAATTACAATAATTGATGCCTTTCCCTGATCATGCGCATAACCTGCGATTTTAGTGTCCTGCTCTGTAACTCCATCCTCCGCATCAATCAATATCAAACATACATCTGCACGTTCAATAGCAGTCCATGACCTTATAGCACTGTATTTTTCAATATTTTCATTAATCTTGCTTCTTTTTCTGATGCCGGCAGTATCTATAAATGTATACTTCTGCCCTTCAATCTCAACATGAGTATCAATTGCATCCCTCGTCGTCCCCGGAATATTGCTGACTATAACACGTTCTTCTCCAAGTATTGCATTAATAAGCGAAGATTTCCCCGCATTCGGCTTGCCTACAACAGCAACCTTAATAACATCTTCATCTTCGTCATTGCCCGCATCTTCCGGAAAATGCTCAAAAACAGCATCCAGCAAGTCGCCCATACCCAAACCGTGTACTGAAGATATAACAATCATTTCACCTATAGCCAAATTGTAAAATTCATATACTTCCGGCGGTGGGTCTCCAACCTTATCCACCTTATTTACCGTAAGAATAACCGGCTTCTGAGATTTGCGCAGCATTGTTGCAACTTCCTTGTCTGTCGCTGTCATTCCTTCTTTTGCGTCAACCATAAAAATAATAACATCGGCAGTCTCAATGGCAATCTCCGCCTGACGCTTCATCTGCTGCATTATTATGTCCTCAGAATACGGCTCTATTCCACCTGTATCTATCAATGTAAACTTCTTGCTTCTCCATTCAATTTCCGTATATATTCTATCTCTTGTAACACCGGGAGTATCCTCTACAATAGAAATTCTGCTGCCGGCTAAATAATTAAAAAATGTTGATTTTCCAACATTAGGCCTTCCTACCACTGCCACAATAGGCTTACTCAAAATTTACACCTCCGAATTTTGTAAAAAACAAATACCTCTGCTTATAATAATTACTGCCACAAGTCCTTGTATTTCAGCTGTTCAACAATATCCTTGCCTGTCGGCAGCCAGCAGACATTAACATGAGGCCTGAAAATTTATTTTCTATATCAATACATTTATTTCTATGTCCTTAAATATCTTGATTATTTCATCTACCAATTGTAATATATTTTAATAAACAAGTCTACCTGCAGCAACACTTCTCTTTCTTTTTCATAACTAATAATTGTAATTTTGTTTGTTTTTATTACCGCACATTTTATACACCATAATATAAAAAGCTGTCCGAACATAGTCCTATGGGTTAAGCCTATTAGCTTACCAATATTATCATCAACAATTGAGCAAAAAATACAAGGCGGTTTTACCCGCTTGCGAAACTAAGCCTTTGCAATTCAATTTTTTAATCAACAAATCAAAAAGCAGCAAGAATAATTCCTGCTGCTTTAATGACAATATTATTATTTAGCTTCTACTTTAACAACCTGTTTGCCATCATAATAACCACATTCACCACATACCCTGTGAGGCAGCTTATAAGTATGACACTGCGGGCAGCTTACTAAGGTTGGAGACGCCAGTTTCCACTGGGATCTTCTTTTACCTGTCCTAGCTTTGGAAAATCTATTCCTTGGGTTTGCCATCAATAACACCTCCCTACATAATGCAACCATCTAAGTAGAAACCTATTTGAAAAAGTCCTTAAGAATTTCCATTCTTGAATCTACTATTTTGCTTTCATCACAATTACAATTTTTAAAATTTAAATTAGCACCGCAATGCTTACATAAACCCTTACAGTCATCACTGCAAATAATTTTTGTAGGCATAGCAAGTAATATGTTGTCAATAAGTGGCTTTTCAATGTCAACAACATTACCTTCATATATATATGCATCGGCCTCATCAGAATCAATAACCTCAACAAAGACCTCCTTCACCTCTATATCCATCACTGTTTCAATGCGTTCAAGACATCTGAGGCAATCTGCAACAAATTCAAAATGAAGTTCACCACTCAGCTTTAACAGTCCGCCTAAATTGACTATACGGCCTGTAAACTTAAAAGAAGGCTTAAAATCTACTGAATTATCAAACTCCCGCAATCCAGACAAATCACCATAATAATTGACATCTATGCCTGCACCTTCAGTTTTAACAATATCAGATACGTTTACTCTCATCAGTAACCTCTTAAAAACCGACAATTGATATTATACTAACTAATACAGCATTTGTCAATAATTCAATTTCGGATAATTTTATATTAATTAATCTAACCTATTTTACAAACCCCAGCCTGTATTCAAAAACTGCTTAAAAGCCTAATCCGCCTAAAAGAAGATATCACTCCCGATATTCTACCGTTGTAAAGGCTTGAACCATAATTGACCTTAGTAAAAATCCAAGTTGTCATAAATTATTTCAATAATCTTAATGCTTCTCTTGCTATGGCAAGCTCTTCATTTGTGGGAATAACAAGTGTGCTTACTTTTGCATCGGCAGCACTGATATTTACTTCCTTACCGCTTACACAGTTCTTATCCTCATCAATTTTAATCCCGAAGAAATCCATATCGTCAACAATACGTTTTCTGATATCATAGTCATTCTCTCCGACACCGGCAGTAAATACAATTGCATCCACACCATTCATTGCGCTTATATATGCGCCAATGAACTTTTTACAATCATAGCAGAAAATATCAAGCGCAAGCTTTGCTCTTTTATTATTTTCTCTGGCAGCTGCCTGTATATCCCTGAAATCACTGCTTATTCCGGATACGCCCAAAACTCCGGACTTCTTATTTAAAAGAGTGCTTACACCTTTAATATCAAGCTTTTCCTTATCCATTAAAAAAGTTACAACCTCAGGGTCAATATTACCGCATCTCGTTCCCATTGCCAAACCGGGAAGCGGAGTAAAGCCCATTGAAGTGTCAACAGACTTGCCTTTGTTAACAGCACAAATACTTGAACCATTTCCAAGGTGGCAGGTAATTATTTTCAATTCACTAAGAGGCTTTCCTAACATTTCTGCTGCTCTCTCTGCAACAAATTTGTGGGAGGTTCCGTGAAAACCATATTTTCTTATGCCGTACTTCTCATATAATTCATAAGGCAAAGCATACAGATATGCATATTCCGGCATTGCACTGTGGAAGGTAGTATCAAAAACAGCTACCATAGGAACCTCGGGCATTATTGCCTGACAGGCCTCTATACCGATAATATTTGGCGGATTGTGAAGCGGTGCTATATCAATGCACTCTCTTACAGCCTCCATAACCTTTTCATCAATTATTGCAGAGCTGTTGAATTTCTCACCGCCGTGAACAATTCTATGTCCTACTGCTGATATTTCAGACATATTCTTAATTACACCTATACTCTCATCGGTAAGAGCACTGATAACTGCCTCAATGGCATCCTTATGATTTTTCAATATTTTATTAAGTACAACAGCCTTTTCAGAACCTCTTGTTTGCTTAATAAATGAGTTATCAATACCTATTCTGTCGCATAGACCCTTTGCAAGAACTGATTCATTTGCCATATCAATAAGCTGATATTTTAATGAAGAACTGCCTGCATTAATAACTAAAATTTTCATTTATAAAACATCTCCTCTATATATTATATTTCTCTGTCTTTATTTATTTGACACTAATAAATCAATATCATCTGAAAACGCCTCTGCTCGCCATGCACATTTTCAGCCCTCTCCGCCTCGTTTTCCGTAAGCCTAAATATTCTGAGCCTGAACACATGTTATGGCAACAACACCAACTATATCCTCAGCGCTGCATCCTCTGGAGAGATCATTAACAGGCTTTGCTACGCCCTGAATTATAGGCCCGTAGGCTTCTGCCTTAGCAAGTCTTTGAGTAAGCTTGTATGAAATATTGCCACAATTGAGATCAGGAAAAATAAGTACATTTGCTTTTCCTGCTATATCACTTCCCGGTGCTTTTGACTTTCCTATTTCAGGAACAATAGCAGCATCAGCCTGAAGCTCCCCATCCAGCTTGAGAGCAGGCGCTTTTTCCTTTGCAAGCTTTGTAGCCTGAATTACCTTCTCGGTCAATTCGCTCTTTGCACTGCCGTATGTTGAATATGAAAGCATTGCAACAACCGGTTCAGCCTGCACGAGAGTATTAAAGGATTTTGCGGAGGTAATGGCAATTTCAGACAGCTCATCTGCATTCGGATTTTCAACAAGTCCGCTGTCTCCGTATACAAAAACACCATTTTCACCGTACTCACAGTCCGGAACAACCATAACAAAAAATGCAGAAACCAGCTTTGCCCCGGGAGCTGTTTTTAATATCTGAAGAGCGGGTCTTAATGTGTTTGCAGTGGAATTTACAGCTCCGGCGACCATTCCGTCTGCATCACCGACCTTAACCATCATGATTCCGAAATATAACGGATTTTCCAACAATATAGACCTTGCCTGTTCAACAGTCATGCCCTTGGCTTTTCTTAACTCATACAAGGTATTTACATACTCATCCATTTTTTCAAAGCTGGTCTGATCGACAATTTTTGCCTTTGATATATCAAGTTCTCCGCCAAGCTTTTTTATTTCTGCCTCTTTGCCAACCAGAATGACATTTGCTATACCTTGCTCCTGAATCATCGCAGCAGCTTTCAGGGTTCTGATATCATTACTTTCAGGAAGCACAATGGTTTTAATATCCTTCTTTGCCCTGTCTACAATTTGTTCTAAGAATTTCATAATTATAAAGTCCCCTTTCTTTATTTAAGGCAATATCAATAAATTAAATTATAAAAGTTTATATATTGCTTTAAGACATAATTTTATTATTAGATACATTTATGTATTTTATTATTATCACCTGATCATATAACCTGTAATCAAGTAAATTCCACCTTTTATTATATACAAATTGTTCATTGTATACAATACAAAATTACAATTTATAAAATTGATTCTTTTCAGCTCTTTTAAATTCTATCAGCGCCAAGCCTGTTTATCTTTAGTTTAAAGCATTTTCTCCTGTCTAATTTATTCCAAAGAAATATTTATTAAAATTTATTTTTTCTGTTGAAATACATCGAATTTAGTATTATAATGTAAAAAGTTTAATATGAAAGGAGCGCAATTTAGTTGAAATTCTATACTATACCTAAATGGACTAAATACATAGCGCAAGATAGTAACGGCAACTGGTGGGCATATGATGCAAAACCGAAATATGATTTAAGGCTTGATTGGTCAGCAAGCGGACAGCGTCAGCAAATATATCCTGTAGTTGCTTCGACACTATCACAATATAAAGGTATATATCAATATCTAGATGCATAAAATTATTTTATTTTAAAAAATAATCAGATGCAAATTACTTAATATTATTTTAGATGTAAACTATATTACGTCAATCGGCTGAAAGCTGCGACTCCAAATTGCGTTGAAAGCCAGCTAAAAAGCAATATCTGCTGTGGAAAAGCGATAATTTAATAGCGAAAAGCTTTTAAGCTGGGGGCTTTATCCGATAGTAATTGACTTTGGTAATTTAAATTGGAAAGTTAGATTCCATATTTGATTATTCAATAATATTCACATGTGAATTTAATTTTTCAATAATTATTTTTTATTATTTATTTCAGCCTAATCAAATTAAAACCCATAAAAATAACTTTTCAACAATTGTAGCTGTCTACCTGTATTTTTTATTTTCACAGAATGCAGGCCCAAATTATAATTCACAAACCTGACAAATTGTTATAAACTATACTGGTACGGCAAACAATACTTTTCTGCACCACACTGCAGCAAACAATTGAAAGGATACGGTAAACTACTTATGAAAAAAAGGCTTCTTTTATATGCCACTTCATTTTTTTGCGGAATGTCTGTCATGGCAGTTGAACTCAGCATTTCAAGACTTCTGGCGCCTTATTTCGGTACATCTCAGATAATATGGACGGTAATTATAGGGCTGATAATGATTTCACTCAGTATCGGAAATGTTATTGGAGGTATTTCTGCCGATAAGCATAACAGTATGAACAGATTATACACAATTATTTGGGCGGCTGCCATATGGATTGCAGTAATACCATTTATAGGCAAGTACATTATTGTTGGTGTTATGGGTGTATTGGCCCTGTTCTTTCCTTCAAATTTGCTTATTTCAGGTTCTGCCCTATCCTGCTTGATTTTATTTTCAATACCCATGATAGGTTTAGGTATGGTTTCACCCTATCTGGTCAAGCTTGGTGTTAATGATATCGAAAATACCGGTAAAACTGCTGGAAAAATATATGCAATGAACACAATAGGCAGTATAATAGGTACATTTTTACCCACCTTTGTAACCATTCCATATATTGGTACACATAAAACCTTTTTGATTTTTTCACTGGTATTAAACTTTATTTGCCTTACTTACTTTGTATTTGTCAAATCCAAAATAATCAGGGCTTCAGGCACTACAATCATTGTCTTTGCCATACTTTTGCTGCCTGTATCAAACTCATATGCATTTTGGACAGAATGCGTGGTTGAAGACGAATCCTTATACAACTATTTACAGGTAACTGAAGACAAGGACTCTGTATATCTTTCAACAAATGTGGCTTTTGGTGTTCAGTCAATATATAAAAAGGATAACAAATTATCGGGGCTTTACTATGATTATGCACTGATGGCACCTCAATTTATAAGAAACTTTGATTCGGAGAATAAGCTTGATCTGTTGATTTTAGGAAACGGCACAGGCACATATGCAAAGCAGTCAAAAATGTATTACCCCAATATAAATACCGATGCTGTTGAAATTGATTCTAAAATAGTTGATTTATCCAAAAAATATTTCAGCTTGAGGGAGGATGAAGCAAATATCTACGAAACCGACGGAAGAACTTTTCTGTCTGATAAAAAATGCGGATTATATGATGTAATTATGATAGATGCTTATCATGATATTACCGTCCCCTTTCATATGGCCACAAAAGAATTTTTCACAGAAGTATCTCAGCACCTTAAGCCTGAAGGGGTTATAATATTGAATATTAACATGAAATCCACGGGTGACAATCCTATAAACCAATACCTCTCTCAGACGGTAAAAAGTGTAATGGAGAAGGTATATACCTGCAATCTGAATAACAGTACCAATGTTCTGCTTTTTGCTTCAAATGACAACAATATGCAAAGCAGCTTCGAACAGAATATTAAAAAGCTTGCCTCAGACAACCCATTATCCGAGGTATCGAAGTATGTTCAGGCAAATATAAAGGAGGTTACGGAAGCCAAACTGATTTTTACTGATGATTTAGCTCCTGTTGATGTATTGGGACAAAGCCTTCTGAATGAGATTGTCAAGGATGAATTAAAGAATTTTAAGGATATGGTGGATTTTGAGCATAAGGGCTTTGACGGAATTTTTGAATTATTAAATTGAAAAGCAAATTTTAACCTATTACAGCCTTGACAGGAAATCAAATAAAATAATATAATATAAAAAATATACTGCATATCATAATATTACAAACTATCTTTATCGGCAATGACGATAATAAGTACATCCTTAAGTTCATAAGTCAAAGATGACTGAAGTCAGATAATGACTAAAGTCAAAAGACTCGGACATAAACGGACATTACCGTTTTGTCTGTCAGAGAGCCGGCGGTGGTGAGAAGCCGGCATGGGCACTGATGGAAACAGGTATCTGAGCTTTAGGCTGAAGAAACGGATTGAATCTGGAGCAGGGTTTATTCACTGTTATGTATAATCCGAAGTAAGCCTGACGGGTGCTCCCGTTACAGAGAGACTAAGAGGGCTTTGCCAAGCACGGTGGTACCGCGGAAGATTAACCTTTCGTCCTGCATATGGACGGAAGGTTTTTTATTTTTATTACTTTTAAAGTATGGAAGGAGATTGAATAATGTCAAATACCAGAACCAGATATGCACCCAGTCCTACAGGATACATGCATATCGGAAATTTAAGGACTGCATTGTATGAATACTTAATTGCAAAGAAGGATAACGGTAAATTTATTTTAAGAATAGAAGATACTGACCAGGAACGCTACGTTGAAGGTGCTGTTGATGTTATTTATAAAACCTTGAGGCTTGCAGGAATTGTTCACGATGAAGGTCCTGATGTGGGCGGAGGTTACGGCCCTTATATTCAGAGCGAAAGAAGAGGCATGTATCTGGAATATGCTAAAAAGCTGGTTGATCAGGACAGTGCATACTACTGCTTCTGTACAAAAGAAAGATTAGCCTGCTTAAAGGATGAACAGGATGCGGCAGGTCATGGGCACCGATATGACCGCCATTGCTTAAAGCTTTCAAAAGAAGAAATTGCCCGGAAGCTGGCTGATAATGAACCTTATGTTATCAGGCAAAAAATGCCTGATACAGGCTCCACAAGCTTCGAGGATGCCGTTTACGGAACTATAACAGTTGAAAACAGTGAGCTTGATGATCAGATTCTGATTAAAACCGACGGATTGCCTACCTATAATTTTGCAAATGTTATTGACGACCATCAAATGGCTATAACTCATGTGGTAAGAGGTAATGAATATCTCTCTTCCACTCCTAAATATAACCTATTATATCAAGCCTTTGGATGGGATATACCAACATATGTGCATGTCCCCTTAATTCTTAAGGCCTCAGGTCAAAAGCTCAGCAAAAGAGCCGGTGATCCGTCATTTGAGGACTTGGTTTCAATGGGGTATCTTGTAGAAGCAATAGTAAACTATGTTGTTCTGCTCGGCTGGAGTCCCTGTACAAATCAGGAAATATTCTCTCTCAGAGAGCTGGAGGAAGCTTTTGATATATCCGGCATAAGCAAGGCACCTGCTATTTTTGATATAAACAAGCTAACCTGGATGAATGGCGAATACATCAGAAATATGCCCGTTGAGGAGTTTGACAAGCTGGCTGAGCCTTATTATGAAAAAACATTTGCAGATAAAAATGTTGATACCCTAAAAATAAGCAAATTACTGCAGATAAGAACAGAGATTTTAACAGCAATTCCTGAAAGCATTGATTTTATTAATGAGCTTCCTGATTATGATGTTAACATGTATGTTCATAAAAAGAGTAAAACTACCTTGGAGAATTCACTGGAAAGCCTGATATCTGCATATCCTGTTTTAGAAGCAATTAACCAATGGAATGAAGAAACAATTCACGCCGCGTTATTTGCCCATATTGAAGCATTAGGCATAAAAAACAGTCTGCTACTCTGGCCTGTAAGAACAGCGATATCCGGAAAAGCCGTAACACCCGGCGGTGCCATAGAAATAGCTGATATTTTAGGAAAAGACGAAACCCTCAGGCGAATTAAAATAGGTACAGAAAAGCTCAAAACCGCTACGAATAGGAGTGTATGAATATGGCAGACGAAATAAAAAATGCTATAAAGGACAATGAAGAATTTACACCGTCAAATTTTATATATGATTTCATTGATGAGGACTTAGCAGCAGGCAAGGTTCCAAATAATGTCATATATACAAGATTTCCGCCGGAGCCCAATGGATATCTCCATATCGGTCATGCGAAAGCCATTTGCATTGATTTTGGGACTGCACTAAAATATGGAGGAAAGTGTAATCTTCGTTTTGATGATACAAATCCAAGCAAGGAAGATGTTGAATATGTTGAGTCAATACAGGAGGATGTTAAGTGGCTTGGATTTAATTGGGACAACATATTTTATGCATCCGATTACTTTGAAACCATGTACGAATGTGCTGTCAAGCTTATAAAAAAAGGTCTGGCCTTTGTATGTGATTTAACTGCGGAGGAAATGAGGGAATACAGAGGGACCTTGACTTCCTCGGGAAAAAACAGTCCTTACAGAAACAGAACCGTTGAAGAAAACCTTAACATTTTTGAAAAAATGAAAAGCGGTGAATTTGCAGACGGTTCAAAAGTATTACGGGCTAAAATAGATATGTCTTCTCCTAATATAAATATGAGAGACCCTGTTATATATAGAATTGCCAGAGCAAATCACCATAGGACAGCCGATAAATGGTGTATTTATCCTATGTATGACTACGCCCATCCAATAGAGGATGTTGTTGAGGGCATCACCCATTCATTATGTTCATTGGAATTTGAGGATCACAGGCCTTTATACGACTGGGTAAAAGAAAATATCGACTTGCCTGCCAAGCCGAGACAAATCGAATTCGCCCGTTTAAACCTTGCATACACTCAGATGAGTAAGCGCAAGCTTTTACAGCTGGTTAAGGAGAATTATGTCAGCGGCTGGGATGACCCTAGAATGCCAACTATTTCTGGTCTAAGGAGACGCGGATACACTCCGTCATCTATAAGAACCTTCTGTGAAAAAATAGGTGTGGCAAAAAACACCAGCATGGTTGATTATGCCCTGCTTGAACATTGTATAAGGGAAGATTTAAATGCAAATGCATCAAGGGTCATGGCTGTATTAAACCCGCTTAAGGTTGTTATTGACAATTATCCCGAGGGTCAGGTCGAATGGTTTGATATTGAAAACAATCCCGAGAATCCGGATATGGGAACCAGAAAAATTCCTTTTTCAAAGGAAATATATATTGAACAGGAGGATTTTATGGAAGATCCCCCAAAGAAATTTTTCCGTTTATCCCCCGGTACCGAAGTTCGCTTGAAGAACACCTATTTTATAAAATGTGAAAGAGTAATAAAGGATGAGGCAACCGGCAGAATAATTGAGCTAAGGTGTACCTATGATCCGGACTCAAAGGGCGGAAACTCTCCTGACGGAAGAAAGGTTAAAGGAACCTTGCATTGGGTTTCTGCAGCACATGCCGTAAAAGCGGAAATTCGCGTATACGACCACTTATTTACAAAAACTGATCCCGAGGATGTTGAAGAAGGAAAAGACTTCAGATCCAATATTAACCCTGATTCCTTGCAAATCCTTGAAAACTGCATGGTGGAACCAGACCTGGTCAGCGCAAAACCGGGAAACCGATTCCAGTTTTTAAGAATGGGTTATTATTGTGCAGATACGGAATCAAGTAAAGATAAGCTTATATTTAACCGTACAGTAAGCCTGAAGGATACTTGGGCAAAGGTTGCTGTAAAAGCTAATCTCTGATACCGGATATTTATTTTAAATTTAAATGTAAAGGACTTGATTTGATGAAATATATTGTGATTTTAGGAGACGGTATGGCAGATTATCCTGTACCGGAGCTTGACAATAAGACTCCCCTTCAATACGCCAAAAAGCCAAATATAGATATGCTGGCAAAAAAAGGTACTGTTGGTATGGTAAAGACTATTCCTGAAGGAATAGCACCCGGAAGTGATGCCGCAAATCTTTCCGTTATGGGTTACAATCCAGAGGTTTATTATACCGGACGTTCTCCGCTGGAAGCTGTAAGTATGGGCATCAAATTATCGGCTGCTGATGTGGCTCTCAGATGTAATCTGGTTTACCTGTCTGAAGAGGAAGAGGAATACTCAGATAAAACAATGATAGATTACAGCTCTGATGAGATTTCCACTGATGAGGCAAGAATACTGATAGCTGCGGTAAATAAAGTACTAAAGAAGGAGGATATCACTTTTCATGCCGGAATAAGCTATAGACATTGTATGGTTTGGAATAACGGCAAGACAGGTCTTGGCTGTACTCCTCCTCATGATATCCTTGAGAAAAAAATAACCGGTTACTTGCCAAAAGAAGAATCCGGTCTATTGCTAAGTATGATGAAAAAGAGCTATGATATCTTAAAAAATCATCCTGTAAATCTGTCCAGAAAAGAACGGGGACTCAGGCCGGCAAATTCCATCTGGCTGTGGGGTGAAGGCAAAAAGCCTGCTTTATCCTCCTTCCCGGAGAAATACGGCAAAACAGGTGCAATGATATCTGCCGTGGACCTTTTAAAGGGCATCGGCATATGTGCGGGACTTGAATCTATCAATGTTGAAGGGGCCACAGGCAATGTGGACACCAATTTTATCGGTAAGGCAAATGCCGCCATTGACGCTATAAACAAAGGCAAGGACTTTGTTTACGTGCATGTTGAGGCACCGGATGAGAGCGGACACAGATATGAGATAGATAATAAGGTTAAATCTATAGAGCTGATAGATTCTCAAGTGGTTGGTCCTATTTGGGAGGCAATGAAAAAATATGATGATTATAAGATACTGGTGCTTCCGGATCACCCCACTCCGTTAAGCCTGAGAACACACACGTCAGAACCTGTTCCGTTCATAATATATGACAGTGCAAAGGAAATTGCTTCTCCTGCTTCTTCCTATGATGAATTTGAAGCTAAAAAAACAAATATATTTGTAGATAACGGTTATAAATTAATGGATCTGTTTATAAAGGGAGCTCTGGATTAATAATGGAGTTGAGGAGCTTTTATATTTGTCTGTAAGCTTTGCCGCAGCCGTTTTTTCCTCTTGCTTGTGACCGGAAAATCAACGGCTGCGGTTTTATTTTTTGAAGGCATAATACCATTCAATTGGATTTGAGTCAATTACTGCCGTCTGAAGGCTCTTGACTGCAATTGACTTTGGCAAGCCTACTGGCTTTGAACATAAATCAGGTCATCTGCTGCCTTGCCTTTAACATAAAAAATTAATCGTGATTCATTTCTTATATCCCATGTATCCAGCCATTTCTCATTTCCGTAAGTTTTATCATATTTTTTGGTTATCAGGTCAAAACTGACAAAGGTTTTGCTGTCGGTTTCCAATGGAATAATCCATTCAAAGGTGTACGTATCTCCTTCAGCCTTTGATAATAAAACAGTGTCTGTGTACTTTTTCCCTTTTTTTATATAGTTTATATTAAAGCCGGCATAATCAGGATTACCAGAAATTTCTATTTTGCCTTTAATCTTATAGCCCGCCTTAATATATGTTCTTTCATATCCTACCAAGCTATAATAGTTTATAGGCATTTTTATCGTACCGATATCTGTATTTGAACGTCTTATATATCTATCGTTGATTCCGTCGTGATTATCGTCTATGCCGTTATTCAAGTCAAAATAATAAGCCCTCCAGCCTGCATCCAGCATCATTGTGATAAAAAAGCCTCCGGCTTTGATTTTTTCAACAGTATAAGGGCCGAATCTGTCGTAATTTTCATTATTTCTATTTCCCGCATAATCTTCAGCCACTACATACAAATACCATATCCCTTCTTTAGCTTGGGAGGCTGTAAAGCTCTCTTCATATACTCCTTCCCTTTGAATGCTTATTGCCTGCACAAAGTCACTGCTTTGAGGCTCCAACGCATTTTTTGACCATATATAAGTAATTGCTTTCAGTCCTCTGTTATATGCCTTGTTCAAAGCTGAATCAAAGCCTGTGACTAAAACCACTGCTCCTTCTTCCCCTCCGAAGGCTCCCTTAGCCTGACTGACTGTAACAGCTGGATTAATATTATCTATTACGTTTATTGTTTTGCTGCAGGGCTTAGATACCTTTCCATAGCTGTCAGTCACAGATAGTGTTATTATAAATTGTCCAAAGCCTAAGCCTGTGAATTTCTTATAATAACTGCCATCTGCCGTATCAGTTCTGTCAAAGGTCAAAACTTGAGTCAGCCCTGAACTTGTTTTTTTAATTATCCAGTTTGACTTTATTTCCGCCTCATAGTTTGGGCTGTAAGACTGGTCTGATATTTTCAGTTCCTTCTGCATAGGCAGTGGATTCGGAGCGGCAAGAAATACTGCCTCTGGAATTGACAGGCACCCGTCTGTGCTTACAACCTTAGGCTTGCTCCACCCTCCCTCTCCGTTTATTCCGTCACTGTCCTGTACCATGTACCAAATAAGTACTCTCGTTCCCGCTAAAAATGTTCTTTCTTCGGGCACTTTCCCATTATGCCATTCTGTATCTCCGTCTGCACTTATTTCAGCCCAGCGCCACATATTATTGATTATTCCCTTATTGAATTTATCAGTATGGTCAGGGTCATATGAAAGCTGTTCATCTGCCAGCTTCTTAATTTTGAATACTCCGGCAGCATTTTCTATCTTATAGGTAAACTCCGCTCTGGGCAACCTATGTGCATAAATTATTTTAGCAGCCGGAATCGAGGTCTTCCTGTACTTGTCAAAAAGTGTGTCCGGAAGCATCCTGACTAACGTAATATTGTCAGCAAATAAATAAGCTTTATTTGCAATAGGACTGCTGTATACAGCTTCATCAGACGAAGTATTCCCCGTTCCATTATCTGTAATATTTTGGAATTCAGGCTCTATGCCTAATACTGTATGATATTTTACAATATGCACCCTTAGCTTAGTTGTCCCATATCCTGTTGTAAAAAATACGGAACTTGGTTTGAGCCCGTCGTATTCAGTATTGTCTATATAGCTTGTTATTTTATCTGCACTTACTAATTCAACTCCATTTTCAGCTTTGTATATATTTTCGCTATCAGTAATTTTATCAGAGCTATGGCTTTTTATTATGTTATAATTGTTGTCTATCTCATATATAACAAAATTACCCGAGCATTTCAGTGTGTACAATAATCCGCTTAATTTGTAGCTTGTATTTGGAGACGCAGCAATATCAATGTAAAAGCATGCAGAATCACTCTGAAAATCTCCTGTTGTTTCATTCTGACTCTGTATCTGCGAGGATATTTCAAAGGAGCCCTTTCCTGATAAAATATACGGCTGAATAGTTCTTCTTGCTAAAGAGGTTGTACCCGGATTTTCCGCCCAGACAGCCCAGCCCTCCAAACCACCGGATATGTCTGCAGCTTCAGCATTACCGTTTATTAATAAATTTTCAGTATCCGCTGTCTGCTTTGGCATGTCCTTTGCAAGCATTGATATTACATATGTTCCCGGCTTGCTGAAGCTTTCTGCGGGAGCTGAAAGCTCAATACCGCTGAAAATCATTTTTTCAGTTTGATTGGTAATGGCATTTCCTGCAATATTCCTGTTATCATGCGAAAACTTGAATATTATATCAGCAGAGTCATTTTCATTGTCGGATACCTTTGGGTTATAATCCAATATGTCTCCATTTTCCAAACAATTTTCAACAATTGTCATTTTGCTTGCCCTTGCTGTATCCGCTCCAACACAAGTCAATTTTATAAAGCATATGTTCAGGGGAATCTCAAATCTGTTATTTGTTGCAACCTTTATAGGAACCGAAGCCTCCAGATTAAAATCATAGAAATATACATTTACATAATCTATCTTCGAATTATTTTCTTTTATTATATAGCTGCCTCCGTTGTCTACCTCTATATATTCTTTAGTTCTTAAGGCAGATTGTTCGGCAATCTGAGAGCCCTTATTATCTATTCCTCCAGCTTCAAAAGCCAAAGGCATTTCATTCTCCGACACAACTATATAGCTGCCGTCTTCCAGCTTTTCAGCATTAGCCTGTCTGCCTGAGGATATTATATATTCTGCCAATTCATTAACCGCTGAATATAACTCCTCATTATTAATAAACAGTCCTTTGTTATCATTATCTCTCAGTAAAATACGTGCATCTTCTTTTGTTGAGTTATTGCCTATTTTTATCAGGCTTATATTTTTATCAAATAAATATAAAAGCGATGCTGCTTTTCCTTCACCGTATTTGTTTTCAGAATACTTTCTGTTGCTGAAGTCTACATAATATTTTTCCGCATTCTGTCTCCATGTAAGTACCGACGCATTTTCACATATGAATGCTTTTCTTTTTATATTTTCACTGTATACAGATAAATTTTGCAGCCATTGCAATTGATTTTTTCCATCCTGCATTAATGAATATGAGAAGTAGCCTCCATAATTCGAGGATATGGTAAAATATCCCGAAACTAAAATATCAAAGCACTTAGCATCATCACTGAACAGGAGCTCAAGATTATTTCCGGCTGAATTATCGGAATCATCAGGATTATTCTTCGCTCTGCCTATTTTAGACCATGTAATTTTTTTCTCAGAAATCAGGTTTTGCTTTTCATAGTCCGAATAAAATTTTACGCATAAATACCTGTCATTGGCGCAATTAATATTATCATTCCATGCCTCATTATCAAGAATATAGCTGCTTACAGTTAATTTGCCGGGTTCAACGGTATAAGCTACTGTCCCTTTTATACCTCCGCTTATTCTGCTATAGTCAGCTCCAAAGGGTCCTATTTTATTCCGGGGATAATAAAGCTTTCCTGTATCAAAATTTACTGTTTCCAGATTGGATTTGACTGAATTGATGTTTTTGTCATAAGCATCAATAACATTTACCTTATAATCGATTCCCTCTGCCGCAAACCTCGTTTTAAGCCTTTCGTTCAATTTACTGTTTAAAGCTGCTGTACTGTATCCTGTTGTACCGTCATTAGCTATATTTATGTCTATCACTCTTCTTTTGCTTATTTCCAGTGATGCTAACGGCGGAAGATTTTCTCCTTCTGCATCAATATATGCGTATACAGAGGTATGCGGTATGAAAAGAAGCAAAAGCAGCAGTATATTTATTAATATCGGTCCAGCTATTTTTATTTTATAACGTTGATTTTTATAAATATTCTTTGAAATTTTCAGCTTGTATCTAATTTTTATCACCACCCCGTTATAACCGAGCTTCGTATATCTGAAGGCAACAATAGCTCTTTTATTGTATCTTCGAAAGGTATGACTTCCTCTGCAATCAAATCAATTCTGTATAATCCCACATCATACCACCAAAGCTCCGCAGTTTCAGAATTATCGTCTTTAACTAACAGACGTGACCCTTCTTCCGGCAGAAACGGCTCGGACAAAGCACCTGTATACCTGTATTTTGTAATATCATCGGTAAAAATATCCTTCCCCATGCTGTCCGTATTGTTACTGCTGTTATACCTGTAGCTCCAGATTCTTTTGCCGATTGTATCCCCATCTGGAGAATATGATTTATCTGATATTGCGGTTATGCCAAATTTGCGTTTTGTGCCGTCTATTGGATTTTCATTTTCACGCAGATTTATATTTGGTGCTTCAAGAACCACTACAGGAGGTTTATCCTCTGTTACAGCTATTGTTCCTGTAATGGTATCGTTTGCAGGATAAGTATTTGTTAAGGATAGTTTTACCTTATAGATGCCGGAGTCCCTTGCCTGAAAGAAAAAATCAGATTGACCGTTTAAAAATCGCTGGTCTGTATTCTGTAGCAGCTTTATTACTGTTCCATCTCTAAGTTTCACTCCAAAGTCCCATGTTGCACCTGTACCGATATCCGGTTCTATATACCACTCAGTCTTGTCCCATCTCATAGGATAAAAATTCGGAGTATTACTCAGCTTTGCACTTATGACTATTTTCCTGTTTTCTTTTAGCTTGCCTGATATGTTGATATTTGCAGCCGGAGTGGGAGGTGTGACCTCTATTTCGTGTACTGTGCTGCCCTTTAATCCGTTACTGTCAGCTACAGTCAATTTTATTGAGTATGTACCGGGATTTTCAAAGCATACAGTGCCGCTTGCCTGTTTTAGTCCTGTCGACCAGTCATATGCGGTGATTACCGCACCTGCCTGCTTACAATACGAACGTGTTGCCGATACGGTAAATTCATTGCCTGCCTGAACTTTTTGCGGTGCATCGATTAATGCTACGGGACCTTTCACTTCTTCATACCAGAAATACAGATATGCATTTTGATCTGTATCTGAGAGTATTACAGATTGAGTTAAAACACCTGGCTGCATGTATAGTAAAGGCGGTATTAAAGAAGCTTTGCCTCCATATGTTAAATAGGAGCCTTTCGCACAATAGCTGTTTATTTCCGGACCGGAGATTATTTTAGATGTACCGTATGAAATGTTTGATATAGTACTGTCGGATATAATTTTATTGGTATTATAATCGAGACATTTTATATGGATATTCCCTTTGTCAGGCTCAGGTGCCACAACATGAACCGTATGTATTTCAGATACTGCAATTACCGAGTCAGCATCTTCCGCAAGTGCTGTATTTCTGCCTTTTATTTGAAAGGTATAATCCTTTGCCTGATTGAGTATCACAGTAACTTCATATGTCATTTCCTTGTTTAAGTCATCTTTTGGATTAACCTGTTCAGTACCGTAAATTTTACCGTCTACAAAGCCTCCTATATGGTGGCAGCCTGTACCATAGCCTCTGAAGGTTACAGCGGTTCCCAGTGGAACCGTTGAATTATTTTCCGGAAGCTCCAAAGCAACTTTGGGAAGCGGTATAGGTTCAGCCGCAAGTGTCAAGCTCAGCTCATAGTAATCACTTTTTGTATTTGTCTTGAATGTTTCCGAAAATTCGGTAAAGTTTCCACACCTATTTCCATTAACGTCTATGTACTCAATATCCTTCCACGTGTCCGCAAATACATTCGGAGGCGAATTTGCACCGTTTGAATATGTTCCCATCGGAGCAGGCTTTCCCTCGGTATACTTATATTTCAGTATTTTAGCGTTGGCATGTACAACACAGCCCTCCTTTATAATTTTGTCATAGACTGCTTTATTATCCACAAGATCGCGAATGGATTTACCTCCCTCAATCCCGGTAAATTCCCTTGTCCAGCCTGTGGTCAAAGGGAATGTATAGGTTCTGGTGCCACCTCCAGTATTTATACCTGATAATGGCACATAAACCGAAACAGGAGCTGAGGAAACCTCCTGATTAGTAAAGGTAAAATTCCAGCCTATGCAGAAGGCTTGAAGCGGAGAATTGGAAGGAATTGAATCAACGGTCATTGACAGGGCTTGGTGTTCTTTGGGAGAGGCGCCGTCAGTTTTAATTCTTAATATTCCACTTGGATCACTAGCTGAATATACTGTCTCAACAGTATAAAAAAGCACTATAATGCAAATTAATATATATATTGTTTTTTTCATATAGTTTCTCCATTAATCTGATATCCTAATTTCAGATATTCCTTGCAGTCGTTGAACCTTAAGTCCATCTTTTTCAGGATAGAAATCAATTTCAAAATCCTGTTCATACCATATTTCAAATTGAGATGCTTTAGCTGTAGAACCAACTAATTCAGCTTTAAGTATATTAGCATTTGTTGGTTTTGAATATTTATATTTAATTGTACCTCTAAGTATAGGATTTCCCCAGTCAGCAAATAAAATCAAGCCAATACTCGTAGTAAACCCACCTTCGGAAATTATTGAATTCTCTTTAACATAATCTATCTTTTTAATAAGATAATTATTTAATGTATTATAGTCTAAAATAGACTTTAAAGTAGATTCATATATCTCCAAATTTTTATAATTTGCATTTGCAACAAGGTCAGCATACTTACTCCCCACCCGTACCATCTCGTTTGCAAATTCTTCTTCCGTCATTCCATATTTAGCTCCCCAGTTTTTCAAATATTCTGTTTCTGTCCATAAATATTTATTACTCTCATAGACAGAACCCTTGTACAAGCCCTGTGTGTTATTTAAAAGCTCAGGCGGAATATTTTTCACACTTTCTTTCCATGCTGCATATCTTTCTGCTTCTTTCCTTGCTTCATCTGCCTGACGCTCTTGTTGTTCAATTTCGGCTTTTTTTACTGCTTTGTAGCTTTCGGTATCAGCCTTGTAGTCCACAAGATTAGAAATTACAGCTGCTGCTTCTGAGCGCTTTATGTTATTTGAAGGATAGAAATACCTTTTACCGTTAACAATAACACCCTGCATCAGGAATTCTTTATAAGCTCTGTTCGAAAAGCCATTATCTGCTTTGACATCTGTATATGGGGACATCCTTTCTGTATCTTCCTCAAGATTAATTGATCTGCACAGCATTTCCACTGCTTCCTGTCTTGTAACAGCCTTGTCGGGAGAGAAAGCATTTCCCCGGTCGATTATATCTGCTGTTACAGCTGCCGAAATCCAATTGCCAGCCCAGTGATTATCAGTGTCTGAATATGTATACCCTTCCTCCTGTACCAGCTTGTTTGCTTTACATATAAATATTACAAACTCCGCTCTTGTAACAGGGTTGTCCGGCCCATATTTATTGTTTCCTATTCCGGAGGTAATGCTCATGCTCATTAGCTTGTTCACATATACATAATACCAGGAACTGCTCTTAACATCTGAAAAACTCTGTGTTGCCGCTAAATCTGCAGTATTTATAGCTGTAAATGTTAAAAACAAAAAAACAAATATCAATCTTTTAGTAATTTTCACTTTTATGTCCTCCCGAATTTTAAACTGATCTTATTTATATTTTTTGCAATTTATTTTGTAAACTTATAGGACTTTAATGCCGCAGGCTTTCTAAAAATCCCAAGGCATAGGCAGGATAGGGGACTTTTCTTGTTCTGTACCCTCATATGTAATATTCACCGTTTTCATTGTGCCATTCCACTCAACTTTTGCTCCCATACTCTCAAAAATAAATCTAAGCGGTACAAATGCTCTTCCGTTAAAAATTTCCGGTGTTCCTTCCAATTCTTTTTCCGAGCCATTGACAAGAGCTCCGGGTTGTCCTATTTTTAAATAAATTGTTATACTTTTTACCGCATGTGTAATAACTAATGCTTTTGTATTGCCTACCCATTCTACAGCGATATCTGGCTCTTCCTTCAGAGCAGCAGCCGGTATTAATATCCTTCCGTCTACATTTATGGGACTTTCGGAATAGCTCAGCCTTTTTCCGTTAATGCTTACAATAATATTTTGAGTTGCGGAGGACGACGAAGACATACAGGTATATAAAACAGCAAAGCCCAGTATCATGCAAAATAAACTTTTTAACATGCAGACATGTACTCCTTTGGTTTTTATTAAATTTAGCACTAATTGAAAGGTTGAAAATAATTGACAATACAAATTAAAATATATTGCCTTAGTTAAGAAATATTAAATATATGCCGGCACTGTACCCAAATAGAAATAAATGTACAGAACAGACATAAAATGGCTGACCTTTTAATACTGAAACTTATTATACCACCTATTTTTGTAAATTAAAAGTACTTTTTATAATTTTTCCATTTTTTCTGACGTATGCTCTATAACACATCGGCACGAACATTAACGGTCAGACTTTTTCTGTACAAAATTCTTTGTCTTTTGTGCTTCACTGATATTAACAACAATTTTTCTTCGCAGATTCACATTTGTAACATAATTTATCCTCATTAGCTTAGTTAAGGATTTCTCACACAAGATATTATACCGTACGAAGGCTTGAACCATAACTTACTCTGGTATTTCCGGAGCTACGTTTAATATCACTGCTTACAGGCTTACGTTTTAAACCAGGAAGGTTTAAATAATAATTTATGCCTATATCTCCCTCCAGTTATTAAAATTATATTCAATAACAATTAATCCGTTAGTTAATTCATTATCTGAAGTATTCCCCATTGTTTCTATATTGTCATTGCAGTCGTATACTACAATTCGGTTAACCATTAAATCTATAATATTCTTGTTAATTCCCTGAACTTTTATTTTATTTATAAAATTATCAATAACGTGTACCTTATCAATTTGCTTGTTTTCCTCTTCCTTCAGCCCTTCCAGTTCCTGGCTCAGTGAGCTGATTCGAGACTCTATGATCTGATTCATTCTTACAAACAGCTGTTCGGATATTCTATCCTCAAGCCTGTCACTATATAGTACATCCTGCTGTTTTTGTTTTACAATGATTTGCTGCTCATTTTTCTGTATTCTTTCTCTTATTTGCTGTTCCCGCTCCTCATTATCTTCATTTCTAAAATATATACTGTCTATAAGTGCTCTGTTTGCCAGCATTTCAAGCAATTCCTTTGTAATGACATCAATTATAGCCTGTTCCGATACATAATGGCTCGAGCAGGCATTGCATCCGTTTTTTGCATATGAGCTGCAAATGTATCCTGCAGGCCGATCCTTTCGTGCCCTTACATACATTGCCTTGCCGCATTTCCCGCAAAATATGAGGTTACTCAGAAAATGTGTCGTGCTTCTGTTGTAGCCTTGACTTGAGCGCTTCTTTGCCCTTATTTTTTGTACCTCTTCAAAGTCAGCATTATTAACTATGGGCTCATGGGTATTTGTTGTTATTATCCACTTTTCAAATGGCAGTCTCCTTGTCTTTTTATTCTTAAAGCTTATTTTTTCACTGACACCTTGTACTGTATCTCCGATATATACGCGATTACATAGAATTCGCTGCACAGATACCTGATTCCAAGGAGTTATGGGAATATCCGAGTTTTTTGATGAGGGTGACGGATATCCTTTTTGGTTAAGAATATTTGCTATTGCCGCATAGCCATGGCCCTTTTTATAAAGGCTGAAAATTTCTTTAACTACCGGAGCTGTTCTTGTATCAACCACAAGCTTGTTTTTTTCATTTATGGATTTAATATAACCATATGGAGCATTGCCTATATATTCTCCCTGCTCTATCTTAAATCTGAGATTGGCTCTTATCTTTTTAGAAATGTCACGTATGTACCGTTCAAGGTATATCAAGCAATGGACATTATATTTAACAGATAAAAAATCCGAAGGTAACTTTGCATATTGCTTATGAAAAGCCCAAAATTTAAAATTAAATATATGATTTTTATTAGAATTAATTTAAACAAAAAATTAGCAAGCCCGAAAAATATACAGCATCGCATAATGTTCCTGTGATATTACCCATGAATTAAAGCAGAAAATATTTCTTCTTATCATTATTTAACTTTTTATATATAAGCTCCTGAATATCTTTTGCATTTTCAAAAAAATCCTTGCTATTTAGTAAAGCCTTTGTGACAGTACGCCGGCTTTCTATGCTCGAAAATGCACTATGTTTGTACAAACTTTGTTTTCGAGCTTTCCAAGCTATCAGTAATATATCATGCTTTTTAAAAATTTGAAATAGCTTTTAAGGTTATTTTTTATTTTTATGTCAATAAAAAAGGCAGGAGTTAATAGAGTAAAACTATCTCGCAGCCCACTCTTAATTAAATGCAGTCTAAGCATTCCCATCTATTTTTTGCCTATTGCTTTAGTTCTCTGCTCCTCCGGTAATTTATCGTTATCTATGTATTCATATTTAAACCCTGTAATACGAGTAAGTACATCTGCTATGTTATTGAGCCTCTTTAATCTCTCTTCAGGTGTAATATCAGGTTTAATAATCACTTTTTCAGGCATGCGTATCCCCCCTGCTATAAGTTTATTTGGTACGGCATGTCCTATATGATTTACACCTTGTTTTTATTTTTTTATCTTGCTAGATATTGTCTCCTTTACAGGATAATTTATTATTATCATTTATTTAATTATTACAATATAAATAACATAATTATTTTTCATTAATAACCATTGGGGAGTGATATTTTGGTTAATGAAAGTCCGGAAGAAATATACTCATCTCTTAAAAATGTATGGCCAGAAAATAATAACTGGTATGACTATACACATAGGTGTATTATAGACTTTGTTATGGAGTCTCTGACAAAAAGATTAAATAAAGATTCTATTTATCTCAACGCAGGATCTGGAGGAAGTGCATATAATCTGTTAGGAACATGCCATCATGTTGATATCGTAGAAAATTTGATAAAGAAATTTCCAAGGCACGCTGTTGCTTCAATAGAAAATTTGCCTTATCCCGATTCAAGTTTTGATGCATTAATTTGCGTAGGCAGTGTAATCAATTACTGTGATGTAGTAAAAAGTATAGGAGAACTGTCAAGAGTATTAAAGCCGGAAGGGGTTCTTATCCTTAAATATGAACGGAGCAATACAGGTGAGCTATGGTTTAATAAAGATTATGGCAAGGGAGCTTCTTTGCAGCAATATCAGTATCTTGGACATACCCATACCTTATGGCTATATTCCGAACAAATTGTGGATCAACTATTAAAGGAAAATTCTCTTATTACATTAAAACGCAAGCGTTTTCATTGCATGAGTGCTCTAGTTAACCGTATATTTAATAATGAGAAACTTTCTGGTCGTTTTGGATGTATTGATATTTTATTTCAGCCAATATCTTATTCAATTGCCCATAACATAATTTTACTTTCCCAAAAGTCAACAATTAATATCGGCTGAAGCCGATATTTTATCGTACTAAGGCTTGAACCGTAATTTGCTTTAGTCATATTTTTGATTTTGAAATTTTGTTAAAAACTAATGTGAATAACCCTGCACTAACTGCCGTAATTGCAGCAAAGATACCTGCAAATTTTTCTGGTTGAATCTGCATTTTACCTAAAATTATGTATATGACAAGGGCAATTCCAAAGGCACAAATAGTTATTGCCAGAATTCCTAACAGTAAAATTGGACTTTGTTTTATATTAGGACTTGATACAAAGCCAGCAGTGCTATCGTTAAAATGACAATCTGGTGCCTTATAATATGCACAAACAGATGCCTTATTAGAAAGATGGATATCTCCCTCAATTTTATCTGCCTGTTTTTTTATCAAGCTGTACTCAGATTCTAAGTGCTTACGATACTCTTCACTCCGCTCAGGATCTGATACTTCATACCATGGATAATAATGTTCAAAATAAATATCATATACAATCGAAAGATATGTTTGTTTCTTTATTGAAACGTAAGCGCTCAATAAAAGAGCGCATTACACATTAACCATTCATTTGAGATAATACTTCCAAAGAACCTTTAGACTTTTTCAAGTTTTTCGTC
>NZ_QKMR01000001.1:258481-355614 GCF_003208175.1 Ruminiclostridium sufflavum DSM 19573 | reverse complement strand
AGTAATGACTATCAAAATCTGCTAAAAAGATATGGCTTTGTATGCAGTATGAGCAGAAAGGGCAATTGTTATGACAATGCCCCTATGGAATCTTTCTGGGGCAAACTTAAAATGGAATGGCTAAATGATTATAATTTTGAGACCAGAGCTGAGGCTAAAAAGGCTGTTTTTGAATACATAGAACTGTTTTATAACCGTAAAAGGACTCATTCAACAAATGGGTATATTCCACCATTCATGCTGAAGGAAATATCATAGGTATTATAAGAATTAATGAGATAAATAGTGATTCTTGCTGTCCATTTTATTGAGGCAAGGTCAGTTTTACCATAAGTCTTTTTTTCGAACACTATATGTTCATCTTTTTGTATAGGCTAATCAATGTCAAATACAAACCGAAACCGTAATAAACTATTTCATCTTCACTCTCTACAAATACTGTGTATTCCCAACTACATATAGTAAGCATAACAAGAAGTCTGGGAAGCGTGAACTGTAGGAAAAATTGTAGGAATTTGCATATGCATCTATTTTCAATGAATGATACAAATTAAAGTCAAGTATGGAGATTTGAACTCATACATGACTTTTTACTTTTGCTGTGATAAACTGGAGCAAATATTATTTAAATAATGGGGGTAAATTGGTATGAAAAAAATAATAGCAGGAATAGGCTTTGAGGTAACAGGAGTGTTGATGTTTTTGTTTTCATCTCTAATAGCAAGCATGAGTTTAGATAATACAACGGAATGGAATACAAAATTAGGAAGGTATTGGCAAACGGTATTGAATTTAGGCTTGTTTCCAGCCATAATTATAGGTGCCATTTTGCTGATAACAGGTATTTCATTTTCTTTATGGGGAGTTTTTTCAAAATCAGATAAAATAATTACCAAGGAGTAGTTTTACTCCGATTTTTGATTAGTAAAAACCTATTTTTGGCATCCTCAGAAGTAGCTAGGCAAAGAGCTTTTTAAAGAGCAGTATCCTCTGGAAATACGCTCTTTTGTGGGGAATACGGCAATATCCGCTGCTTAATAGCTTTTGATAAGCTTAAATGGCAAGAATGCCTTAAACGGGGAATCTCTTATTATATGACACTTTTTATGAGCCTTTGTATTTAAGAAGAGCTGCTGAATTCATGACTACCAAAACAGAACCGAAGTTATGCACTAATGCCCCTACAATAGGGCTTAAAATGCCCAGGGCTGCGAGAAGTACGGCAATTATGTTAATTGCCATAGAAATTATAATGTTGACTGTTATTGTGCTTAAAACTTTTTTAGATAACATTAGCATTTCTGGAATTTTGCTGAGGTCATCAGACATTAATGCAATATCAGCTGTTTCTACCGCAATATCAGTGCCTAGGGCACCCATTGCAACACCGATATTGGAAATGGCAAGAGCAGGAGCATCATTAATACCATCACCGATCATACACACCTTTTTATTTTCCTTCATATATTTTTCAATAACGGAAACCTTTCCTTGAGGCAATTGTCCGGCATAAACATTATCAATAGCTACCTGTTTGGCTATAGACAAGGCAGTATTCCTGTTATCACCTGTAAGCAGCAGTATATCCTTGATTCCTGTATTTTTCAGCTGCTGTATGGTTTCGCATGCTCTAGGCTTAATTCTGTCGGCGACTGTAATAAGACCTATAATAGCATTGCTTTGTGCCACTAGCATTACGGTTTTTCCCTGACTTTCATATGTGGTGACAATATCTTTAATCTCTTCTGATGCAGCGACATCATTTAGCGCGAGTAGCTTGTAATTGCCAACAGATACTGTTTTGTTATCTATTAAAGCTCTAACCCCCAGACCTAAATCTATCTTAAATTCCTGAGGGTCGGACACAGCTAGTGATTTTTGAACAGCCTTTGCATAAATAGCTTTACCTAAAGGATGCTCAGAAAACTTTTCAGCAATAGATGCCAATAGCAGTATGGAGTCCTCGTTGTGATTTTGTGATACAGCAACAATTTCAACAACTTCAGGCTTGCCATTAGTTATAGTTCCTGTCTTGTCAAATGCAATTGTATCAATCCTCCCGACCTTTTCCATTGCTTCACCGCTTTTAATAAGGATACCTTTCCGGGAAGCATTACCTATACCAGCCATAATTGCGGTAGGAGTTGCCAGTACCAGTGCACAAGGACAGAATACAACAAGTATCGTAACAGCCCTTGTTATGTCACGTGTCACGATATATGCAATGACGGATAGCGCCAGAGCGATAGGAACAATGATTGTGGCCCATTTATCGGCAACTCGTACTACAGGTGCTTTTTTATCTTCTGCTTCCTTAACCATCCTGATAAGTTTGGAAAGTGAGGTGTCTTGGCCCACCTTTGTTGCTTTAACCTCTATAACGCCCATCTGATTTAATGTGCCAACGTAAACCTCATCGCCTATAGTTTTATCAATTGGCATAGACTCACCGGTTATAATTGCCTGATTGATAGAAGACTGACCGCTGACAATAATACCGTCAACAGGGATTGCTTCTCCGGGCTTTACAAGAATAATATCACCGACCTGTACCTGCTCTGCGGGGATTTCCTTTTCACCTGAGGGTGTTCTCACGCTGGCAACCTGCGGAGTTAACTGTATCAGTTTTTTGAGACCTTCTTGAGCTTTTCTGACTGTGCGGTTTTCCAATACTTCGCCTATCATCATAATGAAGGCGACTTCACCGGCAGCAAAATATTCACCTATAGCCACCGAAGCCACAAGGGCGATACTTACAAGCACACCGGCCCGGATATCAAATCGTGTAAACAGGCCGGTAATTGCCAGATAAAGAATTGGTGTACCGCTTATCACTATACTGAGCCATGCAGCATCAAAGGGCAGTATACCTTTAAGCCATCCGAACCAGCTTATTACAAGAAAAACACCTGAAATGACAGTTAAAGCAATAGTTCTGTATTCGCTGTCATTTTTTAATTTTTTTATGCTTATAAACTTTAGCATACCGTTGACCTCCTAAGATAATAACTATTAAGCTTTAAATAAATTTATTCAGGGCTGATTTGAGTTTTTGAAGAGTTTCTTGTTCCTTACCTTCTTTGATACCATCAATAACACAGCCCTCAAGATGATTTTCCAGAACAATTTGGCCTACTTTATGAATAGCGGCTTCTATTGCTGCTATCTGGATAAGTATATCCTCGCAGGGTTTACGTTCCTCTACCATTTTTTTTATACCTTTAACATGTCCTTCAATCTTGGATAATCTGTTACACACTGCTTTTACATCTTGGCAATGGGTCATTTGCACTCTCCTTATATTAATAGATTTAGGCTGCTTGATGTAACCTATAAACCATGGGTTTGACTTTAAGGGACTTCAGCCTCAAAACCAAAATATCGGCCGATAGTAATTGACTTTTAAATAGTCAGTCCTTCTAATAACCCCTATGGGGGGATGGGGGATGCTTAGATAATATATGTTCAAGCTGCTATTGTCAATACTATAAACAAAAATAAACCAGCCCTCTGTAATGATAGCCGGTTTATTTCGAAGTAAAGGGTAAAGCGGCAAAGGAATGCCTGTACATGGTGTGTATGATATTTAATCCGGCATCGGACTAGCGGGAGTGCAGCAAATTTGAACCGCAATTGAAGCTAGTAATTATGGAATCCACAATAATATTTTATAAATTATGATATAACAGGATACAGATTTAATTTATAATGGTATTATTGTAATAACAACATATCCCAATAATGCAATATAAAATAGGTAATATTAAGCACATACCCGGAGCTTATCAGTTTTAAATTGGGATTGCCGTAAAGTTATAAATGCCATTTTTATAAAAATACAAAGGTGATGATGCGATAGTACGCTGAAGGATAATTTTTTTAAATGCTCTGGTATAATCATGGATGCGCAGGGGAAAGGTAAAGCTGGAGGCGGGTTAATTGACAATGCTTTATTGCTGTCATCATCTGTGATGCGCGACAAGCAAAAGAAAACAAGACGTTGGATGGAATGAAGGGGGATATCAACCGGCTGAAAATATTGAGTTCGAAAAAATGGAAGGCCGTGGTATCACAGTATAACTTGAGACAGTATCTGGCATTTAATATCGACATTAAAATATACCTAAATATCACGTTTGCATAAGTTGTTTCTATTAATGCTGTTGAAAAATGGCGTAATATGTAGCAAATCAGAGAAAGGAGAAGCCGGTGCTTGATTCAGATGGATATTCAACATATAAAGTAATAATAAAAGTTGCAAAGAAAATATAACACAAGTATAATGGTTATAACAATATATCCATTAAGGCTTTATAAGCGTCAATTTTCAAAAACATGTAAAGGAGGTTTGTTAATAGAACTATTCTTTAAGTGATATGCAGCTACATATTAGGGTAATACTTCAAAAAAATATATATAAAGGAGACCTTTAATTATGCGTAAGTTATTAGTTCTGCTGTTAGTTTTAATGACTGCTGTTAGTTCTACTGCCTGTGGAGGAAATTCAGACGATAACCAAATTTCAAGCAAGAACGGTCAGACAACTTTGAAAATTTGGTATTGGGGGGAGCAGGAAGCTCCGGGTATGAAAAGTTTTATAGACAAGGCTGCTGAAGTATATATGAAAGAAAATACAAATATAAAGGTTGATGCGGTTCTTCAGGAGAGTGACACCTTATATTCGGCTTTTCGTTCAGCGGCTAAGGCAAAACAGGGGCCAGACATCCAGTATTTCTGGGGAGGCACACAGGCTCTTGAAGATGTATGGATGGGAAATGTAGCTCCATTGAGCGATTATTGGAGTAAGGAGGACATTGATAATCTGCCTCTTGCTCAGAGATCTGAAACATACTGGGACGGAAAACAGTGGTGTATGCCATTTTATCAGTATGGAAGTGTATGGGGATACAATAAGGAACTATTTGCTAAAGCAGGGCTGGATGCAAACAATCCTCCGCGTACATGGGAAGAATTTATGACTACATGTGAAGCCCTTAAAAAAGCAGGAATTACACCTATAGGAATGGGTCTTAAGGATGGATATTTTGGCGGATGGATAATTAGTTTATTGGGTCAGCAAAATATGAATACCAAACAGGAATTGGTAGACTTAATAAAAGGCTCCGACAATAAAAGCTACACTGATCCGGAAAATTATGAATGGATAACAAAACTCAAGGAAATGAAAGACAAAGGTTATTTCAATACTGATATTATGTCACTTGATTTATATCAGGGCCAGCAGCTGTTTGATTCCGGTGAAGCAGCAATGACAATAAACGCAGAACCTTATCTGGCACAATTGGAGAGAAAAGAGGGGGCGGATAAGATTGGCATTATGAGAACACCTTCCTTCGGGGAAGGGAAAATGGCTGACAGCGTAGGTATACCAAGTCAGGTACTGGCTATAACCTCCTTTTCAAAAAATAAGGAAGAAGCAGCTAAGTTCTTAAAATTTCTTCATACAGAAGATATGATGAAGCTTATGTATCAAGAGGCAGGCGCAGTTACTCCTGATAAACGCTTTAAGGATGAGTGGCTTAATACGGAAGTAGATAAGCAAATTATGGCATGGTCAAAGGGAAATCCGGAATTCTGGTATCAATATTTTTATCCATTCGGATTTGAATCATCAGGAGTCAATCCAATAGTACAGAAGCTGTTTGCGGTGGATTTGGCGCCAGAGGAGGCAGCAAAAGAATTTCAGGATGCCCTTAAGAAGTGGAAGAACCAAAATCCGGAGCTGCTTACCGCATTTGAAAAGTGGAAGGTACTTGAATAAAATTAGTAGTTAATCTGATTAATATTGTTAGGGGAGCATTCCCCTAACAATGGTTCTAAAAGGAGGACTATTCAATGAAATATAAGAATAGGTTAGGGCTGGTGGTTCCTTACTTATATATAATGCCTGCCATACTTATTGTAACCTTGATAATTGTTTTTCCTGTTGTTAATATAATTGTAAACAGCTTCTTTACTACGGTCGGGGGTAAGGAAGTATGGTTTGGAATTAATAACTATATTATGATTTTTAAGGATGACCTGTTTTGGACATCTATTCTGAATAATTTGCGCCTGTTTGCGAGTATACCTTTTATTACGGTGTTTGCCATTCTTATTGCAGCACTGCTATATGATAAAATTCTGGGCTGGCATTTTTATCAATCAATTATCTTCACACCATACATATTGGCGATTCCAGTAGTAGGAATAGTGTTTTCATATATTTTGCAATATAAAGGTGTTTTGAATACCTTGCTGGCGAGTATTGGCTGTGAGAGTCTGGTCAAGGATTGGCTTGGCACTCCGAAGCTTGCGATATGGTCGATTGTAGCTGTTGTTGTATGGAAACAGATAGGCTTTGGCGTAGTTTTATTTCTGGCAAGGCTGGGCTCTGTACCGCCAGTTCTTTATGAGGCGGCAACCGTAGATGGAGCCGGCTGGTGGAAGAAGCTGATTCATGTTACGTTGCCGCAGCTTGCTACGACTATTGAGTTCTTTATCATTATAAACATTATTAATATGCTTAGCTGGGTTTTTGATTTTGTATTTGTAATGACTGGAGGCGGACCGGTAAACAGCACCTATGTAATGGAGTATTTTATTTATCAGAAGGCTTTCGCCGGCTCATTAGTCAATATGGGAGAAGCAGCGGGTGTTATTGTTTTAATATTTGCTATCTGTATAATAGCTGCAGAGAGTATTATTAGAAAAAGGCTGGAGGATTTTCAATGAAAACAATTCATAGTGCGAAAGGCAATTCCTTAATATACAAGGCAATCTCTCAGGTATTTATGCTTGTCATGACCTTGCTGATATTATTTCCGATATACTTTATGTTTATAAATTCATTTAAATCCAGACCGGATTTTATAAAAAACCCTATTGGACTGCCGGCTCCTTTTACTGTGCAATCATTTTTAGATGCCTTTGCAGGAAAGAATTTTGTTTCGTGGTTTGGCAATAGTATATTTCTTATGCTAGCATCAATTGTTATAACAACCCTGTTTTCATGTCTGGCGGCTTTCGCATTTGCCAGAATGGATTTTAAAGGCAGTAAGACTATATTTAATATGATGATTCCCTTGATGTCCATACCGCCAATCATAATGCTTATTCCATTATACAAAGTTATGGCTGTGTTAAATCTTGTAAACACAAGGGCATCTGTAATCCTTATATATTCAGGAATAATGGTACCATTTACGATATTCCTGTTAAAAAACTTTTTTGCAAATGTACCTAAATCTCTTACAGAAGCTGCATTTATAGATGGAGCCACACAGTTTCAAACTTTCTATAAAATAATTATTCCACTTTCCAAATCTGCATTAATTACAGCCAGCATTGTAAATATAGTCTGGGTTTGGAATGAATTGCTGATTGCCTTGGTTTTCCTGCAAGATGAGAGTATGAGAACAATAATAGTAGGGCTTACATTATTCAAAAGCAGATACACATTAAATGTACCGGTTATAATGGCTGGTCTGTCAATAGCTACGATTCCCATGCTGCTGGTATATATCTTCGGACAAAGATATCTGGTGCAGGGCTTGTTGTCTGGAGCGGTAAAGGAGTAGTACAGATGTATTAAAAATTAATAACTATCAAAATACTCGGAGGACTCAAAATGTACAAAGCTGAAAATGAAATTCTTACACAATATAGTGCGTTATATAAAACATATAAATATCTGCTTGAAAGACAGGATAATATTTCAGGCTTCTATAAGGAATGCAGCCCTAAAAGGATTACCTTCATAGGAAGCGGGTCAAGCTTGAGCTTGTGCAAATCAACCGCCCTTAGTGCCAAATTAAGGCTGGATATTGATACTAATGTTATTGCAGCCGGAGATCTGATGATGAATTTCGAATTCTACGAAAATATGATAAGGAATTCACTGATAATTATACCTTCCAGATCCGGCAGTACGTCCGAAGTTCTGCTGGCTGTAAAAACAGCGAAGCAAAAGCTTGGACTGAAAAGTATAAGTATCTGTGCCGTAGAGCATTCAGAATTATCAAAGCTGTCAGATGTTAATCTGGCACTGCCATGGGCTTTTGATGAAAGCATTTGCCAGACAAGAACAGTTACAAATCTGTATACGGCAAACTTAATGCTGATAGCTATTATTACCGGCGATACATACCTGATTGAGGAGATTGGCAAGGCGATAGAAATAGGAGACGATTTACTTAATAACATAATGCCTGATATTAAACGATTGGGTGAAGGAAAATGGGAAAATGCAGTAGTACTGGCTGATGCAGAGCTTGAAGGCATTGCTGAAGAAGGTGCGCTGGCATTTAAGGAGATATGTCAGAGACAATCAAACTATTATCATATTCTGGATGTCAGGCATGGACCTATGGTGATTATAAATGAAAAAACCTTGGTTATAATAGCACTTACTCCGTATGGAAGAAAGTATCAGGAGGATATTATATATGATTTAAAAGCCAAGGGCTGTACAGTCATTACAGTAGGCAATGGAATTGAAGCTGCTTCTTATGGTGATTATGGGGTTGAGCTGCCGGCATTCAAAAATTATGCTGTAAATGGTATCCCTTTTATATTGGTGCCTCAGATGCTCACTCTTCACAAAGCATTGGCGGAAGGTATCAATCCGGATAGACCTGAAGGGCTTAACCCGTGGATTAAACTATAATATATTTTGGAGGTGAATGATAATGCTGCACCCGCTTAAAAGAATAGTATATTTACAGAATAAAGGCATTCCAAGAGGGATATGTTCGGTATGCAGTGCAAACAGGTATGTTATTGAGGCTGCCATGGATAAGGCAATTTATTATAACTCCTTTTTATTAATCGAAGCGACTGCAAATCAAGTGAATCAGTATGGCGGTTATACCGGAATGAAACCAATAGATTTCAGAAATTTCGTATATGATATAGCAAAGGCAAGTGATTTTCCACAGGACATGATTATTCTGGGAGGAGACCACATTGGTCCGCTTGTGTGGAAGGATGAAGAGACAGAGACAGCTATGGCAAAATCGTGTGAGCTTGTGAGAGAATTAATCAATGCAGGTTTCACAAAGATACATATTGATACAAGCATGAGGCTTCTCAGTGATGACAGGGATAAAAGGCTAAGCCCGGTATATATTGCTGAAAGGGGAGCGGCAATATGCAAAGCTGCCGAAGATGAATTTCTGAGCTACAAGGCTAACCACCCGGAGGCTGTTGCTCCTGTTTATATTATTGGAAGCGAGGTGCCGATTCCAGGAGGGAGCATGGAGCATGAAGACAGTATCAGTGTCACATCTGCTGAGGATTTTGAAGAGACTCTGAATTCATATAGAGAGGCCTTCAATAAAGCAGATATCAATAATTGCTGGGATAATGTGATTGCGGTAGTTGTCCAGCCGGGGGTGGAGTTCGGCAACGATTTTATACAGAAATATAATCATGCTGCTGCTGAGAATCTGACTAAAAGGCTTAAAATGCATAAAAATATTATTTTTGAAGGACATTCTACCGATTACCAAAGCCCTTATTCATTAAAGCAAATGGTTGAGGATGGTATTGCAATACTTAAAGTCGGACCGGCATTAACATTTGCACTTAGAGAAGCGTTATTCGAGCTTAATATGATTGAAGAGGTAATGTATAGAAACAACAATGAAATAGAGCTCTCGAAATTTTCTGCGGTACTTGAAGCTGTTATGGTGGAGCAGCCGATATATTGGAATAGTTATTACAATGGCAGTGATGAACAGGTAATTCTGGACAGGATGTTCAGCTTTTCCGATAGATGCCGGTATTATCTGCCTTCATCCAAGGTTCTTGAAGCAACACAAAAGCTTATAAATAATCTAAAGATAAAGGATATCCCCCTGCCTTTGCTTAGTCAGTATATGCCTATACAGTATAGGAAGGTAAGGGACAATAAACTTAGAAATGACCCGGAGGCCTTAATAAAGGACAAAATTGGAGAGATACTTGAAGATTATTATTTTGCAGTAGTAGCCGGTTGACAGGCAAAAGTGCAATTAAATTTTGGAGGTTTCAATATGGCTAAAGCTTATGATGTGATTACTTTTGGTGATACCTGTGTAGATTTGGTGCTTACAGATAGAGATATGATGCCGGAATTCGGGCAGAAGGAGAAAATAATAAAAGACTATTCTATTGAAATGGGAGGGTCATGTTGCATTTTTGCAAGCCAGATTGCAAAGCTCGGACTTAGAACTGCGGTATTAGGGAAGCTTGGCAGTGATGAGCTGAGCGGCATTATAAAGAGTACTCTGGAAAGCCTGAATGTTTCAACTCAGTATCTTAAAGGGAATGAAGATATTAAAACAGGGCTTACAGTAGTATTGAACAAGATTGTGGACAGAGGAATGCTAACATACAATGGGACTATTTCCGCAGCCGGTATTGATGACTTTGATGAAAGGCTCTATTTAAACACAAGGCATTTCCATATTGGCAGTTATTTTCTTATGACCGGATTACAAAAACACTATCCCTTTCTTATAGACAGACTGAAAGAAAATGGAACAACTGTGAGCCTTGATACGAATTGGGATCCTGAAGGGAATTGGGACAGCGGATTATGGGATATACTTCCCAAGATAGACGTATTTTTGCCAAATGAAAATGAATTAATGGCTATAACTCAAAAGAATACCGTTGATAAAGCCATAGACAAAATCAAGGATATAATACCGGTAATTGCGGTAAAAAGGGGAAAGGCAGGCGCTTCAGTATACTATGAAGGTAAAAGATACGATGCCGACTCCTTGAATATGCCGGTCATTGATACAATCGGAGCCGGAGACAGCTTTGACGGCGGGTTTATTTACAGCCTGCTCAGAGGATACAGCATTGAGGATTGTCTCAAGGTGGCTTGTATTTGTGGAAGCTATAGTGTGCGGGTGCAGGGAGGAATTAAAGGACAGGCCTTGATAAAGGATATCATCTTTGCTGCTGAGGGAAAATACGGCCTAAGCATTAAAGTGTAATATGAAATAAGTAACCTTAGGCAGAAGTGAATTGACTCATCATTTCTTTAATAATTGTATAATTGTATTAAATGATATATTATAATTCTAAAGAGGTGGTTTTATGTTGGATGAGAAGTCTCCTATTTCACTCTATTATCAGTTGAAGGATATAATAATAAATAAAATAAAGACTGATGAATGGCCTGTTGGCATGAAGATTCCCACTGAGAGAGAATTATGTGAAATGTTTAATATAAGTAGGATGACAGTAAGGCAAGCCCTCAAGGAATTAGAGAATGAAGGCTATGTTCATAGGAAGCAGGGCAAAGGCACATACGTTGCAACGCTGAAATATGAACAGCGTCTTGATGGGTTTTACAGCTTCAGTGAAGAGATACGCAAGCTGGGTGCAATACCAAGTACTAATATTATTTATTTTCAGATTCTTGAGAGTAATGAGTCTATATCACAAATTTTGAGCATAGACCAGGGCAGCGATGTGTTTTCTATCAAGCGGCTTAGACTGGCTAACAAGGAACCGTTTGCCGTAGAAACATCGTATATTCCGTGTGATGTTGCTAAGCAGCTTACAAGAGATTATGTGGAAAGGTATGGATTATACAATTCATTTAAGGATATCTGCGGTGTGGTGCCAGATGAAGCTGATGAAACGTTTGGTGCTGTACTTACAGACCCTGAGGTTTCTTTGTATCTGAAAGTAAAGAATCACTCCGCTGCCTTAATGCTGGAGAGAACTACTAAATCTCAGGGCAAGGTAATTGAGTATTGCATGAGTATTATAAGGGGCGATATGTATAAATACAAGGTAGCCCTAAGGTAACAGGTAAAATATGTCGTAGGTAAAGGAGTTAATAATGACAAACATTGCTGAAAAGTATGCTGACTTTTATAGGAATCAGTTGGTAAACGATATTATGCCTTTCTGGGAAGAACGATGTATTGACAGTGAATGCGGGGGCTATATCACATGCTTTGACAGGGAAGGGAATATAACTGACAAAAACAAATATATATGGTTTCAGGGCAGGCAGCTTTATACTTTCTCTTTGGCCTTCAACAAGATTGAGAGAAAAGGGAAATGGCTGGAGATGGCAGAATGGGGTTATAAATTTCTTGTAGAAAAAGCATATGCAGGTAATGGACGTTGGAACTTTCAGCTTGATAGAGCCGGCAATGTAATTACCGGTACAAACTCAATTTATTCAGATTTCCATGTGTTACAGGGTTTGGCAGAGTATATGCTGGCTACGGATTGTAAAGACCCTGATGGTATGCGGATATTAACGGAAACATATAATGCTATGGAAATAAATGTAAACGATCCGTTGTTTAAAGACCTGTATGAGAATACGTGGAGTCCGAAGTTTATTTGGCATGATCTGTATCTGACCGCACTTAATACGGCAGGGATAGCATCGCAGGTTTTGCCTGAAGGCAGGACAACTGAATTTGAAGATAATTGTCTTAAAAAGATTCTGTATTCTTTTGCCCGCGATGAATATAAAATGGTATTTGAAGCTGTTACGAGGGATGGAGGCATAGATCTGGAGCCGGAAGGGAGCTTTATAAATCCGGGACATTCCTTGGAGTCAATGTGGTTTTGTATGGAGACCGCAGCCAGAAGGAAGAACGATAAAGATATAAAAAGGGCATTGGAGATTGTGGAATGGACTTACAATATAGGTTATGACAAGCAATATGGCGGTATCTTTTCGTATCTTGACGCTACCGGGCAGGAACCTGTTCCTCTGGATTGGCACAGAGAGACAAACTCATTGTGGGACGATAAGGTATGGTGGGTAAACTGCGAATCCTTGTGCAGCTTTGCAACGGCATATGCCTTATCTGGGGATAAGAAATATCTTAAAATGTTTGAAGAACTGCACGAGTATTGTCAGAAGCATTTCTTTGATCCGAAATACGGAGAATGGTATGAAAGGCTGCATAGAGACGGCAGCGTGAAGGTATCGGACAAAGGTACAAAGTGGAAATGTGCCTTTCATCTGGCCAGATCAATGGTAAAAATAATTAGTATGTTTGAAGCTATTCAATAAATTTTGCCTACCTTTTATTAAACGTAGGAAGCTTGCCAAAACAGGGAAGATTAAAAAGGAGTAGCCGGTATAGTTTTTGGGTACTCCTTTTTAAGTTCCTGAATTGCGGGAGGCGGGATTGACCGATGGCATCTGACATAATATTTTACGGAGTATTTTTATAAAAGCTGTTTTTGCTTTTATCCCATACATAATGAGTTGTTAATGTTTCGCCTATTGCGTTGTTATAAAACTGCGCATAGAAACCGGAAGCCTTATCCTTATCAAATTTAACGGAGAAAGCATGACTGGAATGGGCAAAGGCTTCACTTATTATATTTTTCACCGTCCCATCCGGCATAATTGTATACAGCCAGTAGATATTCATGCTGCTTGATCCCCACTGCCCAATTGAAAAGTCAGGGTTTTTGTCATTATTATAATCATCAAACAGCAGATTAAACCTTCCTGCAAAGTTTGCAGGCTGACCTTCATTCTCGAAGTTTTTCTTGGATATAAGCTTTCCGTCAGAATTCAGAATCTGTATTTCATAGCTGCCCTGATAATTTTCAGGATAGGTGCCGCCTCCCGCACCGGCATATTCTTCATCGAAATATTCTCCATCCGTCATTACGAGCCGTACAGAAACAATCTTACCATTAGAAAGTGTTACAGTATTTTCAGCTATTACCAAGTTGAAAAGATTAACAGGCTGTTTTTGTTTCTTGTATTCATTTGAAAACCTGTTGTTTATTTCAGAGTAAAGGGAAGTAAAGCTTTCAAATGTAGCCGAGCTTTCCCATACATCTGTTCCGGCATTACTGTTTGCCCAAGTCCTTGTCCTGTAAATCGGCAATTCATTTTTTCCATCAGTTAAAATAAAGTTAACATAATCTGTATTTTTAATTAAGGCAAACATTAAAATGGCATTCTTATCAAAAGCAGACTGGCTGTCTGCATCGGAAAAGGCTTCTCTTGCCTCAGATGTCGTATTGTAGGTTATCTCAACTCCATAGGGAGGATTGTCTGTAAGCAGCCGGATCTGTGTGCGGGTCAATGTATCCGGTACCGTAAGCTTATCAGCTATGCCGGCAACCTTGCTGTTATCGCCCACATATTGTGTTCTGTATTGATATATTTCTTTGGCATAATCTTTTTCACCTGCCGCGCTTGCTTTCGGATTGACTGCAAGCCCGATGCCGACAGCCGTAACGGTAACTGCTGCAACTATTACAAGCCAAAACGCAGGTTTTTTATAATTCAGCACATTTTTGATCCGGATACGGACATTGCCCTCGCCAAAGGCAAGAGGACTTCCGTTTATGATATGCTTACCTGACGCAAGCGACAGAAGTGATGCGGAATAGGCCTTCTTGATTTCAATGCCCATTTCCTGTATAACCTTTTCGTCACAGGAAAGCTCCATATCCGAACTCATCAGTATAAAAGCAAGCCATGCCAGCGGATTAAACCAATGGATGCTTAAAACAAAAAAAGCAAACGGCTTTACAATATAATCGAATCTGCGGATGTGCGCTTGCTCATGTCTGATGATATGGCTTTTTTCTTCCGCTGTTAATCCTGATGGAATGTAAATCCTTGGACTGAGAATTCCAAGTACAAAGGGTGTTTTCAGGCTACCAGCCTCATAGATATTTCGCTCAATATGCTTTGCACCTTTAAGCTGTCTTTTTAAGACCAGTACGGATACAATGCTGTAAAGCAATATTGCCGCAATCCCTGATAGCCAGATAGCTGAGCCTATCTGAGCATATATTTGCAGGGGATTTGCGCTTGCTGCCGGAGAGGGGGAGAGCAAGGAACTGTTTACATACGTATCAATGGCGGCAATACCGCTGCTGATTCGGGGGTTCTGCTCATAAGCAAGGTTCTGAGGAATCGGTGCGGTGCTTGCGGGTAAAAGGCTGAACAGGCTCTCAAAGGAGAAAGGACAGATAAGCCTAAAGGCCACGACACTCCACAAAGCGTATGAAATGACTTTTGGTGCCTTTCTGAGAAGCAGCCGGACAAGTATTACAAAAATAATAACGTAGCTTGCCGTAATGCTCATATTCAAAATGGAAAAAAACAGTTTCTCCAAGGTTATCCCTCCTTATACTCGTCAATCAGTTTCTTCAGCTCCTCAGCTTGGAGGTTGGTGAGGCTTTTACTTCCGATAAAAGCTGTTAAAAATTTTGGGAGTGATCCTCCGAAGGTATCTTCGACAAAGTACCTGCTTTTCCTTGCATAAAACTCATCCTTTTTTATCAGGGCTGAAACAACGGTGTTTTCATTCTGAAAAATGCCTCTTTTGCATAGCTTTTTCAAAACCGTATATGTGGTGGACTTTTTCCAGCCCATTTCTCTTTCGCACAGCTTTACCAGTTCACCGGATCCGACAGGCTCCTGTCTCCATATTAAGTCTGCAAATTTTGCTTCCCCCTTGGCAAGGGTATAATCATTCATACAATAACCTCCTTGGTCTATCGCATATCGACCTGATGCTTTAAGTCTACAACATATAGACCGACATGTCAACAGCTTACAGAATAAGTTTTGCTAAGAGTTTTATAGTCTGACAAGGAAGTGTCCGGCAGCTGTATTTACATAACTTGCAGCTTTATCAAAAAAAGCCTGATTTTATCAGGCTTTTTTTGAGGTTGTTTTTCTCATGCCGTACGAAAGTAACTAAGCTGCGGACCGTCAAGAAATAGTTTATTCGTAAAAACCGCAATCAACTATGCCAAAACCTATTCCGTAGTCGGTGGAGGTCAACTTTTCATACTTTATATTTAACTTAATTACTCCTGCTGTGTCAAGATTGAATTGCTGCGGCAGCATGCCTGCTGTTAATACATTTGATGTATACAGCAATTCACCATCGCCGTAAATCTTTATGACCATATCTGAAATCCTGTTTTTAGAATCATCGGCAAGTACAATTTTACCTTTTATTATAGAATATTTTTGATTTAATAAATATTCTATAGACCCTGTATCCTGTTTTTCCGAATGAGCATAAATTCCGTGTTCATATACGATACCGGTATTGTCTTTACCTTTCCATTTTTCCGGAGCCGTATACCACGAGCCTAAACAATCCAAATAGTCAATATCTTCTAGCCATGCAGCAGGAGTGGTAGTGTCATGCTTTCCAATAAACTATAAAACATCAGTCCACATGGACGCATTCCTTGAACTTTTTACCGCGGCATGTATAAACCTCACCCCTTCAACTCCGTCGCATATCTTTGGAAAATCCAGGTCTTCCGGAGTTGGGCTTTCTCCGTTAATCTTTTTGAGAACAGCACCCAAATAAGTTTTGTAAACATTTGCAAAGGCTTCATAATAGCCTTCCGGATGCCCGCTGGGTATACGGTTCAATTGTGCGGCTCTGCCGGTTATATATCCGGTGCCTCTTTCATAAACAGCTGATGGCTGCCCTTTTAGTGTGACCTTGAGCTGGTTAGGCTGCTCCTGTCTCCATTCGATTGCACCGTTAGTCCCGAAAATCCTTACGGTCAGCCCGTTTGCGTAGCCCACAGCAACCTGCGAGCATGAATAAACACCGCTGGCTCCGTTATCAAAGTCAATCAGCATATTGGCATTCAGATCCAAAGGCTGATTGAAGTAATCCAGCTTTGCGGCAACGCGCTTGATTTTCAAACCGGTCATATATGCCACAGTGTTTTCAATATGAGTTCCGATATCCCCGACACAGTTTGATATACCTGCAACATCAGGATTGGTTCTCCAGCCTGATAGCTTAGCGGTTTGGGAAGCATTGCTTCCTATTGAGTCTATAAGCCATTCCTGAAGGTATTCTGCATTTACGTTAATAACCTTACCTATTTTACCCTCCGCTATAAGCTGCCTTGCCTGTTTTACCATTCCGTAACCGGAATAGGTATAAGTTACGGCAAACAGCAGCCCTCTTTCATTTGCAAGCTTTTGTAATTCTTCTGCCTGACCGATGTCGGCGCATAAAGGCTTTTCACAGACAACGTTAATATCCTGAAGCAAAAATTCCCTTGCAATTTCATAATGTGTTGAATTCGGTGTAACAATGCAAACAAAATCTATTTTATCATCCCTTAGACTTTCCCTTGCGGCCATCTCCCTATAATCCGAATAAACTCTGTCTGATGCCAGACTATAATAATTTCCGGTATCCAGACTGCTTGACATATTTGAACTGAAGCTTCCGGCAACAAGTTCTGCACTGATTTCAAAATTAAGAGCGTTTTTATGAACTCTTCCGATAAAGGAATTTAAGCTTCCTCCCACCATGCCATAGCGTACAATGCTTCGTTTCATGTTATAACCTCCTTAGCTTTTAATTGCATCATCAAATTTTACATTTGAGGGTGCAAAGTCAACTTTTTTAACAAATTCAGCTGCCTGTGCTCCTCCGTATTCTCTTTCCATACCGCTGTCCTCCCATTCTACTGACAAGGGTCCCTGATAATCGTATCTGTTTAATACCCTGATTATTTCTTCAAAATTTACATCGCCGTGTCCTAAGGAACGGAAATTCCAGCCTCTTCTTAAATCACCGAAATCAATATGTGAACCCAGCAGGCTTGCTTTCCCGTCCAGTGTAACAGCAGCATCCTTCATATGCACATGGTATACTCTGTGTATAAAATCATTAAGGAAGATATGAGGCTTTATTCCCTGCCATATCAGGTGGCTGGGGTCAAAATTAAGACCGAATTCTTCTCTGTCGGAAAATTTCAGCAGAATTTTTTGGGTAGTATAGTAATCAAATGCAATCTCACCGGGATGAACCTCCAAGGCAAATTTAATTCCATTTTCCTTAAAAACGTCCAGTATTGGAGTCCACAAGCGTACAATTTCATCAAAACCTTCTTCAACCATCTCTTCGGTAGTCTGAGGAAAGGAATATATATATTTCCATATAGGGGATCCTGTAAAGCCTGTAACAACCTTTGCCCCTATACGTTTTGCTGCAATTGCGCAATACTTCATTTCCTGTGCCGCCCATTTGCGGATTTCCTCAGGTTTATTCCAATATTCCTTGGGAGCAAAATTATTGATTCGTACATCGGGGCCGTCTCCGACACATTGGCCGATAATATGTGCTCCGATGGCCTCACATTTCAAATCGTATTTTTTCAAGGTATCAAGAATGTATTGAACATAAGCATCATCCTGTGCTGCCCTTGCCGGATTCAAATGATTGCCCCAGCATGCTATTTCCAAGCCCTCATAGCCCATTTCCCTAGCTTTCTGACACATAATGTCAAATTCCAAATCTGCCCACTGACCTGTAAATAATGTTACTGTTCTGCCCATAATATGCCTCCTATGAATTATTAAAATATTATTAACAGCTTAATTATATATTGCAAATAAGCCGTTAATAATTCCTGAAAAATACTTGATAAATGCTAATATAAACCTAGTATCTTCTATACCCGTGCTAAAATATTCAATATAATAATTTGATGCAAAAATATTCGGTATCCGAGCTCTCAAGGGATATCCGAAGCGATTTCCCATTCATAAAGTCAATTACGGCTGAAACCTTCGCCTTCCAGGCGAACATATGCTTTCAAGCATTTGTTTGAATGTTTCAACGGTTTGGGTTTTAGGGCTTGTACTTCAGGAGGCTTTAGCCTCAAACCCAAACTATCGACCGATGGAATCGGCTTTTCAGCCGATAGTAATTGACTTATTCAATTTTGCAAGCCTTAAATAAACACTAGGTTTTCCTTAGTATTATACAGTGATTTTATAGGCGTTGTTCTTTTTGCTATATGGTTTAAACTAAAAGCATCCGATGAGTTAATTCACATCAGAAAAAATAATTTAAAGGAGTGTTATATAAAATGAGTAAATCAAGTCCACTTTTTAAACCCTTGAATATCGGTAACAGAGTAGCTCCAAACCGTATAGTAATCAATGCTATGGAATGCTGTGATGCTTTGCCCAACGGAGATCCAAGTCCTGATACCTATGCCCGTTACGAAAGGCTGTTTGAGGGGAAAGCCGGCATTGTCGTTCTAGAGGCTATTACTCCACAATATGATCACAGATCACGCAAAGATCAACTTTCAATAAGAGAGCATAATATACCTGCGTTAAAGAAGTTTGTGGCACACCTTAAAAAAATTAACCCTGAAACTCTTTTGCTATTCCAGATTACGCATTCAGGTGAGATAAGCAATCCTGAATTTTCAAAAAGAATACGTGTTACAAAGGAGCCTCTACCGGGCTATGAGGATGCAGAGCTTGTTGGAGAAAAGGAAATAGACGAAGTAATTGCATTGTATATTCAAGCTTCCAAATATGCTTACGAAGCAGGAGCTGACGGAGTAGACCTCAAGCTCTGCCACGGTTATCTGGGCTCTCAGATTTTAAGGCCTTATAATAAAGAAAACTGGAAGTATGGCGGCAGCTGGGAAAACCGTAAACAGTTTGCAGTTAATATCTATGACGGCGTACGCGCAGCAGTTCCGGATCTTAATTTTATAATAGGTTCAAAGATTTCAATTTATGAAGGCTTCCCCGGCGGCTGCGGTACACTGAATGCCGACAGCGCATGTATGGAGCTTACTGAATCAATAGATCTGATAAAAACTCTGGAGGCCCATGGTGCAAACTTCATATTGCAGTCTGCAGGCTCGCCTTCCATCACCTTGGATTTGGCCCACCCTGACGTACGTACTCCTGACTATGCATACATACATTTCTTCCTGCAAAAGGTATGTCGTGATGCTCTGAAGCCGGAAACAGCCGTAATAGGCTCAGGCTATTCCATTTATAGAGACGGCAGAAAAGGCTTTCAGGCAGTTAAAAAGGAAAAGAATACTCTTCGCTTCTGGGGAGAAAAGAATATCAGTGATGGGATAGTTGATGCTATAGCTATCGGACGTCAATCCTATGCAGATCCATATCTGCCTGCAAAGATGGAGAGAGACGATGATGCATCAATAAGATGGTGCACACTTTGCGATCATTGTGTGGAAATGCTGATTAAGCAGAACAAGGTCGGATGTGCAACCTTTGACAAAAAGTATACAGATGAATATGTAAGTATGATTAAGACAAAGGGCAATATAAAGGAAAAGCATACCTGATTCTGCATAAAACCTGAGAGGTGGTGAGGAAATGGCATACCATATAGGCACTGATTGCATTTCCTGCGGCTTATGTGAGTCTGAATGCCCTGTCTGCGCAATATCAAAGGGTGAAGCTCAATATAAAATCGATGCTGAAATATGTATTGATTGCGGACTATGTGAGTCTAAATGTCCCGTAAGTACGATTTCTGAATAGTAACACATGTCAAGAAAAAAGTTCGGCTAAAATATATTCCATAGTATTTCATAAAGCAGCAAAATTATACTGTTTATTGGGAATAGATTTTATGTAAACATGTATTGCCTGTAATATTTTGTTTTTTGTATTAAGGCATAAGATTGACCCCATTGGAGATTTGTATCACTAAACTCAAACCTGCCATATCTGGTCGTCTTATGCCTTTTTTTAAATTAATTGTGCATTTTAGGCATGAAATACATGAAGAAAAAGAGAAATTTTTATCGGTAATTCCGATAGAAAAGGGGGCAATCAATTAATGCCTGAAAAAAGATGCTTACTTGATATTAAAGGAATATCCAAACAATTCTCCGGAGTAACTGTATTTTCCGATTTTGATTTTAAGGTATATGAGGGAGAGGTTCATTGCTTATGCGGAGAAAACGGGGCGGGAAAATCCACGTTCATTAAAATTCTGGCAGGCGCACATCAAAGAGACAGCGGAGAAATAAGCATAAACGGAAATTCTCTGCATGGAAAGCTTAATCCGGCATTGTGTATGAAATTGGGTATTCAAACGATATACCAGGAACATACTCTTATGCAGAATATGAGTATTATGGAAAATCTTTTTATTGGAAAAGAAGTAACCAATAAAATTATATTGGACCGCAAACGGATGTACAAGGAGACTCTTGATGTCTTGGCCAAGATTGGCGTAACAGGCTTGGATCCCAAAATGCCTGTAAGAATGCTAGGAACTGCACAGCAAAAATTTGTTGAAATTGCAAAGGCATTTGTACATGAAGCCAAGATCATTATTATGGATGAACCGACTGCATCCTTCGGAAGCCATGAAATAGAACAGCTGATGGGTGTTATCACATCCCTTAAGGAAAAGGGGGTCGGTATTATTTATATCTCTCATCATCTCGAGGAAGTATTCCGAATAGCTGATAAAGTGACGGTAATACGCGATGGCAGAAAAATAAGGACATACAGCAGAGAACAAATTGACGAGGCTTCAATAATAAGGGATATGGTAGGACGGGATGCTTCTATGTTTTACAGCAGGGAGGCAGCTGAAATAGGTGACCCTGTTATGGAGGTAAGGAAGCTTTCGGGCAAGGGAGTCAGGGACATATCCTTCACTCTTCGAAGGGGTGAGATATTAGGCTTTGCAGGCTTGGTAGGCGCAGGCCGCACAGAAATGGCAGAGCTGTTGTTTGGCAGAAAAATTCCCGAAGCAGGTGAAATCAACATAGAAGGGCAAACAGTCAGGTTTAAGACACCAAGAGATGCAATAAAGGCGGGTTTATGCATGATAACCGAAGACAGACAGCTCACGGGGCTATTTACAAAGCAAAAAAACTCCCTTAACACTGTTTTGGCACATTCGGCAAAATATCCTGTGGGATTTATGCATCCGGATTATGACAAAGAGACCTGTTGTGAGTACATCAGCAAGCTAAACATAAAATGCAAGGGTCCTGAACAGCAGGTGCGTTTCCTGTCAGGAGGGAATCAGCAGAAAATAATTTTATCAAAATGGTTTCATTCAAACGGTAATATTTATATTTTTGATGAGCCGACACGAGGAGTGGATATCGGCGCTAAGGAGGAAATTTACAAAGTGATGGTTGAGCTGTGCAAGCAGGGTAAATCCATCATTATGATATCCTCGGACATGCCGGAGGTTATTGCAATGAGTGACAGGGTAATGGTTATGAAAGATGGCGGCATTCTTGCAGAGCTTTCAAAAGAGGATGCCGATTCAGAGACAATACTGTCATATGCGCTGGGAGGATGTAAAGCTTAAGGAACTTAAATAAATTAAATAAAAAGGGGGACCGGGTCCATGCCGGTGCTTTAATGGAGTTCTGCACAAGATGCGGGGCATGGACATAAATATGAGCAATAGTAAAATTCAGGAATCTGCATTTGTAAATCAGTCTATAAAAAAAAGATTGTTCTCAAATGATAATATTTTTTTACTTTTAGGTTTAATTGTATACATAATAATCTGTTCAATAATTGCTCCAAATTTTGCTACCGGCTACAATTTGAGTATTGTGCTTGAGCAGCTGGCTGTTCCCGGCATTCTGTCAGTCGGGATGTGTATTTTAATGATATCAAGGGGTATTGACCTGTCTGTCGGCACATTGCTTTCCTTCGCGGCATGTTTTATGGCATGGCTGATTAGCGGCGGTACTTCAGTTGCGGTTGCTATCCTGCTTGGCATACTGATTTGTGTGGGATGCAATTTCCTTATGGGTTTGCTGCTATCGCGAACCACGCTGGAGCCGTTTATTGTATCGGTGGGCGCAATGATTATTTATAAGGGCTTTGCATTGATAACGACAAATGGTGCTGAGTACCCCATTCCCGGAAAGTTCGGATTTGCCACCAATATCAGGTTCCTAAATCTGCCTCTTATGGTATACATAATGATAGTAGTATATATAATTTTTGCACTTCTTCTCAGATATACAAAATTCGGACGCTGGCTGTATGCGGTAGGGGACAACGATGAAGCGTCCTTTCTTGCCGGCATTAATGTAAAAAATTTCAAGCTGTTGATTTATGTTATCAATGGATTAGTAATTGCATTAGCTACTATTTTAATGCTCTCAAGAAATGAGGTCGGAAATCCTTACCTTGGAACAGATCTTGAGATGAGAGCAATCGCTTCTGCTGTTGTAGGCGGCACCGCATTGTCAGGCGGCAAGGGAAACGTAATAGGAACACTGCTGGGTACCATTTGGATGGGTATAATTTCTAACTCCTTAAATGTTATCGGCGTATCCGCATTCTGGCAGTATGTTGTAACCGGTGGGATAATTGTCGTAGCTGTATTGGCCAATAATTTGAGATACAAGATGGCATGAGCTTAATTAAATTTATGATGGAAGTCATAAAATAAATAAAAATTTACAGGAGGAAATCACAATGAAAAAAGGATTGGCTCTAATTTTGGCACTTGTTATGCTGGCAGCTGCCGCGTCCGGTTGTGGAAGCAATGGTGCAAGCACTGCTGCAGAAAGTACAAAGGAAACAAATTCGGCAGCATCCGGAAGTGCCGGCTCGGCGGAGCAGAAAGGAAAGAACATAGGCTTTATACTTGCAGGCTCTGATATATATTATCAGAAGGGCTATGAGGTTTTTGAGGCGCTTGCCGAGGAAGAGGGCTGGACAGTAACAAAAACAACATCAGACTATGATCCTAAAAAGGAAACAAATAATGTTCAGGATATGGTGGCAAAGAAGGTTGATGCAATAATTCTATGTACGGTGAATTCATCAACGGGCTCGAAAGCGGGCGAAATGGCTAATAAAGCAGGTATTCCTATTTTTTACATAACATCTATTCCTGATCCTGATGGCCCTGGAAAACCGGATGGCTGCGTATCCGGTCCTTGGTATGAAGGAGGATATGAGATAGGTGTACTTGTCGGTAAACAGTTCAAGGCGGATGCCAAAATTGTAACTGTTGAAGGCGGCTACGGACAGGCTATTGCGGAGCTTCATAGATTGGGCTTTCTTGATGCACTTGCCAAGGCATGGGGAAAAACACCCAAGCAGGTTTTTGACGAGAATATTGTTTACAACCAGACAGGCGGTTTTATGACAGATAAGGCACAAACAGTGATGCAGGATGCCATATCAAAAACCGGCGGGAAATTTGATATGGTCTACGTTCACAATGAGGCAATGATGGATGGTGTACTGAAGGCAATAAAGAGCACCGGCAAAACATACCCTGTGTTTGCGATAAACGGAAAAGAAACGACAGTTGAGCAAATCAAGGAAGGAACAGTAACGGCAACAGTGTCAATTCCGCCCTCAAGTGAAGCCGAGATGGTATTCCAGCAGGTAAAGTCCAAATTTGAAGGTAAAACATATCCTGTATATTTGAAGAATATATATGTTCCCATTAATAAGGACAATGCTGCAAGTGCTTCAATACTTCCATGGCTGGATTCCCAAAAATATTTCGAGCTGGTAAAGTCGGGGAAAACAGGCATTGATATTATGCAGATGGAAGATACAGGACCGACAGATCCGGATTGGAGTGATATGCTGGACCTGAATGGTGCTAAAAGCAAATAGCGAAAGAACAAGAGCCCTTACCGCCATTGCGTAAATGGCGGTAAGGACTCTTGCAATAATATTTATAGGGAAATGTTCTTACAAATGTGTTTCCAGATAGACCTGCAAATTATCTTCACGCTTCAATTGCAATTTTTTTCTGATATTGGCACGGTGGTAGTCCACTGCTTTCTTGGTTATACACAATCTGTCCGCAATTTGTTTACTTGGACAATCCTGTTTAATTAGAGAAGCTACCTGCAATTCCCTGGGAGTCAGCGTAATTATCTGCGAAGGACGGGTTTTTGTCAGCGGAAATATGATTTCATCAATAATTCCCGTTACCATATGTATATCCTCTTCCTTTACTACCTTCTTAAGATAATTTAATGAAGGCTTTACATAACGTTCAATATTGTTAATAATAATTTTTTCTAATTCATATTTACTGTGCTCACGATTTTTCAAGGTATCCACCAAGAGATTCTTTTGCTGCTCAAGATCACGAAAATTATCCTCTGCAATTTTTCTTAATGTAATGTCACGAACATACTCAATAATCAGAATTATTTCATTATCCCTGTTCAGAAGGGGGATGGCAAAAAGCTGCTGCCATCCGAGGTCCTTATTGTCTAATTGATATCTTACTACCTCCATTTGGGGTTTCTTTGTTTCAAGAACCTTTATACAAGGGCATACCTCGCAAGGAGTGCTCAGGCCGTGGTAACGCTTGTAGCATTTTTCGGAGTCCGGTTCAGAATCTGTGGAGTACCAATGATTCATTGCGGTATTTGCATATTTAATGGTTAATGTAGGATCTAAAACACTGATGCCATCTTGAATTATATCAACAATCAATTTAAACAATTCAGATGAGGAGGATAATAAAGAAGCATCATCAAGAATATGGCTGCTGAAAATATCAGGAGTAAATACCCATTCACTGTTTGCTGAAGATTTTACATTCATAAAATGCTACCACCTTTGTATATTTTATTTGAATAAAAGTGAGAATAAATGCTTAAACTGCAATCAGTTATAACATATGCTGATAAGTTTCTAAGAAATTTATAAATATTTGTTGAAATTATATCATAATTAACATAAAAAAGCACAGACAATTTTTTGCAAAGATGTGATGCTTTTAGCGGGATTTGGGTCTGAACAGCTACACGCCGGAAGGGTGCTGCCGCATATATTTCTATAAGCAAAAAATCCGGCAAAAGGATGTTTATAAAATATGAAGCAGCAGAAAATACAGAAGGGGAAAAGGGGAGGCAGATTTCTTTAAATTGAGAGTTGCTGTAATAAACGGCGATTTATCGCGATAATAGCAGATAGTAAATATTAATTTGATAAATTGAATAAAAAACCTTGAAAATCAGAGGAAAATAAGTTAAAATAAGCTTGTGACAAATGCAGCTTGTATTCTTATCTACTGAGGAAGAGTAGTTTTAACAAGCGTTCTGCTTGTATACTGTTATTCTTTTTATCCGGTTTGATCTAAAGTGAAAAACTCAGCTAAACAGCGAAATGTATTATCGGTGTGCTTAACAACAGATATTACGGGATGAATAGCTTAATAATCATGTGGGTATCTTTAAATATAGATTTTTCAATATTATAAAGCACATGAAGGAAACTATTAAAGTGTAACTCATAAAATATATAGACATAGGATTTACTATGGATATATTGGATGCCATGCTGATGTTCTATTGAAACCTGAATGGCAAATGTACATTGTGAACAGATATTTGGAGGAAGATGATATGAAAGTCAGAGAATTAGATTTACCCGGGATTGGGAAGAAATTTGAATTAGAGGTCTCCGGTGGGGACAAAATTGTTGTTATTATACATGACGATGGCCGGAGAGAGCTATATCATTTTTATCATGGAGAGGATGACAGTGCTTCGGTGGTCAGTCTGGATGACGATGAAGCAAGGCAGCTGGCAGGGATTGTAGGCGGAATGGCATACCAGCCCAAGGCACTTGAGACTATCAATGTTGTGATGGAGGATATGATTATAGAATGGTACAAGATAGATAATGATTTTTCTTGTATAGGAAAAACAATTGCAGAGATGAAGGTTAGGCAATGCACCGGTATTACCATACTCGCAGTTATAGAAAAAAATCACAGCAAAAATGTCAATCCCAGCCCCGACTATCGGTTTAGTCCTGATTCTACCTTGATTGTCACAGGAGATAGGAAAAGCCTGCAAATTTTTAAACAGTATATTAAAGACGGGAGGTTAGGATGCACAATCTGATTTTTGAAATTGGTCTGGCGGTTGGCTTAATCGCTACGGTGGGCCTGATATCCAAAAAGCTGAGGTTTTCTGTTATTCCGTTTTATATTTTGATTGGAATGGCGGTGGGACCTCATGCCCCCCATTTTGGGATTTTGGATTTCAGATTCATAGAAAGCTCGGTATTTATAGAATTTATGGGACGCCTCGGTGTTCTGTTTCTGCTTTTTAATCTTGGTATGGAATTTTCCGTATCACGGTTTGTCAAATCAGGTAAGTCAATTTTGACCGGAGGTTTATTTTATATACTGATAAATTTTTCAACCGGTTTACTTATAGGCTGGATAGGAGATCTTCCAATAAAGGAAACGATGGTGATATGCGGTATTATGACAAGCTCGTCAACAGCCATTGTTGCAAAGGTATTGATGGATCTCAAGAGAACCGCCAATCGTGAGACAGAAATAATTATGGGAATGATCATGTTTGACGATTTATTTATTGCAATACACATATCAATATTATCAGGATTGCTTTTAAGCGAATCAAGCTCTTTATGGGGAATCTTATCAACAGCGGCTGTTTCTATTCTTTTCATATTATTTATGTTATTTGCCGGAAAAAGATTAATCAAGTATTTGGATAAATTTTTAAATATTCAGTCCACCGAGCTATTTCTTCTTATTGTAATGGCACTTTTGTTCCTGATAGCAGGGTTTTCTGAGTCGCTGCATGTGGCAGAAGCTATTGGTGCATTGCTGGTGGGGCTTGTGCTTGCAGAGTCGGTGCATTCAAACAGGATTGAACACAATATACTGCCGTTCAAGGACTTTTTTGGAGCTATCTTTTTCTTCAGCTTTGGGTTGACTATTGATCCCCTTTCTTTGGGTGGTGCGGTTTGGCTGGCTGTAATAGCAGCTGCGTTTACAATCGGAGGCAATATGATTTCCGGAACGATTGCCGGACGGGTAGCCGGTATTAATGGCAAGGCCAGAGCTAATATAGGTCTGACACTGGTATCCAGAGGAGAATTTTCTATTATTATGGCGAATATGGGAAAGGCGGGAGGGCTTTTGCCGGTTATCCAGTCCTTTGCCGTGGTTTATGTACTTATACTGGCAATTACCGGCCCGATGCTTGCCAAGGAATCTGCTTTTATTTATAAGATAATACAAAAGTTAAGAATTCGGCGTAAGGAAGAAATATAATAAAAGGTTAAAATATAGAAAAAGCCATAGGACACACTGTCTTGTGGCTTTTTCACGTGTCAGGAGTTATTGGGAAGATATATGGAGAGCGAAAAGCTTTTTGGAAATGTTAAACTTTTTACATTTTCCCATAAAATATATTCAGGATATTCCGATAATACTATTAGAGCTGTAATTGTGTTTCCTTCACAAGCATTTTAAATTTTATTTAAATATAGGAGTTTGCTATATTTAGTAAAAATCTTAGCTTATTTGTTTCAAAGAGATTTTAGCCTTAAAACTATCGGTCTTTTCAGCCGGAAGAAGGATTATAATTTTTAGGTCAGACAGTTTTTGCTTTTAAGCTGATTCTAAACGCAGTTTGGGTTTGAATTTGTTCTTTGACTTCAGGAGGCTTTAGCCTCAAGCCCAAGCTATCGGCTGATATAATCGGTTTTTTAGCCGGTAGTGATTGAGTTGATAAAATATATATTTGGAGTTTGATATGGACTTGACAAGCTGTTATTCTGAATTAAAGGCTTCGCTTGAAGCATTAAGCAAAGAAAATATAACTGATTTATCATATCTTCACGACAGGGTTATGGTGAAATTACAGCTGTTCATGTATACTAACAGGATTGAGCAGGATGAGCACAGCAAGCTTAAAATCACCCTGTCCTCTGAGGTTGAGAACTTGGGCGGGAATGATACCATAGCAAATGAAAATGGAGTTTCTGCAATGACTGTTTCAGGCTTGGCTTTCATATTTATTCTGATTTCTTTGATTGAATTAGGGGTAAGTGCGATAGTTGTCTATATGTTGTTTTTTGGAGGGCTGGGGTTTCTATTGTGTTTAATAGACCTTTCCTCAACAGAACAAAGGAATGACAAGAGAAAGAAAGTAATTTTCAAAATGTGCGTGGATATCCTTGATAAAGAAAAAGAAAAATTGGATATAACCCAATAAGGGAATTTACATGTTGACGAGCCTTGCAAAAGCATTGGCAATTCCGGCAAAAGCCGAGTGAGAGAGTCTTGCAAGCCAGCTTTTATGTTGTGAGCCACAGGCGGCTGTAACCATACTTTATTAAAAAAATACTCCTTATATAGCACGCAGACGAAAAAATCCATATGCAATATAGGGAGTGTAAAAGCGATATTTGATTTATACGCATTGCCTGCAGACACCGAAGGATATACAACTCCTCAGCAATATGCAAATGTTATTGTATTCCTTGGAGGATATGCCGTATTTATCCAGAATCTGCTGTGCGGGTGCAAAGGATTCAAATGTCATATTACCGCAAGCATTAGGTCTGCTTTTATCAGGCTGAGTATCAATTTTTCTGCCGAAATCCTTATAGCTTGCTTTTATACCATTTATCACAAAGGTTTTTGTTTCGCAAATTGAACTATAAACATCTAATTCTAATTTCATAACAATCACTCCTTTAAATATTATTATCTGATAAGTATGTTAATTATTTGACAATTTGATTTTATATCATTCATGAGATAGTAACAATCAAACTTTTTACAGTTTTAGTCTGCTGTGATTTTAATTTCATTGTAAGATAAGGTTTTTATTTAAAATCAAAAGAATAAAGAAAGTGAAAAGAGTTATTGACAATAATTACCAAGTTTAGTAATATATTAATATATTCATAAAGCTTGCACTAAGCTCTCTTTTTAATATTTATACCTAAGCTATTCAAGCAGCTATGAAGCATCTGCAGCTTCACTGGAACCTCTGATGAAAACAATCACGAAAGATAACTATGAACTGCCGCTATTAGGATTTATACTGCTAAAGTGGCAGTTTTTAAAAATAAGTATATCTACATAAATTACTGGTTTTATCAGTAATTAAAGCAGTTCCATTACGGCAATCATCGCTGTCTTACAATATTAAATTTTGTGTCTGTGAAATTTAAACAAAAAAACAGTAAATAATTGTGAAACTTATTGTGAGTTTTGCTGTGAAACGTGTTGTGAAATATGCTAGAATATGCTAGAATATGGTAGAATATGTTACTTTTGTAGCATATTCCGCTACAAAAAATATAAAGAGGGGAGAGTGCGAAAATGAACAAAAAGTTGATGGTAATGTTTTCGGTGCTAATGTGTTTTACCATCATTTTGGCTGGAATTGGCTTAGACGTACAGGCAGCAACAACGCTTACCGGAAATGCAACCGGTAAAATTGACGGCTACGACTATGAGCTGTGGAAAGACAGCGGAACCACAAGCATGACGCTTAACGGCGGCGGTGCGTTCAACTGCTCATGGAGTAATATCAATAATGCGTTATTCCGTACAGGTAAGAAATACGATGAGACCAAGACCTGGCAGCAGCTTGGGTCCATAAAGGTAAATTACACATGTGACTACCAGCCATCAGGAAATTCATATTTGTCTGTCTATGGGTGGACCAGTAGTCCGCTTGTAGAATATTACATTGTAGATAGTTGGGGGAGCTGGAGGCCACCAGGATCAACATCCAAGGGCACAATTACCGTTGATGGTGCTGTGTATGATTTATACCAGACTACTCGTGTAAATCAGCCTTCAATCAAGGGTAATACAACCTTTGAACAATATTGGAGTGTTCGTCAGCAGAAGCGTACCAGCGGAACAATAACCGTCAGTGACCACTTTAAAGCGTGGGAAGCTAAAGGAATGCAAATGGGGAAAATGTACGAGGTTTCTATGGTTGTTGAGGGATATCAGAGCAGCGGTCAAGCTAATATGACTAAAATGACAATTGATGTAGGCGGCTCAACTACTCCAGATCCGGATCCAGATCCAGATCCGGTTGATGAAAAAAGTGCTTTTACAGCAATAGATTCATCAAGCTATAATGATACCAATTCTTCAACTGTTGAAAAAATAGGAACGGATTCAGGAAATGGTGTAGGGTATATTGAAAACGGCAATTATCTTGCATATAAAAATATCAATTTCGGAACCGGCGCAGCTTCCTTTAAAGCTCATGTTGCTAACGGCAACAGCTCCAGTACAACTATTCAAGTAAGAACCGGCAGCTCGACCGGTACAATTATTGGTTCTCTGACTGTACCTGCTACAGGAGGCTGGGATACTTACAAGGATTTATCCACTACTGTCAGCGGTGTTTCAGGTGTAAAGGATTTGTACCTTTGCTTTAGCGGACCGGTTAATATTGGTTCCTTCTCTTTCAGCAAGGATGGTGCTACTAATCCTGATCCGGGTACGGGTGAGACAATATTGCTTGGTGATGTTGATGGAAGCGGTGCTGTAGATGCTCTTGACTATGCCATATACAAGCAGTATTTGTTGGGCTTGAAGGATTCTTTGCCTGCTGCCGGTGATGTTGACCAGAACGGTTCAATGGATTCTCTGGATTTTGCCAAGATAAAACAGCATCTTTTAGGAATTATCCAATTGGGAACGATAACAGTAGGTGGCGGAGACGGAGGTGACACACCTGTGGATCCGACTAAGAAGCTTATTGCTTTGACTTTCGATGACGGTCCCAGTGCGACTTTAACGCCATTGGTACTTGACAAGCTTGACAAATATGGCGTAAAAGCAACATTTATGATGATCGGACAAAACATCAGCTCTTCGACAGCAGCTGTTATTAAAAGGGTTAATGACGGAGGCCATGAAATAGGCAATCACTCTTGGGATTATTCCAGCATGAACTCTATGTCTGCATCTGATATCAAGACTAAGATTGATAATACTACTGCTGCTATTAAGCAGTATTCAGGGCAGACCCCTAAGTTTTTCCGCGCGCCAAATCTTGCATACAGCCAGACAATGTACAGTGCGATTGATTTGATATTTGTACAGGGTGTTATATGTAATGATTGGAGCGGAGGATCTGCTACAACAGCTCAGGCCAGAGCAGACTGCGCCATAAACGGAGCTCAGGACGGCGCGATAATATTGCTGCATGACAATCAGCCGCTGCCTCATCCTACTCCTGAAGCCTTGGATATAATAATTCCTACGCTTCAGAACAAGGGTTACCAGTTTGTAACACTGAGCCAGCTGTTCAAAGCCAAGGGTGTTGATGTCAACACTCCTACAGATAAGGTTTACACAGTTGTTCCGTAAGCTTATGTAAAACGGAAGTATAGAACGCTTATACATATTTCAAAAAGAACCTGTGCTGATAGACATATAAGAGGTCTGTTGACACAGGTCCTTTTTGTAAATATGATTAACTGAAAGGAATACTGTTTTTTTAAAATAAGTCTTTAAAAATAGCTCTTATATGTAAAGATGAATAATTTCAAATATTTCATTATCACTAATGCTGTTACTGCATGCGGAAAGTAAGCCTGAATGAACAAACATTCCGTTGCTTGCTCTTACCGCTACTTTATTTGCTCCTATAAATACAGCGCTGAATATTTCGTTTTCGCTTATTGATGTGTTGTTTCCTGTTAATACAAGCGAATTATTGCTATCAAGACTTATGAGATTTCTTTTGTATGACTGTAGGAATACACTTGTTCCTATAGGAGCATAAAATTGTACTTCCGGCTCCATGATGTCACAATTTTCAAAGGATAAACTGCCGTCAGAATTGTGATATAAATATTTGCCCTCCGATGACTTGATTGCTATTCTGAATACTGGTCCCATACCATATTTCCTCCTCAACATATAATTGTTATAGCAAAAATTAATATATCACTCAAATAATGGAATTGTCAACAAAGACTAGAAAATCATAATAATGCATTTTTTATGCCAGAGGCAAAAATATATGAACCTCGGTTCCTTTATTTAATTCAGAATCAATGTAAATTGAACCGTTAAATTGCCCTTTAACGGCAATACCGGCAAGATACAGCCCTAATCCTGAGCCGTCGCTTCCTTTTGTTGTAACCATTTCAACAAAAAGCTTCTGCAATATTTCAGGAGCGATTCCGCTGCCGTTGTCTTGTACTATAATAACAATTCCCTTAGGATCTTTTTCAACGGTTAAGTTTATAAAACCTCCGTTATTGCCGTAGGATTGAATTGAGTTTATGACAATATTATCCAGTATTTGTGTAAGCGCGGTTATATTGCCGTTAATCAAGGTGTCCGGGCTTACCTTGAGGTTTTTATTGAGAACACATTTTGCTTTTTTAAGCTCGAATTCCATTAGAACGGTAACCTGATTAAGAAGCTTCTCAACTGTAAAGCCGGCATTTTCAGGGCTGTTCATGCTGGTTGTCTGGTCTTTTACTGCCGAGACAATATCAGATATATAAATCAAATACTGTTTTATCTGATTTTCCCATTTCTTCATATCATTTATTGTAGTTATAAATTCGGGTGATTTAGAATATATATTTAACTCTGACAACAGAGCATCAATCTTGTGCGTATTTTTTTCCAGAACGGAAATCCCTCCTGAGGAAGCCATAAGAGGAGATTTTATATTATGTGCTAAGCCTCCTATTAGCTGATTTAAGGAAATTAAGCGTTCTTTTTCAATGAGTCTTAGAGTATTTTCCTCTTTCAGTTCAAGTAATTGCTTATGAATGCTGATATCCTTAAGAAAGACAAGCGTAGCCATAAATCGCTTGTTTTTAAAAATAGGAATTATTTCGATATTAAAATATTTTCTTACTCTTATTTTGAATTGGTATTCAAATTTAATGGTTTGCTTGCTGCTTTTGGAGAGCTTTATGCTTTCCTCCAGCCTTTTGTTGAAATCCTCAAAAAGGTTGTTATCCAGAACTTCAAATACGTTTATTTTATCTCTATATATATAATTTCCAAAATTTTCTTTAAAGTTACGATTCATTTCCAGAACATTATTTCTATAATCGACAACTAAAAAAGAGTCGCTGAAGTGATCCACGATGCTCTTGGTGGATATTGGTATGCTGACCATAAAGTTATATTTGTATATGGAAATAGTAAGGCATACGGCTGCAAAGGAATAGGTTAACGCGTAAAGACAGCCGGGAAGATAGGATATCCTTGAGTCCTTTGTATAAGTGAAATAGCTGACATATTCAAAAAGAATCGGAACAAGAATGCCTATAATAAAAAGGAGATTTTGTTTGGACAGATGTCCCGTATACTTCAAGCTGAAATACACGACATAAAAAATTGAAACAGTGAGATATACAATCTGCCAGGTATAATGGATGTAATAGTAAGGCCCTGCAACGATTGCGTCAGAGCTTCTGCTTATAATAAAAAGCTTGTGTATGCTGCTGGTGAGGTATAAAAAGCTGCTTATTACGGGAGGTGTAAAAATTAAAATATATACAGCTGTGTGTTTAATTCTGTCCTTCATTAATGTTATAGAAAGCAGAAGCAGGGTACAGGGCATAAAGAAAGTAAGGATTGATTCTGCGGTGGTGAAAATTCCGAAAAAGGTATAGCAAAAGACATCTCTTGTCATCTGGAGTATTGTCCAGGCAAGAGAGAGAAGCACATTTGCAGAGCAAATCCAATGAAGCTGATTTTTATGCTTTACTCTGTATATAATAAATAAAAGAACAATTAAAGTTCCTACAGATGCTGCATATATTGAAATTTTAATCGGCTCACCTGACATACAAGCCTCCTTGCCAAAGCCCCCGCATTAAAAATTAGCCTTATATCCCAGTAAAAAGTCTGTGGTAACCTTGAATAAATCTGCAAGCTTTTTAATATTTTCGCCTGTCGGTTCTGTTTGATTTGTTTCCCAATTTGCAACGGCAGTTCTTCCAAGCCCCAGAAGCTTTCCCAAATCTTCCTGACTTAAATTTGCATTTTTTCGTAATTTTTTCAGCCGTATTCCAAAGCTTCCGTCTTTTCTTGAATGACAGATTGATTTTATGGCCGATTCAATCATTATTAGTATTTTTTCAAAATGCGCCGATTTCTCGCAGTACATTTGAATATCTGTTTTTTTCAGGGTTTCTATTGCCGGAACCTCTTCAGCTCTGCCTGTTAATAGCATTATATAAATTTCGTCATCGAATTTTCTTATTTTTTCCGTAACTGCTTCTGCGTTTAGATTATCTATAAAATAGTCAAGAATGAGGAGATCGTATTTGTTTTCTTTAATTGCGTCTATCCCTTCCTTTGAGTTGGTATAGCCGTCGACAATATACTCGCTTGGCAGATTTGCCTTAATTGCCTCAATTATTCCACGATCATCATCAATGATAATTATATTAAATATTTCGTCCATTTTAACCTCCATGCCCAATCAGGACAAAAGTTCGGTAAGGTTTACAAGCCTTTACACCGGGTAGCTGTATAAAAATCAAGAAAGCAACTGCAAAGAGCTTCTGCCGGCCGATAGTAACTGACTTTTTCCTTGGCAATTGCATTTGTAAGTATTAGGTTATCATAAAATTAAGAAAAACTCAATAAGATTCATTAATTATGACTATTTGTTTTTGAGTAATATTCATTTAAAATGACAAATTTAATTATAAATTAAAGGATAGTGGTAGAATAGCAGAAAATAATTATAATACATGCCATTATAATACCAGTAAAAGACATATTAATATAATTATATCCTAAAACAAATAATTATTGACATGTCATTTATAATGAAGTAATATGATTGTAAGAATGATACCATTCATGACGGCGCTGCTATGGATGATTATAAAATTTTCAGGGGGGTTTTGTAATGATCAATATTCAGAAAAGTATAGTTTTTAATTATGGAGATTCACAGAGGGTAACAGTCTATGGTGATTTTGACGATTTAAATACGTGGTATATCGTACCCACACCTCGATTTGCTATAGATAAAACCATTGGACAGGAAATGTTTACTCTGAGGGAATTTGTTACTGACACCGGCATTACAGGCAATTGTAATTTTACTGTTGAGCTGTATGTAAGTGATGAGGAAAGAAGTGTTGTAAAACAATATTTGGGACAAGACATTGTATTCGGACAACTAAACTGGGTAAATATTACCAGCTTTTTTACATATGATTTAAAAGGTGAAAAGCAGGTTGCAAATGCCACTCCTGCTCAATTTGCAGAAAATCAGGCTACATTTGATATATTCCTTCCGGATCAGGAAGCGGTAAATTGCTTTAAGGATGCCTTTGGACCAGGGGATCAGGGAGTTTCGCCTTTCTTTATGCAATATGAAGGTATGGCTTTATCTAAGCTTCCCGCAGTAGATGTCACCGTAAAATATGATTCTGTACTGGCTTTTGAATATGAGAAAACAGTGGAGGTTGATCGGAATATATGGGGCAAGGAAACCAGCAGGAAAGCGGCAGTTAAGGAATACCTAAAGAACTCGGATGCCGGAAACACAGATATTAAATGGAATATACCCAATCCTGACGAGGAAATGAAGCAAAGGGTTTATGACTGGGCATGGATTACCTTGGAAGGACTTGTTAACAAAGCTGTTGACGATGCTGTAAAGCTTTTGGGTGAGGCTCATGCAGACCAATTTTCCTTGAATCAGACTTCTTCGTTCAGCAGGAATTACAAAGAAAATCAAGTGGTTGATTTTAATGTCAGTCCTATGGGCTCGCAGTTCAAGAGATTTAATGAAAACGAATGGGAAAAACATTTTTCAAGAGTGGATAACCGAAGCCTAACGATTAATTTTACTATTATGGATGATCTCAGCCAGAATAAAATAAAGTCAGTGCAGGTTAATGTCAAATATCCAACATTGCAGCCGGAACCGTCACATACATTCACACAGGAGGATTGCTCAAACTGGACACTTGAGGCTGACGGATACTACGAAGGCGGAATTTTTAAAGCATCCTACCAATACCAGTACATAGTTACCTTTGAAATAGAAACAAAGCTTACGCCGTATACTTCACCGTGGATTCCAAGTGAAAATGCCCGGGTCATTCTGCCTGCGGCTGCGCTAGGCGTACAGAGCGCAACATTTCGTGCTGCAAATGTGGATTTTGATAATGCTGTCAATTATGTACTGCTGGATTTCTATTATATTACTCCGGGCAATTTACCTAATAAATCTGAACAAATAAAAATCATAGAAAATAATAAGGATTATAAGATTGTGAGCCGCACAGGTTTGCCAAGCACAAATCCATACAGCTATGCTTTGACATATGTTTTGAAAAACGGCAGGCAGTATGAGGTTTCGCCTATATCAAGCAACAGTGATACCATTGTTATTTCTTCTCCCTTCAGTACAAATCAGTTTAATGTTTATGTAAATAACAATTTGCCGGAAGACGGGGGTGTGCAAATAAAACAAGTCAGAATCAGAGCAACTTATGATGATTATGAGAATGGCTTGACAGGCTTAAATAACACATGGAACTTCAAACCTGATCTTTCGATGGAATATGATGAGGGAGAGCCTTGGGACTTGACTGTGGTGGAAAATCCAAATGGAAGTGTGGTGTCTCTTTCCGGTAAATTAATATATTCAGACGGTAAGGTTAAGTCTGTAAACGGTTTAAAAAATCAGACGGGCTTTATAGATTTTTCACCAATCAGCGAGATTGATACAATAGAGGTAGACCCCTCCCAGATACAATGGAAGGAGGGAGTGGAGCAGGTAAGGATTAATTTTTATCAATTGAAGGACAGCCCTGTAAAGGCTGCTGACATACATAGCGCAAGGGCTGATGCAGACAGCAGAAAAAATTTGGCACAGCTTACTTTCCGCCCTATGCATGATGCGGAAGGGGCTATTACCGGGACTGTGCAAAAACAATATTTTGACATAGATAAGCCCTTAGATGATGAACTTGTATACTATTATGACGGTACATATTATCACAGCGGCGATGTACCGGACAGCTATATAAAAGAAGCGCAATCCTCAGATTTGGGTATTGTACTGCCAAAGGATGGGGAGTCGGAAGAACTTGTCATTCATAGACTTGTTGCTGGAAATAAAAAGTAGTATTTAACTGAAATCAAGTTCGGAAGCTTTGTAAGGATACTCTTTGATTCCCGGATTAGAGGAGGCTTTCTCAATGAATCAAAAAAAACAGCCTGTTTCGGATGCCTTAAATATTGAGGCTGTTTCAGGGCTGCCTGATAATATCAAGACAGGAACATATATTTTTCTGTGCGTAAATATTTCCTTTGAATTTATAAAAGAGATTCAGGTTATTTACAGCTTGGGTGAGCTCATAGGAAGCTTTATGCTTAATAAGGCCAATCCTTTAAAGATACTGGCGCCGAATCAGCCTGAGTATACAGACATTGTACCGATGCTTTATGACCTTGAATTCCGTACTGAGGACGGTACATACAGACAAAATAACTTAGCCGCCGGTTCCTGCAATTTTATAAACAATCCGTTCGAATACAGATATGCTCAATTTCTTTCTGTAGATATGATGTATAAAGATGATTACACTGACAGGATACAGCTCAGCTATTATTATAATGAACGGGGCCCGGACTGGGAAATTACCGGCAAGGCAAAGCAGGCTGTATTAACATCTGAAGCCAAAACATGCAGTATCCGGTATCCTGTGGTAGATTGCAAACGTGCTGTTGTTGTCTATGAGGGAAATATCATCAGTAAAAAAGGGAAAATCAGCAGTATACCAAAGAATACCAGCAATCAATGCATTATTCCTGTGAGTACTGATGTAGTCTGGATATCCATAGAGGTTGATTCTGAGAGAGTAAATTGGACTAAATACAAGATGGTTAAGGTCTGCCTTTATCCCTGTGATACCAATGATAAGGATACTCCCTGCGGCATTCTGAAATTTGATGCTGCTGCAGGGTCGCTTTATTGGGGCTACTTGGATAATATCAGCAACAGGCAGCCATATTATTGGGAGGCTTCATATTATATTGAAGCTTTCCCCGACCCGATTACAACAGGTATGAAGCAGGAGCCGTTTAATAACTATGTGGTTCTGCCCGCAGAACCCTTTAACCAATAGACGGAGAGGTGCGGAAAATGAACTCTATTGCAGGTTGTCCCGATATTGACCATATTTTGAGGCTTGCAGCATTAGGTGATAATTTTGAAGCTGCATCTGCCTGCTTGCAGGTGATGCTGAAGAAATTACTGGGTTCCTCAGTTGAGCCGAAGCATCTTTGGAATTTCAGCTCACTTGGACGAACCGGATTCCCCGTTGAAGTTGCTTTCGTTTCAGATGATCCTTCTCTGAGAATTACTGCTGAGGTTACAGGCCCCGAAATACCTCCTTCCGAGAGGTTGAATTATGCCGAGGAACTATTTTCGGAGCTCAATGGCTCTGAAATACCTCCGGTGCTGAGCAGATTTGTTCATTCCATCCAGAAGGAAGGCTCCCTGAGATACGGAGCTTGGCTGGGGAGCCGGCATAGCTGTGACGGAAACAGCTTTAAATTGTATATGGAAGTACCGTGTTATCCGGATAACAGTCCTGAAGTCAAAGCTTGGGAGCAAGCGATTATAAGCCGCCCGTTCACTCGCCCGGCAAGACTTAGGATGATAGGCTATAATGGTGATTCGCATACCCTTGAACTTTACTATGACACAACCTATGTGTGGCCGCAGGATTTGCCTGCTTTGATGTCTCCTGTGGGATTGCGGGATTATGCGGGGGATGTAACGGATTACCTTTTTCAGGCATACAGGCGTCCTGTTAACTGGGAATTGCCCGGTGCCAGTGACTATGGCTTCAGTTATGCTGTTCCCTGTCCATATACAAATAATAATAAAAGCAATAGTGCTTTTTCTCTTTATACCTTTGCTAATGCTCTTTTTGGGGGAGATCACAGTATACGGGCCGCAATTTTGGAACTAAGCAAAAGACAGGGATGGGATTCCTCGCTGTACGAAGAAATCAGCCGTCCCATTGCGCATAAGCGCGGTTTTATAACTCATCACGGTGTATTTGGAATTGTTATGTCGTCACGAGGAAGGGCTTCGGTGACATTTGGATTAACACTGCCATGACATCAGGAAATTTTCAAGATTCAGTGGGAATACCGGAAATTAAACATTTAGCGCCGAAACTCGGCTTGGAGGTTAAAATGATTAATATAAATAAAATAGAAAATAAAGGCCAGACAGATTCGGAAACGAGTCATCAATTGCAGGTGAGTACACGTTTTATGGAAACATTTGAAATAGTTCGCCCCATAAAACCCGGTTCTGATTTCGGCTTGTTTTTAAACGACGAAGGTAATCTGGATATTTATTCGGTGGGTACTGAAAATTATGTATATAGAATTCGGCAAAACAGCAATAGCAATGCTCCGTGGACTCAAACCGAACTGGGCTTTAAAGCCGGTATGTTAAGCATATATGAAGGTAAATCCGGCAAAAATAACCCTGATGTTATGGGTGTGAATGAAGAGGGAAAGCTTACACTATCTGTGTATGACTCTGAAAATAAGACTTACCGGCAGCAGGTAAGCCAGCCTGTGCAGGCAGTAAAAAAAATTATAAGGTTTCTGGCTGCTAAAAAATATGAAAATGTGTATGCAAATGTTATTCTTGAGGATAATACAGTTTGCAGCAGCTTTATGAAGTCTGACGGAACATGGGCTTCCCGTGATTGGGTTCCTATCAAGGAAAGCTCCGGCAGCAGCGCCGATGCAAAGGCATATCAAATTGCCATGTGCCATAATAATCCTGTGCAGAATGCGCTCTATGCCATTGGCACTGATAAATCTGTTCTGTTTTCCGATTCCAGCTCCAGATTTTCATATTTTACCTGCTTAAGCGGACTAAAGGCTGTTGACATTTCGGTTATTCAGGATGTTGACAAACGTCTGAATATATTTGCTGTGTCGGACAAGGATAGAGGAGTATACGTCAAGCGTGAAAAGAAGTATTCCTCAACAGGTAAAATTGAATGGGAGCCTTGGACCTTGGTCAGCAATGTGACAAAGATAAGGAATATACGTACTGCTATAAATTCAACAGGCATAATCGAAGTGTTCGGGATACAGGACGATTCCCGGGGGACTCTTTATATATCCCGTGAAACTAAAAATGAAAAGGGTGATCGCACAGGCTGGACGGAGCTGTTTCCGCTGTCAAATCCCGTACCGAACTCACAGTTTGAGGTGGCTCAGAATGCTCAAGGATACTCTGAGGCCTACACGGTTTCCCAATATAATACCGCGCAAGGCATAAACAGTATGCATTATCCTCAGAATGCAGGTGAGGGGGAAGCCGCATATATGTACCGGTTCTGCCAGAGCCCTCAGACGACACAATGGTTCTCAATGCCTGTAATGATAGAGGAAGCTGCCAAAATGGTACCTGTTCCTACACACAGTGTTGAGCTTGCTGTGCTTTATCCTAATGGAGCGGCATATCCTTTTGCAGATGTGCGCCTTAATACATCAGTTACCTCAACTATCCGCATTAACGGACTTGCATACATTGCAAGCCCATTGCAGCAGGTTTCCGCAAAGGCTGATGCCGCAGGAATGGTTTCGTTTAATTACAGCACCACCAGCCTTGCTTCTCCCACCTTTTTTATAAATACTGCGGATATGCAGGGGGGGGAGGGTGTTACAATAGAACCAAACCTAATGCTGCAAGCAAAAATGCATAATATAACAACGGATGAAATCCTTAATGCCCGAGGTGCCGAAGGGCAGCTGCTCGTACAGGGCTCAGCTGAAGAACGGGAAAAAAATGCCGAGGCTGTTAAAAGTGTTATGCAGAACGCGGCAAGCATAGGTATGACTCAACTCAACTCATCTGATCCGAGGCTCTGCTACCTGAAAACGAACCGGAATACAAACGGGCTTCGCTACCATACCCGCGGAGCACAGGACAGCTGCTACAAGCTTGATATGAGTGATGTAAGCGAGCAGCACTGGCGTGTTATTTTTGATGATAATGGGGGTCTCCTCTTTGAAGCTTTAGATGCTGAGGGAGCCGGTATGTATATTTCAAACCTCTGCTCCGTTAATGCTTCCGGTTCATTTTTAGGCATAGAATGGGGGGATCTGTGGAATTCGATTAAACAGGGGGCAGGAGTTCTATGGGAAGGGCTTAAGCAAATTATAGTAACAACTATTATTAACCCGGTTACAAAGCTTGTTGAAACTATTAAGGTTGTTGCCGAATTTGTGATAGATGGCATTACCAAAGTGTTTGAGTCTGTGGTTAAGGCCTTCCAGCAGGCATTTGATGTAATTGAAGGGATATGGGCAAAGCTGAAAGTATTTTTTAAGGATTTATATGCATGGCTTGCTTTTTTCTTTAATCTGGAGGATATCAGCCGTACTGCCGATGCAGTAAAGCACACCATTAATGCCGCACTGGATTTCACTGTTATAGGGGTAAGGGCTGTAAAGGAGCAGGTCAGTCAGGCACTGGACGGTATCTCTGACGAACTGAAGAAGGCTGTGGATGAGTTTATAGGGAAAATGCCCGGTGAAGGAAGCATAGGAGAATACTGCGCTGCTTTTGAAGACCCCGCAGGCAAGGAAGTATATAAGGATGGCAGCTCCCATAATGTTATGCTTAATGCCTATAAGGAAAATTATATAAATGCGGAGCCTGCGCAGACAAGCTGTTTGATACAGAAAGAGGTTAATTTTTCTTCAAAGGAAAAAATTGAGGAATTGGTGGATATGCTTGTAAGTCTGGCTGATAATTTTGAATATGGTGACGGAAAACAAGCTTTTGATGAGGCAGTAGCATATTTTACAGCTATAGGACAGCATCCGGACCAAGCTCTGAATCTTGTTGTCAAGGGTGCCATAAAAATGATGGAAGCAAGTATGCTGTTTGTTCTTGATACAGCAAAGGGAATTATTCTTTCAATATTTGATATAGTTGCCGATATTGTTATTCTGGTCAGGGAGCTGCTTAATGAAGAATGGAAAATTCCGTTTGTATCAGATTTGTACGAGTTTTTCAGCGGAAAGAGTCTTACCTTCTCTGCAATGGATTTGTTATCCTATATAATTGCCATCCCGGGAACTCTGATTTTCAAAATTACCGAGAATAAGGCTCCTTTTCCGACCGATGAAGCTTTGCAGGAATTTGAAAAGGTATTTACGGCGGAGTGGCTTGCAGAGCAAAGCGGAATTGCTGCAAAAAGCAAGGTATGTGTGATGGCAAGTAATGCGGATATTACTCCTCAAGCTGTTATAGGCCCTATTTTTAAGGTTTTCGGCGGAACTATCTATTTTGTAAGGATAATTACCGAGACGATGAACATAGCGGCGACAGCTGCGGCCAAGCTCAGTGAGCAGCCGGATTTGCCGTTTTCAAGCCGTACGATTGGTGTCGCAAATCTTATTTGTGCATTCGGTTCTTCCGCATTTTCAACTCCATGGGCATTAAAGGAAAATGCCGGCGGGTTAAGCTGTGGAGATACTAACGGCTTGGGCAATATTATATGGCTGTGTAATCTCATTTGCGGTCCGGGCAGAAGCGGAGTATTGCTTGGTATAAATATTATAAGCAAAAAGGAATTGCCTACTGAGGTAGGAGACTTAACCGCAACCTTGTGGGGATGCGTACATATTGGAATGCAAATCTGGTATATCTGCCGTAAAAAAGATTTGTCAGATTCTCTTAAGGCACGTGCTATAATGTCACCCATGGGCTCCCAGCTTTTCCGGTTTGCACTGGTCGGGCCGTTGGTGGTAAGCACATATGGAATAACAGCACTTGCGCTGGAAATTCTTGTTCTTGCCACAAATACCGCGGATGGTATTATAACTCTGCAAACGGTTTGATTTTTACTGTAACTCCACCATAAGGGCTGCTGAATTTGATAATTCTATGTGTTTTATATTCTGCCTCCTGAAATTACACGTACAAGTATTAAAGCTTCAATATAATGCAGCAGCCCTTATTTTTTTTACATGTGTGCTTAGGATATAGTTAGGAAATACTTGGAGCTGCCAGCCGGATTTCTCATTTACAAGCTAGAGCAGCTAGTTTTCAATAAGAAAGGAGGGGTTGTTCCAGTTAAAAAAGGGAGAGTATGCAGCAAAAGCGGATATGCCGGCTAATGCTTTGGAAATTCGGTGATAATTCCGAGCAGGAAGCTCTTTATTAAAGAGTAGTCAATTGAATTTATTTCATTATCCCCATTGACATCACCTGCCCATAGGTCATCTGAAGCAGGAAAATCTATTATGCTTCCCAACAGATAGCTTTTCATTGCGGCATAGTCAAGTGAATTGACATGGCCGTCAGAGTTGACATCACCGATTATTCCTTTTGAATTTGAATTATAATCCGGAAATTGAACATTTCCGGAAACAATGTAAGCTGAGCTTTCCGCTTCTATAGCTCCGGGAAGGGCCGGCAGGGTATCGGTTACAGACTGGCCAAGAATATCCGTGATTCTTATCTGAAGAGGCTCTGTTCCCATTTGTTCCCCATGAAAATGGTTGTACAGCTGCTTTTCCATATTAATCCACTCTCCGTTTTTATAGTATTCCATTTTCAATACAGGATATTTGTGATTCCTCACTTGAATTTCCGCCCAATACTGGCTGCTTCCTTCCTTAATGCGGTAAGAAAGGTTTCCTGTGACAGGGGCTTTTACAATACGCCATTTTATATCAATTTTTCCAGCCAGCATATCTCCGATCTTGCCAAAGGAGATGGGACAAAGATCCAATGCGCCGTTTGCTCCTTCGGGATACCTGTCTGTTACATAAACAACTGTTTTTCCCGCCGGACCTTCCACCTCCAGATATGCCCCGGCAAGAGAGGAATTAACTCCATAGCTGTTGTAATCCTCTGTATTAAGAGCTGTAATTTCCATGTCCGGATTTATGGGGTCAAGAAGTGCATTTCCTCCCGAATAGCCTGAGCCTGTATATGTAGCATAGCCGTAATGCCAATCATCCCAAGCTGCAAAGGCTTGTACGGAAGAAAATGCCAAAGCAAAAATCAAGGAAATAATCAGAACGCTTGCTTTTTTCTTGAAATTGTATATTTTCATGTAATCACCCATATATAAAATTAGAATAAATTTAATAATATTCTACTATAATATGGAATATATCACAAGCTTTCAACATTTCAAAAGCTCCTATGACTGCTTGTGAAATACAAAAAATATTAATATTTAATATTAATGTAATATTTATATAATAATAAAAAATATTTAATATTTTGTCAAAAATAATAAATAGATGAAAAAAATATTGTAATTTATATTATGTTCTGCTAAAATTGTACATGAAATACCATTTATAAACATTTTTTAAAAATAGCAACATTATTATTGCAAGATGAAAAGGAGACAAGAAAATGACCGATTTTGACTTGAAATTAAATGCATGGCTGCAGGTAAATCATCCGGGCAGCAACATATTACTTGCAACTCCAGAAGTATGCGACGTGAATAAGCTTATGTCAAACGGCAGTAATATTGCGCCATCACAGGCGGCATTAACCGGATCAGGTGCTTCGGGTGCCTTGAGTAACACAGATTGGGCATCAAACCCTGCTTTAGGAGCTGCCAATCTGGCTAACATGGCAAGAGTTTCTGCCGGATATAATCCCACAGATTTGGATAATGCAGGTTCAACAACCACACAGTATCAGGCTTTTGTTCAAAAACTGGTTAATTGCCCTCTTTTTATAATAAAGCTGTCTGATCACCAAAGTATTACAAAGACCAGCAGCGATTGGAATACAATGATTGATTCCATTGCTGATACTTTTGAGGGTATTGCGGATAAGGATAAAAATTCAATTGTAACAGGCTTAAAGAATCTAGCGCAGGCAGCATCCTCAAAGATGAGTACCGAGGAAACGGAGTCTGTTTTTGTACAAAATGTAATTAATGTGGATAATGTTGTATCCTACTATTTATACAGCAGTAAAACATCATTTATAGAGCAAAAGGGAAAAGGCTATGATACAAAGCAGAGTTCCTTTGATATCTTGAAGCTGCGCTTGGAGTTCCAGAGTGATTTATGGCCAATGTACTGGCAGAAGGTTAAGGCAGCATTTGACGGTTCTATTGACGATTGGCTAAATGACAACAAAACTTCGACAGCCGGCACACAACCAATACCGGCATTGCAATAATCAGCAGCTTTTTAAAGGAGTATTCTTTGTTAATATATTAAGACAAGGAATACTTCCTTTTGAATATAGCCGGCGGCAATGCTGTTACTCAAATAGGAGGCATATTGTGGAACAAAAGTTAAATGAATGGTTTTGCTTTTTAAAAGATAATAATAGGTTGTCTTCTGCTAATAAGAATACAGGTACAGGCGGGAATGAATTTTTCGGGGCTGAAATACAGACATTGGGAGATACAGTATTATCTTTGGCTGAACTGGTTGGAGATAATAAAGCTCAACTGCAGCAGGCTGACAAGGAAATAAATGATTTGTTTATTGAATACGGAGCTTCTAATGCCGATTTTATTAATAAATTACAGGCTTCACCGGTCACAGGAATGGCAGCCATACTTTGTGCCTGTCAGAGAAATGCAGGCTTTTCACCTGAAAAAGGGCAAAATACATTGGCTCAATTTAATCAATTTGTTACGACACTGACAAAGTGTCCTCTGGTCAGAATAGAGGAAAATAAAGCATTTAATGCAGCAGGAACATTTACAAATAAAAAAGAGGTTATGCCGGATTCCATTACGCAGAACTTTATTTTTGAGGATAGCTGCATAAATAACGAAAACCTTACCGGGCAAATTCAAAAATGTCTGGATGAAATGGGAAACAATACTTATAAGCTGGTTGTTTATAATATGCAAACAGGCGGAGACCTCGATGCTTATCTGGAAATACACGCGGGAACTATTGAAGTCACCTGTACGGCAGGTATATTGAAAAGCTACAAGTTCTCGGCATTGGCCAAGGGCTTTTCTGCCAGAATTATAATGGAGGGTGCTAACTGGAGGAATAATGCCTCTCATATCATCAATAGTGCAGGCTTTGCTCCTATAAGCCAATGGATTCAGACTGATAATGTTCTCAGCCTGTAAAGGCAGGCAAATAATTTTTAATGTGCAATATTAATATTTTAGTATAAGAGTTGATTATTCTGATTAAAAACAGCCTTAAAAATTAATCTGTTCAGCAGGTCGGCGTTGAGTTCTGCATATATTGATGTGCATGTACGATATACGCCGATTTGTTTGTGAATGAATATATAAATTCAAGCGATTATTTTGGTAATAAGCCGGTTATAAGCTTGCGCACCGTTAACTTTTTATGTTAAAAAGCCGGGTGATAAATTTATATAATAAGTTTCAACAAAATATTTAAGCCCCTATGTAATATTTATATCAGCAGGATTGTTTTTTGACAAAAGTCCTTTTATTTTAACGGAGGTATTCCTATGACTAATAAATTTATTGAATGGGTTGGTAATCTAGGCAAACCTGAATTTAGCAAAATAAATAAGGCAATAGAATTGCAGCCGCAGAATTTTATGACGGCGGCAGATAACAGTACACCTTGTCCTGTAGTATGCAATACCCGTTTGGTTGGTTCAAATGCAGGTGATGCATTAAATGCGGACAGCAGGTATATAAACTACAAGGTAACGGGGCAGACAGCACAGGCACAGGAACTTCTTGCACAGAGCCCGGCAACTGTTTTGGCTATGATTTTAGCGCTAACTCAGCAGAAAACAGGCTTTAATCCCTCTGATCCGGCTCAGGCAGGAAATATGAATGATTATTTAAGATATGTAAAGGAACTGTTTCAATGCCCGGTGCTGGCCAATGAAGTAAATGATCAGATAAACTGTTCATATGGCTCTGACTGGGCTTCTACCATCAATATAATACTTGGATATTACAAGGGAATACAGCCTGCCGATTTAAACACCTTGAGTGACAGCCTTTGGGCTATAGCCAGAGCGGCATCCAGCTGCCCGAATACAAGTGAAACGATGAATCTGTTTGTTCAGAATGCACTGAACGTAGAAGACGGTTGTAAAATATATATGTATAAAACATTTGTGGAAATGGTAGAGGAAAAGCATAAAGGAAGCGGTAAAAATGCACCTGTATACACCTCTGACTGTACAAATTTCCAGCTGTATAGAAGCGTTTTTCATCTGGATTATAAGGAAATGGCCTCTTATTCCGCCTATCTTATGGGGCAGACGGATGCAAATCTGCACAGCTGGTTGAATGACAATTCTGCTCCGATGGGGACACAAGCCGTTAATTGGACATGCAATTTGTAGGAAGCTTTTATACGTACTCACAGGCTTTATAAAGAGTACGCAAAAAATAGGAGAACACAAAGGAAAAGAAAATGAATTCATATAAAAATACATACAACTCAAATAAGCTGAATAACTGCGAGGAAACACGCATTGCTATTATCGGAATGGCATGCCGCTTTCCGGGAGGCGCTTCAAATCCTGAGGCCTACTGGAATCTGTTAAAAAATAAAAGGGATGCTTCCTGTGAAATTCCAGAAAACAGATGGGATATCAAAAAGTTTTATAGTCCGGATTCGGAAGTGCCGGGTAAAGCTTATGTCAAGCGGGGCTCATTTTTACAGGAAGGAATTGACCAGTTTGATTCGGGGTTTTTTGGTATTTCCACCCGTGAGGCTACTCCTCTCGATCCGCAGCAGCGCCTGCTCTTGGAGCTCACATGGGAAGCCTTTGAGGATGCAGGTGTGGTTGCGGGCAATCTGTCAGGCACTAAAAGCGGAGTTTATATAGGAGGCTTTACATTAGATAATCAGATTCATTTGCTGAATGTATATAACAGAGAGGCTATTACAACGCATACAGCTATAAGCTCTACCGTTGGTATGCTGTCCAACAGAATTTCATACACCTTCAATTTGAGAGGCCCCAGTTTGACTGTAGATACAGCCTGCTCTTCTTCTGCGGTTGCCATACATCTGGCTTGCAGGGACTTGCTGAGTGGCGGCTGCAATCTTGCCGTGACAGGGGGAGTAAATGTAATGATACGTCCCGAGTATATGATTTCCATGTGCAAGGGAGGCTTTCTTGCTGCTGACGGACGGTGCAAAACCTTTGACAAAAGCGCAGACGGCTATGGCAGGGGTGAGGGAGCGGGAATTTTGATTTTAAAACGCCTGACCGACGCTATACAGGACGGAGATCCAATCCATGCGGTTATTGTGGACTCTGCCGTTAATCAGGATGGGCACAGCGATGGCATCACCGCACCCAATGCAGATTCGCAAATCAAACTTCTGGAGGAGCTGTATCAGCATGCAGGTGTTTTTCCGGAGGATGTTCAATATATTGAAGCTCATGGAACAGGCACAAAGGCAGGTGATAAGGCTGAAACAACTTCGATCGGCACGGCTGTGGCAACCCAGCGTTCCGGCAGCTCCAGCCTTATTATCGGTTCGTGCAAAACCAATATAGGACATCTTGAAGCGGCAGCGGCTGTGGCGGCTGTGATAAAAACTGTTTTATGCCTGAAGAACAAGGTTATTACACCTAATCTTCATTTCAAGGAGCCTAATCCTGAAATTGATTTTGATAAATTGAGGCTGAAGGTGCCTGTGGAGCTTACTCCATGGCCCAAGCACAAGGGAGCTGCACGGGCAGGTGTTAATTCCTTCGGTTTTGGAGGCACTAATGCACATATAATTCTGGAGGAGGCTCCCAAAATCAAGCATATCCGGACTCAGAGGCAGCAAAGGCCGATGATTTTTCCGGTTACGGCTGCAGCTTCCAATTCACTTTTGCAGAGAATCAGAAGAATTTCTGCCACACTTGAAAAAAGCTTTGATGTTGATATTGAGGATATCGGATACACTCTTGGAGTTCGGCAAAGCCATTTAAAACACAGATATGCGGCTGTTGCTTCCAATATGGAAGAATTGCGTGAAAGTCTGTATATATTTAATTCTAAAGCAAAGACATACGGAAGTGTTATTACCGGTCCAAGAAAAAAGGTAAATGAGGCTAAATGTGCCTTTGTTTTTACCGGTATGGGGCCTCAATATTGGGGAATGGGAATGGAACTGCTTGAAAAGGATGAAAATGCCCGAAGAATTTTGGCTAGGTGCGACGAAGTATGGAAGCCATTAGCAGGATGGTCCTTGCAGGAGTTGTTTTCAGATGGCTCGGGATTGCCGATGAATGAACCGTGGCAGGCACAGCCCGGTAATTTTGTGCTTCAGGTTATGCTGGCTGAAATAGCAAAAACATATGGGTTAACCCCTTCAGGTATTATAGGCCACAGTGTAGGAGAAATTGCTGCCGCATATATTGCCGGAGCTCTTACCTTGAGAGAAGCTTTAACCGTTACTTACAACAGAAGCCGTCTGCAGCAGCAGAAGGCGGGTGCAGGAAGGATGCTGGCAGTGCAGCTGTCCCAAACGGAAATTGTACCTTATTTGGAGGGGATGGATGAATTTGTTTCTATAGCAGCTATAAACAGCTTTAATTCCATTACCTTATCCGGCAGCCCCGAGGCTCTTCAGGCAGTATCTGAAAAACTGTCTGCCGAAGGGCATTTTAATCGTCTGCTTGCGGTGGAGGTTGCATATCACAGCTATCAGATGGAATCCCTAAATGAAGAATTTCTTCAAGACTTGCAAAAGCTGTCTCCGCAGGCACCTGAGATTCCTCTGTATTCAAGTGTGACAGGAGAGCAGGTGCAGGAAGCTGCACATAATGCCGGCTATTGGTGGAAAAATTTAAGGAATACGGTTTGTTTCTCAGCTGCAATTTCACAGATGATAAAAGACGGATATAATACTTTTATAGAAATAGGTCCTCATCCGGTGCTTGCTTCTGCAATAAAAGACGGGTTACAGGGAACGGAGGGAGAAACCTTTGCTTCACAGAATCGTAAAGAACCTCAGTTTAAGACCTTATGTGTTTCAATAGCAGCTCTGTTTGCGCGCGGAGTTCATATTGACTGGGGAAAGCTGTATCCCTCGGGAAATTTGGTCCGATTTGGCTCATATCCCTGGGACAAGGAAACCGTATGGTATGAAACTGAGCTGTCTAAGGCAGACAGATTAGGTATACCGGGGCATCCTCTGCTGAGAGCAAAAAAGGATGAGCCTTTGCCTGTATGGGAAGGCGAGTTGTCGCTTGTCAGACAAGGATATTTGAATGACCACCGTATTCAGCAGGAGGTTATATTTCCCGGTGCAGGCTATGTTGAGATGGCATTGGCTGCAAATTTAAAAAAGGGCAGTCAGATTTTACTGGAGAATTTTAAGTTCCACCAGACCTTGGAGGTGTTGAGCTCTCCTGTCCTGAGGCTGGTGAAGGATTCTGACGGGGAGGCCTTCAGTATTTACAGCCGCTCCCTGAAAGCTGATTCTGCATGGGTTAAAAATGCAAGCGGGAAAATGTTCACCTTGACCCTTCCGGAAGGTCTGCCTTCTTTGGAACGTGAGCAATTATCGGCTAAGAATACTAAACCTCTGATGATTGATGCTTTCTATCAGCTGCTTAAGGAACTGGGTCTTGAATTTGGTTCCGGTTTTAAAACCTTGAAGCAGGGCTTTGCTGATAAGGATGAAATATTGACGGAAGTTGAGGTCAACAAGGATTATAAAGATGAGGTGAAGGAGTATTTTATTCATCCCACTCTTTTAGACGGGGCATTCCAATCACTTCTGGCGTTGGCGGCTGATGAGCTTCGACGGGAAGACAGGCTGTATATTCCTTTTTCTATCGGAAGCATATATTTCTGCAAAAAACCCGGCAGCAGCGCATGGTGTCATGGAAGGATAACTGCAAGGAATTATCAGGAGATTCATGGCGACATAGCCATATATGACAGCGAAAATAATCTTTGTGTCCAGCTGAAGGATGTGGCAGTGAGAGGCCTTGCGGCTGATAAAAAAGCTATAGGCAGCGAGCTGCCCGCTCAATATATCAATAAATGGGTGCAGGTATCAAAGCCGGCTGCAGCCGGAGAAATTTTATATAAGCCTCAGACATGGCTTGTTTTTACAGATCAAAAGGGGATTGGTGCGCAGTTGCTCCGCGAAGCTGTAAGCCGCAGGATTTCATGTGTAGAAGTGTCGGAAGGACGGCAATTTGAACGCTGGGGAGCTGATAAATTTAAGGTAAGGCGCAATTCCTCTGAGGATATTGAACAGCTGTTCAGATATATTTCAGACAGGGACATTGGTGCCGTTGTATATTTATGGGGACTGGATATTCAGGATAAAGGAGATACGGATTACTCCCTGTATGCCGCAGGAACGGTTGATGTGACAGATTTAACTCATATAGTACAGTCTATGGGAAAAGCCATATCAAATCAGAATTGTAAATTCTGTATTGGCCTTTGCCGTGCCCAAGCGGTAGGAAAGGATATTCTTTGCAGGAATCCCGGACAAAATGCTCTGATAGGCTTTGCCAGAGTGCTTGGACTTGAATATGCGGATTATCAGGTCAGGGTTGTTGATTTGAACAGCCTTATTCCGGGTACCGGTGCGGCTGATTTGTTAAGTGAAATTATGGCGGCTGACAAGGAAACAGAAATTGCTTATCGTAATAATATCCGTTATGCAGCCAGATTGGAAAGATATGAATTAAAAGATCAAAAAAGTTTGGCAGAAAAAGCTGCAAGCTTTATGTATCAATCTGATTCGGGGCATTTTGCGGAAACAGCCCGAAGGGCACCGGCAAAGGATGAAATTGAAATAGCAGTACATACGTGCTATCCTGTAAATCTTTCTGCTGTTGTCAGGAATCCGTCAGGAGAAAGAATACTTTCATATTGCTGCGGAGCTGTAACACGTGTAGGAGATGCTGTGTCAGAGCTGTCGGAAAATCAGAGAGTTGTTGTGTTAAGTCCTCAGGAAAATATAAGGTCGTTTGCAACCTTGCCTGCAGGTGCCGTAATCAAGGCACCTGAGGGAATGTCTTTCCATGAAGCGGTTACATTGCCGGAATGGATTATTGCCTATGAGGTGCTTTTCAATAAAGGTAATCTGCATGAAGGAGAAACTGTATTAGTTCATCAGGTGATTGGAAGAATACAGCTTGCAGTTGTCTTACTGGCAAAGTGGAAGGGTGCCGAGGTTTTTGCAACTCATGACGGGCAGCATGGAAGAGAGCAGCTTGCAGAAATAGGAGCGGATTATGTTTTGGACTCAAGCAATTTCGGATTTATAGACAAAGTACGGCAGGTAACCTGTGGGAAGGGAATAAATATTATTGTAAGCTCTGCCGGACTTTTGATGCAAAAGAGTATCGAGCTTTCTTCAAACGGAGGGAAATATATATGCTTTGATGACGGCTCCGATGAATCCGAGAAAATACCTGTGCGTGTATTTGCAAAAGGGATTCAGTTCCATATTATGAATACAAAGGCGTTATGCTTTGACAGCTCTGAAAGGCTAGGGAGCATTTTAGGGCAATTAAAAGAGCTTGGTTCAATTATGAATAAGTTTGAGGTAAAGCCGTTAAGCATAACAAGAATAGAGGAGCTGCTGAAAATCCGTGCAAAAGGTGAAATAACATGGGCTGCGGTGCTGGAGGTATACGGTGAGCCTGTACCGTTGAGCACCCGGCTTTCATACAGCTTTATAAAGGAGGACGCTGCCTACGTAGTCACAGGAGGCTGGGGAGGCATGGGGCTGGAAACTTTGAGATGGCTGGCTGAACATGATGCCCGTAATATTATTGTGCTGAGCAGAAGCGGAGGTAACACTCCGGAAGCCCAGAAGACTGTGTCTGAGCTTCAAATAAAGGGTGTACGTATTTTAGATGAAAGAGTGGATATTTCAGACGGTCTGGCTCTGGCTCAGGCTATTGACAGGTGTAAAGCCGCCTTCCCGGAGATTAGAGGTGTTATTCATACGGCGGGAATAATTGACGATGCCGCACTGGACTCGCTGACTGACGTACAGATTCAGGCTGTTATGAAGGGAAAGGCACTGGGGGCTTGGAATCTTCATCATGCCTTGAGGGATAATGTACTTGACTTCTTTATTTGCTATTCATCTGTGGCCTCAATGACGGGCAATAGCTCTCAGGCAAACTATGCTGCCGCCAATGCTTTTCTTGACGGCTTGATGCAGTACAGAAGAGGCTTGGGACAAAAGGGTCTGAGCATCAATTGGGGAGTCATTGAGGATGTAGGTATGGCTGCCGGAAATGAGAGGCTGAAAGCTCACCTTGAACGGATAGGAATAAAGGGCATTACATCGCGTCAGGGCTTAAGGTGTATTTTACCTGCATTATTCGGGGAATGTACGCAGATAGGTATTTTTAATATGGATTGGAAAAAGTGGGCTTCTGACATTTCAATGCCTGCAGGCCGTATTGCGGAACTTGTGAAGGAAGAAGCTGAAGCTTCCGTTGATGATGAGCTTGATGCATTCAGAAGAAGGATTATAAGGGAAGACTCCTCCCAGCGTATATTTGCGGTAACAGGCCACATTGTCAATATGGCTGCGGCAATCCTTAAAATTGAGAGCAGCCGGATTGAAAGCAATTCAGACCTTGTGGAATTGGGAATCGATTCACTGATGGCGCAGGAACTGGCTGCAGAGATACTTAAAAAGACAGGCGTGCGCTTCAGGGCATTGTATTTATTGCGCGGTGCTACAATTTCTGAAATTTCAGAGGTAGTTCTGAATGAAATATTAGAAGGAAATAAAGATAATTTTGTTGCTGTGAGATAGGAATATTTAACCTTAATACATTATTTTTTATAATAATGAAGAAGCTATTAATTGTAAATGCAAAAATACAGTTAAGAGCTTCTTTTTTTTGTATTATTATTTAATACAGATGCACCAAGGAGACCGGGAGATCCCGGCACACTTGTGGCATCAGCAGAAAAAGCAATTAATCTGTTAGGCTGGAAACCAAAGTACGATGATTTGAGCAAAATAATAGAAACAGCATGGAATTGACATTCTGCACATCCAAACGGGTACAGCAGCCAGCGCTGACAACGGCTCCTTTATTATCAACATACTGTCAGGGTTTTCTTCAACAGGCTTGAAGCTTTTGAGTCAGGACCGACCATAATTTCAAATTCGCCGGGCTCAACCACATATCTTTCATCAGGGGTAACAATTGCCAGGGCCGATATCTGAAGGCTCATAGTTACGGTTTTTGTTTCTCCTGCTTTAAGAGATACTCTTTCAAAGCCTTTTAATTCCTTTTCAGGTGTCATTACAGAGCTGACCTTATCGTTTATATAAAGCTGAACAATTTCGGTACCAGCGTATTCTCCTGTATTTGTAATATCAACCTGCACCGCAACAGTATCTTCTTTGCCGCATACAGCGGAAGACAGCACGAGATTTGAGTATTGATATTTTGTGTAGGACAGCCCGAAGCCAAAGGGATAAAGTGCATTTCTTTCGGCAAGATCCATATATTTCGGACTGTGCCAGCCACTTAGCTGATTATAGTAAACAGGAATTTGACCGCTGTGATAAGGAAAGGAAACAGTAAGCTTTCCGCTGGGGACAAAATCACCGTAAAGAAGCTCTGCAACTGCTTTGCCGCCCAATATACCGGAATTGAAGCTTTCGACAACGGCATCGGCATTTTTTTGAAGCCACGGAACACATAGAGGCTTTCCGTTTACCAATACAGCAATCAGCGGCTTGCCAAGAGCCTTCAAAGCTTTAAGCAGCTTCTGCTGTGCCCCTGATAAATCCAGATTGGCTCTGTCCTTGAATTCCCCGTTTTGCTCCACACAATCCCCTATAACCGCTATAATGGCATCACAAGCTGCTGCTGCTGAAACTGCGTCTTCAATATTCTGATTCTCATCATCAAGGATATCGCAGCCTTTATGATATACCGTTTCAATCCCTTTTAAACGGGAACGCTCAGAAATGCCTCTAAGCATGGTATAATACTCAAAAGCGGGAACCGCCTCGGGATTTGGATCGGGATGAGTAAAAAAGGTCCAGTCCCCCAGCTGTGCTTTTAAGTTATCGGCATTTGGCCCAATTACCGCCAGCTTTTTAATGTTTGTGCTTTTGTTCAGCGGGAGAATATTTTTATCATTTTTAAGTAATACGATTGATTGTCTTGTCAGCTCCATATTAACCTGCAGGTGCTCCTTACAGGAGATAACGCTTCTGCTGGCATAGCCGCTTTTCTTTTTGACATCGAAAAGACCTGAGGAAAATTTGATTGATAATATTCTTCCAGCAGCTTCATCTATCAAGGATTCGGAAAGCAGGCCCGACTTAACAAGCCGGATTGCCGACTCGTAAAAATCATTTGTGGCCATAATCATATCATTACCTGCTTCAACAGTCTTTTTTGAAGCATCATCGAGATCAGGAGAAACCATCTGCAGGGTTACAAGACTTCCAGTGTTATTGTAGTCTGTTACTACAAAGCCTTTAAAGCCAAGCTCCTGCTTCAGTATGTCATACAGCAGCTTTTTATTTATTGCCATCGGAGTGCCGTCAATAGACTGATAACCTGTCATAAAGGTTGCACAGCCTGCCTCGATGGCTTTTTTGAAAGGCGGAAGAAATACCTCCCGGATTTTTCTGCAGGTCACTTCTGTATCATAGGCATCTTTTCCGCCTGTGCTTTCTCCATATCCGAGATAATGCTTTGCACAGGCAAGAATACTGTCGGCGTCAGACAGGCTTTTGCCCTGATAACCCTTTATAATGGCAGAGGCCAGCACACCTATCAGATATGAATCTTCTCCGAAGGTTTCATTTATGCGTCCCCAGCGCAAATCCCTGCCAATGCAAAGAACCGGTGAAAAGGTCCAATGTATGCCGTCTGCCGCAGCTTCCCTGGCGGTTACCCTGCCTGCTTTTTCAAGCAGCTCGGGATTCCAGCTGCAGGACATTCCAAGCTGGGACGGGAAAATAGTTGAGCCGTTCATAAGCCCATGGCCATGTATTGCATCAATTCCGAATATTATAGGAATGCCAAGGCGTGTTGATAATGCCAGTTCCTGAAGGTGTTCCGCCTTCTTGCCCAGAACGTGCAGGAAGGAGCCTGCCTTTTTATTACTTGCCCAATCCTCTGCCTCTTCAGCACTTAATGTATTATAGCTTATTTGCATCATTTGTCCGACTTTTTCTTCTAATGTCATGAGCGAAAGTAAGTTGTTTGTTCGTTCCTGCGGTGAAAGTGCGGGATTCTGATATATAAATTCCATTAACATAGCCATGCCCTGTATTCTGATATAAAAATCCATTTTGTAACGGCATGGACTCTTCACCTCCTGTCCAGATATTTTTACAATTTTATAAATTATGGCATAGGGCTGGTTTGAGCAGTTTAATCAGGCTGAAATACAGGGATAGTCTATTGCCTTTCAGCTAAAGCATGCTTTTAACCAGCTTCTTTATACATATTACATTGAAGATAATATTTTTTCAACCGGAAGCAGTTTGAACGATATAATTGCCAAAGGATAATGACCACAGACAGGTTGTTAATTTCCATTATAAATTACTTAATATATAGTTGAAAATTTAAAAAATCTTATTCCGGAATTTTTATAGGAATGTCCTGAAAGAAGGAGAGGAACAAATATGGCGGAATTTCTGGAAAGCTATTGGAGGGTAATTTTAGTTGTAATAGGAGCTTTGGCTTACATTATTTATTTAATTATAAATAAGAAATGGAATAAGCTCAGAAGGATTGCCAATAAATTAATGCTTCAGGCAGAACAGACTATTGTAGGATCCCAAAAAGGTCAGGAAAGATTTGAACAGGTATTGACACAGGTCTATTTGCTAATTCCTGCTTGGATCAGATTTTTTATTCCTGAAAGTCTGTTTGAGAAAACGCTGCAGAAATGGTTTGAGCTGATAAAGGACGGTCTTGATGACGGAAAGCTAAATAATTCTGCCGGAAAGGATAATAACTTGTAATATCTGCCTTATAGAGCAATTGAGGCTAACACATATCAGTTTTTATACAAAAGTTCTCCCATTAAATTTATGAGAGGACTTTTGTATTAACAAAATAAATAAAAATATTATATAATTTTATTGCATTTATATACATAAATTTATAATAAATACAGTATACCTGCTTGTTTTTGTAAAAAAATCTAAAATTATAAAGGAATTTACCTGTTCGATAATGAATAAAATACAAAACAACCAACTTTAAGGAGGATATCAGATGTTTAAAAAAATTAGCAGTACGGTAAGGGTACATATTCATAAAAGTTATTTCCCAATGCTGTTCCTTTGTATGCTGATAGTACAGTTCTTATTACCTCTTGATAGCTATGCGGATTCACCTGTCCGAACAATTTCAGGAACAATAACATATTCCAATGGCTTTGCACCTGAGGGCGGAATATGGATTACTATGTACGCCATGGGTGAAAACGGGGGCAGTTTTACAACAGATGCTTTAATTCGTGAGGGTGATAATACGGCTTACTATGAAATACCGATCAATTTGAATAATACTAATGGAAGCAGTGCTTTTACAATAAAATGTGAACCACAGAAAATGTCAAGCTATTCTGCAAGTATCTACAGCTTATTAATAGATATAGCGAAAGCTGATGTGCCGGATATAGACTTCACCACAGATTGGTTGTCTGAGCGCACAATTTCAGGAACTATAAAATATGATTGCGGCTTGGCTCCCGAAGGCGGAATAAAAATAATAGTTTCTGCAAGGGGAGAGGCTGATTTCCAGACAGAGGTAACAATTCCGGAGGGAAGCAATGAGGTTGATTACACAATACCGGTTGATTTGTATTATACAGCAGGAAAAACAACCTTTAAAGTTCAATGTATACCCGAAAACGAAGAACAATATTCAGGAATGAGTTATAATAAGGAATTGGATTTGAATGATTCCAATTTATTTAATATAAATCTTAATATTTCAGAGATTCCTTGAATGAAGAAAAACCACAAGACGGATGAACGGCAGTAATTGACTTTTCGAAAGCATGGGAAATCAGCTTTACAGGGTTTTTCTTTAAATGCGGGGACTGGAATAGTTCTAATAATTGAGTATAAAATTAACTGGTATAAAGGGCTGTTTCAAGTTAAGATACCGATAAATTAAAGCTATTGTTGCAGCATGGCTTACGGAGGTGTATAATTCTATAGCAAAATGATTTTTATTTGAACGGGGAATTAAAACAGAGTATCAATGCAATATTATATATGCGTTGAGTTTCTTTTTATTGTATTACAAGGAGGACTGCAAATGTATGATTATCTTATTGTAGGATCTGGTCTTTTTGGATCAATATTCGCATATGAGGCTAATAAGAGAGGTAAAAAATGTCTTGTAATAGACAAACGCGCGCATATAGGCGGGAATATTTATACAGTGCAAATTGAAGGAATTCATGTGCATCAGTATGGTGCTCATATTTTTCATACAAGCAATAAAACGGTCTGGGAATATGTTAATCAATTTGCTGAGTTTAACAGATATACAAATTCCCCTGTTGCAAGATACAAATCTGAGCTGTATAATATGCCCTTTAATATGAATACCTTTAATAAAATGTGGGGTGTTATTACGCCATCTGAGGCAAAACTCAAAATTCAGCAGCAAATTAATGAGGCAGGAATAAAGGAACCCAGGAATCTTGAGGAACAGGCTTTAAGCTTGGTAGGAAGGGATATTTACCAAAAATTAATCAAAGGCTATACAGAAAAGCAATGGGGACGCAGAGCAGCCGAGCTCCCAAGCTTTATTATCAAGAGGCTGCCTGTTCGCTTCACATATGACAATAATTACTTTGATGATAAATATCAAGGAATACCTGTGGGCGGATATACGCAAATTATCGAAAAAATGCTCAGAGGCATTGAAGTACGCTTGAGTACGGATTTTTTTAAGCAGCGGAATGAATTGACAGCCCTTGCCGATAAGATTGTTTTTACTGGAATGCTTGACGAGTACTATGACTATTGCTATGGAGAGCTTGAATATCGTTCACTGCGTTTTGAGACGGAAGTTCTGGCTTGTGAAAATTATCAGGGAAATGCGGTTGTAAATTATACGGAATATGAGGTGCCGTATACTCGAATAATAGAGCATAAGCATTTTGAACTGGGCTGCCAAAAAGGTGACTGCCAGTCCGGCAGTGTAAAGGCTGGTACTACGGTAATCACAAAAGAGTATCCGGCGGCATGGCAGCGTGGTAATGAACCGTATTATCCTATGAATGATGACAGGAATAATGAGCTGTTTGCAAAATATAAGGCTATTGCGGATACCGAGGAAAAGGTTATATTCGGAGGACGGCTTGGCATGTACAAATATTTTGATATGCATAATGTGGTGGCGGAGGCATTAAAACTTGCAGAAAAGGAAATGGGATAAAATATCCGTATTGCTAAATTTAATAGACTTTAGCAGATAGTACTTGATTTTGCTTCTCCCCGGACTAATTGCTCGAAATAATGACGGTCTAGCTTGTAATTTATGCCGTAGAAGTGGCCTTTTGTCACTTCTACGGCATAAATTTATAAGCGTCTGTATTAAGCAAGTCCTTAATTAAATCCGAATATCTTCCTTGAAAGGGAGTAGCACAGCAATATGATTTTCCTGCCCAAATAGCCTTTAAATTGAACTATAGAGCCTAGTAAGGAATTGTCTACCTCGTCATAAAGCGCTTGGTCTTTAAACCTTAAATATTGCCAAAGCTCTTTCTTTTTGTTGAGGCTTTGTTCCGTATTATCCTTCAGTAACAGTACGGTACTTACTGTCATCATCATAACCAGATACTTAATCATATATTTCCGCAGCTTTTTACACTCAATGTGTATAGGATTGTAGCAGTCTATCATTAGTTTTGTAACTCTGATCTGCTGATCAATACGCTGAATCATTATTTTTTCGTTAACTGATTGATCTGTTCTTCCTATAAAATATCTGTAAAGATCTAAATTTGCATAATACATTGTGTTTACATAAGGCAGCGGCATATATACAAAAATATTATCAACGTAAAAGGTATGCTTAGGAAGCTCTAACCCGCAGCTTTTAAGCACCTCTGTGCGATAGATAACAGAATGCATCAGTATATTCTGGCTGCTTTTCAAATAACCCAAATCATTCCATGTGAATATTTTTTCTTCAGGCATAGCATTTTTGTAATTAATGCTTCTTGATTTGCCGATGCTCATATTTTCGTATACATAATTAGTAATAAGCATATCTAAGACAGTAGAATTACCAAGCATGGCCTTTAAAATATCAAGCACCTTTTTCAGGCTGTCTTTATCAAACCAGTCGTCACTGTCCAAAACCTTAAAATATATTCCTTCTGCATATTTCAGACCTGTGTTTATGACATCCCCATGTCCGCCGTTTTTTTTATGAATGGCACGTATTATATTCGGATATTTTTTTTCGTATTCATCAGCAATTACCGCAGTATTGTCACTGGAACCATCATCAATAATTAAAATATCCAATTCATCACTTCCGACAAGCAATGATTCTACCGCCCTTTCCATATAGGCAGCTGAATTGTAACAAGGTATCACTATTGTAAGTACTTTCATTTTGATATCTCCTGATTATTAATTTTTAATGATTTGCTTAGCTGTACGCGTGACGTAATCTGCCACGTCAATTCAGCCAATAAAATTCCTCCAAAAACATCTAATAAAACATGCTGTCTTGTAGTTAATGTTGAAACACATATCAATATTGCCATAAATAATGAAAAATATCGATACCATGAGGGAATATTTTTACAACTTCTTAATCCGGCAAAGCAATACCAGCTGACTAAGCAATGAATTGACGGAAACAGGTTATTTGCCGGATCTATATTATATAAAAATTGAAGCATGTCCCAGAAAACACCTGAAGAAGTAATTTCCGGCCTGATATTGGTTGTCGGGAAAGATACATACGTTATAAAGCATACCAATTTTCCCAATAAATCGGCGCCTATAAACCGATAACAATGTTCCTTGCTTGCTCTGCATATCAGAATGTAATTTGCAATCCAAAAAAAATAGCTTCCGAAATAAATTAAAACAGTAGCAGGAATTACGGGGAAAATATCGTCAAAGCCAGAGGTCAAATCGTAAAAAAATCTGTCCTTATAAAACAAACGAACTCCTGAATATACTGAAAAGTTAAAAATTACACATATAATCAATGGTATAACAGCATACTTTGGTACAAGAGAACGTATTTTTTCAAAAATTTTCATATTCATCTCCCATTTTCTTGTTGAAAAAAATAAATATAATTTAGATAATTTTCTATGTATAAACAATCATTTTATCAATTGGGAAATTGTTTTACTGTTGTTTTTATATCTTAAATAGAATTAATACCTTAGTAAAGTATAATATTTATTCTGATATTAAGTCAATACACTATTGGTTATTTACAAAAATATATACATAGAGGCATCTGTTTCCAGAAGGCTTGCTTTTATCTGACAGGTGAATCACTCCACATGGAAGAGGAACAAAGTATCTGGTTTGCCGCCGCCAGATAATCCGCGGAGCTATAGCACTTTTTAATTTTCTTCAGCAGCTTGCCCTCCTTGTCTGTGTGAAAGGACAGCTGTCTCCAGAACTCCTTCATCTTATCGCACAGATGCTTTTCCCCTGAAAGCACACTCCTGTAATAACTGAAAAGCTCATCGTGAAATTCTTTAAGCAGGCTCATTTTACTGCCCTCAGGTACAATATGCCCCTTTATTAAGGAGGGAAGGAATGGATCGCCTAGAGCTCCTCTGCCAAGCATAAAGTTACTTATATGCGGAAAGCGGGAGCTGATGCGGATTAAGTCATTGTGTGTGAATATGTCTCCGTTATAGGTGGTTTCGTGCTTGCAGGCAGAAGACAGAGCTTCGAAGGAATCCAAGTCAACATTGCCGGCATACATCTGCTTGCCGGTACGGGCGTGTATAATTACGCCGCCCAGAGGGTATTCATTTAATATTTCAATTACGCGCAAGCCCTCTTCCGGACTGTCGAGGCCAAGCCTCATTTTTACGGTGACAGTATATGAGCCGGAACAGGCGGTATCAAGAACATTTTTTATCATTTCCGGATAGGGCAGTATACCGGACCCTCTTTTCTTTCTGGTTACCATAGGAAAGGGGCAGCCTATATTCCAGTTGATTTCATTGTATCCCATATCAGCTATTGCATCTGAAAAGAGCTTGAATTCAGTTCCGCTGCTGCTGAGAATTTGAGGAATAACCTTAACCTCAGGCTTGTTATTTTCAGCTGCAATATCCTTTAATAATACAGGATTTACTTTATCCATATCGGCGGTTGATATAAACGGCGCATAGTATACATCAATTCCGCCAAAAAATTTTGAAAATAAGTTTCTGTAGCAAGCGACAGTCATTCCCTGTATTGGAGCTAAAAAAAGGTTCATATATTATCATCCTTAGTTAAATCTTGTTTATATTTAGTATACGCAGTTTTCCATTGAAAGTTTTAGCATTTGAGATTTTTTTGCTGGAAAAGTTGAATTAATATATCCTAAATACTATATATAGTTATTGACATAAAAGCAATAGTCAATTTCGTAATAAAACAAAATGGCTTAGTGCTTGACTAAAATAAATTATGGCTATAGTATATTAAGAAAGAGCTTGAATTGAAAAAATAAACATGAATTACTTTATATGTAAATAATTAGAACTCTTACCGAGGGTTAATATTATTTCTTTGAGAGCATTTACTATCGTCCTGAGGGCTTGAACCGTAAGTGACTTGGGTATATTGAATAATATATTTTAAAAGGGAGGAATGCTTTATCATTAAAATCGCAGAAATTCAGAGGAACTTTTTCAAAAAAGGCTTAACAAGGGAAGTTGATGAAAGGCTTCTCCAATTACAGAGGTTAAAGGGCGCAATACTTGAAAATGAAGCCGGTATTTATAATGCATTGGAGAAGGATTTAGGCAAGTGCAGGCTTGAAGGGTTTATGACCGAGGTGGGCTTCACCCTGAATGAAATTGACTTCATGATTAAAAATATAAGAAGGCTTGCTAAATACAGAAGAGTAAAAACACCGCTTATGCTTGCAGGCGGTTCAAGCCATATAGCTCCTGAGCCCTATGGAACGGTACTCATAATCGGCCCGTGGAATTATCCCTTTCAGCTGGTAATGCTTCCGCTTGCCGGAGCAATTGCGGCAGGCAACTGCGCGGTTGTCAAGCCTTCAGAACTATCTCCGAATGTCGCTGGAATTATAACTAAAATTATTAATAAAAATTTTGATAATGAATACATATTTTCTGCAGAAGGCGGAATTGAAATGTCCGAACAGCTGCTGGCACAGAAATTTGATTATATATTCTACACGGGAAGCACAACAGTAGGCAGAATAGTTATGGAGGCAGCTGCAAAAAATCTGACTCCTGTGACCTTGGAGCTGGGAGGGAAAAGTCCCTGTATAGTTGACAAGGATACCAATCTGGATAATGCAGCAAGACGAATTGCATGGGGAAAGCTTTTGAACTGCGGACAGACCTGTGTTGCCCCCGATTATTTATTTGTGCATAAAGAAATAAGAGATGAATTCATAAAGAAGCTGATTAATACCTCTGAAGCCTTTTATGGGAGTAATCCGATAAAAAATGAGCAATATTCCAAAATAATAAATGAAAGACATTTTAACCGGCTTTTATCATTAATTGACAAACAAAATATTATATATGGCGGGAATTATGATAAGGAAAGGCTGAAGATTTCTCCCACGGTAATTTACCCTGTAACCAAAGACAGCAAAATAATGCAGGATGAAATATTCGGACCGGTAATGCCAATTATGGAATATGAAAATATCGATGAAGTGATAGGCTATATAAATGACAGACCGAAACCGCTGGCCTTGTATTTCTTTTCAAAGGATAAGGGCAGGATAAGGAGGGTATTGAAGGAAACCTCGTCAGGGGGAGTGTGTATAAATGACACCGTTAACCACATAGCATCTGCGGGCCTGCCTTTCGGCGGTGTCGGAGACAGCGGAATGGGCAGCTATCACGGCAGGGCGACCTTTGACACCTTTTCGCATAAAAAAAGCATATTAAAAAGTCAGCTGATATTTGACCTGGAAATGAAATATCCGCCTTATGACGTTTCAGAAGGCTTCATTAAGAAGGTATTTAAATACTTGCTTCATTAACCAAGCTCAAATACGGTTGAAAGTTTTTGCGAGTATAGAATATCGGGGGCGATGTTTGTATCGGGAAGATATAAACATCGTTTTTTCAAGGTGACAGTAACTTATATATTAATTTATAAAAGTGATAAAATATATGGCAATTAAAAAAATAACTTTTATATAAACCGGTATTTTGTTAAAATTATATTTTGCGGATGCCGGTATTTTAAGGCTTAATTATATAAGAAAAGGAAAAAAGAATATGCAGATACCTGATTATCTTGTAAATGAACAATTCGATGACAGATACTTTGATGTGGTTAATGCAATGGACGAAGCACAGCAAATATATTTTACAAATAATAACCTCATTGAGCGCATTACTGAAACAATTAAGGAAAAGGACACGTTTGTTATAGGTGAAACGGGCTTCGGAGCGGGACGGGTGGTAGTTTCACTGATGGAGTTTGCTGAGAACAGCGGTTTAAAGAATGCATGCATAGAATATAATTCTGTTGAATTGTATCCGATGAGTGCTGAGAGAATGCTTTTTATTCTGGAGGGCTTCAGAGAGCGGGCAGGCGACAAGATTGATGCTCTTGCAGAGGCTTACGGAGGTATCAATACCAGAATTTCCGGCTGGCATTCGGCAGAAATTTCAAGACCCTTCGGAAGGCTCAGGCTGAATCTATGGATAGGAGAAGCCCTCGAAATGGTGAAGGCTTTGGAAAAGCCTTGCGATGTATGGTTTCTGGATGGGCACAGTCCTAAAAAAAATCCTTCAATATGGCGTCCTGAGCTGATGAACGAAATCGGGAAAAAAACAAAAGCAGGAGGCACCTGTGCCACCTTCACTGTAGCCGGTGCAGTAAAAAGAGCCCTGTCGGAGGCAGGCTTTACAATTAAAAAATATCCCGGATGCGGCGGCAAAAATGAAGTGCTGCAGGGAGTAAGGGAAATATAAATTTTGTCAATCTGTACTTGAAAAGTGGCACATATACAGATATAATTATACTACTGATTTATATAAAATAGCTGGGAAAAAGCCAAGATTTAATAAATTTCTTTAGAGAGCCGGTGTCTGGTGAAAACCGGTGAAAGATTAAATCAATCCACTTTTGAGCTGTCGGTGAAGAATCGAAAGGCTGGTAGCCTTTATCCTACCGAAAAGAGGCTGGTTATTTTTATAATAACCGGCAATTTGAGTGGCAACGCGGAATACCTTCCGTCTCATTATTTATGGGATGGAAGGTTTTTATGCTATTGGGAAGAATAAAATCAGAAATTAAAAGAATTAAAAAATAATACAAAAACAAAAGTATTGAGGGAGGAATATATGTTAGATTTAAAATTTTTAAGGGAGAAGCCTGAGGTTGTAAAGCAAAATATTAAAAACAAGTTTCAGGACAGCAAGCTGGGCTTGGTAGATGAAGTTATAGCTCTGGACGGCGAGCTCAGAAATACAAAGGCGGAAGCTGAAAATTTAAGGGCAAACAGGAATAAAATCTCTAAAAGCATAGGTGCCTTAATGGCTCAGGGCAAAAAGGACGAGGCAGAGGAAATGAAAAAGCAGGTTACTGCAAACTCAGACCGTCTTGCCGAACTAAAAATAAAGGAGGATGAGCTGGAAGAAAAGGTTAAGAATATTATGATGGTTATTCCGAATATAATTGACCCAAGTGTTCCTATTGGCAGGGATGATAGTGAAAATGTTGAAATTCAGGTTTATGGCGAGCCCTTTGTGCCGGCCTTTGAAATACCGTATCACACTGATATAATGGAGAAATTAAGCGGTATTGATTTGGAAAGCGCAAGAAAGGTTGCCGGGAATGGTTTCTATTATCTGATGGGAAATGTTGCCAGACTTCATTCGGCGGTTATTTCATATGCAAGGGATTTTATGATAAACAGGGGATTTACTTACTGCATACCGCCTTTCATGATTCGCAGCGAGGTTGTTACAGGTGTAATGAGCTTTGCGGAAATGGAAGCAATGATGTATAAAATAGAAGGTGAGGATTTGTTTTTAATCGGTACCAGCGAGCATTCAATGATAGGTAAATTTATTGATACCATTTTAACAGAGGATGCATTGCCTCAGACGCTTACAAGCTATTCGCCATGCTTCAGAAAGGAAAAGGGCGCTCATGGGCTTGAGGAAAGAGGCGTATATAGGATACATCAGTTTGAAAAGCAGGAAATGATAGTGGTGTGTAAACCGGAAGAAAGTATGGCGTGGTTTGACAGAATGTGGCAGAATACGGTGGATTTATTCCGCTCACTGGATATTACGGTCAGGACTTTAGAATGCTGCTCAGGTGATTTGGCAGATTTGAAGGTAAAATCCATAGATGTGGAGGCATGGTCACCGAGACAGAAGAAGTATTTTGAAGTGGGCAGCTGTTCAAATCTCGGAGATGCACAGGCAAGACGCTTAAAGATACGTGTTGACGGCAAGGACGGCAAGTACTATGCCCATACTCTTAATAATACGGTTGTTGCTCCGCCAAGAATGCTTATTGCATTTTTGGAGAATAACCTCAATGCCGACGGTTCTGTCAATATTCCTGCTGCGTTGCAGCCGTATATGGGAGGTATGGCTGTTATAAGGTAAAAGCTTAATATACAGTGCTTTGCTGTATCAGGAGATAAAGGCGTATCAGGTGTTCTCATGAGATTCCCTGATATGCTTTTTTCAGTATACAAAATTAAAATTGGACAAGGAAAACAAGTCCTGCTTAAAGTTTGCTGCATTTATCCCTCACATAAAATTAAAATGATAAATTAATATTTTTAATTGCAAAGTTAATTGCGGTTGAAAACCTTTGCGACCGGTAATTTACTTGCGGTTATACGCGGCTATCCGGTGACATGAACCGCACACCTTGTTCTTGCTCCGTCTTCAGAAGCGTAAATATAGGCTGTGCCGGCTTTTACTGCGGTAATTTTTCCTTGTGAATCTATTTTTGCAATATTGGAGTTGCTGGATGTCCATACAGGAGATATGCCTGAGGAGACAGCAGCGGTTATTACAGCGGCGGTTCCTGCTTTCAGACTGAGCTCGGACGAGCTCAGAGTTATAACGGGCTTTTCTACCAAAACAGTGCAGCTTTTTGATACTCCGTCGACAGTGGCGGTAATGGTAGCTGTGCCATGCTTGATTGCCGTGACTGTTCCGGAGGAATCAACGGTAGCTACACTTTTCTTGTTTGTTCTCCATGAGGGAATGATTCCCGATGACACATCTGCCTTCAGCTTGATTTTCTGACACCGGAACAATTTAACGCTGGTTTGGCTTAAGGATATTACCGGAGCTTTCACCTTGACTTTACAGGTTGAGCTGCTTCCGTCGGCAGTGGCGGTTATCGTGCTTTCTCCGGGCTTAATGCCTGTTATTATGCCATTTTCGTCAATGGCAGCAATACTTTTCCTGCTGCTTTTCCAGGTTACCTTGGAGTTATTGGAGGTTGCCGCCGACAGCCGTATACTCTGACCATTTTCAATGGATAATACGGTACTGCTGATAGTAATTTTGGTCTTATTTACGGTAACCTTACAAGAGGCTTCTGCATTTTTTATTTTAGCAGTAATAGTAGCTGTTCCGGATTTCTTTGCGGTTACCTTTCCGTAGGTATTTACAGAAGCCACTTTTGAATTGCTGCTTTTCCAGGTTGGAATTTTACCTGTGGAAGCCAGTGCCAATATGTAAAACTCATCACCTATATTGACGGCTGCAGAATATTTGGAAATTATAATGAAAGAAAGTGAAGAACCGGCATACATGGTTTGAAGCGATAAGGAAAAAACGGTTGATAAGCACAATATTATTGACAATAAGGTTTTTTTAGCTTGTGACATTAGAATCCTCCATTCATAGAATGTGAGGAATAAATGATTTAATTATGACAACAGCAAACTTGAATTTATTTTAGCATATATGTATAAATATGTAAACATTTTATTGACTCAATCCTGTATAAAAGAACAATGGACATTCTCTTATGCAGGTAGTATAATGCAAAATAATACAGTGAAAGGGAGCTTGTTATTTTGCAGCATAAAGAAATATTCACAAACGGAAAGTTCATAGCCGCAATTGCAACGCTGTGCTGTTTATTATGGGGTAGCGCGTATCCCGGAGTAAAAAGCGGATATATTTTATTTAATATAGATGATATTCCGTCTAAGCTGGTGTTCGCCGGTCTCAGATTTACTGCGGCAGGACTCATATTGCTTGTAATTTCAATGCTTAACAGGAAGAGTATATTCAGGCTTTCCAAGAAGAGGTCTATAAGTATATTTTTCCTTGCACTTATTCAGACAACCTCACAGTATGTGTTCTTTTATATAGGTCTTGCTAATACTACAGGGGTTAAAAGCTCTATTATGAACTCTGCCGGAACCTTTTTCAGTGTTTTCCTAGCGCATTTTATTTATAAGAATGACAGGCTGAATATTAATAAGGCAATAGGGTGTGCCCTTGGATTTGTGGGTGTCATGGCTGTAAATTTCAGCACCGGTCTTTTAGAATTTTCTTTCAGCTTTACAGGAGAGGGGTTCATAATAATATCTGCATTAATGTTTTCAGTTGCTACTGTTTATGCAAAAAGAATCACCAGAGATATGGAGGTGATGGTTGTTACAGGATACAGCCTTTTTGTGGGAGGAATATTGCTTATGCTGTCGGGAAAAATTTCGGGAGGCAATATTTCAAATTTTACAGCGGCATCGGCAGCTTTATTAATTTATCTGGCTGTATTGTCTGCCGCAGCATTTTCCTTGTGGAATTTACTTATAAAATATAATAAGGTTGGAACAGTGTCAGTTTATAATTTCCTTACTCCGGTATTTGGAGCTATCCTTTCGGCAATCTTTTTAAATGAAAATATATTAAGCCTGAAAAACCTTATTGCCCTTGTTCTTGTATGCTTTGGAATCTGGATGGTTAACAAGGTGCGGTAATTATTAGTATTAAAAGCTCTTGACTAAGCAATGGCAAAATGATAAATTAAAAGAAAGAAATATGTACATTTTAAAAACTGAATATATATTCTTCAGGGATAGGTGAAATTCCTTATCGGCGGTAAAGCCCGCGAGCCATAATGGCTGATCTGGTTAAATTCCGGAGCCGACAGTATAGTCTGGATGAGAGAAGAATTTTTTATTTATAGATGCTTTTTAAGTTTCTGTTCATTAATTCAACCCTGAGGTTCTTTTACTTCAGGGTTTTTTATATTGGTATGGTTCATGCCGGAGGCTGAATGAGGGGTTTTGACATAAGATTTTTAAAATAAATTTGAAAGGGGGCTTGAGTCCGGGTCATGGATGCGGACGAGGATGTATTATGAACAGGCATGAAGTCTATATGAAAAGAGCTATAGAACTTGCAAAAGGGGGATGGGGAAAAACCAATCCAAATCCTTTGGTAGGAGCGGTAATAGTAAAGGACGGAGAAATTATTGCGGAAGGATTTCACAAGGAATTAGGAGGTGACCACGCAGAAGCGGCAGCACTTATTAACAGCAGGCAAAGTGTGGAAGGCGGTACGCTTTATGTTAATCTGGAACCTTGCTCACATCATGGGAGAACTCCTCCCTGTGCTGTGAAAATTATAGAATCGAAAATTAAAAGAGTTGTGGTAGCTATGGAAGACCCCAACCCATTGGTGGCAGGAAGCGGCATCAGGATGCTGAGAGAGGCTGGAATTGAAGTGGTTATGGGAGTACTTGAAAAGGAAGCCGGCGTACTAAATGAGATATTTATAAAATATATTAGTCATAAAATGCCTTTCGTAATTATGAAAGCTGCAATGACATTAGACGGCAAAATTGCTTCGGTTACCGGTGATTCCAAATGGATATCAGGAGAAAGCTCCAGACAGCAGGTACACATTATACGTGACAGAGTATCGGCTGTTATGGTGGGTGTGAATACAGTACTGACCGACAATCCGGAACTTACCACGCGGCTTGGTTCGGGAGAGGGCAGGGATCCGGTAAGAATAGTCGTGGACAGCAGGGGGATTATACCGGCAGACAGTAAGGCAGTAACCATACAATCTCCGGCATGTGCAGTTCTTGCCACAACTTCATTAATAGAAAAAGACAAGGAAAAGCTTTTTAAGAGCAAGGGAGTTAAGGTTTTAAAGCTTGACGGTCCAAATTCAGGCGGTCATGTGGATTTGAAATTATTAATGCAGGAGTTATATAAGCTTGAAATTGACAGTGTACTTTTAGAGGGAGGCGGTAATTTAAATGCAGCGGCACTTAAGGCGGGAATAGTGGATAAAGTAATGTTCTTCATTTCTCCCAGGATTATAGGAGGGCAAGAAGCGAAGACTCCCGTTGAGGGTGATGGAATAAGGCTTATGAGCAATGCCGTAAATTTAAGGGATATAAATATAAGGAGATTTGGCAGGGATATTCTTGTAGAAGGATATGTGAGAGGAGAAGCATGTTTACAGGAATTGTAGAGGAAATCGGAAGTGTCAGGAAAATAGTGCGGGGAAGGTTATCTGTGAGGCTTACAATAGGCTGTTCAAAAATTCTGGAGGATGTAAAAACAGGGGACAGCATAGCTGTAAACGGGATATGCCTCACAGTTGTTGATTCGGCAGCCTCATGGTTTACAGCTGATGTTATGCCTGAAACTATGAGAAGAACCGCTTTATATGAGCTGTCAGTAGCCGGCAGGGTGAATTTGGAGAGGGCGATGAAGCTGTCGGACAGACTTGGAGGACATATAGTGCCCGGACATATAGACGGGATTGGAATTATTAAAAGCATAGAGGAGGAGGATAATGCGGTATGGCTTGCTGTTGAGGCTGATGAAAACATACTGAAATATATTGTGCATAAAGGTTCCGTTGCCTTGGACGGAACCAGCCTTACCGTTGCTGATCTGGATGAGAAGGGTTTCAGGGTTTCCCTTATACCGCATACTGCAAAAAGTACAATTCTGGGATTTGCAAAAACAGGTGACAAAATAAATATAGAGTGCGATATAGTGGGGAAATATGTGGAAAGGCTTCAGAACTGCAATGTACCGAATTTACATGATTTTAAGAAAGATAAAGATTTTTCGTTAGATTTTTTGAAGAGTAACGGCTTTGCATAGCCAAAGGCTTAAAGCCGAAGAAGAGCTTGGTCATATGGGAGGTAAGAGCATGAATTTTAATACTATCGAAGAGGCTGTGGAAGATATCAGTCAGGGTAAAATGGTGCTGGTTTTAGATGATGAAGACAGAGAAAATGAAGGAGATATTCTGATGGCAGCCGAAAAGGTGACACATGAGCATATAACCTTTATGGCAACCTATGGAAGAGGCTTGATATGTGTACCTGTAACCGGGGAGCATGCCCGTATTTTAAAGCTTAACCCGATGGTAGAGGCAAATACGGAAAGCATGAAGACGTCATTTACAGTTTCTGTGGACTATAGAGAAGCAACAACCGGGATATCGGCTTATGAAAGGGCAAGAACCATAAAGGCGTTATCAAATCCCAAAGCAGTAAAAGAAGACTTTTTAAGACCTGGACATATTTTCCCTTTAATTGCAAGGGACGGAGGCGTGCTGAAACGCTCAGGGCATACAGAGGCGGCAGTGGATTTGGCAAGGCTGGCAGGCCTTTTTCCCGCAGGAGTAATCTGTGAGGTTATGAATGATGACGGAACTATGGCGAGATTGCCTCAGCTGATGGAGTTTGCAGGCAGGCACAGGCTTAAAATAATTACGGTGGCCGATTTAATAAAATACAGAAGGAATAAAGAAAAGGTTATTAAGTCTGCCGCTGTTGCAAAGCTTCCAACCAGATACGGTGAATTTAAAATTGCGGCATATGAAAATATTATTAACGGCGAGCATCATGTCGCATTGATAAAAGGAGAAATTGAAAGCTCTGAAGAGCCTGTATTGGTGCGGGTACATTCCGAATGCCTGACGGGCGATGCCTTTCATTCGGAGAGATGCGATTGCGGAGAGCAGCTTGATGCGGCTATTAAGCAGATCAGCGAAGAGGGAAGAGGTGTTCTTCTTTATATGCGTCAGGAAGGCAGAGGAATAGGACTTGTAAATAAAATACGTGCCTATGAGCTTCAGGATAAGGGTAAGGATACGGTTGAGGCAAATGTATTGCTGGGCTTTGCTCCTGATCTGAGAGAATATGGTACAGGCGCCCAAATCCTATATGATTTGGGTGTCAGAAAAATCAGGCTTCTGACCAATAACCCCAAGAAAATTGTAGGGTTAAGCGGATATGGACTTGAAATTGTGGAAAGAGTTCCGATACAGCTGGCTGCAAATAAATCAAATGAATTTTATATGAAGACCAAAAAAGAAAAAATGGGGCATATGCTTAATGGTTTTGATAAAGGCCTTAATTCAATAATAAATCAGGAGGACGAAGTAAATGTCAATTAAAACCTATGAAGGGAAATTAGTGGCAGATAGATTAAAGTTCGGAGTTGTTACGGGACGTTTTAATGAATTTATTAGCAGTAAGCTATATGGCGGGGTGATAGACGGACTTGTAAGGCATGGAGCCAATGAAGAGGATATTGAAGCGGTATGGGTTCCGGGTGCCTTTGAAATTCCGCTGGCTGCGCAGAAGCTTGCAGCCTCCGGAAAATATGATGCGGTAATATGTCTGGGAGCAGTTATCAGAGGTTCCACACCTCATTTTGATTTTGTCGCAGGCGAGGTATCCAAGGGTATTGCAAAGGTTTCACTGGATACAGGAGTTCCTGTGATTTTCGGAGTCCTGACAACGGATACCCTTGAGCAGGCAATAGAAAGAGCAGGAACAAAATCGGGGAATAAGGGTTATGATGCGGCGGTTACGGCTATTGAGATGGCTAATTTGTTAAGACAGGTTTAGCAGACAGGGTATAAAAGCTTGGAATTCTTGGCATACAAGAAATCTAGGCTTTTTTGCTTTTAGCCTTGTATTTATAAAAAGGTTTTAAAAAATATGCAGTTTTGATAAAATATAAATGTAAGCTATTGAAAATCATGTATATTAAGGAGGGATTTGGCGAAATAAAAAATTAAACATGTACAAAGGCAAATAAAACTTATTTGAAAGGATGGAAAAGAAAATGAAACATTTAAGTAAAAAGGTTTTTTCATTTGTTATATGTCTGGCACTGTTGCTGACATTGCTTGGCTCCTCAGTCAATGCTGCGGCAAACCCTAATCCGTCATGGAATGTAGATGAAAGAATTATTCTTCATGGGCAATGCAATCCCTATGACTACTATGCGGCTAAAGATCCGACTATTGTTTACTATAATGGTAAATACCTTGTATACTATACCGGTGCAAATAAAAGCGGAGGCTGGCAGATGTGCTTTACATCCGCAAGTACAATCGCAGGGCTGAAAACTGCTCCGCGTACATATATGAGCAAAATAGGAGAGAGTTATTTCTGTGCGCCTGAATTGTTCTATTTTGAGCCGCAAAAATTATGGTATCTTGTTTATCAGGACGGAACTTATGGGGCAGCCTATGCCACATCAACTGATCCCGCTGACCCAAATTCATGGTCAGGTCCTAAATCCTTTGGAATATCAGGAAATATGGGATGGGATTATTATGTAATATGTGATGACCAGTATGCGTATATGTACAACACACCAAGTGACGGTTCCAGCAAGCTGTATATGCGCAAGACTAAATTGGCAGACTTCCCCGGAAAGGGCTGGAGTACCCCCACTGTTGCCTGCACCAATGTATTTGAAGCTGCGGAGGTATACAAATCTCTGGCTGACGGTCAATACTACCTGCTTGTGGAAGCCATGATAGATGGCAGAAGCTATGAGCTGTTTACATCCTCAAGTGCAGGAGGGCCGTGGACTCTGGTTAACAGTAAATGGGCGACCAAGAGCAATCTTACCAAATACAATGCGGACAAGTGGACAACAAATGTATCCCACGGAGAGCTCCTCCGGTCAGGATATAATCAAAAACTGGAGATTAATGACATAAACAAGGTGGATTTTCTTATACAAGGGACTACAGACATATCCGGTGAATACCAACAAATTACATGGGACTTGGGATTTATCAGAAATTATACCGGCAGTCCGGATACGCCTGCTACCCCAAGAACAGCCTTTGAAAAAATAGAAGCCGAGAGCTTTGATGATCAATCGGGAATCCAGAATGTAACCTGTGATGAGGGAACAGAGGCTGTGGGCTACACCGAAAACGGTGATTATGCAGTATACAAGAGTATTGATTTCGGCAGCGGAGCTGCAAGCTTTCAGGCGAGAGTATCAAGTGCCACCTCAGGAGGAAATATTGAGATCAGGCTGGACAGTGCCGGCGGCACATTAATCGGAACCTGTCCTGTTGCCGGAACCGGGGCGTGGCAGACTTTCAGTGATGTACAGTGCAATGTCAGCGGAGTTTCCGGGCAGCATGACTTGTATTTGAAATTTACAGGGACAAGCGGGTATTTAATCAACCTTAACTGGTTTAAATTCAGTACTCAGGGTATCGTAAGGCTTGGGGATATAAATTCCGACGGGCAGGTAGATGCAATAGATTTACAGTTGCTGAAAAAATACCTTTTGGAACCGGGAACAATTGAGAACATAAAATCGGCTGATGTAGATGCAAACGGCGAAGTCAATGCAATTGATTTCTCGCTGATGAAACAGTATCTGCTTGGGACAATAGCTGTTTTCCCGGGACAAGGCTAGGGTGAAATTTTATATTTAAGCCTTCAGAAGGAATTTGCTGTTCTTTTTGAAGGCTTGGCTTTTAAGCTGTTATGTTTTTAATGCTATTGACTTAGGCTTTAAAAAAGTGCTATATTGTATACTATAATTAAAAAACAGACAGTTCGTAACCATCCTGTCTATAAATAAAACTACGGATCTGCTATCGGTAGGATAGCTTATTTTTTGCATAAGCAATGCAGGCTTTTGGTAAGGCGGAAGGCCGTACTGGAACTGGGTTTTGTTATGTAAACAGGGGCGTAGTGCCCTTTTTTTATTGCTTTTTTCAGGGAGGCGGCAAATGAAGAACATAGGAATTACAACGACGGTGCCTGTTGAAGTTCTGCTGGCGGCAGGCTATAACGTAATAGATATTAATAATGCTTTTATATCGGGGGAGCTGTATGCACTCGATATTGAAAGGGCCGAAAGAGACGGATTTCCCAAAAGCTCCTGTGCATGGATAAAAGGAATATACGGGGCATGTATACGATGCGGAATAAGTGAAATAGTGGGAGTTGCCGAAGGTGACTGCTCAAATACAAAGGCGCTGCTGGAGGTTTTAAGGAGAAAGGGAATTAAGGTGTACAGCTTTTCTTATCCGGCGGAGCATACCTTAAAAAATGTGACTGCGGAAATAAATAAATTTTTGAAGACCTTTAATGTTTCTGTCGAGCAGGCCGAGGCTGTAAGAAAAGAGTTGAATGAGGTAAGGAACTATGCAAGGGTTATCGATGAGCTGACATATATTGATAACAAGGCAACGGGATTTGAAAATCATATATCTCAAGTTTCCCTGAGTGATTTTGTTATATCAGGGGATACTGCTCCGTCGATTGATATAACAGGTGGCACAGGCCCTTCAAAGGCTTCTGAACAAATATACGGCTGCGGCTATGAATATAACAATATGAATATATTCAAAAGCAGTCCGGCAAAATGCAGGGACAGACTTTTGGGGAAAATATATGAAATAAGACACCGGACTTCTGAAAATACAGGGCTTCGTATTGGTTATACAGGAGTTCCGCCTATGACCTGCGATATATATCCCTATGTGGAAGGAATGGGTGCAAGGATTGTGTACAATGAGGTTCAGCGGGAATTTGCGTTTCCTAGAGTGCTTGAGGCAAAAAGCATATATGAGCAGTATTATGATTATACCTATCCTTATGATTTGTCCTTCAGATTGAAGGAAATAAAAAAACAGATTGAGCTGAGAAGGCTGGACGGCATATTACATTATACACAGGCTTTCTGTCATAGGGCAATAGAGGATATTGTCATTAAAGAGGCTTTGAATATTCCGGTACTGACAATTGAAGGTGATAAAGCCAACCGGCTTGATTCCAGAACAAAGCTTAGGATTGAAGCGTTTCTGGACATGCTTAGGGATTTGAAGCTGAATAGGGGAGGTAAGGACAAATGAAGGTATTGGGAATAGATTTGGGAAGCAGAGAGGTTAAGATTGCTCTTATGGACAAGGGGAGGATTGTACAAAAAAAGAAAATCAGTACAATGTCCTTTTATAAAAGCTGCTGTACGTATAAGGGTAAGCTTGAGGCAGATATATCCAGACTTGGCATTTATGAGCCTGTCAAGGCTGTTTCCACAGGCTATGGCAGAAACAATACGGATATTGGAATGTTCAAGCCGATAACAGAAATTAAGGCTCATGTTTATGGTGTGCTGTATCAAACGGGATTAAAGGATTTTATTCTTCTGGACATAGGAGGGCAGGATGTAAAGGCGGTAAGGGTTGAAAAGGGGCTTGTGACCGATTTGGAGCTGAATGACAAATGCGCCGCATCCTGCGGAAGATATCTGGAGAATATGGCGGCAGTATTGGAAATTTCCCTTGAGGAGATGACAAAATATTGTGAGAACCCGATTGAGCTTAACTCAACCTGCTCTGTTTTTTCAGAATCGGAATTGATAGGAAAGATTGCAGAAGGAATCAGCTCAGACAGGCTTTGCGCGGGAGTAAATTATTCTTTGTACGCAAGGCTAAGACCTCTGCTTGCAAAATTTAAAGGAAAAAGGCTTGTTATGACCGGCGGCGTTGCCAGTAGTCCTGCTTTGACGCAATATCTGAAAAATGATTTTGATGAGATAATACATGTTGAAGAACCTCAGTTTAACGGAGCCATAGGCTGCTGCAGCTACGGGGCAGGGTTATTCTGAACGGCAGTTGTACAGTGCGGTATCAGTTTAAAGGGACTGCCGGATACAGGCAAGCTTATAGAATTAAAATATCAGATGAAGGGATGTATTTAAAATGGGGAAAGCGGTTGTTTTATTATCAGGAGGGCTGGATTCGGCTACTGCCTTGTATTTGGCGAAAGCCGAAGGCTATGAGGTGTATGCGTTGTCCTTTGAATATGGTCAGAGGCATAAGAAGGAAATTTCCTGTGCTGAAAAATTAGCTCAAAAAGCAGGAGTTAAGGAGCATATTGTAGTAAATACAAATATGGACGCATGGGGAGGCTCAGCTTTGACAGACAGCAGTATAGCGGTTCCGGAAGCCGATTTGGACACAGGCCTGATACCTGCGACCTATGTGCCTGCAAGAAACATGATATTTCTGTCTTATGCCGCATCCTATGCAGAGGCAAAAGGAGCACAGAATATTTTTATAGGTGTGAGTGAGGTTGATTACTCCGGTTATGTGGACTGCCGAAAAGAGTTTATTGATGCAATGGAAAATGCCGTCAATATGGGAACGGTCTGCTCGGTGGAGTACGGCAAAAGAATTAAAATACATGCACCGTTTATAAGCATGAAAAAGGCCGAGGAGATAAAATTGGGAATATCCTTAGGGGTGGATTACAGCAGTACATGGACATGCTACAACGGAGAAGAACGGGCATGCGGAGTATGCGACAGCTGCAGGTTGAGGCTGAGGGCATTTGAGGAGGCAGGGGCTAAGGACCCTGTACAGTATAGGCAATTGTGAAAGCAGAATAACGGGCTGTTTTTTATTTTGACAGTAATTACATGAAAATATAAGCAAGCATGAGAAAAACCAAGAAAATAAAAAATAATTTAAAAGCATTGGCTTCCTTTGACATTTGAGTTATTTAATAAGGAGTTGCTTTTATATACATATTTTAGTATTATTAATTTAAGGTCAAAGAAAGTCAAAGTTAAATTAGTTGAAATTTATTATGATTGCTTATATATATAATATTATGGGTGAAGTTGTTAAACATAAGGTTCCTGCAAATAAGGAATGACTGTAAACGGCAGCGGAAAGGAGGTGCACTTTTATGCAGTATAATGACTATTATAGCGCTCTTGGCCTTGAAAGGGATGCGGCACAGGAGGATATAAAAAAAGCGTACAGAAGGCTTGCAAAGAAATATCATCCTGATGTAAATCCCGGAAATAAGCAGGCAGAAGAAAAATTCAAGCAAGTGAGCGAAGCCTATGAGGTACTCGGTGACCCGGAAAAGAGAAAGAAGTATGACAGCTTCGGGAGTGCAACAAACTTTGAAAACGGATATGATTTTGATCCTTCTCAATTCGGCAAAAATGTAAGCTATGAATACAGAGCGGGAAATACCGGCAATCACAGTGATTTCTTCAATATGATTTTCGGAGAAAACGGCTTCGATTTAAATTTTGAAAATATTTTCAGTAATTCAGGAGTAAATAGAAGCGTAAACTACTGCAATAACGGGGAAGATATCGAGACGGAAATAGAGTTGACTGCTGAGGATGGGTTTAGGGGTGTAGAAAAAAGAATTAATTTAAGGAGTCAGGGAGGAGAAAAAAGTCTGACCTTCAAGGTTCCTAAGGGTGTCAGAAACGGTGAGAAAATCAGGCTTCACGGCCAGGGTGAGCTTGGAAGTAACGGAGGGAAAAACGGGGATTTATATTTAACAGTCAAGTTAAAACCAAGCGCAAGATTTACAATAGACGGCAGCAATCTGAGCACCGGGCTGGATATTATGCCTTGGGATGCAGCTCTGGGAGGAGAAATGACAGTTGAAACTCTTGACGGCAAAATACTGGTAAAGGTGCCTCCGGGTGTGCAGACCGGCAGCAGGATACGTGCAGCCGGAAAAGGATATATTGACAGAAACGGAACAAGAGGTGATCTTTATATCAGAGTGAGGATTGTAAACCCTGTTAATATTACCCGTGAAATGAAAGAGCTTTATGAGAAGCTGAGGAAGGCATCTGACAAAAGAGGCAGATAATTAGCACGGGGCTATCGTTGAAAGCCTTTGCACGATAAAATACCGGCACAATAGGAAGGGAGGAATATAAAAATGAATATAGACAGATTTACCGAGAAAGCACAAAATGCAGTTTCCGAATCACAGGATATAGCTTTAAAAATGGGACATCAGCAGGTGGATGGAGAGCATTTGCATCTTGCCCTGCTGACTCAGGAGGATGGACTTATTCCAAAGCTCATAGGGTATATGGGGCAGGATGTGCAGCTTTTTACAAAGGATATCGGGTCTGAGCTTAACAAGCTTCCCAAGGTATATGGCAGCGGTGCCTCAGAAATGTATGCCACAAGAAGGTTCAATGAGATACTGGTTCATGCGGAGGACGAGGCAAAACGGTTTAAAGACGAGTATACCAGTGTGGAGCATATTTATATGGCCTTGCTTAAGGAGAAAAATTCGCCGTCACAGTCTGTTTTTAAGCGCTTCGGAATTACACTTGAAAAGTTTATGGCGGCACTGGGCAAGGTGCGCAGCAATCAGAGAATTACCTCAAAAAATCCAGAGGAAACCTATGATGCTTTAAAGAAGTACGGAAGGGATCTGGTGGAATATGCAAGAAGCGGAAAGCTTGACCCGGTAATAGGAAGAGATTCGGAAATCAGGAGGGCTATACGTATTCTATCCAGAAGAACTAAGAACAATCCGGTGCTGATAGGTGAACCGGGTGTCGGTAAAACCGCGGTTGTTGAAGGTCTTGCCCAAAGGATATTAAAAGGAGATGTTCCGGAAGGGCTGAAGGACAAAACTATTTTTGCTCTGGATATGGGCTCGCTGATAGCAGGAGCCAAGTACAGAGGAGAATTTGAAGAAAGGCTCAAGGCAGTTTTAAATGATGTAAACAAGTCAAATGGCAGAGTTATTCTATTTATTGATGAGCTGCACAATATAGTGGGTGCCGGAAAGGCAGAAGGCGCCATGGATGCAGGCAATATTCTGAAGCCTATGCTGGCAAGAGGAGAGCTGCATTGCATAGGGGCAACGACTCTTGATGAATACAGGAAATATATAGAGAAGGATGCGGCGCTTGAAAGAAGGTTCCAGCCGATAGTAGTTGAGCAGCCTACGGTTGAGGATACTATATCCATATTGAGAGGCTTGAAGGAGCGCTTTGAAATACATCACGGGGTAAGAATTACCGACAGTGCAATTATTGCATGTGCAGTGCTTTCAAACAGGTATATCAGCGACAGGTTTCTTCCTGATAAAGCCATAGACCTTATGGATGAGGCTGCTGCAATGATAAGAACCGAGATTGACAGTATGCCGGCAGAGCTTGATGAGATATCCAGACGTATTATGCAGCTTGAAATTGAGCGCCATGCGCTCAAAAAAGAGGAGGATGCCGTTTCAATGGAAAGACTTGCCGCCCTTGAAAGGGAAATATCCTCAATAAAAGAAAAGGCTGACGGAATGAAAGCTCAATGGGAGCTGGAAAAGGAAAATATTAAAAGAGAAAAGGATATCAAGCAGCAAATCGAGGAGGTCAAGAGGCAGATTGAGGATGCGGAAAGGAGCTATGACCTGAACGAGCTGGCGGTACTGAAGCATGGCAAGCTGCCTGAGCTGCAAAGACAGCTTGAGGAGGAAAAACAGCGCAAGAAGTCAAACAATGCCTTGCTGTTAAAGGAAGAGGTCACCGAAGAGCAGATTTCCCAGATAGTTTCCATGTGGACGGGAATACCTGTTACAAGGCTTGTGGAAAATGAAAAGGAAAAGCTGCTTAATCTGGAGGCAATTCTTCATAAACGGGTTGTGGGTCAGGAAGAGGTTGTCACTGAGGTCTCTAATGCAGTTATCCGTGCCAGATCGGGACTGAAGGATCCAAGAAGGCCAATAGGTTCATTTATTTTTCTCGGGCCCACCGGTGTGGGAAAGACTGAGCTGGCAAAGGCTTTATCAGAAGCTCTTTTTGACAGTGACGACAATGTGGTGCGCATAGACATGTCAGAGTACATGGAAAAGCATTCGGTGGCAAGACTGATTGGCGCACCTCCCGGATATGTAGGCTATGATGAGGGGGGACAGCTTACGGAGGCAGTCAGGAGAAAGCCCTATTGCGTAATTCTGTTTGATGAAATTGAAAAGGCTCATCCGGAGGTATTTAATGTACTCCTGCAGCTTTTGGATGATGGCAGGCTCACAGACAGTCAGGGAAGGACTGTCGATTTTAAAAATACGGTCGTAATAATGACTTCAAACATAGGAAGCCAATACCTTCTGAATGGCATAAGGCAAGACGGTGGTTTAGAGGAGTCTGCGAGAGAGGCCGTACTGGGAGAGCTGAACAGAGGCTTTAAGCCTGAATTTCTGAACCGTATTGATGAAATTGTCCTCTTCAAGCCGCTGAGAAAGGAAGAAATTATCAAGATAATTGATTTGTCATTGAAGGATATCCAGAAAAGGCTTGAGGACAGAAGATTGGTTTTGAGGGTATCGGACCCGGCAAAGCGATATATGGCAGAGAATGCATATAATCCTGCGTTTGGTGCAAGACCGGTCAAACGGTATATGCAGAAGTTTATAGAGACAGAAATCGGTAAAATGATTATCAAGGGAAATGTAACGGAGGGTAAGATTATTAATATTGATTTTTCTGATAATGAATTGAAAATCAGTGTTCTGTAGTTGAGGCTTATAAATTTATGCCGGAAAAGCAACAGCGAGCTGAGTGCTTGGCAACGGCATAAATTTATAAGCTGACCCGTTTTTTAAAATTTTCACTATATGTATATATCGGAAAATTCTACTGCTGTGGCTTGTATCAACCGATTATCAAGTACTCCGCATTTTATGTTTTCGGAATTGGTTTTTCTGATTTTTTTTGCGGGGAACAGAAGGCTAAAAGAGCTTCCGCAGCCTTCCTTGCTTTCAAGGGTAATTATTCCTTTTTGAGATTCAACAAGCATTTTGACAAGTGACAGTCCTATACCTGTTCCTTCGGCTTGTCTGGTCAGAGAATTGTCAACCTGCCCGAATCTTTCAAATATTACATTCACCTTGTCGCTGGGTATGCCTATTCCGTTGTCTTTAACCTGAATACATATCATACGCTTTTGGTTTACAATTTTTTGAGATACTCTTACATTGATGGATTTACCTTTAGGTGTAAATTTAATTGCATTTGACAGCAGATTTAAAAGTATTCTTTCATATTTTTCCTCATCAATTCCTATTTCCTTTTGTTTAAGAGTAGAGGAAAATTTTAATTTTATACCGCTTTGCTGTGCATACAGCTGAACAGAATCTGTAATGGATTTGGTCAGAAAGACAATATCTTCATTTGATTGGTTGAGTTTCATCTGGCCGGAGTTAAAACGTGTTATATCCAGAAGATTGTTAACCAACCGTAATTGTCTGTAGGAATTCTGACGTATTTTGCTTATGAAGCTTCTTGCTTTAGGTGATAATTCTTCCCTGCACAGAAGCTCCATTGCCTGGATTGCCGAATTTATGACAGTCAGCGGTGTTTTAAACTCATGGGATATAAGAGCGAGAAATTCATCCTTCATTTCAATGGATTTTTGCAGAGCTTCATTTTTTTCACGCTCTGACTCAATTAAAAGCTCTTTATTCATTTCATATTGCAAATGCTCTATTATATCCAGACTTAATCTGGCAAGCATATCCAGCAGCGAGTTCTCCCATTCCTCCAGATGGTGGTGAGGTCTATACTGAGTTGACAGTATTCCGAGTAATTGACCAGAGCGGCTGATAAGAGGAGTAAACTGGATGGTTCTGTTGCTTAGCATAGAAATATTAGGTATATCATTTTTAAATATAAACATATTGCTTTGGGAGATATCCTCAATTATTATCCGTTCCTTGATTTTAAGAATCTGCTCATATAGCTTGTGAAAATTGTGAGCCTTTGAAAAGAATTTTAAAGATGCTTCATCCAGCCCGTAATGTGCCATAACACTGATTTTTTTTGCCTGGTCGTCCAACAGATGAATACAGCAGGCCGCAGCATTTGTAAACTCAATGACGGTTTCAATTATTTCATCAAGTACCTCTTTTATGCTGCCTTTTCTGGTAGACTGCTCACTGACTGCATGCAAACGGTTTTTTAAGGCTAATTCCTGAGTTAATCGCTCTTTTACCGAATTGGATATTTTCTCAGCCTGCTTGCGGGCGGTGATATCATGTCCCACAACGACATAGCCCAGAACATGGCCATATTTGTCATAATAGGCTCTTGATGTGGTCTCAACCCAGAAGGAAGAGCCGTCCTTACGGTGATGAATGTATTCGGTTCTCATTGTATCAGACAAGCTTGATTTGGATTGCAGCTTGAACTTATCATCTTCACTGAAAACCAGCTGTAAAATTTCTAATGATGTCTTATCAATGGCTTCGGCTGCAGTCCAGCCATACATCAGCTCGGCGGCAGGATTCATATACGTCAGCTTGTGATTAGAGTCAAAAGCCACAATTGCATCATTGGCAATTTCAAGAATATTGACCGGATACACGAGCTTTTTATTGTTTTTAACCTGCCCTGTGACATTCAAGGAACAGCTTATTCCCATTAATTGTTTTCCTTCTGAATCATATACAGGAGACCCCTTCAGATTAAAATAAAAGGTTCCAAGATCTGAAGTGTATACAAGCCTTTCCTGTATCGTTTTTTCGCCGTTAAGTACCTGAACGATGGGAAGCATTTTTGACGGTAATTCATTACCGCTTTTATCATAATATGTACCCTCCCGATATGTACATCCTGCTTTTTCTAAAGAATCAGTGGGCGAAAAATAATCTTTTGCCTTATTGCCAATAATTGCATAGGCACCGTCTTTGTCCAGAGCAGATATAATATCAGACACATCTTTTGGCAATGTTTCTGATATATTTTCATATAGCATTGAACCGGATTTTTTCATAACAGATTCCCCTTAAAAGTGGATAAATTTATATAAAAAATATTTATTAAGTTTTATATACCATTTTTAATGTTACATTATAGTACTATATTATAAAAAATGGAAACAAATGTCAATTAAATTTTATATAAATATGTATACATAAATTTCATTTGCTGTAAAATTATGAGCACAGTTTGGGTTTGCTTGTGTTTGTTTAAGATAAATTAATAATTAAAAGCTGAAATTTGTTATAAATATATTGAAAAATGCGGTATGATGGATTAACATATTATGTAGTAGCATGGTATTATGGTAGAAAAGTATAAATATTAAGATATGTTCTTAGTGTAGACAGATTAACATTCCTTGGCTGATGTGTGATGCGGCATGTTTTTTTTATGTTAATCAAATACTTTAAACTGATACCCTGTAAAGGGTATTTTTTGCATTTTAGAATGATTTTAATATATAACCTTGTTACTGGAAGCCAATTATGGTTAAAAACTACCGTGACAGCATAACAGGATTAAGCTGCAAAATTTGCTGACATGGATTTTTCGGTTTTATGTCCGTAATTTTGCCGGTAATTGGCTATTTGAACATTTAAAGGATATACAGCAGATTTTTCTGCATATATCAGGAGAGAAAAATCAAATATAAGTTTAAGTAGGAGGGTTATGTTATGTCAAAAGTCAAATTTTATCATGGAGGGAATATTCCTCTGGAAATGCACAAGGTGCGAATTGTACAAAAGTTAAATCTGCCGCCTGTGGAACGCAGGGTGGAAGCTATAAAGGAAGCAGGAAACAATACCTTTCTTTTGAAAAACAGTGATATTTTTATGGATATGCTCACCGACAGCGGTGTAAATGCGATGAGTGACAATCAGCTGGCAGCTATGATGCAGGCTGATGACAGCTACGCAGGATCTGAAACCTTTACAAGGCTGGAAAATAAAATTCGAGAAATCTTTGATAAAAGGTTCTTTCTTCCGGCTCATCAGGGCAGAGCTTGTGAAAATATACTTGCTCAGGGCTTGGTCAAGCCGGGGGCGATTGTTGCAACAAATTATCATTTTACAACTACAAAGGCCCATATAACCCTACAGTCAGGCTCTGTTGAGGAGTTAGTTATAGATGAGGGCCTGAATGTTAATAGTAATCATCCCTTTAAAGGAAATATGGATATCGAAAAGCTCAACGTGCTGATTGAAAAGCATGGGGCAGAAAATATAGCTTTTGTTCGTTTGGAGGCAGGAACGAATCTTATCGGCGGTCAGCCCTTTTCACTTCAAAATATGAGAGAGGTCCAAAAGGTTTGTAAAGATTTTGGAATTATACTGATTTTAGATGCAAGTCTTCTGGCAGATAATCTGTATTTCATCAAAGAAAGGGAAGAAGCCTGTAAGGACATGAGCATCAGAAAAATTACACGTATAATGTCGGAGCTTTCAGATGTTATTTATTTTTCTGCGCGTAAGCTCGGATGTGCCCGCGGCGGTGGATTATGCACAAACAGCGAGGAAATATATCTGAAGCTTCGTGAGTATATAACTCTTTACGAGGGCTTCCTTACATACGGAGGAATGTCTGTGCGTGAGATGGAGGCTATAACTGTCGGCTTGGAGGAAACCATGGATGAGGATATGATTAATCAGGGACCTCGGTTTATAGCATATATGGTTGAAAAGCTTCAGGAAAAGGGAGTGCCTGTAGTAACGCCTGCAGGAGGCTTGGGCTGTCATATAGATGCAATGAGCTTTGTTGATCATATTCCTCAAAGCCAATATCCGGCAGGTGCCCTTGCGGCAGCTCTTTATATTGCCGGCGGAGTCAGGGGCATGGAAAGAGGAACTATATCTGAGCAGAGGGATGAGCAAGGAAACGAAGTATTTGCAAATGTGGAGCTCCTTCGCTTGGCAATGCCGAGACGTGTGTTTACACTTTCTCAGGTTGAGTATGCCATTGACAGGGTAGTATGGCTCTATGAAAACAGAAAGCTTATTGAGGGCTTAACCTTTGTTGAGGAACCGAAGGTACTGAGGTTTTTCTTTGGTAAGTTAACTGCTGTGTCAGACTGGCAGACCAGATTGGCGGCAAAGTTCAGGGAAGACTTCGGGGACAGCCTGTAATAAGCCTTTCAAATTCAAGAATATATCGGAAAATACAAGACCTGCATACAACTACCTTATGGTGTTTGTGCAGGTTTTGCTTTTTTCACCGCCTGATTTTTTATCAGCGAAAGGATTAATAACAGCACAGGTAAAATAAAGCCGGAAATAAAAATGTAGGGAGGCCATACGGTGGAAGTCCAGTTAATCTGATAGGGCTCATTAGCGTTTACAAAGCCTGAGACAACTCCGATGATCAAGCCTAGGGGCAGGACAATATTTTTGTAATTCTTGAGCTTTATAAGCTGGGACAACCCTGCAACTCCGCTGTAAAAAGCAATATAGGTACTTCCGAAGATAGTAATCAGCCAGTCGATTATTGTAATAGCCTCAAGTCTTGAAAAAAAGACACCTATATCTATTACCTTTGATCTCAAAAAAACAGGCATACGGGTATTTGCAGTAACTGTGCTTCCAAGAACTAAAATACATGAGATGATGGAAATAAACAAAATTAGCATTGCAAGAAAATATCCTGCTAGCATGGCTTTCTTGGCCTTTTTTATGTTTTTTATGTGGGAAGGGTAAATCATGTTTAAAAATATTAACGGCAGTATCGAATATCCCAATAGTGGAAAGGAACCTTTCATAACCGGCAATATTCCCTGTTCCATAACCGGCAATAAATTATTTATATCCATATTTGGTGTGACTAGGGCTATGGAGAGTGTAAACGTAATTATTGAAACATAGAAAAAAATAATCAGTGCCCGGGCCACGGCTTCAAAGCTGTAAAGAAGTGCAATTACAATCACAGCCAGAAATAATATATTTACAGTGTAAGCAGATAAGTCAGGAATGTATGTTTTTGTAAAAAAGTCACCTATATACCATATATACCGTGTAGCCAGCAATAATGCCATAAAAATAAAATTGGCGGAGAACAAGCCTCCGATCCACCTTCCCAGCAGAAGCTGAATAATTTCAATAAATGTTTTATCAGGATACAGTCCCCCCAGATAGGTGTTAATCCATAATACGGGCAAACCTGCAAATGCTGCAAAAATTACAGACAGCCATGCATCCTGATGAGCGTGTTCGGTAACACTTGAAGAAAAACTGATGGTAGTGGGGCCTATTACAGAGCCTGTAGTAATAATAAATAATTGAAAATTTGATATTTTTATTTTATCCATTTTATTAGAATCCTTCAATTTGATAATCCTGATTTATATTTTGCCGGCAGCTTTTTTACAAATAGAGGCGATAATCATTACAACAGGCAAGACAACACCGAAGGTAAAAGCTACCGGAGGCCATACATATGTGTCCCACTCAATCTGGAAGGGTACATTTTTATAAATAGACTGGGAATAAGCGGCAAGTATTAATCCGAGGGGCAGCACTATTTTCTTATGGTCTGATAGCTTGAATATCTGGGATAAGCCTTTGGCTGCCGCATAAAAGAAAAAAAAGGCACTTATAAAAATATTGTTCAGCCATACAGCTACCGAAACTGCTTCAAATCTTGTGAGTATAGTGCCTACATTGACCTCCTGAGTCAAAATAAAAAGAGGAAAGCGTGAGGCGGCAGTGAAGGTGTCTCCCAATACCAGAATGCACATAAGCACACCTGAAAAGGCTACGAACATTCCCAGCAAATAGCCATAAAGCATTGAAGGCTTAGCCTTGGAAAGGTCTTTTATATTAGAGGGATAAATCATATTCAGGACTATAAGAGGCCACACGCAAAGGCTGAGCAGAGGGACAGTCCCCTTTATTACAGGCGTTATACCGTATTCAAGAACCGGCAGAACATTTGTTATATTTATATTTGGGAATAGCATTATCAGTGTAATGAAATAAAAGGGAAACAGTATGGAAAAAAAGATTGTCACCGCCCTGCACATTGCTTCGAGGCCATAGAGCATAGCAATTATCAAAGCAGCCGTAAATAAAATGTCAATCGGGTAGGCAGATACCTCCGGCATATAGGTTGTTGTCAAGAAGTCTCCGACATACCAGATTATTTGGGCAGTAGTCTCAAATATTATAAAAATGAAAAGTATGGATACTATATTTCCAAGCCATTTTCCAAGTGACAGGCAAATGGTTTCAATCAAGGTTTTATCCGGATATAATTTCCCCAGATACATATTGATATAGACTGTAGAAAGCCCTAAGACAGCCGCCAGAATTGCAGAAATCCATGCATCTCTTCCCGATATGCTGGCAATGCTTGAGGAAATAAAAAGCGGTGCGACACCAAAGGTATATGCTGAAATTGTTAACGCAAATTGCAGGTTTGAAATCTTTATTTTGCTCATTTTACACCTTTCGTATTAATTCCTGAGCCGGGTACCGGCACAAGAAATTTTATTGCATCAGATAATTTTTCAACATATCAGAAACGGGAGAAAATACCCATGCAACCCAGTCAGAAGGGTTTGGCAGAGGTAAGTCCAGACATTTAAAAATAGTAATGGCTATGCCTAGGGCAAGTAAAATGCAAAATGCCCATAAATCCCGATACATGCTGCCTCGCACCATTTTAGGTATTTCATAGAAGCATAATGCGGAGCAGGATATTAATACTACTATAATTATAATGATGTGCATTTAACCACTGCTTTCCTTTGAGAAAATTGACTTGGTGTTTTCTCCCAAGCCGTTTACTTTAGCATTGATAACAACATTAACCGGAAGCTTGATAAAGCTGGTATTCCAATCGTTCTTAAGCTTTGCCCATAGTTTGGGATATGTCCTGTGTATTTCTTCACCGAACCCGAAGATATCAGACTTGTATTCAGTTTGCGCTTTTTTTATTGTAGAAATACATAATTCTTTCAGATTTTCTTCTACAAGCCTGCGTATTTTATCTGAATTGGCTTCGGTTGACACATCAAAGGTACCGGTCTGTGCCGCTATATTGTACAAGACATTAATTTCGACATTTATAGACGGCTTATCATCCGACATAAAGGCTTTAAATTTTGATTTAACCTTAATAACCTCAAAGGTTATATTGTCAGTATTGTCAACATTCACATAACCCACTGTGTCAGTAATATTTCCGGTAATATAGTTATAGCCTTTGCTTTCCTCATCGGACAGCCAGCCCTGAAGCCTGTCCTTTTTAAATATACCCAAGCCCGCAAGCTTTATTTTGCTTGGGTCTGTTTCCTTTAATGCATCAATAGAGGTTGATTTGTCCTGCAATTTTTTTATTTCAACTCCTGCAAGAACAGGGTTTTTACCGTCGGATAAAAGAGTATTGACAAGACTTAAAATTTTTACACTCTTTGTAGGAGCATAGTTTTTTTCGGCAGCTTCAATTGAATCAAATAATTCCAAGCCGGAAACGGATTCCAAAGGGGTAATTGTCTTCAGAATCTCATTTGCGGTAGTTCCCTTTGCCACACAAAAGTAATAATCTGTCCGGAACTCATGATCCCGGACAAAGAAATCCAGTACCTTTTGTACTCCTTCTTTTGCAAAAGCCTCGCCGAAAATAATTGTTCTCAGGTGTGCATTGTAGAGCTTCCGCGGAGAATAGGTTACGGCTGACCTTATTGTTTCAAATAAATCCGTTCCTGTTTTTGTGTTGATAATGACAGGAGATTCGCTTGCGCCGCTTTTTGACGCGACTGCTTTAGGGTTAAGTATCTGGTTTGTAATAAGATAACCTTCCTCTGACTTGTCAATGCCTATGGAAATATTTATCGCGATATCGTTGACTTCCCGGCTTCCAAGGCATCCATTCAAAAACAGGGCTGATATCATAATAAATAGCAGTAATAATTTTTTTAGCTTCATATATATCACCTGAATTCCGGCTTTCTTTTTTGCTTGGCTGTTACAGCCTTGTTTTTACCTGCTCTGGGTGTTTTATTATCACTGATTCCGGCAGGCCTGTATTTATTATTCCATAGGGGGAATCTGAAAATGGTATCCTTAATTCCAGTTTTAATTAGCGGGGCAATAGGTGCCATATAAGGAACACCGATAGATTTCAGGCTGCACAGGTGGAGAGTTAAAACCATCAGTCCCATGAAGACTCCATATAAGCCGAATATGGCGGCCAGTATCATCAAGGTAAACCGTATTACCCTTATAGTATTGGACATAGTATAGTTTGGAATGGCAAAGCTTGATATAGCTGTAATTGAAACTATAATAACAACAACGGCTGATATTATACCGGCCTCCACCGCTGCCTGACCTAAAACCAATGCACCTACTATGGAAATTGCCGGGCCTATGACTCTGGGCATCCTCACACCTGCCTCTCTTAATATTTCAAAGATGCCTTCCATAAGCAAGGCCTCTACAAAAGCCGGAAAGGGGACTCCTTCACGCTGGGAGGCAATGCTTATCAGTAATGGTGTGGGTATCATTTCCTGGTGAAAGGTGGTTAATGCAATATATCCTGCGGGAACGATAAGCGTAAGGAACAAGGCTATATACCTTAAAAGACGTATTATGGAGGCCACCAAATACGGGTAATAATAATCTTCACTTGATTGCAGAAATTCAACAAAAACAGCGGGTGCAGTCAGCACATATGAGGTGCCGTCCACCAATATGGCTATTTTCCCTTCGAGAATATCGGCGGCGACTGTATCGGGTTTTTCAGAGCTTAAAAATGTAGGGAAAATAGAATGCTTGTCATCCTTTATTAATTCCTCAATATAGCTGCTGTCAAAAATGCAGTCTATATTAATTGTATTAAGCCTTCTCTTCAGCTCGTCAAGAATATCCTTTTTTGCAATTTTATCAATGTATATCAGTGATATTTTAGTCTTTGTTATGTTGCCGATAAATAAATTCTCAACCCTCAAGGATTTGTTTTTGACTGTTTTTCTGATCAGGGAAGTATTTATGCTTATCTTTTCAACAAAGCTTTCCTTAGGCCCTCTTATGACATTCTGGGTGGTAGGCTCCGAAATTGCCCTGCCCTCAACGGAAAAGGTATCTATGGACAAAAATTTATGGTATTTGTCAACTAAAAATAAGGTTTTCCCGGATAGCAAGTCATTAATTAAATCATTTAAATTTGTGCCTTCTCTGAATTTCCTAAACCCTGTAAGAGAATTTTTAAATAAATTGAAGTATTCCTCAGGTGTCCGGGCTCCAGAATTGTTTTTGGCTTTCATTACTTCGGCTATTTCCTCTGACAGGCTGTTTATGGTGTTTTTGTCTGTAAGATTGTCAATATAAATGCTTGCATAGCATAAGCTGCTTTGAATATTGACTGTGGAAACACCTATTGAAAGATCACTGGAAAACCCGAATTCACTTTTTATTTTTTCTAAGTTTTTATCTAAATCCTTGCTTATGTTTTCAGACGAGGAGAGGTTATCTGTTTTCATATTATTCTTGAAAATTCTTTTAAATGGCGTCATATATAACCTCCGTATGTTTTCAGGCTTATTAAAGGGCAAGCCTTGTGACAATATTTTTAGGGGCTTCCGCCTCAAAACCAGACAATTGTCCGATATTACCGATTCTTTAGCCGATAGCAATTAACCTTTAGTCAAATTAAAATCTCTTTTATGTATTTTTACACTTGCTTAGGAATTTATTCGAATAAAAAATTGGAAGTTATTCATTGTAAAGGACAGATAAGAAAAACCGGTAAATAATATATTACCGGTTTTTCTGCAATTAACGAAAGGCAATTAAGGCAATTGCGGTTAAGCCTTTAACCTACAAATTGTTCCAATTCCATATTGAATTTATCCTGCTCTTCAAAAAACAGTGAATGACCGCTGTTTTCAAAAGGTATCAAAATAGAGTTTTTAATCTCTGCTTTCATTGCTTCTGCCAGAGGGAAGAGACATACCCTGTCGTGGATACCGTGCAAAATTAATGTCGGGACTTGTATTTTTGCAAGATCAGAGAATAAGGCTTCATCCCTGAAGGTTTTTGCACATTCGGCGGTTGCCCACCCGGAAGCTTCGAAACCCAACTGGAAGAACCAATCTGACAAGGCCTGTGTAATCGGTTTGTAGAAAAACATGGGAGCGACATCCTTGAGCATTTGAGGACGGTTATTATAGGTTGCCTGAATAATTTCTGTCACATCCTCTTTAGGCAATCCGTATGGGAAATCGGGTCTTTTAGTCAGGCTTGGGGCTGCCGCTCCAAAAAGTGCAAGCTTTGCGACACCGTATCCGCTGTAGCGGGACATATATCGTATAGCCGTGGCACCTCCCATGGAGTGACCTGCCAGTGTGAAATTTTTCAGGTTAAGGGCATCAACTATATACCGTACATCATCAGCCAGTTGATTGTAATCATAGCCTGAATAAGGCTTGCTGGAATTACCGAAGCCTCTGGTATCAACTCCGATGCAGCGGTATCCCCTCGCAGGGAGTTTATTGAACTGATACTCATATGCCCTGTGGCTCAAGGGCCAACCATGTATAAACAGTATAGTTTTCCTGCCGAGAGGATTTATTTCATTTATATAGATATTTACACCGGGTTTGATTTTTATAAAATAATCCAACTTTTAATACCTCCAAACGTCTTGTTAAATAATAACTATATTATTAATTAACAGGGGATTGTGTGAACATATAAATAAAAACTATGTATTTATATGTATGCAAGAAACCTGTAAAAATTTACAATTAATATAAAAAATTAAAAAATAACTGCGATAAAATATATTGAAAAAAATTACATAATATTATATAATTTTGGCAGTAAGTGTATGTTTTACATATAAAAAGTTTATACATTTGTAAGAATTAGGAGGTGCTTGTAATGGAATATCTGCTGGGAGGGATTGCACTTTTTCCTTATGGTTTTGTACCAATGTACTGGATGGCTTGCGAGGGCCAAACACTTCAAGTTTCACAAAATCAAGCCCTGTTTTCAATAATAGGAAATACATATGGCGGCAATGGAAGTACAACCTTTGCTTTGCCGGATCTCAGGAATGCCTCGCCGTTAACCGGTATGAGATATTGTATTGCAACTTCGGGAATTTATCCGCAAAGAAGTTAGTTGCATAGGAGGCAGGATGCTCAAGCTTGTTCATAAGCAATTATTCTTAATACGAAGTTAATTATTTAAGTAACAAGATTAAATAAAAAATATAAATATCAGGAGGTAGGATTATGGATTATTTATTAGGCGGAATTGCACTGTTTCCCTATTCCTTTGTGCCAATGGACTGGATGGCATGTGAAGGGCAGCAGCTTAATATTTCACAGTATAATACTCTGTATGCATTGCTTGGAACTACATATGGCGGTGACGGAAGAACTACTTTTGCTTTACCGAATTTGAAGGGTGCGGAGCCCTTGCCGGGCATGAAGTATTGCATTGCTATAGTTGGTGTTTTTCCTCAGAGGCAGTAGCTGCCGTACTGAATAAATTATCAGAATACTAAAGTATTTTGACATGGAAAGGATGAAAGAATATGGCAGATACTAATATTGCTTTAAACAGAACTACCAGTGCAAGCAGCTATGTGATGCCTTATGCATCCTCAAGAGCTGTTAACGGAAATTTGCAGCCCACAAGCAGATGGCTTTGCAATACCGTACCGGCTAATATGACTGTTGATTTGGGTGCTACATATGTTATTTCGGCATGGACTGTAAGACACATGGGTGCGGCAGGCTGGAGAGCTCCTGACTATAATATGTGCGATTACATGCTTCAGGGAAGCAATAATAATTCAAGCTGGGTAACAATAGACTCTGTTGTAAACAATTTGGAAACTATAGCCTCAAGAAGCGTAACATGTGCCTATAGATATGTAAAGTTAAATGTAACTAAAGGGCTGAGGACGAATCCTCAGTATGCCTCTCTTATGGAGCTCGAAATCTATGGGCATGCACCTGATGCAAGCTTGTCGGCATTATCCATAAGCAGCGGTGCGCTTACACCGGCATTTGCACCTGCTACATTGGAATATACCGCTCCAAAGGTTCCATATGGAACAACAAGCGTTGTTGTTTATGCTGCAGCGGCAGATCCTACTTCAGCCATAAAGGTGAACGATGCTGAAATGACAGGCGGACAGAGTACAGTCAACCTGAAAGCTGGCATCAATACCATAAACGTGCTGGTAACGGCATTAGATGGTGTGACTGCAAAGACGTACACTATTACGGTTGAAAGAGAGCAGGGAGCTGTTCTGAGCAACCTGACAATAAGCAGCGGAACGCTTAATCCAACCTTCTCAAGCAGTAATTTAAATTATACTACTCAGAGTGTTGGCTACGATACCACCAGTGTTACAGTTACACCTACGACAAACATTTCTGGCTGTACAATAACTGTGAGCGGAAATACTGCAACCAGCGGTCAGCCTTCAACAGTAAAGCTAGATAATGTAGGCAGTAATACCATAAATATTGTTGTTACAAACGGAGCAGCTTCACAGACATATACAATAGCGGTAGTAAGGGCAAGCAGTCCTTATCTGCAGAGTGTTACAGGATTCCAGAATCTGGATCCTGCATTTACTCAGACTAATCTGGGGGTATATACTGCGACTGTTTCAAATAACACAACAAGCACTAAAATAACACCTATGGCTGTAGATTCAAATGCACAAATAACCGTAAACGGAACTGTGGTAGTATCTGGGCAAAAGTCCCAAAACATACCGATCGTTGTTGGTAATAATTCAGTACAAATAATAGTTACGTCAGCAAGTGGAGGAGATCAAAGGATATATAACTTTATTATAGTAAGGACATCATAGAAATACAATATATAACGTTGAATGCTTTATTTTTATTGAAATAAATATTATGTCCTGAGTCAGAATAGTATTATAAATTTTGATTCGGGACAATTTTATAGTTTATGGCATCAGTGCTTTAAGATTATAATGATAGGATTAATGATTGCATTAAGGTATTGAATTACTTTGATATAAAAGAAATTGTTTTAAACTACTAGTTTATGAAGAAAGGCTGACTTTATATAATAGTGATATGAGGATATATACTATATTGCCCTAATGTGCTTAATTATATATAATTGATATGTGATATATAGGGTAGATTTAAAAAGGAGGACATTAATGTTAAAAAAAAGTAAATCTATATTATTTATTATTCTAATTACAATTGCTTTAATTCCATCTATAACCTTTGTTCAGGCGGTAGAGCCTATTCAAGGAGGAACAAGTATTAACAATGCAGCACTTATTTCTAAAACAGATTCACTTATAAGTATTACTGGTGATAGTATAAACCCTGTAAATGCTTACTTTAAATTTGTTGCAGCAACAACGGGTAACTTCACTATAACAACCAGTCCTGTTTCTGCAGATACAGAAGCTATGATTTACTATGATACAAGTGAAACATCAGGTTTGCAGGCAATAGGGGATAATACAGACTGTGAATTCTTATTACAGGACAATCTTAATGAAGGGCAAATATATTACTTGAAAATATGGGAATATGCCAACGGTAATGCAGAAGTTACAATTAATATAACTGGTGGGTTATTGATGGCAGAACCCGAAATCACAATAACCAACTCGGCAGCGAACTTGAGCTATATGGGTGGACAGAAAATAAGTATTTCAGGTACGGTATTTGATGCCGAGGGATATGATGTTACGGTATCTGCCACGATTGATGGGCATTTGGTATCTAAAACTGTTTCAGGAGGAGCTGGAGCATGGACTCTTGAGTGGGATATTGATAGCATGAATATTTCTGATAATAAGTATCAAAATATTGAGTTTATTGTGGATGACGGGACACCTGTCGGACCGGTTTCAGCAATACATACAGGTGATATTGTTGTTGACAAGACACCACCACCGGCACCGACAGCAGTTACTGTAACGCCTGTAGGCGGGATGGTTATTGCAAACAGCCTGAATAAATCAAATACAAACATGACAGCAACTGCTACAATTACTGCGGCTGAGGCAGCGGGAGGAAAAGCCGAGCTTTATCTGGATGGAGTACTGCTTGCAACTGATAATTCAATAGCATCAGAAGATACACAGGTAACATTTGATTTGGGGAAAAGTACTAACGCTGAGCTGCAAGCGGCAGTTGTATCAAGCGGGACTGTAAGTGTAAAGCTCTATGATGCGGCGGGAAACAGTTCAACAAGTTCTGTAAACAATCCTGTTCTAGCTGTTGACTATAATATATCTGAGCAGGTACCTCCCACAGCAACAGTGTATACGATTGGAGGAACTTTAAGGGTTGGAGGAACACTGACAGGATCCTATACCTACTATGATGCAAACGGAGACTCGGAAGGAATAAGTACCTTTAAGTGGTATACGGCAGATGATTCATCAGGGACTAACAAAACTGAGATAGCAGGAGCAAATGCTGAAAGCTATGTGCTTACCAGTGCGGATATAGGCAAATACATAAGCTTTGAGGTAAAGCCGGTAGCTCTGACCGGAACGACACAGGGAACAGC
>NZ_QKMR01000001.1:40501-257594 GCF_003208175.1 Ruminiclostridium sufflavum DSM 19573 | reverse complement strand
TGAAAGCTATGTGCTTACCGGCGCAGAGTTGGGAAAATATATCGCATTTGAGGTAACGCCGGTAGCCCTGACCGGAACGACACAGGGAACAGCGGCATTGCTTGGATGGATTGGATATGTCTCACCGGCGGAAGCAGCACCTACGGCAACAGTGCAGCCAATAACAGGAATTTTGCAGGTGGGAGAAACACTTACAGGACACTATACTTACTATGATGTAAATAATGATTCGCAAGGAACAAGCATTTACAAATGGTATAGAGCGGATGATTCATCAAGCTTGAATAAGGCTGAGATAGCAGGAGCAACAGGTATTACATATATACTTGCCAGTGCAGATTTAGGGAAATATATAAGCTTTGAGGTGACGCCGGTAGCTCTGACCGGAACGACACAGGGAACAGCAGTATTGAGTGCATGGGCAGGAGCAGTAGTACCCGCGGAGACAGCCCCTACAGCAACAGTGCAGGCAATTACAGGGACATTAAAGGTGGGAGAGACACTAACCGGTCACTATGCCTACAGTGATGCAAACGGGGATTTAGAAGGAACCAGTACCTTTAAATGGTACAGATCAGATGATGGAGCAGGCTTAAATAAAGCTGAGATAGCAGGAGCAAACGCTAAAACCTATGTGCTTGCCAGTGCAGATGAGGGAAAATATATAAGCTTTGAGGTAACACCTGTGGCAGCAACCGGAACGGCACAGGGAACTGCAGCTTTGAGTCCTGTAACAGCTGTTGTAGGCCCTAAGCAGGCACAAGGAACTACTACCTCCTCACCGACAGCGGATACCTCTGATAAAAAAGCAGAAGTTCTTATTAATAATACTAAGGTAAACTTTGCAAGCTCAGAAGTAAAAGAGGAGAATGGAAGGAAAAAGACAATTATTACCTTGGATGATGAAAAATTCAATGTACAGTTTAGTAAGGAAAAAGATGGAAGTATTATTACTATTCCTGTCAGCAATAATTCAGACATTGTTATCGGACAGCTCAATGGTCAGACTGTAAAGAATATGGAAGACAAAAAGGCAGTGATTGAAATTAAAACTGAAGATGTTACTTATAGCATTCCGGCAGAGGATATAAATATTGACAGCATTTCAGAAAAAATAGATAATAAGATTCAATTGAAGGACATTACAGTAAATATCAGTGTTTCCAAGTCATCAAAGGAAACAGAAGCAATAGCTGAAAATTCCTCAAGAAAAAATAATTATCAGCTGGTAGTCAAACCTGTCGATTTTGAAATAACCTGTAAAAACGGTAACAATATAATAGATGTGTCCAAATTTAATAGCTATGTTGAGAGAACAGTGGCGATACCTGCCGGAGTTGACCCTTCAAGGGTAACTACGGGTGTGGTGCTGAATAAAGACGGTACCTTCTCACATGTTCCTACTATGGTTAAGGTTATAGACGGAAAATATTATGCTAAAATAAGCAGTCTTACAAACAGTACGTATACAGTTATATGGAATCCGGTAACCTTCAAGGATGCTGAAAAGCACTGGTCAAAAAGCTATGTAAATGATGCAGGGTCAAGACTTATAGACAATGGAACGGGAAATGGAAATTTTGCTCCAGACAAAGCAATTACGAGAGCGGAATTTGCATCAATGATAGTCAAAGCACTTGGACTGACAGGTACGAATTTTACCGCGAAATTCAGCGATGTTCAAAAGAGTGACTCATACTATAGCTATATATATACGGCATATGAATATGGTATACTTGCAGGCTACTCAAACGGGAAATTCGGGCCGCAGGACTTGATTACAAGGGAGCAGGCTATGACAATGCTTGCAAAAGCTATGGATATAGCAGGAATGGATGTAAAAGTAACAGATGCGGATATAAGCAATCAGCTTGAGCTGTTTAAAGATTCGGAAAGTATTTCTATATATGCAAGGCAGACAGCTGCAATCTGTGTAAAGAATGGCATTTTTGACGGAGATACTAAAGGAAGGCTGACTCCAAAAGACAGCTTTACAAGAGCAGAAAGTGCAACTGTAATCATAAAGCTTTTGAAAAAAGCGGAATTGATTTAAAAGTTAAAGCTTAAAATATTCGGTTACAAAATGAAAAGTCCTGAGCAGTGTTTTCTGCTCAGGACTTTAATACTTTTAAAGTAAAAAATAGACAATTCTCAATTAGAACTGGATTTTTCTTTTTCTTTCAATTCATCAAGTCTGAATTCGGCCATTTGGGCGTAAGTCCTATTCCCGCCTCTTTGCTTGCGGGCAGACATCAAATATTTAAAAGCATCCTCAGGCTTATTGTTCAAGAGACATAGCTCGGCAAGGATAATGCAGAGCTGCTGCTCAGTCTCAGGCTTTAGCTCGCTGTCACATTTAAGATAGGCATCCTGATAATAGCTAAGTGCAGAAGCGGCTGCTGTTTTTTCCATTGCTTCGTCTCCGGAATCTCTGTATAACCACATGAGATTCATCCATATCTTACCCAGCTTTATATTTGGCGCTTTGTACGCTTCGGCACAGTACAGGGAAAGGTAATACTTCGTAAATAGCTGATTAACATCAATATCATTGGTTATAACAAGCTTCTGGCCATTCAGGATGGAACTGAGCTTGGCAGTAACCAGCTTAAACTTGGAAGGCGAAAGATTTGGAAATTCATTATAAAAATTTGAATAACAGCATTCAGGACATGTCCAAAGGTTAAACCACAGGGAATCAAAGTTTTCATATCTTCTTCTCAAGTCCTTATCCATACATGAGGATCTCAGCTTGGATACCTTTTGTCCATACGCCAAAAACTTATTGCCGCAAATAGGGCAATGCACATTTTTTTCAAAAATATATTCGGAACTGTCAAATGCGGGAACAAGGCTGTATGTTTTATGTCCCTCAGGAAAAAACGCTTTAACTGTATTGGTCTGAACAGCTTTGGCCGCTGCTGGCTCTGTATTAGCCGGAACGGGAATCTGTGAGCTTGCGGCGGCTTTTGACAAAGCGGCATTTGCAACTCTCAGCCTTGAAGCCATGGCTTTCATCATTTTAAATGCCATTTCAGGCTGACGGCTGATAAAAAGCTCAAAATTACTTCTGTCTATTTCAAGAACACTTAACGGTTCTAATGCAATTACTGTAGCACTTCTGGGAAGCTCATCCAATAAGCTCATTTCACCGAAGGTTTCACCAACGCTTAATTCAGTGAGCTTAACTGCATCATCAGTAAATGTATTCAAAAACACACCTACCTTACCTGATAATATAAAATACATTTCATTTGTATTTTCACCTTCGAGGGTAACGACAGCATCGGTGTTATATCTTTTTATAGTCCCACAAGACCTAAGTAGCTCAAGATCCATTGTATGCCTCCATAAGAATTATAATCAAATATTTTAAATCTTTTTACAAAATACAATAACATTATAACAAAAAAAACTAAATAAAGGTGAAAAAGACATAAAAAAAGCCACAAATAGTCAAATTATCAGTGGCTTTTATGGCTATGAGAGTTAGTCCTTCTTAAAGTGCTTGTTATTATTTGAAAAGCCTTGCTTCCTTTTTGAACTATGTCCGTTCCTGTTTGGTGAAAATGAATGGAGGCTCTTTTTCCTTGCATTGGATTTTTCTATATTTATTCTTTTACCCTTAATTATATAGTTTTTCATAGACTTGAGCACTTCCGGCGCAAATTCCTTAGGTACCTCTACGAAGGAATACCTGTCATGGATATCTATAGAACCTACCAACTTTCCGGGAACACCTGACGAAGCAACAAGACTTTCTATTATATGCTTTGGCTGAATTTTATTTTCGCTTCCGATATTTATGAAAAATCTTACCATGTCACCCTCGGAAGTAAATTCAGAGGCATCATCAATTTCACTGACCTTGTTTGTCTGCATGCCGGTTTGATCAATATAAAGCTTCAGCAGTGCGGCGGCAATATCAATGGAGGTAACAAAACCGTCACCTGAAGAGCCGGGTTCGGAAGCTTCAGAATTTATGTCCTCTGCAAATTTCTCGATTTGTCCGACAAATTGAGAAATTGGCTCATCCTCTAATTTCTCTTTAAGGGATTTAAGTATGTTGGACATTTTCTTCTCTTCAACATCATTTATACTGGGTGGCTTTATAAACTTAATATTGGATTTTGTATAACGCTGGATATCTCTAAGCTTATATATTTCCCTGCCTGAAATGAAGGTAAAGGCTTTTCCTGCCCTGCCTGCCCTGCCGGTTCTGCCTATTCTGTGGACATAATACTCGTCATCATTCGGCAAATCATAGTTGAAAACAGCTTCAACATCATCAACATCAATACCTCTGGCAGCTACATCAGTGGCAATAAGAATATCAATATTGCCTTTTCTGAACATATTCATTACCTTGTCTCTTTGTTCCTGCCTCATATCTCCGTGAAGTGCTTCGGCAGAGTAACCTCTTGATTGCAGACTTGCTTTAAGCTCGTCAACCTTCCGCTTTGTGTTGCAGAAAATCAGTGCCAGCTTGATATCATTAGTATCTATTAAGCGTGACAGTACCTCCAGCTTTGCAGTTTCCTTCACCTCGAGATAATATTGCTCAATGCGCGGTACGGTCAGTTCCTTGTGAGCTATCTTGATATGAATAGGAGAGGTTTGATATTTTTTTGTAATATCAAGGATTTCTCTTGACATGGTAGCAGAAAACAGTATTGTCTGCCTTGCCTCAGGAACCTTTTCCAAAATAGTATCTATATCTTCTCTGAAGCCCATATTCAGCATTTCGTCGGCTTCATCCAGAACTATCATTTTAAGATTTTCCAGCTTTAATGTTTTGCGTCTCAAGTGGTCCATTATACGGCCTGGAGTTCCGATAATAATCTGCGGACGTTTTTTCAGAGCCATAATTTGTCTGTCTATAGGCTGGCCCCCGTATACAGGAAGAATCCGCACTCCTTCTTTGTATTTCAGCAGGTTTTTTACCTCTTCAGAAGACTGAATAGCCAGTTCTCTTGTTGGACAGAGAACTAATACTTGAATAGCTTCCATTTCAGGGTTAATCATTTCAACAGCAGGTATTCCAAAAGCACAGGTTTTACCTGTTCCGGTTTGGGCCTGTCCGATTAAATCATTTCCGTCTAGGATGTAAGAAATTGATTGAGATTGAATTGGTGTTGCCTCTTCGAAGCCCATATCAATTATTGCTTTTTGTACTTCATTTGAAAGGTTGAAATCCTTAAAACTTAAATTTTCCATTTTAATTCCTTTGCTTTTATTATTTTTTACACTAATAATAATAAATATTATCAGTGGGTTTTGCAATCTTTATTTACTATAAATAGTCTTATTTAAATATTTATAGTAAAGATATTCTGTATCAGTGTACTAAATTGTAAAAAAAATTCCTTGGAGTATAAAAAATAAAATTTATATCTAACAAGTATGTTATGATAAGTATAATATATTACGATAGATTATGCGCTTTAGTATTCAAAAATCAATTTTAACAAATACTTACATGGATTCAGTTCATTAATACAAAAGAATATAAAAGACAATATATAATTATATGTCAAATAAGGATAAAAGACAAGATATTTATATGTAAAAATCAAAGAGTGGATAACTTAACGTGGAGGTTAGTTAAAATGAAGGAATTTGCTTTTGTATCGGATTTTGACGGTACACTTACGGACCGTGATTTTTATCACATAGTAATGGATAAATATTTAAAGGAGTGGGCGTGGGATTATTATAATGAATGGAAAAAAACTAAACGGATAAATGTTGATTTTCTGAATAAGATATTCGGCTCCATGGACAGGAGCGAAGAGGAAATTCTGGAGGATATACTCGGTCTTCCTCTGGATCCGTATGCAATGGACTTTATAAAGAGAGTTGAAGGCTGCGGAGGAGACTTTTATATATTAAGTGCAGGAACCTCTTACTATATAAAAAAGCTGCTGGCACATTACAGGCTAAACACTGTTACCGTTATTTCCATGGAGGGAGTGTATAAAAACAGAGGAATCCAAATACTTCCCGATCCCAAAAGTGAATTTTATTCGGAATTGTGGGGTGTGGACAAGGAAAAAGTAATATTGTCTTTAAAGCAAAATTATTCAAGAATATATTTTTCCGGTGACAGTGACCCGGATGTAGGTGCTGCAAAGGCAGCTGACTGTGCCTTCGCCAGAAATGACCTGAAGGAGCTGCTAAGTGAAAGAAAAATACCTTATGTACCGTTTAATAAATTCAATGAGGTGGAAGAATATATGCTAAGGCAGGGCTGGCTTAAATAGAAGCTTCAGGCATAAAGGTAAGCGGAGGGTATAGAAAAAGAGATACCTCCACGGCTAAAGCCTTCGGACGATAAAATATCGGAACGATATGTATCGGTTTTCATCGGATATTCAGCTGATAGTAATTAACCTATATTATTAGTGGAGGTTGGCATGAGTACAACAATGCATAGAATTGAAATACCTACAATAATGGAAGTTGACAGCAATATACTCAAAAATGCCGGAGCATATATTAAAAGGGCCGGCATCAACAGGGTCGTTGTTTTATTTGGAGAAGGAATAAGGGAACTGTTTGGACAAATAATACTTGATTCTATAAATTCAACAGCCTCTTTAACACTGCTTGAAACATATGATTATGATGATATAAAGATAGAAAGCCTTATGCCTATGGCGTTTTCAATTTCATCAAATACGGAGGCAGTAATAGGAGTAGGAGGAGGAAAGGTACTGGATGCCGCAAAATATATAGCCTTTCTGAAAAACCTTCCGTTTATAAGTATTCCCACATCAACATCAAATGACGGATTTTCCAGTTCGGGCTGTTCTCTGATTATAAACGGCAGAAGGACATCTGTTCATGCAGTAATGCCGTTTGGAATAATAGTAGATATCGCTGTTATTAAAAATGCACCTGTGAAGTTTATTTATTCAGGTCTGGGTGATATTGTTTCAAAGATAACCGCAGTATTTGACTGGTATTATGAGGAAGGTAACAGGGCTGCAAGGGTAAATGACTTTGCGGCAATGCTGGCAAAAAAATCTGTAAACAGTATTGTAAGAATGCCCTATACGCAAATAACGGAAGAATTTTTCCTGAAGGAAATGGTTGACTCTCTTACAATGAGCGGAATAGCCATGCAGATTGCGGATAACAGTGCTCCGGCAAGCGGAAGTGAGCATCTGATATCTCATGCTTTGGACAAAATACTGGAAAAGCCTCAGCTGCATGGTATTCAGGTTGGAATTGCTACTTATCTTATGAGTTTAGTGCAGCAGCACAGGTATAAAAGAATTGAAAAGTTTCTGAGCGACACAGGATTTTTTGATTATGTACAAACTCTGCAATTGAGGGCGGAGGATTTTGAAAGGGCAATTGAATTGGCACCTGAAATAAAGCCGAACAGGTATACTTACCTTCATACTGAAAAAAATAGGGCTATGGCAAAGGAGCTTCTGAGAAGCGACAATATTCTTAATAAGATTTTAAAATAGAGAGCCAGATAAAGCCTTAATAGCAGAAAACGGCAGTTGTATTTGTAAAGATTATTTTAAATGCTCTTAATTTTAGAATTTAATTGAAATATTACAATGTTTGTTATAAAATGGTATAGTATTCAAGCCAATTGCAAAAGCTGAAAGCTTATAATGTATTAGGAGAGCTGTTTTAGCTGTAATTGGCTTAGTTGAAGGCTTTTTAGATGCAAGGGGTATTGGCTTGAAAGAACTTGCTTCGCTTCATGATTTTTTGCTGATACTTGATGTGGGGGTTAATATGCAAGTACTGATTCATCAACAGATGAATATTATTTCTGCAGTTGTGCTGTTATTCTTTATAATATATTCGAGTAATGTCTTTGACAAAAAATTAAAGCTTAACAAATTATACTTAGTCTCTCTGTCTTTAAACATACTGTTAATAACCCTGAATATAATGCTCGACTTCTTAATTGCAGGCGGCAGTACAACTTCTGCTGCAATCAGGAGCGTTAAGGCTCTTATTTTAGCGGCTGCACCTTGTCTGGCATTTGTTTTTCTGAAAACAGTGTGCAATTATTATCCCAGACCGTTCAAAATAAAGAATTCCGTAAGGCTGGTTTTTAACCTGCTTATGCTGGTTAATACTGTAACGGCTGTTTCCATGAATAATATCAGCATAATATCAGAATATACGGTATCAATTTTTGTAAGCTTTATTTTTACGGCATACAGTGCATTTGTAGTATTCAAAAGCAGAAACAAGATAATCAGGTTTGAGTTTGCTTCCATTTTTACAGTAACCGTAATGGCAAGCATGTTCTTAATTATTCAAATTACAGCCGGAGCTACTGCTTCTATCTGGTGCGTCAGTTCAATCATATTAGTGTTCATGTTTGTTATTATTCAGCAAAGGGAGCTGTACAGAGATTCTCTTACAGGTGCCAGAAACAGAATTGTCCTGAAAAAGTCTATTGATGCGTATGCAAAGAAGCCTTATGGTACTCCTGCCGTGATTATGATAGACTTGGACCATTTTAAAAGCATAAATGATTGCTACGGGCATTCAGAAGGAGATTATGCTCTTAAAGCCTTTGTAAGAATACTGCAAAAGGCGTATTCGGAGCAAGGTATTGTTATAAGGATGGGCGGGGATGAGTTTCTTGTTTTGATTAATGATGCCTGTGCGCTGGAGGTAAACGACATGATTAGGGGAATGGCCAAAATGATTGATAATTTTAACAGCAAAAATGAAAAGCCCTATAAAATCAAATATAGCTACGCCAGTGGAATGTATGACAATAAAGGTATGAGCCTTGAACAATTTATTCATGATCTGGATATGAAAATGTATCAAAACAAGCAAGGAAGACGAGATGGGATATGGAGCATTAAAAACATTTCGTCCGAAGGCTTGAGGCGTAATTGACTTCTTGGCAGGGAGGTTCAAGGGCGGCACAAGTCAATTGCTACCGGCTAAAGCCTCCTAAAGTCAAAAACGAAATCAACCCCAAACTGTGTTCAAAATAAGCTTAAAAGCTTATTCGCCTGAAAAGACGATATATCGTCGCGAAGGCTTGAACCGTAATTGACTTTAGTCATATTTAAAGCCGGCTGCCTAGCTGTTTGGCGCGGCCTGGTAAGCAAGACAACTTGCTTATAGTATATTAAGCAGCTCTGACGGCTTATTCAGATAATAGTCCGCGTATATGCTGCCTGCATTGTTAGTGCCCCAGACTGCCAATGCAAACTTGATGCCTGCGCTTCTGGCACACTTTGAATCAAAAACCGTATCACCGATATATATTGTTTCAGATGGGACAGCCTTCATATCATCCATTGCTTTCAGAAGAGGATCAGGATTTGGCTTGTGTTTAGCCGTATCATCAGAGGAAACAACAGAAACGAAATTATGTATCAGACCCTGAAGACACATATCAGCGTCTATTTCATATTTACACCTTGAGGTTACAATTCCCATTGGAATATTTCTGGCCTTTAGCTCCTTAATAACTTCAGCAATGCCATCGAAGGCCGAACAGTGTGAAAAGCCCTCTACAAGGTATTTATAATAATCCTTAATGGCAGCCTCAATATCTGTAAAGCCATAATTGGATAAGGCTTGGGGAGTAGGTACTCCATAGCCTTTTAATAATTCATCGTCTGTCAAATTTCTTCCGAACTTTTCAAATATTATTTTCTGGTATGCATACACAACAGCTTCTTCGGTATCTATCATGGTCCCGTCTACATCAAATACTACATACTTGTACATTTTATCCTCCGTTGAATGTTATAATATTTTTATTATAACATATACCATCAGCTGTTGCTTATTCTATTGTAGAATCTTGAAAGGTAAAATATTGATATAAAGCAGATAATTGTCGAAATACAAACATTAAATACAATCAAGCTGTCAGGAATAATAGTGCTTGAAATCTTTATAGTCATATATCCGATCAGGCCTATCATAATAAAAACGAAAAAGCTTTTAAAGGAGAATTTTATTTCACAAAGCTTTCTTATTTCAAACAGGTTTATTAATAAACCTGTTACAGACGTCAGAATAATAGAAATTCCATATCCGTATATATTTAAGGATGGGATGCCTGTGAGAATTGCCACGCATATCAGTCCTTCCACAGAGACAATAATAGAATTTCTCAGGTTGACATTTTGCTTTCCCAGGGCATTTAAAATTCCAAAGGTAGCAGAGGATGCATAGCTCATGAAGCTGCATATTCCGGCTGCCTTAATCATTGTGCCAAGGTCATCCCTTGAATAAAAAAGAATGCCAAGCTTTTGAGGAATGCAGAGGGATACCAATAATGTTGCCAATCCCACAAGAAAGGATATTTTCAGAACCTGATAAATTCTCCTCTCAGTGCTCCATAAATCCTTCTTGCTTATGCTCAGAGACATATCCGGTATTAATACCGTCATCATTGATCCTACTATTATAAACGGAAGATTGACGGTTGTAAGAGACATGCCTATAAATTTACCAATCAATGCCAGAGCATTATCATAGCTCATTCCGGCAGCTATTAATCTTCTTGGAAGTATTAATGTAGATGCTGTATTTAATATTGAGGACAAAAATCCATTCAGACACAGCGGACTGGATATCACCAGTATATCAACCAAAAGCTGGAGAGGATTTTTAACCTTTGTTTTAATGGGTACAAGCCTTTTAAAAAATATTTTGTAAGACAGGAGCAGCATTATAAGGCTTATGGCTTCTCCTATGGACAAGGCGAGATAGGCTGCGGTTACAGCCCCTTTTACATTATTTAGTGTTAATAAAGACATTGTTGCTAACAGTATTGTTATTCGGATACATTTTTCCAGAATATCAATGCCTGCCGGAATTGTAAACTTTTCAAAGCCATAGAAAACACCCTTGAATATTGCAGAAAAAGGAATGAATACTAGAGCGGGACATATTATTTTCAGAGCATTTGCGGCTCTGATGTCTTTAATGAAAAAAGTACTGATATTAGAAGCGTTGATAAAAACAAGCACTGCGACGGAGATGCTCCACAAGCCCATAAAAATGAATGCAATCTTTACAGTTCTATTCAGGTTTCTATAGTCTTTTTTACTGTTGTATAGCGCACAGGTTTTTGATACTGCGGTTATCAGACCATCTGCCGTCAGGCATATCAGCAGAGAATATACAGGCATTATAAGCCCGTACAGACCGAGGCCTTCGGCACCAAGCTTTTTAGAAAGCACAATCGAAAAAGCAAAACCAATAAAGCCGGTTATAAAATTTGACAACGTAAGTATAGCGGAATTTTTGTAAAATTTATCTGAATTCATTTAATACAACCCCATTTTCACTGTTATTAAAGGGTATTCAGTAAAGTCCGCCATTATTACAAACAAACATTTATAAGGCTGCTTGCATATCATATTAAGGGTTGCTTGCGCTTGTAAAAATATCTGAAAATAAAATTCAGATATACTGCAAAATATTTAGAAAGGAAGTGATTTAATAAAAGAAAAAACAGGAGGCAATCCTATTTTCCCGATAAGAAATATATAAATACAATCTGGGCAAGTATGATTAAAGGTATAATAATCATAAAATACCAATGGCGGGTTTTGTGATTAAATAATATAAGTCCCGTATATACTCCGATGCTGCCTCCAAGTATAGACAAAATGAAAAATGACCTCTCGGGTATTCTCCACAATTTATTTTTTGCTTTATATTTGTCCAAGGAGACTAATATAAAACCAGATATATTTAATATCAGCAATACAATAACAATAAATTTTTGCATAAATATGTCCATGCTTACAATTTAAAAAAATTCCCGATAAAAAATCGGCATGAACTTTAAGGCCTCCTTTTTTATATATTTAAATTACTAAAACTTTATAAATCCTTTTAATCTGAATTTAGCTTAACAGCAAGTATATAAATATTATACTTCTAAAGGATGCATTTTGTTTAGTGCTTTTTATGAAATTTTTGATAAAATATACAAATTATTTGTAAGGTCAAATTTGTAAAACGAAGAGTATTTGTATATAATATGGTTAGATATATGAATATTATATGCAATATATTTAAGAAATAAAGAATGTAGGTGAATTATGAACTTTAATATCTTAGATTTAAGTTTTTTATCAGTAATATTTAAAGTAGTGCTGGTAATAATTGTGTTTTTAATTATAATGCAAGCTTTAAAAATTATGTCTAAGGATGTGAAAAGGAGTACATTAAAGGGAGGAAAAAACCTCGGGTGGAAACTCAGGCTTGATTATTCAGGCGATGGAGGCAGCTTTATTTCAGGTGATATCATACCGATTGGCAGCAGGATATCAATAGGAAGAAATCAAGCTAACCAGCTGCTGCTTCCTTCACAGTCCGTATCGGCCTATCATGCCAGAATATATTTTGAGGATGGGCGATATATGCTTGAGGATTTAAAGTCAACAAACGGTACCTATATAAATGGAGTCAGGGCAGATAAGAAAAGCTTGCAGCCCGGCGATGAAATACGTATTTCTCAAACAGTGCTGGTGGTTATGGACGACGAATAAAAGTCTCTTGCAGGTATTTGAAATTTTGACCGGAATATTGCTGTGTTCTGAAATAAAAGCAATATCCGGAGTATTGGGAGTGAAATGTTATAAATGACTAAAAGCTTAAGAACTCTTCAGTTTTATATATATTTATTTCTATTTTTTGGTTTTTTGAACCTTGCTTTATTAAAAAAGCCTATAGATCTATTGGCTGGAATATTTTTTGCCGTGCTGCTGGTAATAATATCTGTGACTGTACGTATATTAAAAAAATATTACCCAATGGGCGACCACCTGATATTTTTATTGGCTATATCTCTATGCTCAATAGGACTTATAATGCTTTTCAGATTGGACAGAAAAATTGCTGTTAGGCAATTGGTGTGGCTGGTTTTGGGAATATTCCTGTTTTTATTTATTGTTTTGTACCTGAAAAAAGGAATAATTAAGTTTTCTGAATATAGGTATATATTTTTGGCGGGAACTATAATATTTATGGCAATGGCTACCTTCTTCGGAGTTGAAAAATTAGGTGCGAAAAACTGGGTAAAAATAGGGTTGGTTGGCTTTCAACCCTCTGAATTCGGGAAGATATTTCTGATACTTTATTTAGCCTCGGCACTTTCAGATATTTGCTCAAGAAAACAGCTGATTGAGCCGTGTATTGTAATAGGAATTTCTTTGGGCTTTATGGTAATCCAGAAGGATCTTGGAACGGCTCTGATAATATTTGCTATTGCAGTAACAATGGTATATCTTTCAACATCAAAGACGAGGTATGTATTGATTTCCTTGGGCCTTTTTTCGATAGGGGGTATGGCAAGCTATGCAATGTTCAGCCATATCCGGAGGAGAATTATGATTTGGTGGAATCCATGGCTGTATGTATATAATGAAAGCTATCAGGTAGTACAGTCTATGTATGCAATAGCAATGGGAGGTATTTTTGGGAGAGGCCTTGGGATGGGGAATCCTGGATATGTTGCCGTCAATGAGTCTGACTTTATTTTTTCGGTAATATGTGAGGAAATGGGACTTTTGATAGGGTTTTCCGTTTTGATTCTGCATTTTTTGTTATTCTACCGATCCATCAGAAGTGCAATACATGCCAATAATAATTTTACCAAGCTTCTTGTTTCAGGATTAAGTGTTATGATTGCTGTTCAGGCTCTGGTAATTGTAGGAGGAGTGACAGGCTTTATTCCTTTGACGGGAATAACTCTTCCGTTTGTGAGTTATGGGGGGACTTCTCTGTTAATCAGCTTTCTGGCATTGGGGATTATTCAAAAGGTCTCTGAGGGCGATGAATCGGAAAGAAAATAGAGAACAGCCGCTAAAATAATACGGAGGTAAAAAATTTTTGCGATAGAATAAAAGACAAAAATTTATAAAAAAATGGATAATCTAACGTCAAATATAAAAAGAGTTATGATAATTTTTTTGGTTGTATTTATAGTTCTGATGGGCTATTTGTCATATTTTACTTTGTTTAAGGGCCCCGATATTGTAACAAGACCTGATAACAAAAGAATGTGGGATGTGAGAAATAAGGTAGTCAGAGGAATAATCTATGACAGAGACGGAAAAAAATTGTCTTTCAGCCAAAAAAACGGGAGTGCCGGTTATAAACGTGTCTACCAAGGCGGAGCTGCGACGGCTCATATACTGGGGTATTATGATGAACGGTATGGAATAACAGGGCTTGAGAACTTATATGACAGCCGCTTATCCAGTAATAGTTCCACCTCGTTTCTGGCATGGGCCGGTAACGGATTTAAGGAAGTTGATAAAAAGGGTGATGATGTATATACCACTCTGGACTATGAGCTGCAAAAGACGGCTTATAATGCGTTAGGAAGCTCAAGAGGCTCTGTGGTTGTATTGAAGGTTGATACCGGAGAAATATTGGCGATGGTGTCAACGCCTTCCTATGACCCTAATAAGCTTGGGGATATATGGGAATCCCTGAATGAAAATGAGCACAGGCCTCTTTTAAACAGGTCTGTATCAGGCTTGTATCCGCCTGGCTCGACATTTAAGGTTGTTACAGGGATAAGTGCTCTTGAAAATATAGACGGGATTACCGAAGAAATATTTAACGATACGGGTAAGATGGATTTGGGAGGCGGCTATACTCTCAGCAATGATAAGGGCAAAGCCATGGGTAAGATTAATTTCCGGCAGGCTGTGGCAAAGTCAAGTAATTTATATTTTGGAGATTTGGGTATAAGACTTGAAGACAAGCTTTTTAAAACAGCGGAGAGGTTCGGCTTTAACAAGAATATTCCTGCTGAGGGAATACTTATAGACAACAGCCGATTTCCAAAATATAAATCAAGTGAAAAGGGAAATTTGGCACAGAGCGGATTCGGGCAGGCGGAGGTGCTGGCGACACCTGTCCAGATGGCATTGGTGGCTCAGACCATAGCAAATGACGGTATTATGATGCGGCCGACACTTATTAACAAAATTACGGATTACAGCGGCAATGTGGTTCAAAGCCTGAATACCTCTTCCATAGGAGAAATCACAGAAACTCAGTATGCCGCTGAAATGAAAAATTTCATGAAGGATGTAGTCTCAAAGGGAACAGGAACCCGTGCTCAAGTGAGAGGAATAAAAGTCTGCGGGAAAACAGGGACTGCTCAGCACATAGAAAGCAAAAATCCACATAGCTGGTTTATAGGCTTTGCTCCCTACGAAAAGCCTGAGATTGCAATAGCTGTTATCGTTGAGGAGGGCGGCTATGGAGGTGTTGCCGCAGCAGGGATATCGTCAAAGGTGATGAGTGAGTACTTTAAAAAATAAGTATTCTATAACAGTTTTGACAATATTGCTGCGATTTCGGCTCTTGTTGTATAGCCTCTTGGATTTATCCTGTTTCCGGAGCCGCTTATATACCCGTTTTTAGTCAGGACTGCTGCGGCTTCCTTTGCATAATCACTTATCTGTGAGCTGTCAGAGTATTTGGCCAATTCTGACATGTCTGCTCCTGCAAGAGGAATTTCTGCGATTTTCAAGGCTTTATATACTTGAACTATCATATCCTGTCTTGTAATATTACTTTTGGGTTCAAATTTATTATTTCCTGTTCCGTCTGTTATACCCAGAGCCTTGGCAGTACCTACGGCATTGTAATAATAAGAGCTTTCAGGTACGTCGGAGAAATTGCCTTCGAATTCAGCTTCCAACTTTAAGGTTTTTATGAGCATGAGAATAAAATCTCCCCGTGTGATGTTGCTTGAGGGCAGGAAATATCCGCTGCCGACGCCTGAAACGATGTTGCTTTCATATAGCTTGTCAATAGCAGTAATTGCCCATGCTGTATTGGGGCCTACATCCTTAAAGTATTTTGACATATTGCTTATTTTTAAAGAAGAACTTTGATTGTGCAGCCTGTCTAGGGCAGTAACGATATAAACTGCTCCGCTGAGGCTGTTTCCTGAACTATCAATAAATTCCTGCGCGCCATTTCCGGTTTTCCTTATGGTTGTGACCAGATGCCTTGCACTGTCATTTGAATTAATATCTGCCGTTTCACCGTTCAGATATTTGTAAACAGCGTAATAAGCTGTACTGCTGTCATTGTCCGTCCAGCTTATTTTTGTTTTGCCGGATACGGTGCTTATAGAGCCGTTTGCAGGTGCAGCAGGTGCTTTCCCGCCCTTCCAAGGCATTACCGGTACTAAAGCTTTAGTTGACCATAAATCATTTTTAAGTGAATAAACAAAAGATTGCGCAGAGCTTGCAAATAAATAATTTGCTCTAAAGAGAACACTGCCGTCAACTCCTGCCATGGTTGTATTTTGTTTAAGCTGACGGGACATTTCTGGAACCCCGTTGTCAACTAAAAAATCCTTGTCAGCGGTACCCGCTTCGCTGATTTTATACAAGGCCATGCCGATATAGAGATGAACATTTTTGCCTTTAACCAGATTGGACCACCAGGTAACAAGCTCACCATAAGGAGCGGCGGCGTTTGCATAAGTGAAATATATCTGCGGACAGATGTAGTCAATCAGCTCCTCATCAACCCATTTTTTTGTGTCCGCATAGCATTTGTCATAGTTTGTATACGAGGAATTGGTGTTGGAGCCTGCAGGGTCATCCTTTTTGTTTCTCCAAATGGCAGAAGGGCTTATCCCGAATTTTACCCAGCTCTTGGCAGAGGAAATCTTTGCGGAAAGCTCTTTGATTAACAGGTATGTGTTATTTCTTCTCCAATCTGCCTTGCTTGCAAATTGTCCGTTATTGTATTTTTTATAGGTTGTGTCATCACCCATTTCATTTGCTGAAGCCTCATAATAGAAGTAGTCATCAAAGTGAATTCCGTCAATGTCATAATTGTTTACTACCTCCATGACGCAATCTTCAACCCATTTCCTTGCTTCAGGGATACCGGGGTCTACAACAAATCTGCTGTTTGCTGTTTTAATCCATCCGGGATGTTCTTTATAAACACTTTTATTTACATTGAGGGAAGCTATGGTGGCTGTACTTGTGTTCATTGAAACACGATAAGGATTAAACCATGCATGAAGCTCGAGATTCCTTTTATGGGCTTCATCTATCGCAAACTGAAGGGGATCAAAGCCGGGGTCCTTGCCTAAGGTTCCTGTCAGATAGCTTGACCAGGGCACAAGTTTCGATTTGTAGATGGCATCGGCGGCAGAGCGAACCTGTAAAAAAACAGCATTCATATTGTCAGCGGCTGCTTCATCTAAAAGCTTGATAAGCTCTTCCTTCGTTTTTTGGATTCTTTGGGCATCATTTGCGATAGCTTTTGTTTGTGCAGAAGGCCAGTCTAAGTTCGCAACCGTACTAATCCATGCGGCACGGAGATGGCTTTTTGTAATTGGCGTAGAACTGGGGATATACTGGGAATATGGGCCCCATGCTGCTGAAAAAGCATCTAAGGGCAGTGAAAATAAAATAATTGACATTAAAAGGCTTATAGAAACAAAAACCCGAAAAATACCCTTTTTAACCATAGATACCTCCAAAAAATAAAGAAGCAAGAAGGTTTACATAACACTAAGAAAAGCTGTTTTTATAAAGTGAAATTGTATTAAGCGCATAAACAACAGATATATGTTATTAAAAGCCATGCCTCTGAAATTATTTTAAATTTACAATTGTACTTGCAAAATGTACTTCATCAGCTGAAGAAATCAGTATATGATGTTCAAGTAAGGTAGGGTATTCCCGGAACTGATTATCGCGGTGCTATACCGCAGGGATACTATAATCTTTCCATATGATAGCAATTGTCTGTATGAAAGCACATCAGTATAATAGCACACATTCTTATGTTATGTCAACTCGTGAGCAAATGTGACATAAATATGCTAAATAGCCTTATTATGCTGTTAAAAACCTGCAAAAGGCTTTAAAATTAAATTTTAATATTTCGGATTTTTTTTACCGGAATAGATTACTATACATATGAAATGAATAAAGAAATACGGATAATGAATTATTGCTCAGTGACAGTGATATTATATCAATGGAAGTGTATAACAAGCAGTATGATGAATTGCTCACCTGCTACGTAGGTAATACAAAAAGCTCCTTTACTCCAAAGAAATTTAAAAAAAATATCTTTTGGAATAAAAAAGCTGAATAACGTCAATTATGGCTCCAAGCCCTAGCACACTAAAATATCAAGATACTATCGATTTTCAGACAGATTATGTTTTTTAACTGTCTTTAAAAGCAGCTGCCTTCGCGCAAGAAAATACCGCGGATAATATTCTGTTGCGAGAAGGCTTATCATACAAAGCTTTGGGTTTCACCCGGCAAGCAGTGTAGACCTGTATATTACTTTAAAGGCTTTATGAACATTTGTGTCCAATAACATAAGCCATTGCTGTTTTTTGCAAGTCCTACGCCGATATGGGTATATGAGGGACTCAAAATATTAGCCTTGTGACCTGCTGAGCCCATCCAGCTTTTCATAACCGCCGCCGGAGTTTTTTGACCGTAGGCGATATTTTCACCTGCTGAAGAGAACCTTATCCCGAAGGATTCCAGCATTTTAAACGGTGACCCGTATGTGGGAGAGGTGTGTGAAAAGTATTTTTTGTTTATCATATCCTGTGATTTGTATCTGGCTACTCTTGATATTTGCCAGTCTGCTTTTAACGCCTGCAGTCCCTTTTTGGATCTTTCAACGTTAACCAGCCTCATTACTTCGGCTTCCATTGTTTTGACACTGCTTTGATCCGGTATCGTAAGCTTTTGTCCCGGGTAAATCAAGCCGGGATTCTTTATTTGAGGATTTTTCGCCAGAATTTCACTGATGCCTGTCTCATACTTTACAGCGATTTTCCAGATGCTGTCACCTGACTTTACGGTATAGGTTGTCTGCGCGGCAGCTTCCACTACGCTTATACTGAAAATCACTGCTACTAATAATAAAAGTTTTTTTTTCATATACTATTACTATGTCCATATACGGTATTTTGCTTAAACCTATTTTTGCCGTATGGGACTCCTCCTTATAATTTATTTTAGGTTTAAATATTTACTTGATTAATATTATTTGAGGAAAAAATAGATATTATGACAAGAAAATATTTAAAATTTATGAAATAAATACTTCAATTGAATTTCTTAAATTCAAGCTATCGTCTGATAGCCTCGGTTCTTTAGCTGATAGTAATTGACTCTCACACAAACAAAAAGTATAATAACTTTCTGAGGACATAAATAAAGAATGCATAAGGATTAGAGGTGTTATGAGTATTTTTGAGGGGAAGGAATATTTTTTGTTTGACGGGGCCATTGGCACCTATTATTCATCAAAATTCAATAAAAACACAGCGTGTGAGCTTGCAAATCTTTTTGACAGAGATTCGATTTATGACATTCATAGGGAATATATATCTGCGGGTGCTAATGCGATTAAATCCAATACCTTTGGTGCAAACCGGTTTTCATTGGCTTGTGATCAGTCGGAAGCAGATAAGATTATTATAAAAGGCTGGGAAATTGCCAAGAGGGCAGCAGAAGGGACAGCTGCGGCAGTTTTTGCGGATATTGGTCCGTTGCCCATGGATGAAAATATATCGGCACCGGAGGAGTATAAAAAGATAGTTGATATTTTTATTTCATGCGGTGCAGAGAACTTTTTATTTGAAACCTTTTCAGGCTATGATATTCTGCTTGAATTATCAGCATACATACGCTTGAGGATACCAAAGGCTGTTATTATAGCGTCATTTGCTGTATATCCGGATGGATATACAAAAGAGGGATTATTTTATAAGGACATAATTGACAAGGTCAGTACAAGCGGGCTGGCTGATGCATGCGGGCTGAATTGTATCAGCGGTCCTGCGCACATGTGCAGACTTGTTAAGGACTTAAATATTCAGGGCAGAAGAATTATAATAATGCCAAACTCAGGATATCCGTCATCTGAAAGAGGCAGGGATTTATTTATCGATAATTCGGATTACTTTGCTGAAAAAATTCTTGATTTAAAAAAAATGGGAGTGCAAATATTAGGAGGCTGCTGCGGGACTACGCCCAAGCATATTGCTGCATTGGCAGGGCTGCTTGATGCCAATAATCATCAGGAAGGTAATTTGGCTCACAAAGTAAATAGTACAGCTTGCGTACCGTCAGAAGAAAATGTTCTGTATAAGCTGCTGGAAAGCAAAAAGCCTATTCTGGTCGAGATAGATCCCCCCTTTGATACCAAATGGGAGTATATGCTTAAGGATGCCTTTTTATTAAAGCAGGCAGGTGCAGATATGATTACTATAGCGGATTCACCTCTGGCAAAAGCACGGGCGGACAGTTCCATACTTGCTTCGAAAATTTATCGGGAAGCAGGGATACCTGTAATGCCGCATATAACCTGCAGGGATAAAAATCTTTTAGGTATAAAGGCAATGCTTCTGGGACTTCATATAGAAGGAATCAGAAATATTTTAACGATTACCGGTGACCCTATAGCACATACTGAACGGGAAAATATAAAGGGTGTATTCAGCATAAATTCATCAAAGCTTGCAGGCTATATATCCAGTCTGAACAGTAATGTATTCCATGACGGGGAATTTAAAATCGGAGGGGCTCTTAATGTCAATGCTGTTAACTTTGATGCCGAATTAAGACGTTCGGTAAATAAAATTGAAAATGGCATAGGATATTTCCTCACACAGGCGGTATATACAGACGCAGGAATAAATAATGCCGTCAGGGCGGTTCAGACTCTAAAGGTACCTGTATTTGCCGGAATAATGCCTCTTGTGGGCTATAAAAATGCACAGTTCATAAATAATGAAGTTCCCGGAATAGAAATTGATGAGGAGACAATTGAGCTGTTCAGAGACAAAAGCCGGGAAGAATCAGAGCGTATTGGAATAAATTTTTCTATGAAGAGCATAAATAAATTATATAAGCATGTATCAGGTTTTTATTTGATGACTCCGCTCAAAAGGACTCATGTAATCTGTGAGTTAATAAAAATGATTAGGGAAATTAATATATGATTGTGCTTTTAGCTAAATAAATTTATTTATACTAAATCAATTATATTAATATTTATTGATATGTGACATAATACAAGAAAATATGATAAAATCATTTAGTGCGATTTTGTAATTGATATTTAGTGCGGAGGCTGGCAAAACAGCTCCAAGAAGTCTTTGCCGAATTTTTGTGCCCGAATTGGGTGTGGAGGTTAGCTTGAAGGAATTAAGACATGGTTGCAAATTAACTGCGTACCTCCACGAAGTCTTGCCAAATTTTTGTGCCCGGATTGGGCGTGGAGGTTAGTATGAAAAACAAACCCTTATATGAGGTTAGAGAAATTTCCAATCTAAGAGATATGCTTGAACAAAGTGCAAATTTATATTCTGATAAGCCTGCATTTTTAGTTAAGGAGAAGGGGAATCAGGATTACATTCCTGTATCCTTCAGAAAATACAAATCGGATATAGATGCTTTGGGAACTGCGTTGATAAGCTTGGGACTGAAGGATAAAAGGATTGCAATAATAGGTGAAAACAGATACGAATGGTCTACGTCATATCTGGGAGTCTGCAACGGTACAGGTATTGTTGTTCCTCTGGACAGAGAGCTTCCTCAGAATGAAATAGAAAATTGCATACAGAGGAGCTACTCAGATGCTGTTATTTTTTCGGGTAGTGTTTCCGCAAAGATTGAAAAGATAATGAAGAGTGCAGATACCTGCAAATATTTTATAAATATGGATTTAGAAGAGGATACCGGAGGACAGATATCCTATGGGAAGCTGCTTAAAAAAGGGTATGAGCTGCTTGAACAAGGCAGCCGGGAGTTTCTTGATGCGGAAATTGATAATGAAGAAATGAAGATACTTTTGTTTACATCTGGAACTACTGATAAGTCAAAGGCAGTTATGCTTTCACACAGAAATATTGCTGCAAATTTGATGGCTATGTGTTCTATGCTGTATATTGATGATAAGGATGTTTTTCTGTCCGTATTGCCTCCCCATCACACCTACGAATGTACCTGCGGTTTTCTTTGCCAGATGTACAGAGGCTGTACAATAGCATATTGCGAGGGGCTAAGGCATATTGTCAAAAATCTGAGAGAATCAAAATGTACAGTTATGAATGGAGTTCCTCTTGTTTTTGAATCAATTTACAAGCAGCTTATCAATACAGTCAAAAAGAAGCCGGGTGCGGAGAAAAAGCTTAAATTTGCAATCAAGCTGAGTAATATATTAAGCATATTTCATTTAGATGTTAAAAGAACGCTTTTTTCAGAAATTCATGAAGCCTTGGGCGGGCATCTGAGGTTGTTTATAAGCGGAGCCGCTGCAATTAATCCTGAGGTATCAAAGGGATTTAAGGATATCGGTATAAAGCTTGTACAGGGATACGGACTGACTGAATGTGCACCGATAGTCGCATTAAACAGAGATTGCTGGTTCAAGTTTGATGCCGCAGGTCTGCCTCTTCCGGGACTGAAGGTAGTCATAGACAGCCCCAGTTCAGATGGAATAGGCGAAATTAAGGTATCAGGCCCGAGTGTTATGCTGGGGTATTATGAAAATAAGGAAGCAACCGATGCAGCTGTCAAAGACGGCTGGTTTTATACCGGAGATATGGGATATTTTGATTCAGACGGATTTATTCACATAACCGGAAGAATGAAAAACATGATTTTAACTAAAAATGGCAAGAATGTGTATCCTGAAGAGATAGAGACTCTTCTTGGCAGAAGTGATTATATTAAAGAAGCCTTGGTTTATGGGCGTGATGACAAAGATGATATAATTGTTTGCGCAAAAATAGTTCCGGACAAGGAAAAAATTGAAGAGGATATAAAGGAAGGTATTATTTCAGAACAGGATATAACTGCTTTGATAGGCTCCGAAGTCAAGAAGATAAATAAGGAATTAGTCAATTATAAGGCTGTAAAGGAATTTACTCTTCAGGACAGTGAATTTGAAAAAACAACAACAAAAAAGATAAAGAGGTATCAGGAGCTTAAATGAAAACAATAGAGGAATCAATAGTGGAAGAGGCAGTAAAGTTAGTAAGAGAAGCCGGGAAAATGCTTCTCAGCAGTATGGATGATAAAAAGGTGTTTTCCAAAAGCGGTACGGCTAATTTTGTAACAGAAATCGATATACGGGTTCAGGAGAAAATTATCGGAGGCTTGAAGGCTATACTTCCGGAAAGCAATATCATAGCTGAGGAAACAATCGGGAATGAATACTCATTTGGGAAATATACATGGATTCTTGATCCTGTTGACGGCACAACGAATTTGATGTACGGATTCAAATATTCCGCTGTTGCGCTGGGGCTTTTTGCAGAAGGGGTACCCTGTGCCGGAATAGTATATAACCCCTATTTAGAAGAGATGTTTACCGCACAGAAAGGGAAGGGCGCATTTGTAAATAATCAGAAAATAAGAGTGACGGACAACAGGCTGCTTAAGGATAGCCTGCTGACCTTTGGAACATCTCCTTATGACAGGGAAAAGGCTGACGAGACCTTTAGAGTCACCAGAAATGTTTTCCTGAAATGCCGTGATGTCAGACGTACAGGCTCAGCCGCATTAGATATCTGTAACGTTGCCGCCGGCCGTTCGGATGGCTTTTATGAAATGGAGCTTCAGCCTTGGGACTATGCAGGGGCATCCATAATATTGGAAGAGGCAGGAGGCAGAATTACAGACTGGCAGGGCAAAAGACTCAGCTATTTAAGTAAAGCAGCCGCTATTGTCACAAATGGGTATATTCACGATGAGTTAATAAGGGCTGTTATATAGATACTTAAATAGAAAAAAATGTAATAGTTATTCGATAATTGTAAATAAAAAATTGCTTTAACTACATAAAAACACCTGACACATACGCATTATATAGTGTAGGTGTTTTTTGCGTACATATATATGGAATTGGAAGCTGTATATGCTTATGAATAATTACAGCAGATTAGTTTGAAGGGCTTGAAAACAGAGCTTGTACAAGCATAGTGAATTTTCGGGCTGTGAAAACCTGCGTACCGCCGTGAAAGCTTTGCTAAATTTTTTGCCTGAACGGGGTCGGTATATCTGCAGCTGATATTCTGTAAGCATAAATAGTTTTCAATAAAAAAATTAAGGGGGAAAAAGGGGTATGCAATGTTCAAAAATTTTTAAAAGAGGTGCGGCACTGATATTATCGGCGGCCATGCTTTCAGCTCTTTTACCGTCAGGCTTGGCCAGCGCTGCTGGTATGTCTTCCGGTGAAAAATTTCTGGGGAATATTATTGCTTCCAGTGTTCCTGCTGATTATGACACTTACTGGAATCAGGTAACACCTGAAAATGCCAGTAAGTGGGGATCTGCAGAGCCAAGCAGAGACAGCTTCAATTGGGGAAATGTAGATTTGATTTACAATTACGCGAAAAGCAAAAATATGCCGTTCAAGTTTCATACACTTGTATGGGGAAGTCAGGAGCCAGGCTGGATAGGAGGGCTTTCTCAGGCCGACCAGAAGGCTGAGGTTCTGGAGTGGATTCAGGCTGCAGGAAAAAGGTATCCGGATACACAATTTGTAGATGTTGTTAATGAGCCGCTGCATGCTCCGGCATCCTACAGAAATGCAATCGGAGGAGCCGGCACAACGGGCTGGGATTGGATTATCTGGTCATTCGAGCAGGCAAGGCAGGCTTTCCCTAACAGTAAGCTGCTTATAAATGAATATGGGATAATAAGCGATGTCAATGCAACTAATAATTATCTTACTATTATAAATCTCCTGAAGGCCAGAGGATTGGTGGATGGCATAGGAATACAATGCCATAACTTCAATATGGATACAGTTACCGTAAGCACTATGAATACAGTTCTTAATAAATTATCGGCAACAGGGCTTCCTATATATGTGTCAGAGCTGGATATGACAGGCGATGAAAACACACAGATGCAAAGATATAAGGAAAAATTCCCTGTTTTCTGGGAGAACCCTAATGTTAAGGGTGTAACACTCTGGGGCTATGTTGAAGGGAAAACATGGAGATCCGGTACAGGTATACTGAATTCAAATAATACTGAACGTGCCGCAATGAAGTGGCTCAAGGAATATATGTCTACGCACGGCGGAGAACCGGAGCCTGCTTTTATATACGGAGATCTGAACGGCGACAAGGCAGTGGATGCCATCGATAATGCGCAATTAAAGCAGTACTTGCTTGGGCAGATAAGCGACTTCTCCTCCAAGGACGGAAAGCTTGCCGCTGATCTGGATAAAAGCGGAACAATAGATGCATTGGATCTTGCGATAATGAAGAAATATCTGCTTAAAATAATAACAACACTTCCGGTATAGGCGCTTTTTACAAATAAAATAAATCAATGTTAGGGTATGGTATCAGAAGCATATGTTTTTGATACCATACTTTTTAGGGTTTTAAAGGGAAATGGTATTTCGTTGCTATCTGTAAAAATTAATATGGTATTTTACTGTAAAGATTGGTATCATATGCATTAGTGGTATCCGGCATATACTATAATTCAATTTAAACGGAGGAAATGGCAATGACAGCACCTGAAAAAAAATACAGTAAACGGGTTGATATATATTCTGCGAAACTGGGCATATACACGCGAAAAGGCAGTTCTCTCGGCAATTATAAGCTGTTGGTGTTTTTTTCTGGAATAGCGGCGGCAGTAATTCTCTATATATTTAACCAGCTTATTTTTATGCTGGCCCAGTTGATTGTTTTTACAGCTGCATTTATATATCTTGCTGTTATTCACAATAAAATTATAAAGAGAAAAATATATACTTCAGCTATGCTTCAGATAAATAAAATGTGCTTAAAAAGAATAAACGGAAAATGGACTGAATTTTCCGATACAGGTGAGGAATTCGAAAATCATGAGCACAATTACACATATGATTTAGACATATTCGGGAAAAGCTCACTATTTCAGATGATTAACATGACATCAACATATTCGGGAAGGCATAAGCTGGCTGAATTGCTGTTGAATCCTCTTGATAACAGAAAGGCTATTTCCGAAAGACAGAAGGCTGTGACTGAATTATCAGGAAAGCTTGCTTTCAGGCATAGAATGTTATCGAATGCACTGATATCAAATAAAAATATATCCTTGCTTGAGGATGAAGAAAAAAATAATGAAGGCAGGCAAACAGGCAGTGCCTATGGCAGTAAGAAAAAAAGCAGGACCTTGCTGGACACAATGAATAAACCGGAGGATATATATGGCTGGGCAAAGCAGGAAAACAAGCTTTACAGCTCTGTCGGCTTTAAAATTTTAATTATTGTACTTCCGGCTGTGACAATAATATCACTGATGCTTGCCATAATTGGCGTGGTTTCTGTTTTGCTTCCTGCTGCCGGCTTTATTATTCAGTTTTTGATGCTGGCATATAGAGTGAATTTCAGGAACAAAAGCTTTGAAACGGTGGAAAAGTATGCCAATACATTGAAGGTATACAGTGCGGTTCTAAAGCAATTTGAATCTGAAAGGTTTGAAAGTGCATACATCAATGGTCTGAAAAATTCCCTGAAGGGTAAATCGGAGGAGCCGGCATGGAAGCAGATAGACAGGCTTTCAAAGCTGTGGGAATTGATTGCCAACAGGTATAATTTCCTGCATGCAGTTGTAAATGCAGCCACCTTGTGGGATTTTCACTGCCTGGTAAGCTTGGAAAAATGGAAAATGACCAGCGGCAGATTTGTTGAAGAGTGGTTTGACATAATAGGCGAGATGGAGGCTTTAAGCAGTATGTCTGTTCTCAGTCACGACCATCCAGAGTTTATAATGCCTGAAATAGCAGAAGACCTTAGCTCGGGAATATGTGCCGAGCAGCTGGGACATCCGCTCCTTGACAAAAACAGAAAATGCAATGATATCAGCTTTGACAGCAGGCAGCCCATACTTTTGATTACGGGGTCAAATATGTCCGGGAAAAGTACCTTTCTGAGAACTGTGGGAATAAGCCTCATTCTTTCAAATTTAGGGATGCCTGTTTGTGCAAAAGCTTTTAGCTGCCCTGTTTTAAAGGTGTATGCATGTATGAGAACAAGTGATAATCTCGGACAAAACATATCCTCATTTTATGCGGAGCTATTAAGGGTTAAGATGGTAGTTGAAGCTGTTGACAGGGATGAAAGAGTATTTTTCTTATTGGATGAAATTTTTAAAGGAACTAATTCCGCAGACAGGCATATAGGCGCGAAAATGCTTATTAAACAGCTGGATAAGAAGGCCGCATGGGGGATGGTGTCAACACATGATCTTGAGCTTGCCGATTTGGAGCAGGAGAGCAACGGGCATATAAGGAATTATCACTTTAAGGAATACTATAATGACAATAAAATATACTTTGATTATCTTCTCAGAAGGGGAGTATCAGATACCCGCAATGCTATTTACCTGATGAGGATGGCGGGCGTCAGCGTTGAAGAACAGGAATAGCTCAGAGGCTGAAAATTCAGGTTATGTCGTCAACAGCTTTTAAAATATCAAATTCTATGTTATCATGAAATTGAGTATAAAAGGTTTCGGATGCGGATACTGTCCGATATGATTCCACTTTAGCCGATAGTAATTGGCTTCGATAATTATTTTTACGGTATTTTTCGGTTTTATATAGGATATCCTAGAATATATAAGCCAATTAGGGCAGATATGAATATCGCCTGATATTCTGTCGCCGCGAAGGCTTTCAACCCAAGCTATCGGCCGATATCATCGGTTCTTTAGCCGATAGTAATTGACTTTGGTAAGCAGCATATAATTAAGCAGAGGTAAGATATGATATCTGTAAAAAATGTATTGGAGCTTCCGGCATTGAGAACCCTGAGGATTATCGGCGGACATAACGGGCTTGATAACAGAGTAGGGTATGTGACGGTAATGGAAGTACCTGATATAACTAAATGGCTTCGAGGGAATGATTTTCTGATTACAAGCCTTTATTCCGTACGAAATGATGTAGGCTTGCAATGTCAGCTGATTGAGAAGCTGTCTAAATCCTCCTGCTCATGTATAGCAATAAAAACCGGACAATATGTGAAGGAAATAGCCGATGAACTGGTAAAAACAGCTGATGCCTGTAAAATACCCTTGCTCGAAATACCCTATGATGTTCACTATAATGATATTATTATTTGTGTCATGACGGCTATACTGGAGGATAAGGATGTAAATATCGTCATAGAAAAGTACCTTAAGGATATTATTTTTGATAACTATAACGATGAGAACCTGATGATTGAAAGAGGTCGTTTGCTGGGAGTTTTGGTGGAGGGAAGCTTTTATACCTCCATGAATTTCAGCTTTCCAAGCGGATTTGAACCCTCCCGGGAGGAATCGGACAGCTTGGTGCGGGTTGGCAAGGCTCTTGCACAATATGCCGCTAAGCAAAGTGAAATTTCTCCAAATGGAATGATATCAATGAAAAATGATATTTCGATTATATTTAAAGCATGCAGTGCCGAAGCTGTTTTGAAGGGCCTTTTTTTTATTGAGAAGGAAGCTGAAAAACAGTTGGAATACTATTTAAAGGATATTGATGTTAAAATTGGTTATGGAACTATAGAGAAAAACATAAAAGGTATAAAATATACTTACTTTAATGCCTTAAAGGCTGTTCGCACAGGGTATTTATTCCGGCCGAGAGAAAAGGTATACAATTATGAGGACATAGAAATGTATTGTGTTTTGAATAACCTTTTTAAGGAGGACACAAAAGAATTTTCCGAGAAAATTTTGAAGCCTGTTACGAATAAGGAACTGCTCAGTACACTGAATACTTATTATGAATGTAATGCAAGTATAGAAAAGACGGCGGACAGCCTATACGTTCATAAAAATACAATAAAGTACAGGCTGGAAAGAATTCATGAAATAACGGGCTTGGATATTAAGGATAACAATGATAACTTTAAACTGCATTTGGCTGTTCTGATAGATAAGATTAATCGAAATAACAAGGAATTATGAAAAACAAAGAAACCTTTGGTTTCTTTGTTTTTTTTGACAAATTTCTAAAAAATTTTTTAATTTCAGAGACATAGAAAAAATTTTTTTTAGTTGCTATACTAGTCTGCATATGGAAGGTTAGCGTATGTGATTAGGAGAAAAGCCATGAAAAATTATTTGGATGATACAGCTTATGCAGAATATATTTTTGATAAATTTTACAGTGTGGGAAGTGCGGCAAACGGAGGAGTTACAAGACTCGGCTACTCAAAAGAGGAAGATGAAATGCATGAAATATTTAAAAAGCTTGGAGAAGCCGAGGGACATATATATTCTGAGGATGAGGTCGGAAACTCGTTTCTTTATAATAAAGGACAAAAAGGAGACTGCTATTTAATTGGCTCTCATCTGGATTCTGTTATTGAAGGAGGGAGATATGACGGAGTTGCTGGGATTATTACAGGACTTCTGATTTTACATTGGGCTGAATTGGACAAGCTGAGCCTGCCTATAGCTGTGGGTGCCTTCAGATGTGAGGAATCCAGCAATTTCGGCAGATGTACATTAGGCAGCGGCTTAGTAACAGAAGAGGTTTATAAGCAGGATATAGGAGAGCTTATGTCCGTAGATGGAAGGCTTTTGAAGGATATTTTCAAAGAAAAAAATTATACGCTGCATCCCAAAAAAATTTCCGGAATCAAGGAGTATATAGAGCTGCATATTGAGCAGGGAAAGGTTCTGGAGGAATACAATAATAAAATTGGAATAGTTGAAACAATTGCAGGACCGCGAAGATTTTATTTTCATATAAACGGAATGGCGGAGCATTCGGGAGCAACGCCTATGGATATGAGAAACGATGCCCTGTGCGGAGCTGCCGAATTAATTCTGGAAATTGAGCAGGCAGGAAAAGAAGAGGCTGTATATAAGTCTGTTGCAACGGCAGGGGTTGTACGCAATTATCCTAATGCAATGAATGTAATCCCGGGCGAAGTGCTGCTTGGAGTGGATATTAGAGGAGTTGACGCCTCCAGTCTGGACAGGACGGAAAACAGAATTAAGACTGCTGCAAAAAGGATATGTGAAAACAGAGGTTTAACTTATTTCAGAGAAACAATCAGCAGTATTCCTCCTATAAAAATGACGCAGGAAATGCAGCTTAAGCTGGCGGCGGCAGCAAAGAAGCTTAAGCTGTCACATCGGGTCATGATGAGCGGTGCCGGACATGATGCGATGTCCTTCGCTGAAATCTGTAAAACAGCAATGATTTTTATTCCTTGTGAGAAAGGGATAAGCCACAATAAGAGGGAGTTTACATCAATTCAGAATATTTGTGACGGCGCAAGGGTTATTTACGAATATTTAAAAGGAGAAGCTTATGATTCTGATTAAGGACGGAAGGGTTATAGACCCCAAAAGCAGATTGGATGATAATCTGGATGTAGTAATTCAAGACAACAAAATAGTGAAAATCGGAAAATACCAGAGAAGTGACGAATACGAAGATATTATAGAGGCAAAAGGCTTGATTGTAGCACCGGGCTTGATAGATGTACACGTACATTTCAGAGATCCGGGATTTACCTACAAAGAGAATATTTCTTCAGGAGCAAAGGCTGCCGCCAAGGGGGGAGTTACCACCGTTGTCTGCATGGCAAACACTAATCCTGTTGTTGACAGCACGGAAATATTAAAATATGTTCTGGAGCAAGGGAAAAAAACAGAAATAAATGTCCTCTCAGTCGCAGCGGTTACTAAAGGAATGTCAGGAAAAGAGCTTACAGATATGGACGAGCTTAAAAAAGCGGGGGCTGTTGGTTTTAGCGATGACGGCAAGCCTATATTGGACGAGCCGGTTATTATACAGGCTATGATGGAGGCAAAGCGTTTAAATGTTCCTCTGAGCCTTCATGAAGAGCATCCTTCACTTGTTTTCAATGCCGGAATAAATCAGGGCGCTGTGGCTGAAAAAATGGGAATTAACGGGGCTGCCGCGGCTGCCGAGGATGTTTTGGTTGCACGGGATTGTATGCTGGCCATACACACCGGAGCATGTGTCCATATCCAGCATATCAGTTCAGGGAACAGTGTACGAATGGTGAGACTTGCTAAGGAAATGGGAGCAAGGGTATATGCGGAAGCCACACCGCATCATTTTTCCCTGACAGAAGATTCGGTGCTTCTAAAGGGCAGCTGTGCAAAGGTGAATCCGCCCGTAAGAACAAGAAAAGACAGGTATGAAATCATTGAGGGACTGAAAGACGGTACTATTGATATTATTGCCACAGATCATGCCCCTCACAGTACTCAGGAGAAGGAAAAGGCATTAACGGAAGCACCAAGCGGAATGATAGGATTGGAAACAATGCTGGCGTTAGGAGTTACAGAGCTGGTACGGAAGGGCCACTTATCCATGCTTCAGCTTATTGAAAAGATGACGCTGAATCCTGCCGGGTTATACAGAATGAGCGTAGGAAGTATAGAAGAGGGCGCTGCAGCGGATTTGGTTATTTTTGATGAAAATGAAAAGTGGAAGGTGGATAAATTTGTTTCGAAATCGTGTAATTCACCGTTTATAGGGCAGGAGTTGTACGGTAGGGTAAAATACACTATTTGTAACGGCAGGATAGCATATAAGGATAATTTGCAGAAAAAATATTAGGAGGTATATATGGGGAAAATTATATGGAATAGGCAGCTATCCAAAGATTTCTTCCTGATGAAGGCAGAAGAAAAAAATAATGCTGAAATGGGCCAGTTCTATATGCTGAGAGCATGGGACAAGTTTCCTGTGCTGTCAAGGCCAATAAGCATATTTGACAGGGATGAGGAAAGTGTTGTTTTTTTGTACAAAGCAATAGGAGAAGGAACAGAGAGATTTACAAAGCTGAAGGAGGGTGACGAAATTACTCTGGAAGGCCCTCACGGCAATACCTTTCCTAAAATTGAAGGAAGAATTGCATTGGTAGGCGGAGGAGTAGGAATAGCACCTTTTTATCTGACGGCAAAAACATTAAAGGAATACAATCCGGGAAGTGTAGTGGATGTTTATCTGGGCTTTAGTGATACGGCACTTTTAGAGAAGGAATATAAGGAGGTTGCCGATGAGGTGCATATAAATGTAGGAGGCTATATTATAGAGGATATTGATCCAAACCGGTATGACTATGTGCTGACCTGCGGTCCTATGATTATGATGCGGCTGCTGTACCAAAAATGTAAGGATACAAGGGCAGGGATTTATGTTTCAATGGAAAACAGATTGGCTTGCGGTGTGGGAGCATGTTTGGTTTGCACCTGTAAAACCTCGGGCGGAAATAAAAAGGTCTGTAAGGACGGCCCTGTGTTTCCCGGAGAGGAGGTGTTTGGTATTGAGTAATACGAAGGTGGATTTTGCCGGTGTTGCTTTTAAGAATCCTGTTGTTCTTGCATCAGGAACCTGCGGCTTTGGAAGAGAATTCGGCGGGATATTTGATATAGAAAAATTAGGGGGAATTTCCTCAAAGGGTCTTACACTGTGTGCAAGAGACGGAAATGAAGGAATCAGGATATGGGAGACACCAAGCGGGATAATGAATAGTGTGGGAATGGAGAATCCGGGTGTCCACAGCTTTGCAGAGCAGGATCTGGAATGGATAAACAGCCTTAACCTTGTAAATATTGTGAATGTCGGAGGACATTGCTGTGAGGATTATTTGGAAGCTGTTGAATATTTAAATCAGTTTCTTGTTGATTTTATAGAATTAAATATTTCATGTCCCAATGTAAAATCAGGAGGAATGAATTTCGGCATAAAGACGGAAGTGGCAAGGGAAATAGTACGTGAAGTCCGGAAGCTTTGCAAGCACAGGCTGACAATTAAGCTGTCACCAAATGCGGAGGATATTGTTTCTTTAGCTGAAATGTGCGAAGCAGAAGGAGCTGATGGAATTTCAATGGTAAATACCTTTTTGGCACTGGCAATTGATATAAAGAAGAAAAAACCGGTATTTAATAATGTATATGCAGGCTTGTCCGGTCCCGCAATTAAGCCGGTTGCCCTACGAATGGTAAATCAGGTGGCTAAAAGGGTCCGGATACCGATTATGGGCATGGGAGGAATAGCAAGCTGGATGGATGCAATAGAATTTATTATGGCGGGAGCAACTGTTATTCAGGTCGGAACAGCTTCTTTTATAAAGCCTGATATGGGGCTGGCTATTGCAGAAGGTATACGGAATTATATGGAAAGCAATAAAATATATGACTTAAAAGAGATTAGAGGGATTATATAGTATGCGGGAACAAATAAACTATCGTATAGAGAAGGATTCAATAGGAGAGAAACGGGTGCCGGAGGATGCTTATTATGGCGTACAGTCTCTGCGTGCTTCTGAAAACTTCCCGATTTCAGGAACTGCCATGCATTCGGAGATGATTGTAAGCATAGTAGAAATAAAGAAGACATCAGCTATTACAAACTGCGAATTGGGATTAATAGATAAAAAAATTGCAGAGGCTATTGTAAAGGCTTGTGATGAAGTTATTTCAGGGAAATTCAGAGAGCAGTTTATTGTTGATCAAATACAGGGCGGAGCAGGAACCTCTATTAATATGAATGCCAATGAAGTAGTTGCCAACAGGGCTATCGAGCTTTTAGGAGGGGAAAAGGGAGACTATTCCCTTGTAAATCCTAATGACCATGTAAACTGCGGACAATCCACAAATGATGTTTTCCCTACATGCGGAAGAATGACGGTATATAAATTGCTGAAAAAGCTGGAAATACAATTAAAGCGTCTATATGAGGCCTTGATAAAAAAATCTGCCGAATTTGATGATGTGATTAAGATGGGAAGAACACAGCTGCAGGATGCTGTTCCGATTCGTCTTGGACAGGAATTTAAAGCATATAGTGCCGCGGTTGAAAGAGACATATCCCGTATGCAAAGAGCTAAGGATGAAATGAGGTATGTAAACCTGGGAGGTACTGCTATCGGAACAGGGATAAATGCAGATGAACAGTATATACAGAGGATAGTTCAGAATCTGGCTAAAATTTCCGGCCTTAATCTGATGCAGGCTTTTGACTTGGTAGACGCAACACAGAATCTGGATGGGTATGTGGTTGTTTCAGGTATCATTAAAAGCTGCAGCGTAAATCTGTCAAAAATGGCTAATGATTTAAGGCTTATGTCTTCAGGGCCCAGAACAGGGCTGGGAGAAATCAATCTTCCCCCTAAGCAGAACGGCTCATCAATTATGCCGGGAAAGATAAACCCTGTAATTCCTGAGGTGGTGAATCAGGTTGCCTTTAATGTAATAGGAAATGATTTAACCATTACCATGGCAGCAGAAGCAGGACAATTAGAGCTGAATGCCTTTGAGCCTATAATTTTTTACAAGCTGCTTCAGTCTGTAGAGACAATCACCTATGCCGTTGAAACTCTGGTAGATAACTGCATTGAAGGAATTACAGCAAACAGGGAGCGTTGTAAGTTTTTGGTTGAAAACAGTGTGGGAATTATTACCGCAATTTGCCCGCACGTTGGATATATGAAAGCCGCAGAAATTGCAAAAACAGCCTTGAACACAGGGAAACCAATCCGCACCTTGATTATTGAGGAAGGCCTTTTGAGTGAAGAGCAGCTGGACATAATATTGAATACAGAAGCAATGACAAAGCCGGGGATAACAGGTAAAGCAGCGGTAGGCTAGGCACTAAGAGACAGAGTGGCTTTGTTCTGTAAAACAAAAATCCCGGGCTATTTTTGTTTTACAGAACAGGGACAAATAAGCGTAACTATGCTAATATAAAGTCATAAAAAGATTAAAAATGACAGAATAACGCAATTATTGACAAATGGCTTTCTAAGTGCTATATTTTTTTTATCACAAAAGTGAAATATCATTCCGTGTATCGGAACGGGAGAAATAATATTATGCAGATAATTGACCGTACTTTGAAAGCCTTGACCTTTTTGAGCAATGAGCCAACCGGACTGTCTGTTTCGGAGCTGTCTACAATGCTGGGCATTCCGGCGAGTTCTACTCATAGAATTTTAACCGGCTTAAAAGAAAATCATTTTATTATACAGGATGGAGACACTAAAAAATATAAAGTCAGTTATAAATTATTTACGTTATGCTCACAAATAACAAAAAACAGCAGTTTAGTTTCCAGCGCTAAATCGGTTATGAAGAAGCTGGCTAAGAAGCTGGATAAAACAATCGTTTTGTGTGTTATGGAAAATAGCCATATTATTTGTATTGATTATATAGAAAATAAAGATACCTCAATGTACATGGTTAAGATAGGATATGAAATGCCATTGCATGTGACTTCTGCCGGCAAAGTGTTCAGTGCCTTTATGGATAGAAAAGCCGCAGAGCAGGAATTAAGCAAGACATCGATGGAAGCGGCTACACCCTATACGAAAACCAGCTTGGAGGAATTATACAGAGAGCTGGATGAAATTAAGAAAGACGGATATGCGATATGTGACGAAGAGCTGCAGCTCGGGATTCAAGGAATAGCATGTCCGATATTTGACATGAATAATAATGTAGTCGCAACAATTTCATTTGCGGCATTAAAAAGAGAGCATTATATTACGGAAAAAACCATTTCAGAATTAAAAAGCAGTGCTTCAGAAATCTCAAGACTCATTGGCTGAGAAGAATGCATTATTCAAGGGGGACGATCATGAGCGATTATAGTGTGGTTTTAAAGGATTTAAATAAGGTTTATAACAATTTGTTAAAAGATGATACTGTGGCTTTAAAAGATGTAAATTTGGAAATAGGGCAGAGTGAATTTATTTCCATAATAGGTCCGTCCGGATGTGGCAAATCAACCTTGTTAAAAATTATTGGCAATCTGGACAAGGCTACCAGCGGAGAAATTTTATATAAGGATGGTGTTAATCAGCAGCTGGGCTTTGTTTTTCAGGATTCTGTCCTGCTGCCATGGAAAAATGTCAGAGAAAATGCAGAATTTCCGCTTGTAATCCAGAAGAAGCAAACAAAAGAAAACGAGGAGAAGCTGGATGAGCTGCTGGAGCTGGCAGGCCTGACAGAGTTCAAAACCGCTCTTCCAAGGGAGCTGTCAGGAGGAATGAAGCAGAGAGTTTCTATCGTAAGAGCCCTTTCCTATGATGCGCCGCTGCTGTTAATGGATGAGCCTTTTGGTGCTTTGGATGCATTGACAAGGGATCATTTAAATGAGGAATTGTTAAAAATTTGGCAAAAAACAAAGAAAACAATTATTTTTGTTACCCATAGTATTGAAGAGGCTGTTTTTTTATCTGACAGAGTTGTAGTAATGTCACCGAGACCCGGAAGAATTAAGGAGATTGTTAGTATCGATCTGCCTCGTCCTCGCGGAGAGGTTACAAGAAATGATCCTAAATTCAGTGAATACAACAAGTATTTAAGGGGGATTATTGGATGAGAAAGAGCGGTAAGATGACTAAAACCCTCAGAGGAGTTTCTGAATATGTATTATCCGTCGGAATATTTACTGTAATCTGGTATTTATATGTAGCTATAAAGGATGTTCCTGCCTATGTTCTGCCCAGTCCGGGCAAGGTAGGGAAAGGCCTTTTGGACTTGTTTTCGGGCGGAACCATCTGGGCGCACTTGGGGACTACCACATTTGAAGTTATTTTAGGCTTTTTGGCAGGAGCTTTTCTTGGTGTTGTGCTGGGATATATTTTTATGAAGGTGGATTTCTTGAAAACAGCTTTAATGCCTTATTTGATATTTGCACAAACTGCTCCGAAAATAGCGTTGGTTCCTCTGTTTGTTGTCTGGTTCGGTATCGGACTTGTTTCCAAGATTATATTGATTATTTCCATGGTGCTTTTCCCTGTTTTGTCAGGTACCATGCTTGGTATGGATTCAATCCCCAAGGATGTCAGGAACCTTATGAAGGTATTAAAGGCTTCTAAATGGCAGGTTTTTTCCAAGATTGAATTGCTGTACTCATTACCGTCACTGTTTTCCAGCTTCAAGGTTGCAATTGTACAGGCTGTAATAGGAGCCATCGTTGCCGAATGGATGTCCGGAAAGCAAGGCCTTGGATATATACTGACCTTTGCTTCTTCAACCTATAACACCCCGATGCTTTTAGCGGGAATAATCGTAACAATTATTCTTGGGATTGTTACTTATGAAATTATTAATATTCTGGAAAATAAAGCCTTGTACTGGCATGAATCAAAGAAGATATAGGAGGCCTTTAAGTGAATTATACATCAGCAGCAGCGCCGAAATATGATGGAAAGGTGCCTCATTTAAGGTGCGGCAGGGAAGATATAGGTGAGATTATTTTATTGCCCGGTGACCCGGGACGCATTAAGATGTTTGAGGACTTGTTTGATGATTTTAAGGTTTTAAGCACAAACAGGGAATTTACCATAGCTACAGGTTATTATAAGGGCTTGAAGATTTCTGTCTGTTCTACCGGTATTGGAGCCCCATCTACAGAAATTGCGGTATTGGAGCTTATTTCTCTGGGAGCCAGGGCTCTTATACGTATCGGAGGTACGGGAACTATAAAGGAAGAAATAGACTGTGAGGATATGATTTTAAATACCGGCGCAATGAGGCTGGGAGGAGCTTCGACATTTTATGCCCCGCAGGAATATCCTGCGATTGCATCCTTTGAAGTGGTGGACTCCTTGAAAAGAGCTTGTGAAAAGAATGAGCATAAATATCATATGGGGATTTGTGCATCAGTAGGTTCCTTTTATCATGGACAGGGCAGAGAAGTACCCTTTGAATTGAATTATGACGGAACAAAGGTATTGAAGGAATATAGCCGGCTTGGCATTTTGAATTTTGAAATGGAAGCGGAAACGATATTTACCTTATCATCTATTTATGGTGTTTTAGCAGGGAGCATATGCACGGTTCATTGCAACAGAATAACTGACAGGTGGCTGATTGATAATGAAAAGGCCCAGAAGAAGATGTGTGAAACAGCTCTTTTGGGAGCACTCAATCTGAATAATTTATATTTAAACAAATTATAATGAAACATTATAATATAAATTAATTAAAAGGAGACAAAACTATGAAAAAGACGAGATTTTTATCATTTGTGTTATCCGCAGTTTTTGTAGCATCAATGGTGGCTGGATGCGGAACTCAGAATAATGCAGCGACAGACACTACAGCAGCTGTATCAACTGCCGGCGAAACAACTGCTCAAGATACGAAAAGCAAAGATTTGACAACAGTATCAATACAAATTGACGGCTCGGCGGTTCCCTACTATTCCCCGCTGTATATTGCACAGGAAAAAGGGTATTTTGCTGATGAAGGTCTTAATGTAGAATTCTATTATGCAGCAGCAGCGGATATTGTGAAAAATGTGGCGGCAGGCAATGTTGAATTTGGATTTCCGAATGCAGATGCAGTAGTTGCGGCAAAAGCTCAGGGTATTCCGGTAAAGGTAGTTCATACCACATATCAGGAAGGCTTGGGAGCTATAATATTTAACAGCGATTCGGGAATTAAGACACCGGCTGATTTAAAGAACAAGAAGGTTGCGGTAACAAGTCTTGGAAGTGCGAATTATTTCCAGCTGCAGGCAGCCTTGAAAGACTCAGGACTCACAATAGAAGATGTAAAGGTTGAGGTAATAGGCACAGGTGCTATTTTAAATGCATTAACCTCCGGTCAGGTGGATGCGATTGTATTTTCAAAGCTTAGAACAATAGAGCTTAATAATTCGGGCTACAAGGTAAGTGAAATACCATGCGATCAGTTCCTGCCTTCCTTCGGAAATGTTTTGGTATCAAGTGATAAGTTGACCAGCGAAAAGCCGGAAGTTATCGAAGGCTTTAGAAAGGCTCTTTCAAAGGGTATAGAATATATTGCTGCCGGTAACGGAAATGTTGAGGAAGCGGTAGATTACTCTATTAAGACTTATGCTCCTACCTTTGCAGAAAAAAGAGATGTAGTAATTAAAATATTAAATGAAGTATTTATTCCGACATTATGGCAAAGCGATTATACAAAAGCGAACGGAATCGGAGCATCAAATATTGAAAAATGGCAGGCATTAATTGATTCCTCAAAAGAAACCGGAACAATCAGCGAATCCTTTGATGCAAAAGACTTGATTTATAAATAATTTTGTTTGACAAGTATCAGAAAGAGGAGCTTCTTAAACGGGCTTCCTCCTTCTGAAAAATATGAGGTGAAATATGGTATATCAAAAGTATAGAAGGATTTTACTGCCGGTTCTGCTGTTTCCTATCCTGATTATTATATGGGAGCTTTATATAAGAATATTTGAGGTGCCGAATTATTTGCTTCCAAGGCCTTTGGAGCTGGCAGGGAGCATGGTTGATTTGTTTGCCACCGGAGGCGTAGGTAAGCATATTATAGTAACTATGAAAGAAATTCTGATAGGAACGGTTGCCGGCATAGCCATTGGATTGGTTATGGGATATATAATGGCAAAAATCAAATTTATTGAGCGGCTAATTATGCCATTTGTAATTATAATACAAACTGCACCTAAAATTTCTTTAGCACCGCTGTTCATTCTGTGGATGGGACTTGGAATAGAATCAAAGGTGGCTCTGGTTATTTTAGTAGTATCCTTTCCTATTATGATTAATCAAGTATCGGCTCTTCGCTCCATAGAAGAGAATGTTTATAATTTATTGCATGTGTTTAAAGCTACAAAATTGCAAATATTTATGCATGTTGAGCTTCCGTATTCAGTAGAGATGCTGCTTTCAGGTGTTAAGCTGGCGCTCACACAGGCTATGACAGGAGCTGTAATAGGTGAGATGATAGGTGCAAAGGCAGGTCTTGGATATTTGCTTACACTGGGAAGTGAAACCTATGATATAAGGATGATACTGAATGCAGTAATTCTATTAAGTGCTATAGGCTTGACCTTATATTTATTATCAGAGTTTGTAGAAAGAAAAGCACTGTATTGGAAGGAACTGGATAAGTCTGTAATCGGCTGATGGTGAAGGTATATGTTAGATTTTGATATGCTGTATATATGCTTCCGTATTAGTTTTTCCTGAAATATTTAAATAATAAGAGGCAGCCATAGATAGTGTTTAAAACATTATTTATGGCTGTCCCTTTATGTTTTTAATTATTTTTTATGCGGCTTTGAATTCAAAGAATATTCTGTTTTTTTTAGACGAATTATAATATGAATAACTCAACTTTCAGCTCCAATATTTGAGTGGGAAAGTTGAGTGAATAATTAAAATTATATTACTAAGCTGTTTTTTAGGCAAAATGCGATATAAATATTCCAGCCATTCTGATATAATATTTTAAGTGATTATTAAAATCCAGATTATGGTCAAAAATAGTAGAGTAATAAATAAAATGGAGATACAGAGATGAGAACAAGGAAATCAAAGAAAAATAGTTTGCTTCCCGCATTGGTAGTGTTTACGGTAATATTGCTGCTGGTATTTACAGCGCTGGTTCTGATGTATTTCGGAAAGATTCCGGGTATTAAGGCCATGGATGCCAAACGGTCTGATATATCTGCATCAACGGCAGCGGCTACAAATACCGCTGCGGAGTCGAAGCAGCCGCCGGATAATACCGGGGAGCCTGAAAAGGAGCCTGCTGAAAGTACAAATCCTGACGAGCTTCTCATATCGTGGCAAAACCCTGAGAGCTTTGCGGCGAAAAAAATAATGAGTGACGGATCAGTAAGGAAATCATATAATGACGGTTCAAGCATCCAGTTTTGGGCTATGGTTAACAATAAGACTGCAAAGGGCTACAAAGCTCCGTACAACATGGCTTTTGGCTCGCCGGATATGTATTCCGAGCTTGAAGGAGTTACTACCTTCCGGGGAAATAATTTTAGGAATGCCCCTTCATGGGGAAGCTGCAATGTGAAGGAGAAGAAACTCGAAATAGTATGGACTCATGATATCGGCGCTGTTTCAGGGGTGGGCAGCTACTGGCCGGGCGCAGGCTGGACAGGTCAGCCGCTTCTTGTTCATTGGTCTGAGGAAGTGAGAAAGCTAATGAACATAAATGAGGATTTAAAGGCTAAGGACCTTGTGGAGGTTATTTATCCGGTATTTGACGGAAAGGTTTACTTCCTTGATTTAGAAACCGGAAGGGCTTCAAGGCCTGAAATTAATATAGGCTTTACCACTAAGGGGACAGGAATGGTTGACCCTAGAGGCTATCCGCTATTCTACTCGGGACAGGGGCTTAACGAGAACAACGGGAAAAAGGGTGCTTTTAAATACAGAATTTTTAACCTGATAAATCAAAAGGAAGTATTTTCACTGCAGGGAAGTGACTCCGTTGCCTTCAGGTCATGGGGGGCAAATGATTCCTCGGCATTGCTTAACAGATATACCGATACACTGATTAATTGCGGTGAAAACGGATTGGTATACAAGGTTAAGTTAAATACAAAATTTGATAAAGGGGCAGGAAGCATATCTATTGACCCGGATGTAACAAAATATCGTTATAAGAGCAGTTACAGCGCTAATCAGGGAATAGAAAACTCACCGGCATTTTACAGGAACCTTATGTATTTTGCAGATAACGGCGGAACGATACAGTGCCTTGATATAAATACTCTTGAGCCGGTATGGATATATAAATCTGATGACGATACTGACAGTACCATTACGTTGGAGGAAACTGCCGACGGTGTGTTTTTATATACTGCAAATGAAATTGACAAGAGAGGCAAGGCGGGAGCAAGAGCAAATTGCAATATCCGCAAGCTTAATGCTCTTACCGGTGAGCTGATATGGCAGAGAGATTATTCATGCGCATATCAGGACTACATTAACGGAGGTGCGTTAGCGACTCCTGTTGTTGGTAAAAATGATATAAGCGATATGGTCATATTTAATATTGCATTAACAGGCACTACTAATGACGGTACGCTTGTTGCAATCGACAAAAGGACGGGGAAAGAGGTCTGGAACAGACACCTTAAAGCATACAGCTGGAGTTCCCCTGTTGACTTTTTATCAGATGACGGCAAGACATACCTGATTTTATGTGACTTTTTAGGTGACATGCACTTGATTGATCCCAAGACAGGACAGGATATGGATGTAATTTCTGTTGGGGGAAATGTTGAAGCATCTCCTGCGGTTTATAATGATATGGCGGTAGTGGGGACTTATGCAAAAAAGGTGTATGGTGTTAGAATTAAATAGTTTGTGCCGGGAATCCGGCGAGAATATCAGCTTTAGGCTATAAAAAGCATTTTGCTGAAAGCATTTTTGCTATGTTATTAAAAGGAGGCGATAAGTCCATGCCGGCATTATATGTATTTTATGCCGGAATATGGAGCATGGACGTACTTATGAGAAGAAGCAGAAGGAAAGTAACAAACAGATTAAAGGTTATATTGATAATTTTATGCTTTTCCGTAATAGCTACAGGATTATGGATTGGACTGAACAACTGGCTTAATTCTCCGGGAAAAAGCAGCCAGACATCAGGTACTGCTGCCGGTGCAGGTATTTCAACCGCAGATGAAGAGCCAGAGCAGGCTCCGGTTGCGGATCCGATTCCAGCAGAATTGACAGATCCTGAAAAGCTGAAGTCATCTTGGACAGAGGAATCTACTTTTGACGGAGCAAAGGCATTTTCTGATTTTGCCATTGAAAATAAGCTTCCAAACGGTGCAAGCATGCTGTCATGGATATTCAGATATAATACTCCGCTGAAGGCTTTTACTCCAAATAAAAAGGATAAGATCGAGTTCGGAGCAGGGAGCGAATATTCGGAGCTCGAGGGTGTGACTGCCTTCAGGGGAAACAACTACAGGGACAATGCTTCGTTCGGTACAAGAACAGTTTCACAAAAGAAGCTGGAAATTGTATGGGAAAAGGAGGGACTTGGCGCGATTTCCGCTCACAACAGTTATTGGCCGGGAACCGGTTGGACGGGACAGCCTCTTTTGGTTCATTGGTCAGAGGATGTACGAAAGCTGATGAACATAAATTCCGAAATGAAGGCGAAGGATTTGGTGGAAGTAATATATCCTGCCCTTGACGGCAATATATATTTCCTTGACCTTGAAACGGGCAAGCCCACAAGAAACAAAATTGAAATAGGATACCCCATAAAGGGTACTGCAATGGTTGATCCAAGAGGATATCCGGTTTTGTATACAGGTATGGGGATAAATGAAAACAATGGCAAGTTTACAGAATATAAATACAGGATTATAAATCTTCTTGACCAAAAAGAGATATATACCTTGTTCGGAAGGGATGAAGCGGCTTTCAGAGGCTGGGGTGCAAATGACGGCTCCGCACTTTTGGATAAAAAGACAGATACTCTGCTTAATTGCGGTGAAAATGGCTTAGTATACAGAGTGAAGCTCAATACCAAATTTGATAAGGAAGCCGGAACCTTGACAATGGCTCCTCAAATAACAAAATACCGCTACAGAAGCCCGTATAATGATGAACAGGGCATAGAAAATTCGCCTGCCGTATATAAGAATTATATGTATTTCAACGATAACGGCGGTACAATGCAGTGTATTGATTTAAACACATTAAAGCCCGTTTGGATATATGAAACCGGAGATGATACTGATGCCACTACGATTGTAGAGGAGACAGAAAAGGGAGTATTCCTGTATACTGCGAATCAGGTGGATAAACGGGGAGAAGACGGAAAAAATCCTTATGCGGATTGCAATATCAGAAAATTTAATGCTCTTACGGGAGAATTAATATGGCAAAAGGACTATCAATGTGTTTATAATTATTATATAAACGGAGGTGCAATTGGAACACCTGTTTTAGGCAAGGATGACATAAGCAATATGGTGATTTTCAATATTTGCTTTACAGGTTCAAACAGTGACGGGACTATGGTTGCTCTTGATAAAAACACAGGTGAGGAGATATGGAAGAAGAAGCTGGCATCATACAGCTGGTGTTCTCCTGTTGATTTCAAAAGCTCTGATGGAAAGACTTACATGGTCTATACGGATTTTGCGGGATATATGCATCTTGTAGACCCTATGAACGGAAAAACACTGGACTCTGTATCTCTGGGGCAGAACGTTGAGTCCTCACCGGCAATTTACAATGACACTATTGTTGTAGGAAGCTATGCCAGAAAAATATTCGGAGTAAAAGTCAGATAAAAAGTTTCCAAATGTTATCAGACATATTTGCCGGCATCTGAGTATCATGTAAATACAGGGCAGCTTAAAATATGATTATTTTATCTGCTTTTAGATGTATATGCTTTTGCCATTTATTATAAAGGTCTTGGTGTGGCTGGGCTGCATATATGCTTAGCAAAAATGAGGAGATAGAATACATGAGAATTCTTAGAGGAATTTTAAGCTGGTTTATAACTATAATAATAGCAGTAGTTGTGGCATTATTTATAATTGTTTTTTTGTTTCAGCCCACAAGTGTCAGCGGGTCTTCAATGGAAAATACTCTGCATGACAAAAATAAAATAATCATTAATAAAACTCAGAACATATTTCATGGTGAACCTGATTATGAGGATATAGTTATAATTGACAGCAGGGTGAACAGAAAAAGAACGCTTCTGGACAGTATTTCAGATCCTTTGAGATATAATGTTTTTGTTACAAGGGTTACGGGTAACATAGATGAAATATTCTGGGTCAAAAGAGTTATCGGAAAAGAAGGAGATATACTTGAGTTTAAAAATGGAAGGGTAGTCAGAAACGGTGTTGAATTAAAGGAAGATTATATTAAGGAACCTATGCTTTACGAATCGGATAAAAAGGTGACTGTTCCTGAGAAAAGTATATTTGTAATGGGTGACAACAGAAATAACAGTTCCGACAGCCGGGTTATAGGCTGTGTGCCATTAGATCATGTTGTCGGCAAGTATATGATAAAAATAGGCTTCTAGGAGAAGAGATAATTTATGAAAGCATTATCTTTATATAAAAAAAAGTACTGTGTTGAATATGGTGATTCAGATTATTACAAGAGCTTGAAGCTCAGTTCTTTATTCAACTATATTCAATATGTTGCAAGCCTGCATTCAAAAAATTTAGGAGCAGGTATAGACGATATTGAGAAGGAACATGGCCTTGCATGGGTCATGGTGCGTATTTTACTCAATATCGACAGGATGCCTGTGTGGAATGAGGAAATATATATTGAAACATGGCCTGTAGAACCTAAAAAAATGGAGTTCGAAAGAGATTTTTGTGTCAGGGACAAGGAAGGAAAGGCTTTGATAAAAGCAATATCAAGCTGGGTTCTGCTTGACATTGACAAACGCGAGATAGTGAAGTCTGAGTCAGTTAATATTGACTTTCCTCCTTTTATTGGGGAAAGGGCTGTTAACAAACGTATGAGCAAGATAAAATCAAATGGGGAATTAATGTTTGTATACAGCAGGAAAATAAGTTATAGTGATATTGATATAAACGGGCATTTAAACAATTCAAGATATATAGATTTTATAGCGGATTGTTTTCCTATTGATAAGCATTGTATGTATGCAGTTGAAGAGATGCAGGTCAATTATATCAATGAAGCACTTGCAGGAGACACAATTGCTTTGTATAAAGATATTTCTCAGTTTGATACGGGGAATATCTATGTTGAAGGTGTTAATGAAGAAAGAGATAAAGTGTTTTTTAAAGCCTGTATTAAATTAAGGAGGTTATATGAATAAGGTTAATAAACTTAAAGTGATAGTTGGAGTGTTATTTGGATTTATGGTTATACTTGTAGTTTTGCTGGTATATGCCAAAACCATATATACAAAAAATATTGATACTTCTGCAGCAACCAATTCTGCCGCGGATCAGTCACCGGGCTCTGCTTCGCAGCAGGGGGGGAACAGTGACTCAGAGGGAACTGTTGATTTAAAGCTTTATTTTTATGATGCGGATGATTATGACAATCCAAAGGAAGTAACTACGGTAAAGGTTGCCAAGAAATTATATCAGGAGGATATTACCGGTGCTATAAATGAAGTTTTAGCAGCGACACCGTTAAAAATAAATAAGGCTGTTCTGAACGGAAAGCTGATTACAGTTGATTTGTCGAAGGAAATAGCACTCAAGTTCAACAGCGGAAGTGCCGGAGGTATAACGTATACTAATATTTTAGCAATGACAGTATTAAATTTGCCTGATATTGAGGAAATGGAGGTTACTGTTGACGGGACAGCGGGTATTGAGGCAGATCATTTTAGCTTTAACGGTAAATTTATAAAAGATGATCAGGGGAAAAAGTATAAATTTATTGAATCTGATAAACTAAGCAAAGAATTAGATTTCTAATATTAAGAGAAACATAAACAAGGGCTGCTGCAGACAGAACAGGTAATATAAAATGCAGTAGCCCTTTTCAGTTCAAAGGGCTGTTGCTTTTAAATATAAAATGATTTTTATGAGGGGTGCAATGTGAAAAAGGGAAAGCGGATTATATTGCTTATTATTGCCGTTATAGGAATTATAGACACTGTTATTATGGCTGCCAGAAGCGGTCATGCTGATACAGGCATTATACTTCCTTCGGCCGCGGGAGTATTTATCATAATTATTTTAGTATTTTGTAACTCTAAAGCATATAAGAAAAACACCAAATTTTATAATAAGATTGGAAAGATAGTACTTGGATTATTTATTCTTTGGGTAATAACCTTTGCTGCGGTAGTGGCGGTTCTCCTTAATTCGGCTGTTTCTCAGGGAAATGAAAAGGTGGATAGCGTAATAGTCTTGGGAGCAGGCCTGAAGGGTGAAAAGCCGACACTTGTATTGCAGAAACGTCTGGATTACGCTCTTGATTATTTAAACAAGAATACGGAGGCAACAGCCATAGTGTCCGGCGGTCAAGGAATCGGGGAAACAATAACCGAGGCGGAGGGTATGAAAAGATATCTCACAAGTCACGGCATATCCGGGGAAAGGATATTTAAAGAGGAAAAATCAACCAGTACATACGAAAATATGGTTTTTTCAAAGAGGGTGTTTGAGGAAACAACGGGAGAAAAGCTGGATAAGGTAATGATTATAACAAATGATTTTCATATGTTCAGAGCAAAAAAACTTGCGGGGAGAGCAGGCTTAGAGCCTTATGGCATCAGCTCAGGAACCCCGTGGTATATATATCCGAATGTATTTTTAAGAGAATATCTTGCATTATTTAAGTCATATATTTTTGACAGACAGTAATTAGCTTTAGTCAATTACTGCCTGTTGAATATACTGAATTTTTTTTCGTCCTTATCATATACCGACGGGAGCACAAAAATGATTGAGCATATCATAAGCAGGGATGAAACAGCAAACAGTATGTGAAAGTTATTGAAAACCTGACTTCCGAATATGGCATTATTCAATTTGTAAATTATGGTTTTCGATGCTTCCATAAAAGCTCCTGCGCAAATATATGCAATTCCGCTGGAAAGGGTAGTAATAATTGAGTAATTGGCTAAATACATGGATCTGTTTTTTTCCGGGGCAAGCCATATGGAAAAGTTGTTTGACAATATCACAATTCCCTGGCTGAACAGGCCAAACAGCAGAAAGCTTACCGACATTACGGCAATATAGCTGGATGGGGTTGCAATACACCACATCAGCGGTAATATACAAACAGAGTAACAGCATAACCGCAGAATAGGTTTTGTACCATACTTGTCTGAAAGCAGACCTATCTTATTGATGAAAAACACTGTCGTAATACCTGCTAAAAGCTGCTGGAATATTGAAATAGTGAAATAATCAATTTTCAGCTGCTCTATCATGTATATATTTAAAAATGGAATTGAAAAGTTAAAGCCAAAGTTCCAGCAGGATATAAATATAATCAGCTTTAAGTAATTACTGTTTTTAAATGGTTCAATAAGCATTGATATAAAGGATGAATTTTTTTCAATTGGTGTCATCGGCGGTTCTTTAACACCGATAAAACAGCTGGCATCCAAGGCTCCGAATATTGAGGCTATAGTGAATACAATTGCAAAGCTTACAAGTGAGGTTATATTGTCAAGGTATTTTCCGAAGGCTACTCCTGCTATTATACCGGTTATTGCTGATATTGCGGTTCTCTTTCCAAAAAAGCTGCCTTTCTGGCTTGCCGGAACAATATCACCCATCCACGAATTATAGCTGATATTAACCACCGAATTTACTATAGAATAGATGATAATAAGTATGGTAATTATCATAAGGGCAACGTTCTTGTTTTCCTTTGGAATAATTACCGGTATCAAGACTATAGGTATCCATATAAGCCGGTGTATATAACCTGAAATAAGAAACATCATTTTACGTTTCCCGGTTTTTTCTAATGCATAGGATGCAAATATCTGTAAGACACCTCCCAAGTAAGGGGTAGCGGCTATTATACTATATAACAGGTCATTTGCGCCTAATTCTCTTAAAAAACCTGTAAAGGGAGCACCGTTAATGGTTACATAAAATATCTTACCGAAAATAACGGCTGCGGTTATTAAAAATAGGCTTCGTTTGAGTTCCTGCTGTGTAAAGTTCTCTGTTTTGCTCATAATATTATCCTCTGTTAAAGTAAATATAAAAATGACTAAAATTAATTAGGGTAATGCAAAGGTTACCTTTTAAAAAGTACATATCTAATTCTACAAGGAATAAATAAATTTGGCTTGTCTACTTTTGCGCAATAATGCTCAAATTTTGCTGAAAAATGAAGAGAGAAATGTAAGTGATTCAAAACATGGCGTATGTAAAAAAGAATTCCAGTGTGCTACAATTAGCCAGCATCATATATCGCAAAAAAACACTGCAATTCCATAAGCCTCCAACAAATTGCCTTTAATCAAAAGATGAAATACTGCATGTATGCTGTCTGAAAGCACTTCCATGAGTACACAGCATACATCAGCCTTCAAAGTCTGTCAGTATCCTGTATATACTGAGACCCTAGCGGGCATCTGACAGGCTATGAGTTGGACTTTTTCCTTGGTGAAGGTGCAGCTGAAAAATATGGCACGAAATCAAAGAAGAATTCAGAAGCATCATCAGATAGCAGTAAAAGTAATAAAGTTACAATTTCAGACCCAATGCTGGGAATATTGTATGGTGTGGACAGCGGTGAAGTAGGTTGGTGGGAAAGTGTGGGCTGGAGAGTATTCAATGGAAATGTAGGCTCTGGAACTATAGATAACTACAGCAATACAAGTGTAATCAATACATCAAATGGCAGCAATACTACAATCACGAATCATAAGGTTGAGTCTGGTATATGGGAAAAAATATATAAAGATGGATATGATGCAAATGGCAAAAAAATTTCAATTCATTATTTTCAAAGTGAATCAGGAAAAGTGTTTGATGTTAAGACTAAGTCAGGATGGAGTAACAACTAAAGGATGGAGGTTTTATAATGAAACTTAATGTTAGTGTAGAAGGAAAGAATGAAATAGAGCGTTTCATATTGTTTTTAAATTTAGCAATGACAATTGCCATTAAAGAAGGAGTAATTAGCATAAATGATGCTGAAAATTACATTTACAATCCATATTCTTTGAAGAAATTAAATGAAATGGGTATAAATAAAAAAGTTAGTGATTTGATACATCTTGGATGCGAACTTGAGGATATTGAAAGTTTAATTCCGCATAAGTTAAGTAAGTCTATTGAAGAAATAAATCGGCAGTCTATAAAACTTTTACAAGAGATACAAGTTGAGTCAAATCATGCAAAAGAATGGATAGACTAAAAAGATGAATTATAATGGAACTCCACTTGTTCTAGGTTCAACATGGTTAGGCGCAAAAAGAATATATGAGTCAAAATTCCCAATTTCAGGCTATGAAGGTAATGTACCCTCATTTATGGTTCCAGCATTAGAAGGACAATTACCACCAATTCAATTGCCTAAAGTTGAAATAAGCATGCCCAAAGTGAATATTCCTATTCCTGCTTACTAAAAAATTGGAAGGTGGTATAAAATGCAAAACGTGAATAGAGCAAAAATACATTGGATATCTTTTGAAAATGGTGGAAGGAAAAGTCCACCCACAGGTTTACAGTATTCTACAGTGGCAATGGCCAAACGAAGCATGGAGTATTGTGGTAGATTTTATAAAACATGATGAGTCTTGGTCGGAGGGTAATATAAGATTCTTAGTTGAATGGGAACCAAATAACTTGCTTTATTCGGGTAGTAAATTTGATTTGTTCGAAGCAAACAAGAGAGTAGCAACTGGAGAAGTATTATCAAATACCAACAATCTACAGCGGGGTCGGTTCAATATCTCTGCCATTCATAATTGGAATTGCTGTAGGTCAAATTTAAACTAAACAGTTTTGTGCTTCAATATTATAAGCACCTCAACACATTCCAAATCTGAATTATAATTCAATCTTAATTCTTCGCGACAGAATCAGATTAAGCAATGCAATAACGGCGGCTGCCATAAAAACGGCCTGATATCCTATTTTCAACCATAAAAGGCCTCCGAAAATTGGAATGACCATTGAAGCAATATGCTGAAGGCTTACGCCGGTGGACAGTGTCGGGGTAACATCGGCAAGATCGACGGCAATCTTACGGACATATGTTGACCGCGCCATTTCGACCGCAGCCATTGAGTTGTCAATGACATAGCAGCCCGCAATGATTACTACGGCTATGCCGGTTGAAAAAATTCTATCGGAGAAGGCATATCCGATACAGATGGCAAACAGCAAAATAGCCTCAAGGGTCAGCACAAATCTTTCACCCCGGCTGTCAATCAAATTACCGATTAGCTTACGGGTGCCGATACTTATGCAGGCAACTACGATACCTAAAATTGCAAAAATCTGAGGCTTTACGGCAAAAACCTTAATCAGCACCCACGGTGCGAATGTCAGAAAAATTTGATTCCTTGCACCACTGATAACGGCAAGAATATAATAAAGCGAATAACGTTTTCTAAAAACAAATCTTACTTTTCGGATATTTGATTCGCCCTTCTTCATCATCCCGACAGAAAAAGCTGCCGTCACATAAAAAACAGTTCCTGTAACAAACGCAGTCTGATAAGTCATATGCAAGAAATTAAATCCAATAAAGATATAAACATAGGCAATAATACTTCCTGACAAAGTGAAGGCACTTATTGTTCCAAGTCTGGCACCGAAAGCTTCCTGATTGGACAAAGACATGCCTATGGAGGGTGTGACAGGCATGACCATGTGCGTGCCGAGACTGTACATCATCATCCAGATAATCATTACCGCAAAGGTAGGCGACAGCATACCAAGTCCAAGCATACCCAGACCTGCGGCTGCCATACCCAGCATCGCGATACGTATATCACCTAAAAAACTTAATGCTGCCAGAGTCAACATGATGAAAAAGCCCGGAGCTTCTCTGGGTACCTCAAGGAAGCCCCTGATATCCTCCGAAAGCTTGAAAACATCACTTAAATAGTTGTTAAATATAGATGTATTGATACCTGCACCAATTCCGGAGAATAGACCTGCAAGCAAAAATAAATTAAAATCCCGTTCAGAATGGAACCTTGTGCGTAAGCTCATTTGTTTACCAGCTTTCATAGTAGTTATAACTTCCAGCAATTATAACATATGAAATTAATGCTTTCAATAACAAATTTGAAAAACTGCGGAGGGCTTTCCTATTTAAGCTCCTCCGGCAGCAAATTAGACTTAATATAATTATGTTGTTCCGGTTTCCTCAGGCTGACTGTTTACAGAAGGCTTAAATCCAGTCAGTTCCAATGCTTCTTTTCCGCTTATATGCTCGATTGTAAGCTCTATCATGCATACATGCTCAAAAGCCTTTTCAATTTCCTCCAGACGGCCTTGCTCATGGTCGGGAGAATACTTTGCCGCCAACAATTCAAGTGCTCTTCTCTTTTCTGTTTTTTCCTCAAGAATACGTGCTTTTCCAAAGACAATTACACTTCGGAAATAGGAGGTATACTTTTGCGGAACTACTTCGTCCCGATCAATTACACAAAACGAAACCTTTTCATTTCGTGCGATTGCATCCAGCTTATGACCTGATTTGGCACAATGGAAAAAGATACGGGAAGCATGACAGACATAGCTTAAAGGAACCGCATATGGATAATTTCCGTCGCCGGACACAGCCAGCACACCGGACGTTCCTCGATTCAGTACTGCAATAATCTCTTCATTGGATAAAGCTTGCTTTTTACGGCGCATTTCTCTAAACATAAGACACCTCTTCATAAAATAATAAGACACCTCTTATTCATTACTTTGTAAACCAATGAATAAGAGATGTTTAAACGATAACAGCTTTAATATTATTATCAGCATAGCATAATTGAATCAAAAAGCATAGGCTTAGCTATAACATTGAACAATAAATTCCTATACCGGTAGCAGGACGCGTATTGCTGCTTTCTTACAGATATTATGCAAGTATAGTCCGGCAGATGATTAAAAATAATGAGCAGCTTGCTTTAGAAACTAGAAGCCATAATTTCCTTCAATAAAGATAACCTTAATTCTATTCTTTTCAAATTGACCGGTAACCAGAACAAAATCATTACAAATTCTCTGCTTATGATGACAATCTATGCATTTATTAAGTCTGGTGCAGGGAGTGCTTTTTTTAAGACGTTTTGCGTCCAGAGGTGCTGATATGTGGCGTGTACGATAAATGGCTTCCTTTTCTGAGCTGACAATTTTATTGGTTCCCACAACGGCAATCACTTGCTTGGGCCCGTATAAAATCGGAGCAACCCGGCTGCCGTTTCCATCTATGTTGAACAGCTTTCCATCCATTGTGACGGCATTGATGCCTGTTAAAAAGGTATCGGCTCTAAAATTTTGCAGATATATTTCCCTTTTTTCTTCGTGGCTTAATCCGGGGATATGCTTGTCTAAAAAGCTATAGCCTTCATTTCGCATAAGATCAAAGATGCCGGTCTGCTCCAGTGTTGCGGAATCCCCGCAGCCAACCGTTTCCTCCTTCCTAAGCAAAGACCGGATAACCTCGTGCAGTTGTGCAATTGAATTTGTATAATAACCGGTTATATTGTTATTGCTTAGGTTATGAATTGTTTTTTGTACTATATTAATCATGATTTCTTCGCTGACACCTCATTAAATAAGTTATATGCTTTATGTATTAATAATACCATATATTAAGGGTCAACATCACTGCTTTTGTGCCGGAAATTACTGAAATGTTATGTTTTAAGGTGCTTTTCCTTTATACAGGGGCCTTCCTTAGGAAACATTTTTCTGATATCTTTTAAGATGATGGCAGGATAACGAAATTACAGGGTATATGTCTTTTCATAAAAAGTAAAGATTTCAGGTGTTTAAAGCAATACTTTTTTTAGCAATAGAAGTCAAGAAGCCGAAGCCTTTATGAAATATAATACAAGCATCAGGAGGTGCGGAAATGAACGAGTATGAAGCTATTATGGCGGTACAGCGAATGCAGGAATATATTGATGACAGAATCTCTAAAAAAATTACACTGAAGGAATTGGCTATTGCGGCAGGATATTCGCCATGGCATGCGGCAAGGCTATTCAAAGAAGCTACGGGGAAAGCACCGTTTGAGTATATTCGTGCATTAAGGCTTTCAAAAGCGGCACTAATGCTGAGGGACAGTGACGAAAGGGTTATCGATGTAGCGATAGACTTTGTATTTGATTCTCACGAGGGCTTTACCAGAGCATTTTCAAAGGAATTCGGAATGCCACCAAGAAGGTATAGTCAATGTACACCGCCAATAAAGCTGTTCATGCCTCGGAAAGTTTTTGATACCTACCGAGAACTTCATAAAGGAGAAGATATGATGAGTGAAAAAAGTAAAACCAAAGCAATATTTGTACAGGTTATTGAACGTCCTGCACGAAAGGTTCTGTTAAAACGGGGCAAAAAGGCAGCTGAGTATTTTGCATACTGCGAGGAGGCCGGCTGTGATGTGTGGCCGGTGCTTACAAGTGTAAAGGAAGCGATGTATGAGCCTATAGGAATGTGGCTTCCCAAATACCTTATAAAGGAGGGAACATCCCAATATGTTCAGGGAGTAGAAGTACCTGAGGACTATTCCAATAATATACCCGAGGGATATGAGGTTATTGACTTGCCGCCTTGTAAGCTAATGATTTTTCAGGGGGAAGCCTATAATGATGATGATTTTATGGATGAGATTGGCGAGGTTTGGGAGCACATTGAAAGGTTCGATCCTACTGTTTACGGATATCAGTGGGCACCGGAAGCCGCACCGAGATTTCAGCTTGCACCGATGGGATACAGAGGCTATATTGAGGCGCGTCCTGTTAAAGCTATAAATTAAAGAACTCTTTTAAGTTCCTAATATTCAGAGAATTATATTCAGGGAATAAAAGGAGCGTTCGCCTTTTCGGGGAAGAGGTCAGCTCAGAAACAGCCTGTGCTTTGCCGAAGTAGAAGCAGTTCCCCTAAAGGTGTCCGCTGGTACCTGTTGAGAAAATTTGTTTCTATGCCTGTAACAGCTCCACCGTAATATCCTCACTTTTTCTTTCATAAAATGTCATGCGCCACTCAACGTCCTCTGCCGGTATAAAGTGGAGTGCGGAGCAGACCGCATGGAGCTTGTCCTGGCTTTTGCTGTGTGAAATTAAGGTAAACAGACCATGTCCGCCGCCGATAATGCCTATGCAAACACTGCAGGAGGCTTGCGGCTCTTTGGGATTGACGCTCTTCTGCCGAGGCTGGTCGGAACAAACACAATCAGTGACGGTAAATGCACTATTAGGCATATCAGGAGAGAGCGCATAGCTCATTGCAGTATAGTGCGTCGGAAATTCATAATTCTGGCTGCCAAAATGCTCGCCGGATATTTCCTGCCGCTGGTATTCATGTATGGTAAGCGTATGCTTTGTGCCTGTGACCGGGTGTGTGAACTTGATGCACTCACTGGGCGCAGATATATGAAAGTGCGGTCCTGCCACAGGAACAGGATCCTGTACTAGTGTAAGGCTGAGTGTCTTAATCAGCGGTTTGCGTTTCTTCCCCCAGGGAAAAGCAAACCGCTGAATTATCCAGCCATAGGCAGAATCAAGCTTGTAATGCCGTATCGCGCTCTCGGCCTCAAGACTGTTTCTGTCCGGAAAACAGGGATTCCATGAAATGCCGGTGCCATTAGAGCTTGGAAGGACAGCTCCGTTAATCACAATTTTGGGTGATATATTGATGACAAGAGGATTTTCAGCGTTAATCTGCATATGCTGTTCTTCAGTATAATTGCTCCCATAGCTGTCAGCAGATAGCTGCCACTTGCCCATAAAGGAATAAATGCTTTCAGCCGGAACCTGTATGCATAGGTCTGCGACCAAGCCTTTGCCGAAGTTATAAATTGCCGGAATATGACAGCTTTTATCACTCCAGACGAATTGCTTATTAATAGGAATTTCCTTACCGGCTCTTTCACGGCTATGCTTTCCCCAAAAGCTGCCGTTAAAGTAAACCTTCCATTCCGGTATTTTCGGCTCTTCAGGAACCCACTCATAGTAATCTTCCGTATATTTAATACGGCTGTAATCAAACCCGGCCTGCAGCTCTTTGATGTAAGCAAAGGGCTTTTCAATGGGTGACAGCATAAGCTTTTCCCGGATGGTATCCAGTACAGCCTGCTGTTCGGCACTAAGAGGATTGCCCTGCAGGAAGGCATCAAACTGTTCTTCATTCCAGCAATATACCTGTTCGGGTATGGAAGCATCTCCGCAAGAAAGCAGAAGCCGCAGGAAGTCTGGGAAATCTCTTGCTATCGGATGTACATAGTTTCCCGGTGTATTCATTGGACTGACGGCAAAGACCATCCTGCCAAAGCCGGATACGGAGCAAAAGTGAATACCGTCCGTTCCGGTTTGTCCGATTACCTTTGCGCCTTTTGGGGTGCAGAAATAGTTGACCCCGCCTTTTCCAACATGCTCAAAGCCGATAAGAGAGCTGTCGATATTCAGTTTCAGATACCTTTCATAAGTAATTGCCATCCTGACCTCACAATCCGGATAAATACTTTTATCACACTCAGATTTTTGTTTTAGTCATTATACCATATATTACGTGTGTATTTAGCATGCAGATACATATTTTGAAGCAGGAATCACAGAATAATATGCAGCCTGAAGGTATATTGACAGCTAATGGCTGGTTCCGGCAATAAAGGGGCTGCGCCTGTGCTTAAAATTAACTTCCGGTTAATTTATTATTCTTTTGTTTAATAACTGCTCAATTGTTTTGTGTGGTGTTAGTCTGATAAAATGTACTCAGGGCTTGCTTAACAATAGTAATTTTATGAATGCTTGGCGTGGTGACATAAGGTGCAGCTGCTTGAGGGTATACCGGCACTTATATATTCTCCTGTTAAGCAAAACCTGCATAATATAGTATTTATACAAAATTAAATTGAGAGATGATAACAATGCCATTGAATAAGATTATTCAAGAAAAAAGAAAGAAAATCGGATTAACTCAGGAGCAGATTGCAGAGTATCTGGGGGTTTCCACTCCTGCCGTCAATAAGTGGGAGAGGGGGGCTACTTACCCTGATATTTCCTTGCTGCCTCCGCTGGCAAGGCTGCTTAAAATTGATTTGAATACCTTGCTTTGCTTTAACGAAGGCTTGTCGGAACAGGAAGTCGGCCGCTTTTGTAAAGAAGTAATTGATGTTATCCGTAAAAATGGGTTTGACTGCGGCTTTTCTATGGGAGTTAAAAAAATTCAGGAATATCCGAACTGTGGGTTTCTGATTCATTCAACCGCGCTTCTGCTGGACGGCGCCTTGATAATGTCAGGAATGAGCGCCGGGGATAAGCAAAAATACGATAGTAAAATTACAGCTCTGTATGAGAGGGCAGCGAAATGTGAAGATGACAGGAGAAGAAATGAGGCGGTTTTTATGCTCGCTTCCAGATACAAAGGCCGCGGAGAATATGGCAAGGCGCAGGAAATGCTGGATTTGCTGCCCGAAAGAAGTGCTTTGGATAAAATAAAGCTTCAAGCAGATCTTTACATTGTTCAGAACAGGCTTGATGAAGCTGCCGGGCTTTTGGAACGCAAATTGCTGATTGAAATTAATGAAATTCAAGCTATTTTGTTAAGCTTGGTTGATATTGCAGTAAAGGAAGACAAAAATCAAGCCGCTTCACATATAGCGGAGCTCTCCCGTGATGCTGCGGAACTGTTTGAGCTGTGGGATTATAGCTCATATATCGCACCGCTTCAAGTTGCAATTGCCCAAGAAAATGTTCAGGACAGTATTTTGCTTTTGAAATCAATTCTTTCTGCTGCAAGCACACTGTGGGAAATAGAAAAATCCCCATTATACCGTCATATTTCAGTAAACGGAAACAAGGGGAAGGTTGGTGCGAACATATTGCCGACACTGCTTGCTGAAATTGAAAATGACCCAAAATATGGGTATCTCCATTTGAGTGCTGAATTTAAGCAGCTGCTTAAGCAATATCGTGCAAAATGCGAAAAGATATAGCAAGGAATGAAATGAAAATTTCCGCTTACCTGAAATTATGATAAAATATTATTAAAATGTGCGGCCGTAACAAACGCAAGTAAATTGAGGAGTGCCGGCTTGAAGGACCTTAGCTGCAGCTATGAAAATACTGGCGTACCTCCGCGAAGGCTTTACAAATTTTTGTGCCGGAAACCCGGCATGGGAGGTTAATATGAAAAAACAGGGATTAAATCCTTATCTTCCGTCCTGGGAGTATATACCTGACGGAGAACCTTATGTCTTTGAAGGCAGAGTTTATGTGTATGGCTCTCATGACCGGTTTAACGGCTATGCATACTGTCTGAATGATTATGTCACATGGTCTGCTCCGGTGGAGGACTTGTCAGATTGGCGGTATGAGGGAATAATATATAAAGCTGAAGCCGTACAGGATAATTCTGACAGGGACAGCTGTCTTTTTGCACCCGATATTGCAGTGGGGGCGGATGGGAGATATTATCTGTATTACGTTGACAGCAGACGTTCAATTGTGTCTGCGGCTGTTTGCGATACTCCGGCGGGTAAATTTGAGTTCTATGGATATGTGCATTATTCTGACGGAACAATATTAGGCGAGAGAGAAGGGGATGAACCCCAGTTTGATCCTGGGGTATTTAGAGAAGGAGACAGGACATATCTGTATACGGGTTTTTGTGCAATAGGAGACAAATCCAGAACAGGAGCTATGGCCACTGTTTTGGGAGAAGACATGCTGACAATTGTAGAAGAGCCTGTCATTATTGCGCCCAGCGAACCTTTCAGCAAAGGAAGCGGATATGAAGGACATGAGTTTTTTGAAGCTTCGTCAATCAGAAAACGGGGTGATACCTATTATTTTATATATTCCTCTGTAGTGATGCATGAGCTTTGCTATGCTACCAGCAGATATCCCACAAAAGACTTTATTTACAGGGGAGTCATCGTAAGTAACAATGATCTTCATATTGACACGTATAAACCGGCGGAAAAGCCTATGTACTACGGCGGAAATAACCATGGAAGTATTGTGGAAATCAAAGATAACTGGTACATTTTTTATCACAGGCATACTAATGGTACTAATTTCAGCAGGCAGGGATGTATGGAGAAAATAAGCTTTCTTGAGGATGGGACTATTCCTCAGGTGGAAATGACCTCCTGCGGTTCAAATGGAGGACCGCTGAAGGGGAGCGGTGAGTATCCTGCCTATTTGGCGTGCAGTCTGTTCTGCAATGAAGAAGCTATGTATACGGATTGCACCAATGCATGGATGGGCGGACAGTTCCCGAAGATTACGCAGGATGGCAGAGACGGGGATGAGGAAACAGGTTATATTGCAAATATGAAGGATTCTGCAACAGCAGGCTTTAAATACTTTAACTGCAAGGGAATAGAAAAAATTAAAATTAAAGTGAGAGGGTACTGCTTGGGGGAATTTTCGGTTAAAACCGCATGGAACGGGGAGGCTATTGGCAAAATACCTGTGGTATATTCAAACGCTTGGAAGGAATATGAAGGAGATATTACAATTCCGGAGGGTGTACACGCTTTGTATTTTACCTACAGCGGCCAGGGAAATGCACACTTTGCTTCCTTTACATTGGTAAGCCAGTCATAAAATTATGCTTTTTATATTCCGGAGAATAAGCTTCGGTTCGATGAAAATAAGTTCAAATAAGTTTGCAGGGATGATATATTTCTTTACAAACCGGACACATATACTCGGTATTCTGATTCTTGAAGGTGTAGCGGGGCTGTAGGATTGCCTTGCCGCAATTAGGGCAGGATACCTCTTGATTTCTTATCAGCCTTACAGCGTTGTCTCTTGTAAGCTTTATATTAGATGCCATTGTAAGTTACCTCATCAATCCCTAAAATGGATTTAAAATCTGCCGGATTTATAAAAATACCTATCTGAATTTTTGCTTATTGTTATAATACCATGGGGTTATGGGCTTTACTATAATTCTTTTGCAAATATTGAACTTAGTTAATAGAATTTATGGTAAAAGGAAAAATTGAATAAATAATTGTGCGGGAAAATGAGTGTGATATAATATATAAAATACATGAAGAAATTGTTTGTTTGGGGGGGATAACTGTTGGGGAAAGGATTTGAGACAGCAAAAATAAATGAAGCAATAGTTGATATGATTGAAGACTATATTCTGGTTTGCGGCTCAGACGGGCAGATAGTTTTCTCCAACAGAACCGTACAGCTGTACTTGGGATATGCCAAGCAGGAGTTGAATGAAAAAAGCTTTTTTGATATAGTTTCGGACATTTATGTTAACAAAGCGGAAGAATTTTTCAGCAGTGCATCGGAAGAGCCGTCAGCTTGGACGGAATTTTTGCTGCAGGGCAAGCAGGAGGTGCTGAAACTTCATTTCAAGATTCTAAGGAAGGACGGACTTATATATATACGTGGTAATGAAAAGTATGCAGAGTATGAAAGATTACAAAAAAGGCTGGATACCGAAATAGCAAATGCGATAAAAATTCATAACCGTTCCCTTCCGGAGAGTCTTCCCGATACCGGAAATATATCCTTCAAGTCCTTGTATATTCCTGCTGAAGAGATGGGCGGAGATTTATTTGATGCATTTAAAGTAGATAATGGATTATTAAATGATTATTTTGAACATTATGTATGCTTTATTGCAGATGTTTCAGGACATGGACTGGATAGTGCCATGCTGGCTATTTTTGTAAAGGATACCATAAGAAGCTTTTTTACACTGAAGCATGTACCGGGGCAATTATTGTCTCCTAAGGATATTATGCATTTTTTTGTTGAGCAGTATCTGAAGGAAGGATATCCCGAGGAATATCTGGTTTGCCTTTTTATAGCTGTTTTTGATTTTAAAACAAAGGAATTAAGCTATTGTAATGCAGGCCTGCATATATGTCCTTTACTGGTTAAGGACAAAAATAATGTAATAGAGCTGAAGAATGCGGGGCTTCCTGTTTCTTCCGCAATAGATGTTGACCTGCTGAGGTATGAAGACTCTTCTTTGCCTTTGCTTCAGGATATGACTATGTTCATTATGTCTGATGGATTACCGGAGCAGCGCTCTAATAATGTGTTTTATGAGGACAGGATGAAAAGGCTGTTTACAGAGGCTTGTTATATGAGTTCCTCTGATATTATAGACAGGGTTTATAAGGATTTTACGGATTTTCTGGGATATGAGAAAATCAAGGATGATATAACTCTGATTGTAGTGAAATTATTACCGGATTGAGCCGGTCAGCATATTTACAGTGATAAATCATTAAGGGGGAAAACCGCATGCAGCAAATACTGGATGGTATATTAGAAGCTATTGAAGATGAAATAAGGGCACAGAAGCATTACCGGATGCTTGCTGACAAGTCAGAGGATCCAAAGGTTAAAAATTTTTTTGAACAATTGCGGATGGATGAAGAAAATCATGAAGCGGTTTTACGTGCACGCTATGAGGCTTTTTTAAAAATGCGCAATGCAGACATGGAATAAAACGGGTTAAAAGGAATTTTTAAGGAAGGTTAGGAAGGATGAAAAAACTTGACAGAGCTTTTTACAACAGAGATTCTGTTATTGTAGCCGGGGAGCTTCTGGGGAAGGTGCTTGTACATCAAACGGAAGGTCAGAGAATATCGGCAAGGATTACAGAAACAGAAGCTTATATGGGCATTGAGGACAAGGCTGCACATTCCTATGGAGGAAGAAGGACTGCCAGAGTAGAGGTTATGTATGGGGAAGCCGGATTTTCTTATATATTTATGATTTATGGTATGTATTACTGCTTCAATATAGTTACAAATGAAAGGGAAAATCCTCAAGCAGTTTTAATAAGGGCTGTTGAGCCGCTGGAAGGAATTGAACAAATGGCGCAAAGGAGATTTGGAAAGCAATATGAGCAGCTGACAAATAGCCGGAAGATAGGCCTTGCCAACGGACCGGGGAAGCTATGCGGAGCATTGGCAATCGACAGGCGGATAAACGGTATGGATTTGTGCGGTAATGAAATCTATGTTGAGGATGCGAAATGCGAGGACTTAAGGATAGTAACCTCAAAACGCATAGGCATCGACTACGCTGAAGAAGCGAAGGATTATCCCTGGAGATTTTATATAGAAGGCAGCAAGTATGTTTCAGTAAAATAAGCTTGCTTAAATTGGAGTAAATTTAAGCAAGCTTATTTTTATATATTCCTTTTTTACTTCCAGTAGGGCTGCCTGCAAAACGATTGGTGTCATATATTTCAGTGAAGATCAATGATACTGTTAGCAGTATCGGTGTCAGTAACCAGAACATTTATATATCCGCCCCTGATGGCACCCAGTATTGCTTGTGCTTTTGATGTCCCCGAGGCGACGGCAACAACCTCTTCCATGCGATACAGGTTGGAAAGGCTTATTCCGACACAGTTTTTATTCCAGTCATTGTCTAATGCATTGCCGTTTTTATCATAAAAATGCGCACCTATGCAGCCTATGGCATTTTGATTTTTTATTTCCCTGAACATTGACTGTGTCATATATCCGAGCCACGGGTTAAATGCCGTAATTTCATCAAAGGTGCCGATGCCGGTCAGAATTATATCCGAATTGAGTGCCATATCCAGCACATTTGCTATAATCGGATCCAGCAGTATTTTTTGCTTTACGAAATCATTTTCGATATATAAGGGCACATTCAGATAATGAGGAATACCACCATATATTTTTGCAATACGGCTAACCAGCTCATTTGCATTAATTTCCGGATTTTGTATGGAAGCTGCTCCCATAATCTGGACAACATCAATGGGAATCTGTGTTTCTATTTTTAATGAATTGACGGTTTCTGCAATTGTGCTTCCCCATGAAGTGCCCAATACGATAGGCTTGGTTATGCGTTTTTTTAAATATTCGGCTGCAAGGATGCAGACGCCGGACTTAACCTCCTGAGGTGTTTTTTCATGAGTATTATACAAATAAATGTCTCTCAGGCTGAATATCTGCTTGAACCGCTCCTCAAGAGCATAATTGCGCTCGAAAATATGATTGACATGTATCTGAACGATGCCCTTTTCAATTGCCTGCTGCAGCATACGGGATATTCTGGTGCGCGAAAGAAACATACGCTCTGCTATCTCCGATTGAGTCATATTCTTTTCATAATATAGTGATGCTATCTCTGTTAAAAGACTTAATTGCTTTTGCTCTCTAAGCTTCATAATTCCGACCTCACTTTTAATGATTTAAACCGGAGACATCCGTATATATATTTTCCTGCAAAATGGCTCTGTATAATTTTTGACGGATTGGATTCATTTTTCTGTAAAGGGCAGCATTTTCACTTACAGGTGAAAAACTGCAAGTATACGACCTTTCATTTGCCTTATCAAGAGCTGTCCGGTATGAAGGCTGCAGCCCGAGTGATACAGCTGACGAAACCCAAGCCCCGAGAGCAGTCGATTCTTTGTTATCAGGCAATATTACCTCGCAATTGTACAAGTCAGCCTGAATTTGATTGAATACCTTAAATTTGGTCATTCCTCCAGATGCAAATATTTTATCAATTTTGCCGATGCTGTTTCTCATAATTTCGATATTTTCTGCAATTTCAGCTGCAATTCCTTCCAGAATTGAACGGGCAAGGTCCTCACGCTTTGTGGCAAGAGTGATATTAAAAAACATGCCCTTTGCAAGAGGATTCCAGTCAGGTGACCCCCTGCCCTGAAAATGAGGCAGCATTATTACGCCGTTTGCGCCGCAGGGTGATTTTGACACATCAATATCAATAGTGTCCTTCATTTCTGCAATTCCATGTGCGTTCTGATAAAAATTACCGTAGAACCAGTTATAAACCGAGGAGGATGCCGGTATAGCGGATTCAAGAATATATTTGTTTTGAACAGCAGAGACATTACATATGAAGCCTTGCCTTGAATCAAGAACAACCTTGTCCGAAGAAGCGGCTATATATGAGCCTGTGCCTGTAGTGACCTGAAGAGAGCCCTCTTCCATTATGCCTGCACCAAGTGCTCCGCACTGCTGATCACCTCCTGCGGATATAACGGGTGTTCCTGAGCGAAGCCCTGTCTGTGCCTCAAAGGCTTCGGTTGTAACCCCTAGAATCTGCCCTTGAGGAATCAGCCTGCACAGCTTGGCTTCATCGATCTCGAACAGGGACAGCATTTCTTGATCCCATTGCAAGGTATGAATGTTCATAAGAGATGTTCTGCTTCCATAGGTATAGTCTGTGACAAAAAGACCGGTCATTAAAAATATAATATAATCAGGGATTACAATAATTTTGTGGCTTGCCTTATATATATCCGGTTTATTTCGGCGCAGCCAGGTGATTTTAGGACCGGCAAATATTGGATTCAAACGGGTGCCGGTTCTTATATATACGGTGTCGTTATTCTTGGAAAATTCATTGCATATACCGGCGGCACGCTTGTCCTGCCACATTATCGCCTTGGACAGCGGGTTTCCGTCACGGTCCACCGGTATGACGGAGGAGCGCTGAGATGTTAAGGATACAGCTGTTATTTCATATTTAAAATCAGCCGCAAGCCTTATGCATTCAGAAATAATTTGAAGAAGACTGTTTTTCCAGACCAGAGCGTCCTGTTCAACGCAGCTGTCCGAAATATAATCAGGAGAATAAAAACGCTGTACAGTCTTTACAGATGAGCCGTTTTCATTATATATAATACCTCTCATGCTGGAAGTTCCAATATCTATCACAAGAATTGACTTCATATTTTAACCTCTCCGATTTTTAGTTAGTTTATATTGTACAATCTTATTTTATATTATTTTAGCTAAATAAATTAAGTGAGGGAATAAACGCACAATTGTGCTTATTTTAGAATAATGGATGCTATTATTAAAATTATGCTATCATAAAAATGCATAAAAAATCAACTACACGCACAAATTTTCAAACGTCTGACTGGATGCTGCAAATCAAATGCATTTTAATAAAAACTTTTCAACATCCACAAAATAAAACAATACAATTCAAAAAAAGTCAAAGGAGTGGTTAAAAATGGCTGAACAGATTAGTCAGGAAAGAAGAGAAAATCTTAAAAGTGCCATTAAGCGTCTCGAGGCATATCAGGAAATTCAAAACAATATGGGAAGGTGTATGGCAGCTTTTAATTTCAGACAGGCAGACAAGGTTCTTGACTACTTTGCTCTGGGACAGGAGGATGTTTCACTGGAGTATGCCGATGAAGGAGTATTCAAAGGTATTAATGCTGTGGAGACAATTATAAAAGAGGTTGTGGGAGCAGAGCCAAAGTCCGGTGAGATGCTGGATTTACAGTTGACAACACCTATGATAGAGGTGGCTGAAGATATTAAGACTGCAAAAGCATTATGGTGGTGTCCGGGAGCCGGTGCCATTCCCGAGGAAGATAAGGATCCGAAGGCAATTTGGTGCTGGGGAATGATTGCGGCTGATTTTATTTTTGAAAATAATAATTGGAAGATATGGCATATGCATTACTTCAGATTTATCAAGTGTGACTATGACAAGGGCTGGGTGAAGGACACCAGTATGCTAAACAGACTTAATACCCCGGTGCATCCGCTTTCATCACCTTCCACCTATCACAATCCATACTCTCCTCTGAGCGTGAGGGAAGGGATTCCGGCATGCCCCCGCCCTTATAAAACATGGACGGACAGCAGCTGGATGACGGAAAAGGACAAGTCCAGATAATTACGCTGAATCAGAATAAAGAAAGGAGTACAAAAAATGGATATAGATTTAAATGTAATTGATGAGCTGGATGCCGAAGAATTTACAGAGATGGAATGCGCTGTTGAAAAATTGCTGTCTGTATGGGAAATAAAAAATTTGCGCGGTGCGGCAGCAATATTTCATGATGATCAGCATATAGGCCAGAAACGCAGAGAGTTACAGGCTGTCAAGCATCCAAGCGTGGATGTGAAGGGCTTGATGGATTTCAGAAGGAAAGCAGTGGTGGACAATCTGGAAGGCAATATGCTGATTCATCCGCTGACAACACCGGTAATAGAGGTGAATGCCGACTGCACTGTTGCCAGAGGAGTCTGGTGGTCCTTGGGAATAGAAGGCTTGTCAAAATTCCGGGAAGAGCCTATGGCTATCATAAGCCTTGGAATGGTGCCGGGAACACATATAAAGGAAGATGGCGAATGGCGCATACTGAGCGGTGCATGGCAGCGCACAACAAAGAATGAATACAAGAAGGGCTGGGTCAGAGACATGCAGCCTACAAATACAAGACCGCCTCTGACGCCAGAGCAGGACAGAAATTTTCTGGGCAAATATGCTTATATGAAGGATGAGGTTAGAAAGCCTTCACCTGAGCCTCCTCACAAGGACACTTTTGATAAGTTTCCGGAGGAAACGGATAATATCTGGCTATATATAAATCTAAAAAAATAAATATTAATTAACTGGAGGGAATATTCATGGCTGAAAATTACAGAGAACCAAACATAATTTTTGATGGCTGGACAGCACCTGAGGGGACTGGTATCATTGTTACCGGTGCGGCAAGCGGTATTGGTGCGGCAACGGCAATATTGGCCGCACAAAGCGGTTTAAAGGTAGCAGCATGGGATATGTTTGCGGAAGGTATCAAGGAAACAATTGAAAGAGCAGGCGAGTATGGAGTAAATATTAAGCCTGTTCAGGCAGATTTAAGCTCGGATGAGGCGGTACAGGCGGCAATGGAGGAAACCCTTACATTCTGCAAGCCCTTATATCTTGCAAATGTTGCCGGCCCTAAAATGCTTAACAGCCAATGGAATTTCAACGAGGTTATTTCCATAGCGGTCGGAATGATTCACAGATTATGCTTGGCTTTCGAGGCTACAGAGCCGGGGGAGGGTTCAGCTATTGTCAATGTTGCGGCGCTTGCAGGTGTTTTTGAAGCCGGCGGAGGAGATCCCTGGTATGCTTCGGCAAAATCTGCAATTGCCGGTTATACAAGACATCAGGCAGTAGAACTCAAGGGAAGGCCAAGAATGAATTGTGTATGCCCGGGAGGACCTATCCATACACCCAGAAATCATGGGGCGGTTACCGGTGAATTCATGCAGCATTTAGTAAGCATCAATCCTATGGGCAGACCGGGACGTCCGGAGGAAGAAGCAACAGCTATAATGTTTTTGCTGTCGCCGGCATCAAGCTATATCAACGGTGTAATTCTGGCTGTTGACGGCGGATTGCATTTGGCGCGCTAGAAGATTAACCTGATCTGATGAAATTTTGGAAGGGCAGCTAGCCTGAACAAAATTTCATCAGAGATTACCTGTATAAATTGAGGTGTTATTTTGAAAATTCTAAATGGTGTTTATCAGATAAGCGGATGGATGAATGGCGTAAACTCAAATACTTTTGCCCTCGAAACTGAAAAGGGTCTTATACTCATTGACTGCGGATATTCTGAGAAGCAGTATCAGGCAATGGGAAAAAGCCTTGAGTTCTGGGGTTTGGATATCAATTCGGTAAAGGATGCTTTTATTACTCATTCCCATTTTGACCATGCAGGAAATGCGCATATTTTTAAAAAGAACGGCGCCAGAGTATTAATAGGCGAGGATGACAGGAATTCTATCGAGTGCGGAGATGCCTGTACGCTTGAACAGCTTTTCGGCGGCAGCTTCCACACATGTACGGCCGACTATGGCTTGAAAGACGGAGAGGTGTTTGATTACGGGAATGCTACTATTGAGATAGTGGGCATGCCGGGTCACACTAAAGGATCTATTGCTTTGATGGCAGATATTAACAATGTTAAGATTTTATTTACCGGGGATATTTTTATTATTTCAGGTGCAACTCCTGCCGATGAACTTAATTTGGAATTGGGTTGGAATGGTGATCCGCATTTTTGTGCAAAAAAAAGTATTGAGTCATTTTATAAGCTCAGGAAGCTTAAGGCGGATATTATTGCTCCGGGGCACTCGTCAATATATTATGGAAACTCGCAGGAGCTGTTTGAAAGGCTATATAAAAAAGCTGTAGAGGAGCTTACAATAAAATAGCAATAAAAAGTGCACAAAGGTGCGTATTTTAATAAAAATTTTTTTAAAAGTAATAAAATGTTATACTTAATTTGAAAGAAATATCATGGAAGAAGGTTGATGAGATGACTGAAACCTATAAACATCCAAAAATAAGTAAACATAATACTGGTTTAAGCAGGTCTGTAAAATTCATTTCCTAAAACAAGTCTTTAAAATTTATTGTTTATCAGTTGAATAATTTTATAAGGAGATAAAACGATGAAAAAAATTACTGCATTCGGACTAATATTTTCAATTATGGTACTCCTTGCAGCTTGCGGAACAGCTACAGATACTCAGACATCCTCCGGCGGTACGCAAAGCCCTTTAAGCCAAGCAAAAACAGTTAAAGTAGGTTTCTCAGCCATTAACCTTTCTGATCCGGTTGTAGCGCAGTTCGTTTCAGATATGAAATCAGCGGCTAAGGAAAAGAATATGGAATTAAGCGTTAATGATTCCAAAGGTGACCCAAGTACTCAAATAAGTGCTGTTGAAAATTTTGTTCAGTCGGGCTGCAATGTTATTGTCATTCAGGCCTTGGACCCTGACGCGATGGAGCCGGTGGTCAAGGAAGCCATGTCAAAAGGGATTAAGGTCATTTCATACGGTATCGGGCTGAAGGAATATGATGTGTGGTATAAAAATGACAATGCAAGTGTCGGTCAGGCAATAGGCAAAATGGCAGGCGAATGGATAAACAAAAATTGTAACGGGAGTGCCAAGGTTGCATTAATTGAATATCCGACTGTGCCTGTTCTGATTGAGAGAGCGAAAGGTATTGAGGATGCATTAAAAGAGACTGCACCCGGAGCTGAAATCGTGGCGCGCGGTTCCGCAATAGACAGTGAAGCCGGAATGAAGCTGGGTGAAACCTTTCTGCAAAAAAACTCCGATATCAAGGTAATTGTAAGCATCTCCGACGGTCCTGCACTTGGCGCCTATGAGGCTGTAAAGGTTGCAGGCAGGGATAAGGATGATTTCGCTATTTTTGGAAGTGATGTATCTCAGGTGGCAATAGAAAAGATTATCGCGGGAACATGCTACAGGGGTACCGTAGATTGTGACAGCAAAATTAACGGCAAAACTACAATTGATATTGCCGACAAGCTTATGAAGGGCGAAAAGGTTGAAAAAATTATTGTCATGGGTGCAAATCAGGTGACTAAAGATAATGCGGCTGAATATAAGCAATAGCTCTCAAAGGGGTTATGCGGATATTTCTCCCGAAAGCCTGTCAGCTACCGGAAATTTGTATTTTACTTTCTAGCGAAAAGGAATGAAATTAAATGGCAGATGATTATATTTTATCGCTTAAAAACATATCTAAGAGGTATCCGGGTGTAAAGGCTCTGGACAAGGTTTCGGTTGATTTCAAAGCCGGAGAGGTACATGCGCTGGTCGGAGAGAACGGAGCCGGTAAATCAACAATCATTAAAGCAATATCCGGGGCAATTGAGCCGGATGAAGGGTCAATCTTTTTTGAAGGCAGGGAATTTAAGAAGGTAGCTCCGATTGAGGCAAAGAATATGGGAATCGAAGTTGTTTATCAGGAATTTAATCTGGCCCAGTCTTTGAGCATTGCAGAGAATATTTTCATGGGAAATCCGATCAAGAAAAGAGGAACCGTTGATTTAAAGGCGACAGAGAAGGCCGCAGGGGAGATATTGAAAAACCTCGGGGTGGATATAGATCCGGGTGTAAAAATCCGGGATATTACTGTTGCATACATGCAGCTGGTAGAAATTTCAAAGGCAATATCAAAAAAAGCCAAGGTTTATATTATGGATGAGCCTACAGCCGCCTTGACGGAAAAAGAGGTAGAGATACTCTTTAAACTGATAAGGCGGTTGAAAGAAGAAGGTGCTCTTGTTATTTATGTGTCTCACAGGATGGAGGAAATATTCCAAATCTGTGACAGGATAACTGTAATGCGTGACGGAGAGAAAATACGGACCTTAAATGCAAAGGATACGTGCAGGGCAGAGCTGATCAGCCATATGGTCGGAAGGGAATTAAGCGAAAGCTATCCTCAGAAAAACAGAGTATTCGGAGATGTTGTGCTGAAGGTTGAAAATCTGGCCGGAAACGGCGTAAGGAATATATCCTTTGGTGTTAAGGCAGGTGAAATACTCGGATTTGGAGGACTGGTAGGATCGGGAAGAACGGAAACGGCGCAGTTAATTTTTGGAGCATGCAGAAGAGAAGACGGAAGTATATTTGTTAATGGTGCCGAATGTAAAATAAAATCGCCGGGGGATGCCATTAAGTATGGAATTGGATTAATTCCGGAGGATAGGAAGAACCAGGGAGTCGTATTGGATAAAGGAATTGATTGGAACATTACGTTAACCATTCTGAACAGAATTTCAAAAATGAACATTATACAGAAGCCGGCGGAAAACCAGATATCTCAAAAATATTTCAAAGACCTTGAGGTAAAGGCTCCTTCATTGAAACAAAAAGTACAGGCTTTAAGCGGAGGAAATCAGCAAAAGGTGGTTTTGGCAAAATGGCTTGCCACTGATTCGAAAGTACTGATTTTCGATGAACCCACAAGGGGAATTGATGTGGGAGCAAAGCAGGAAATATATAAGCTGATTAATGAGCTGGCAGGCAAGGGTATGGCCGTTATCATGATTTCATCGGATATGGAAGAGCTGCTGGGGATGTCTGACCGGCTGATAGTTTTTTCTGAGGGTGAAATTACCAGGGAACTGGATAAAAGCGAATACTCTCAGAGCAAGGTTCTGGAATTGGCGTCAGGAAAGAAATAATGGAGGTAATGGTCAATGCATAAGAAATTATTTCAGAAATTACAAACTCTTGGAATTTATTTTGCTTTAATAATTCTTATAATATTGTTTACTTTAATGAACAGTTCATTTTTTTCAGCCTCAAATTTTATCAATATTTTGCGGCAGGTGTCTACAATGGGAATTATGGCTGTAGGAGCGATGTTTGTAATGCTGACCGGCGGAGTAGATTTGTCGGTGGGCACTCAGATTTCCATTGTCGGCATCAGTACGGCGTATTTTATGGTGAATTACGGAATGAATCCGGTACCGGCAGTGCTGCTGGGTTTTGCGATAGGCATCGTAATAGGAATTGCAAACGGCATAATTGTTACAAAAACAAAAATACCTCCGATGATAGCGACTTTAGGCATGATGCAGATTGTTAAGGGCTTGAGCTATACCATATGCCAAGGGCTTCCCATATTCGGCTTTCCGGAAAAATTTGCCTTTATAGGTCAGGGAAGTATCGGTATAATACCTTTTCCGATAATATTATTTATACTTTGCGTTCTGGTAGGTTCATTTGTATTGAATAAGACAGTATTCGGAAGAAGTCTTTATGCGATAGGAAGCAACGAAGAGGCAAGCAGGCTGTCAGGGATTCAGGTCAAAAGGCAAAAGCTTATAGCCTATATAGTTTGTTCAGCTTTCACCGGAATAGCTGCCCTTATTACATTATCCAGAATTAATGCGGGACAGCCCATATCCGGAATAGGCTCTGAGATGGATGTGCTTACTGCAATTATTTTAGGAGGTGTCAGTTTCACCGGAGGAGAGGGAAAGGTATCGGGAGCTGTTGCCGGTGTGCTCATTTTAGGAGTGCTGAGCAACGGTATGGTCATGGCAGGCCTCGGAGAGTATATGCAGGTTATATTAAAAGGAGCCGTATTGCTTTTTGCATTAAGTCTGGACGGACTCAAGCAAAGACATGCATAGAGTCGGTTGTTATCGTCCCGAAGGCTTGAACCGTAATTGACTTAGACAAATTAAGCGGATTTAAATCAAGCTGTTCTAGGGTTTAAATTTAGTACTGCGTTATGTTAACTAATTTTGTAGGTTTTATGAAAATTTCTTGCTTGAGGAGGTAAAGGATGAATAAAATATCGGAAATAACAAGAGAAAAATGGATACTGGGGGCATTTCCGGAATGGGGAACCTGGTTGAATGAAGAAATAGATAAAACAGAGGTATTGCCGGGAACCTTTGCAATGTGGTGGATAGGCTGTACTGGAATCTGGCTGAAATCGGAGAAGTCTACGAATATAGCAATAGACCTATGGTTTGGAAATGGCAAGAGAACACAAAAAACAAAGGAAATGGAGCCTTTTCATCAGATGAGGAACATGACGGGAGGCAGAGCAACACAGCCAAACCTGCGTGCAGCTCCTATCGTATTTGATCCTTTTGCCGTAACCCGGGTGGATGCCGTTTTATCTACACATTACCACAATGACCATATTGATCCGTTTTTTGCGGCAGCGGTGATAAAAAACTGTGAGGAGGAGGTTCCGTTTATAGGACCTCTGGAGAGTGTTAAAAAGTGGCTGAGCTATGGTGTTCCGGAAAGCAGATGTAAGGTTGTTAAGCCCGGAGATGTGATTAAAATTAAGGATTGTGAAATCATTGTGCTTGATTCCTTTGACAGAACCTGTCTCGTTACGGCAGACAAGGATATACGCGGGATATGTCCCACAGATATGGATGAGAAGGCGGTCAATTATTTTATAAAAACGCCGGCAGGTACAATATATCACAGCGGAGACTCCCACTATTCCGTTTACTATGCAAAGCACGGCAAGGATCATCAGGTAGACGTTGCTTTAGGATCATATGGAGAAAATCCTGTGGGAAATCAGGATAAAATGACTTCGGTAGATATTTTAAGAATGGCAGAGGCCTTGCAATGCAAAACAGTGATTCCCTTTCACTATGATGTCTGGACAAATTTCAAGGCTGATCCCGAGGAAATATTGATGCTGTATGATTTTAAGAAAGATACGCTGAACTATAAATTTAAACCGTATATTTGGGATGTAGGCGGAAAATTTGTATGGCCGGAGGATAAGGATAAGGTCAAGTATCATTATCGCAGAGGGTTTGAGGACTGCTTCACGGATGAACCCAATGTGCCGTTTAGATCAATATTATAAGAGGGTGTATATTTATATGACAGCAGACAAGAAAAAGATCGGTGAGCTGGAGAAATGTTATTCCGTTTCCCCGCTTGAATATAATAATTCAAAACATTTTTTGGTTGCAACCGAGAAGGACAACAAATGCTTTTTATATGATTTGGACGGAAATGTTGAAGAAACTGTGTGGGACGGGCCTGGAGGAACAATGTCCATGGTTCAGGTGCCGAAGTCAAACGGACAGTTTTTAGCTACTCACAGGTTTTATTCCCCTAATGATTCTAAGGAGGCTTCGATAGTTATTGTAACTCCCGCAGCAAAGGGCAGATGGGAAGTCAGGACGCTGGTCAGGCTGCCTTTTGTACACAGATTTGACATAATAACCGTAAATGGCGTTAATTATCTGATAGCTTGTACGATAAAATCCGGACATGAATACAAGGATGACTGGTCAAATCCGGGAAAGGTGTATGCTGCGGTATTACCGGATAATTTGGAAGGCTTTGGCGATGAAAACCAGCTGCGGCTCGAGGTTATAAAGGACGGTATGGTGAAAAATCACGGCTATTACCGCCGGATTGAAAATGGTGTTCAAAGTGCGGTGATTTCCTGTGAACAAGGTATATATTTATTTTCTCCTCCGGAGGGGCTCAATGAAAATTGGAAAATTGAAATGCTTCTGCCAACGCCTGCAAGCGATGCACTGCTGCTGGATATGGATGAAGACGGAGAAGAGGAGCTTGTTGTGTTTTCGCCCTTTCATGGGGATAGGCTTACCGTATATAAAAGGGTTGACGGCAGATATAAAGCAGTATATGAGTCTGCTGTAAAAATGGAATTTCTTCATGCGATTTACGGAGGGAAAATAAATGGCAGGCCTACAGTTATCGTTGGCTGCAGAGGAGGAAGGCGCGGTCTGTATTCCATGACCTGTGACAAAGACGGCAGCTATGGCATACAGGAGCTGGACTCAGATGCCGGTGCCGCAAATGTTTTTTATTATATGCATAAGGATAAGAACATAGTTATAGCAACTAACCGTGAAATAAACGAAATAGCAATGTATACGCTGTATTAAGCAGAATTCGGCAGGTGAAAACTATGAGAGCATACACCCTTGGTCTGTATGAAAAGGCAATACCCGGACAGCTTAGCTGGAGGGAGAAACTGGAAGCTGCTAAAAATGCGGATTATGATTATTTGGAAATGAGCATTGATGAAACAGATGAAAAGCTTGCCCGCCTTGATATGCCAAAGACAGAAAGGCTTGAGCTGGTTAAGACAATGTTTGAAACCGGAGTTCCAATCCGGACAATGTGTCTGAGCGGACACAGAAAATATCCGATGGGCAGCAGTAACCCTGATGTAAGAAAGAGAAGCATGGACATAATGGAAAAGGCAATCAGGCTGGCTGATGATCTGGGAATAAGGATAATAATGATTGCAGGGTATGATGTCTATTACGAGGAATCCACCCCTGAAACCAGAAAAAGCTTTGCCGAAAATCTCAAGGCATCAGCATTGATTGCCGCAAAATATGGCATTATGCTTGAATTTGAAACAATGGAAACGGAATTTATGAATACGGTGTGGAAAGCAGTGTATTATATAAAGCAGATTAATTCCCCGTATCTGGGGATATATCCCGACAGCGGAAATATTAAAAATGCTGCGGTTTTATACGGTTCTGACGAATATGATGATTTGAAGGCCGGAGCAGGCTATATAACCTCAATACACTTGAAGGAAACTGTTCCCGGCAAGTTCAGGGAGATACCATACGGAACAGGACATGTAAATTTTGAAAAAATTATTGAAACTGCATGGAATATAGGAATAAGAAAATATGTGACTGAGTTCTGGTATACGGGCAGTGGAAATTGGATGCAGGATTTAAAGGATGTTAACCTGAAAATGAGAAATATACTGGATGCAATGAAATAGAAGCAAGCAGTCAAGCAAGCAACAACTTTCGATATAGGCTAAAGCAGCCGTCTTAATAATTAAAAAATCAAATTTAAGTATAAAATATAAAAACGAGGAGTAGTAGCTATGGTAAGCAAGTATCATAATTTGTTTGAACCGGTGAAGATAGGTTCATTAGAATTAAAGAACCGGTTTGCAATGGCACCGATGGGCCCTTTGGGACTGGCGGACAGAGAGGGCGGCTTCAACCAGCGCGGCATTGAGTACTATACCGCCAGAGCGCGTGGAGGAACAGGACTGATAATAACCGGGGTCACATTTGTGGATAATGAGGTTGAAGAGCATGGAATGCCCAATTGTCCTTGCTCGACCCATAATCCTGTTCATTTTATACGTACGGCAAGAGAGATGACCGAGCGTATACATGCTTATGATGCGAAGGTTTTTATTCAGCTGAGCGGAGGCTTCGGCAGGGTAACAATTCCGACAAATCTCGGAGAATATCCTCCTGTGGCGCCTTCACCAATTAAACACCGCTGGCTTGAAAAAATCTGCCGTGAATTGACTGTGGGGGAAATCAAAGCTATTGTCAGAAAATTCGGTGACGGTGCATATAACGCAAAAAGAGCCGGATTTGACGGAGTCCAGATACATGCGGTTCACGAAGGCTATCTTATTGACCAGTTTGCAATTTCATTTTTTAATCATCGTACAGATGAATACGGAGGTTCTCTGGAAAACCGTCTGAGATTTGCAAGAGAGATTGTCGAGGAGATAAAGAAGAGATGCGGAGAGGATTTCCCTGTTGTACTCAGATACAGTCCTAAGAGCTATATAAAGGACTGGCGTGTGGGAGCCCTTCCGGGGGAAGAATTCGAAGAAAAAGGCAGAGATATCCCCGAGGGAATTGAGGCCGCAAAATTACTTGCAGCATACGGATATGATGCTCTGGATGTTGATGTGGGCTCTTATGATTCTTGGTGGTGGAGCCATCCGCCAATGTATCAGAAAAAAGGCTTGTATATACCCTTTGCAAAGCTCATAAAGGATGCGGTAAAGGTTCCTGTCATATGTGCGGGAAGAATGGATAATCCTGATATGGCATCACAGGCTGTCAGTGACGGAGCTTGTGATATTGCAAGTCTGGGACGCCCGTTGCTGGCGGATTCGGATTATGTAAACAAACTCAAGGCGGGAAGAACTTCTTTAATCAGACCATGCCTGTCATGTCAGGAAGGCTGCATGGGCCGTATTCAGGAATATTCTGCATTAAACTGTGCGGTAAATCCGGAAGCCTGCAGGGAAGCTGTTACCTTTTTGACACCTGCTTTGAAAAGTAAAAAGGTACTTATTGCTGGAGGAGGAGTTGCCGGATGTGAAGCAGCCCGTGTTCTGGCACTTCGCGGCCATAAACCGGTAATTTATGAAAAGCACAGCCGCATAGGCGGAAATTTACTGGCGGGAGGGGCTCCTGATTTCAAGGAGGATGACCTTGCATTGGTAGCCTGGTATGAAGAAACCTTGAGGGAGCTTGATGTGGAAATCAGGTGCGGTACGGGAATAAGTGCCGAAGAAATTAAAAGCAGCGGTGCGGATGCCGTAATTATTGCAACAGGCTCAAAGCCAAAGATATTTGATTTCGGAAATGCAAAAAGAGTACTGACTGCGGAGGAGGTGCTTTTGGATAAGGAGGATACAGGTGATGAGGTTGTAATCGTCGGAGGAGGCTTGGTGGGCTGTGAGCTCGCCTTGTGGCTGAAAGAAAGGGGCAGGAAGGTTACCATTGTGGAAATTATGGATAAGCTTTTGGCTTTAAACGGACCTCTTTGCCATGCAAATTCTGAAATGCTGGAAAGGCTTATTCCCTTTAAGGGGATTAATGTACTTACAGACACCAAGGTCATCAAAACGACAGAATGCGGTGCCCTGATAGAAACCGGAGGAAAAACAAAAGAAATTCCGGCAGACAGCATCGTTCTGGCTGTAGGCTATAATTCCGAAAAAACTGTTTATGAGCAATTAAAATATGATATTGGGGAGCTTCATTTGATAGGGGATGCCCGTAAGGTTTCAAATATCATGTATGCAATATGGGATGCTTACGAGGTGGCAAAAAATATATAGATAAAAATAAATTGAGCAGGAAGTGAGAATTATGCTGGAACAATTAAAACAGGATGTTTTGAAAGCTAATCTTGAATTGCCGGAAAAAAAGCTCGTAACCTATACGTGGGGGAATGTCAGCGGTATTGACAGAAACAGCGGGCTTGTTGCAATAAAGCCAAGCGGTGTTGATTACAGCACTATGAAAGCCGAGGATATTGTATTGATAGATCTTACGGGAAGGATTGTTGAAGGAAGGCTGAAGCCATCTTCGGATGCTCCGACACATATAGCTTTATACAATGCGTTTCCCGGAATCGGCGGAGTCTGTCATACGCATTCACGCTGGGCGACTGCATGGGCTCAGGCAGGACTCGGAATTCCGGCATATGGGACTACCCACGCCGATTATTTCTATGGTGAAATTCCATGTACCAGAGAAATGTCAAAAAGTGAAATTGCATCAGACTATGAAGCCAATACAGGCTCAGTGATAATTGAAGCCTTTAATAATCTGAATCCGGAATATATACCGGGAATACTGGTGAAAAATCATGCACCCTTTACATGGGGAAAGGATGCGGAAGAAGCGGTTCACAATTCCGTGGTTCTTGAGGAAATAGCAATGATGGCGATACAGTGCAGATTTTTAAAGCCGGATGCAAAGCCTATGCCTGATAAGCTTCTGGACAGGCATTTTTTGAGAAAGCATGGGGCCGGTGCATATTACGGCCAGTCAAAAAACATATAGATGGGAGGAGGTTAAAAATGCTTCGGTATACCATAAAAAGGATAATAATGATGATTCCTGTATTGCTGGGTGTAACAATTATACTGTTTTTTATTCAGGCACTTACACCCGGTAATCCTGCGGATGTTGCCTTGGGCCAGGATGCGGCTGAGGCTGACAAAGCCGCATGGATTAGCGAACATGGGTTGGACGATCCTATTGTAGTGCAATATGGCAAATATATGTACAAAATTATTACAAAAGGGGATTTCGGCACATCCTATACAAACGGAAAGCCCATAACAGGCGAATTGATTTCTCACTGGCCTACAACCATAAAGCTTGCGCTTATGAGCCTGCTGATGGCATGCATTATAGGTATTTTGCTGGGTATTCTTGCGGCTATGAAGAGGAATACATGGATTGATTCCATAGCCAGAGTATTTAGCATACTTGGGGTTTCAATGCCGAATTTCTGGTTTGCAATGCTGCTGATAATGCTATTTTCCTTAAAGCTGAAATGGCTGCCGGTATCAGGCTCTTACGGGCCGATGTACTGGATATTGCCTATAGCCACGCTGGGCATATTAAATGCGGCAGGTATCATGCGTTTTACAAGGGCCGCAATGCTTGACAACAGCCAGCAGGATTTTGTACGCACTGCACGGGCAAAGGGCCAGTCTGAAAGGATGGTTATATGGCATCATATTCTTGGAAATGCCATGATTCCTATTACTACCTGTATCGGTCAATACCTCATAGGAGCATTGGCAGGTGCGATTATAATCGAGCAGATATTCTCACTGCCGGGACTTGGATCACTTATGATGACAGCTATCAATCAGCGCGATTATCCTTTGCTGAGGGGTTCTGTCCTACTGGTTGCGGTATCGACATCGGTTATCTTTTTGCTTATAGATTTATCATATGCGGCAATTGATCCTCGTGTCAAAGCCAGATTTAAAAGTATTACAAAATCCGGTAAGCTGTCAAAAAAACAGGTTCAAAAGAATTAAAAAAAGCTAGGAGGAAGCTTAAATGCGTGAAAAGAAAAATAAAGCCGGAGTTGAGGAAATCAGGCGCAGAAGCATGTTCAGCGAAGCGATGGCAAGGCTGGTACGCAATAAAACAGCCATGTTCGGATTTTTTATTCTGGTAACGGTGGTTCTTCTTTGTCTTGCGGCTGACATTATCAGTCCCGGCGGGTATGATCAGCAGGATATGAAAAGCCGGTTTGTAGCTCCCGGTCTTGAGCATATATTCGGGACAGACCATCTGGGCAGATCTATGCTGGCCCGCGTACTGTACGGTGGACGCAATTCCCTTCTGATAGGGTTTGCGGCAACGGTGCTGGGAGCTGCGGCAGGTATTATACTCGGTACTATTTCAGCGTATTACGGGAATATGGTGGATAATATTATTATGAGAATATTGGATGTGTTTAATTCAATTCCGAATTTGCTTCTGGCAATTGTCATTTCTTCCGCTTTGGGTTCGGGAAAAGTCAATACTATTATAGCAGTAGGTATTTCGACTATTCCGGGATTTGCACGAACGGTCAGGGGACCTATACTTGCAATAATGGGCATGGACTACATAGAAGCTGCAAGGACTATTGATGCAAAGGATTCGCGTATCATGTTCAGGCATCTTCTGCCAAATGTCCTGTCGCCGATTATTGTCCAGTTTACATTGGGTACGGCTATTTCTATCCTGTGTGTATCCTCACTGAGCTTTCTGGGTATGGGGATACAGCCTCCTGAACCTGAATGGGGCGCACTTCTGTCCTATGGGCGCCAATACCTGAATTATTATCCTTACTTATGTACAGTTCCGGGTGTTGCGATTGCTCTAATTGTATTTTCCATGAACCTGTTTGGCGACGGTTTACGAGATGCGCTTGATCCCAGATTAAAGAATTGAGGTTGGTGAATATGAATCAGAATAATAACATTCTCTCAATAAAAGATTTGTCGGTACATTATATAACTAAAGAAACAGGTATATGCAAAGCGGTTAATAAATTTTCACTTGATATAAAAAAAGGTGAAGCCATAGGGCTTGTAGGAGAGACAGGTGCAGGCAAGACCACTGTTGCGCTGAGTATTCTAAAGCTGCTTCAGACACCTCCCGGAAAGGTGGTCAGCGGAGAAATCTTTTACAAGGGAAAAGATATACTTAAAATGAATAACAGTGAAATCCGTAAAATACGCGGTGAAGAAATCTCCATGATATTTCAGGATCCCATGACGGCACTTAATCCGATTGATTCCGTTGGTAAACAGATTGCCGAGGTTATCTATCTTCATAAAAAAGTAAGCAAAAGGGAAGCAATGAAGCTTGCAGCCGATGCACTTGAGCTTGTCGGCATCCCCAAAGAGCGTATGAATGAATACCCTAACCAGTTTTCAGGAGGAATGAAGCAGCGTGTTGTTATTGCAACGGCGCTGGCCTGTTCGCCGCAGCTGCTTTTGGCGGATGAGCCCACAACGGCTCTGGATGTTACAATTCAGGCTCAGGTTTTGGATTTGATGAATGAATTGAAAAAAAATCTGAATACATCCCTGCTCTTGATAACTCATGACCTTGGCGTAGTTGCGGAGATGTGCGACCGTGTGGCAATCATGTATGCCGGTGAAATTGTTGAAATCGGTCCGGTGAAAAGCATATTCAGAAATCCTCAGCATCCTTATACAAGAGGCTTGTTTGAGGCCTTGCCCAGCAATAAATCAAACAGCAAAAGACTAAAGCAGATTGACGGTCTAATGCCTGACCCTACCAATTTGCCGCCGTATTGCAAATTTGAACCCCGTTGTTCAAAAGGCAGTAAGGGCTGCGGAGCTCAGTGCCCGGAGTTTATCGAGGTTTCAGAAGGACATTGGGTGCGGTGTCACCTGGCTGGCGAAAAATGGGGTTAGTCACGGCGCAAACGCAGTTCATTACTTTTTGTGCCTTAGCATAGCGAAAGGAATGATAGTTGATATGAATAATATATTGGAAGTAAAAAATCTAAAGAAATATTTTGATGTTAGCTCCGGAACATTGCATGCCGTTGATGGAGTTTCCTTTTCGGTAAAGAAGGGTGAAACCATAGGAGTCGTCGGAGAATCCGGCTGCGGGAAATCAACTCTCGGAAGAGTCTTGATACATCTTATAGATAATACGGACGGTCAAATTGTTTTTAACGGTAAGGATATTACCAAAATTGACAGAAAGGAACTTAGCAATCTGCGCAAGGATATGCAGATGATTTTTCAGGATCCCTATTCTTCATTGAATCCTAGATTCACAGTATATCAGACGATTGCAGAGCCCTTGCAGATTGCCGGAGGCTTTAGCCAGCAGGAAATAAGCGAACGTGTATATAAAATGATGGATACCGTAGGCTTGGCACGCCGTTTGGTTAACAGCTATCCTCATGAGCTGGATGGAGGACGGAGGCAGAGAATAGGCATAGGACGTGCTTTGATATTGGAGCCCAGCTTTATTGTCTGTGATGAGCCTGTTTCGGCACTGGATGTCTCAATACAGGCACAAATCATAAATTTGCTTTTGGATATCCAGGAGGAGAAAAAGCTGACTTATATTTTTATAACTCATGATTTAATGGTGGTCAAGTATATTTCCAACAATATTATGGTTATGTACCTCGGGCAGATGGTCGAATTTTCACCCTCTGAAGAATTGTTCGAGCAGCCGCTGCATCCTTATACCAAGGCCTTGCTGTCTGCAGTCCCGGTTCCGGATGTGGAGCACGAAAAAAAGCGTATCGTACTGAAGGGAGAGGTGACATCACCGATTAATCCAAAGCCCTGCTGCAGATTTTCTGCGAGGTGTGCCTATGCAAAGGATATTTGCCACTGCAAATCTCCTGAGCTGATAGAAGTAAATCCCAAGCATAAGGTTGCATGTCATTTTGCCAAAGAAATAAACGGATTAGAATGATATTCGTTTATAATAGAGCTTTTATATTAAATATTGAGGAGGCCAAACAATATGAAAAAAAGTATTAAATCTCTGCTTGCCATGTCAATGGCGGTAATGATTATTCTTGCCGGCTGCGGTCAGACGCAGAACACAGATACCAGCGGCAAGTCCGCCGACGGCAGCACGGGAGGAGCAAACGCAGCTGTTAATCTGGTGAACCAGACTGTAAACACAAAAATCGGAAATGATATTGAATCCGCCAAGGACACTATGGTTATTTCAATACCTACTGATCCCGGTTCTATGGACATACATTATGCCACTACTTATAATTATGTCAATCAGTACACAATAGCCACATTGCTAAAACACCAGTACAGAGCGGATGGTTCGGTTGACTATGTATGTAATGACGAATCCTTGGCAACGGCTTACAAGCTGGATGATAACGATATGGGTGTGACCTTTACCCTGCGCGAGGGTGTAACCTTCCAGAACGGGTACGCCCTGACTGCCGCGGATGTGGCTTTTTCAATAAAGCGGTGCAAGGATTTATCATACTTTAATACTGTTGACTTTGATAACATAAAGGTTGTTAATGATAATACAATTTATGTACCGTTTAAATATGTAGATGCAAATTCTATATACAATATTGGCATTGACATTCCTATTTATTCTGAAAAGTATTTTTATGAGATAGGCGCGGACAAGGATGATTCAGAATTCTGCTCTACTGCAATTATAGGAGCCGGCCCATACAAGCTGGTTGAATGGAAGGCAAATGACTATCTGCTTTTTGAAGCATATGATAACTATTTTGCAGGAAAACCAAAAATAAAGAATCTGAGAATAAGGATTATTAAAGACCCTTCAGTAGCATTTATGGAATTGCAAAACGGCGGTGTTGATATTATCGCAATTAACCCGAACTGGACGGACGTTGAGGCTGTTTTGAAAGGAAATACAAGTGGTATCGCCTGCTGGGAGGAATCCTCCGCATATACCCTTGAGTTAGGCTTTAACTGCTCCGGCCCGTTAAGCGATCTCAAGCTGAGACAGGCTATTGCCTGCGCTGTAGACAAGCAGGCGCTTGCAGAAGGAGGCTATCAGGGAAGCGGTGTTAATACCTACAGCCTTGTTTCCTTGACGCTTCCCGGAACGACGGACTATAAAGATAATTGGCCGTATCAATATGATCCTGAGAGGGCAAAGCAGCTGTTGGCTGATGCGGGATACAAATCTGGAGAGCTGACCTTGAAGATTATTGTAGGTGCCGGAGATACGCTGCGTACTGCTACAGCAGAGGCTATGGGAGCTTATTTAAAGGAAATCGGAATTAACCTTAAAATTGTATCGGTTGATATAGCTACTTATGCATCGACAATTGCAAAGCAGCCGGATCAGTGGGATATGTTCCTGAGAAATTTCGGTTCGGGACTTTCCATCGCACCTAGTGCCCATGCCTTTTTCAAAGACAATGTTACCGCAAACTGCCATATAGATAAGCAGGACACCTCTGCAAAAATGCTTGATTTGGCTACAAAAATGGGAGAAGAAATGAATATCGAAAAGAGAAATACAGTTTATAAGGAGTTGCAGGACTATTATATAAATGACTGCCTGTATACTTACCCCATAGTACAGGCTAAATCGTACATGCTTGTGAACCAGAAGCTGAAAAATGTTACAAGAGTAGGCTATGATACATGGAGCGTAGCCTTCGGATATTTTGAGAAATAGTGCCGCATTGGTATTGGAAGACAGGGCTGCAGCTGTAATTATACGGCTCAGCCCGTCAGCCTTATGCACGGAAAGCTATTTGAAACAAATATTTTAACGGAGGTAGTTAATAGTGGCCAGAAACTTTGTATATGTAGGCTCATGGCTGGATGATGCAAAAGAAAACGGAGGGATACATTTATATGAGCAGGAGGAAGATACAGGCAGGCTGAGGCATGTAGAGGATTATGCCTCTGAAATGTCCGTTGGCTTCTTTTGCATATCTCCTGACAAAAAGTATTTGTATGCCGTTGACGAAATAAAACGCAAGCCTGATAAAATATTATGCGGAGGCAGTGTGCATGCCTTTTCGATAGACCAAGGCAGCGGAAGGCTCACACATATCAATAGTGTTCCTACAGCCGGAATCTTTCCGTGCTATATAACGATTGATTCTCAAGGCAGGTATCTATTTGTTGCAAATTACGGATCTGAGGATGTAACAATCAATTCGGAAGTCGATGAAAACGGAAGATATTTTCTGCGGCACAAATTCGATGAGGCCAGTGTTGCCGTTATAAAAATATGCGGCGGCGGAAAGCTTGACGGTGTCATAGATTTGGTCACACTAAATGGAGTGCCAAGTAAAGCTTATGAGTACTTCCAGTCGTCTCCGCACCCTCATTCAATAAGTATCAGTCCTTCGGATGAAATGGTTCTGGTCACAGACAGAGGCTGTGATGAACTATTGATGTATGGATTTGATTCATGTTCAGGGAAACTCAAATTATTGGAGGTACTGAAGACTAGAATAGGTACAGGCCCGAGAAATGCAGTGTTTCATCCGGATATTCCATGCTTTTATGTCGCCAGTGAATTAATGCCGTATGTAACTGCCTATACATATGACAGTCAAACAGGCAAAATATGTGAGCTTGGCTGTATTGCTACAGTACCGGAAAATAAAATACCTGAGAACTTTGATAATTTCTTTGAGGATGCTCATCCGGCAGATATTTGCATGCATCCTGATTCAAGGCACCTGTATGTGAGCAATAGAGGGACCGACACCATTGCTGTGTTTAAGGTCAGTGAAACAGACGGCTCTCTGGTGCCGGACGGCTGCACAGCATCTGGAGGTGCATGGCCATGGACTCTCAGATGGAGTGAATCAGGAAGCTTTTTCTATACAGGTAACAAAAAAACCAATAATATTGTATTGTTTTATCTTGACAGCAACACCGGAGGATTAAAAGAAACAGGCTTGAGTATAGGTGTTGAACGGCCTGTTTGTATCAGAACCTTAATGCTTTTGTGATATGGATATAATTATTTCTTACTCAACTTTCGCTTATAAATTTGCAGAGGTTCAAGTTTATAAGCGGAAAGTTGAGTTTTTTGCAATACTCTGTATTTGTGTTGGCAATAGAAGCACCTGCCGGTCAGCGGAAAGCCTTTTATACATCCAGCCGGCACAGGAGGTTTGAAATCGCCACCTTGCTTTCATAATTTTTTCGTGCCGGAACGTGGCGTGAGGGTTAATATGACGAGGTAAGCTTTAGTCCGAGAATACCGGCCAGTATAAATACCAGAAATACTATTCTTAAAATGTTAACAGGCTCATTAAAAAGCAAAATTCCGAATAAAACTGTTCCTAAAGCGCCGATTCCTGTCCATACGGCATAAGCCGTACCGATGGGGAGCGATTTTACCGCAAGTGATAAAAAATAAAAGCTTATTACCATTCCGCCCAGTGTAATCAAAGACGGGTATAATTTTGTAAAGCCGGTAGAATATTTGAGCCCCATTGCCCAAACAACTTCAAAAATCCCTGCTATTAAAAGATAGAGCCAAGCCATGCTTTCACCTCCCCTGCAAAAAAATAAAGCCTGAAAAATATCCTAATTATTGATATCTCCCAGGCTTTTGTCCTTCCGTGACACGGTTTAAAACCGTGAGTTTTCTCTTGGTCACAGGCCAGTTCTGCTGCGGAACCCTAGAAAACATTTGTATTTATATATATTTTGATTGTTACTTAAAAAGTCAATTACTATCCGCCAAACAGACAATTGCATCTTCTTGAATGTAATCCTTCGATAGTTTGGGCTTGAACAGTAATCGGCTTTAGTTATATATTATTATACTATCTTTCATAATAAAGTCAAAAAAATAAAATTGGAAGCCTCTGTGCAAGGCTATTTTTTTATACAATTAAGGCTTCTGTAAAAAAAAATTAATGGCAGTATTGACAAATATAACTGTAAATGCTATATTAATAACGATGTTATGAAACAGTGTTATTAATGCAATAAATTAACTTTTTTGAGGTATCAAATGGCAAAGCAGATAGAAGGAGTTTATGAAAGGCTTCTTGAGTGTGCAAAGAAGGAATTTCTGGAGAAGGGTTTTGAAGGGGCATCCTTGCGGACAATAGCGCAGGCTGCCAATACCAGCACGAATTCTATCTATGTTCGTTTCAAAGACAAGGGCGGAATATTTGAGGCATTAGTGCATCCGGCGGCGGAAGAGCTGAAGAGTATGATTTACAGGATTCAGCATGATTTCAGCTGCCTGAAGGCTAAGGAGCAGCTGGAGCAGTCTTATCAATATGGAACGGACAGCTTTCCGGAAATTCTTACATATATTTATGACAATTTTGATGTTTTTAAGCTGTTGCTTACCTGTTCATACGGAACCCCTTATTCTGATTTTATTCATGATTTATCTGTGATTGACGCCGGGTGCTACAAAAGATATATTGAGCAGACAGGTGCTGCATCTGTTATAGAAGAAAATGTTTCTGATAATTTGCTGCACATATTGTCAAGCGGATTTTATTCCAGTTTGCTGGAGATGGTAGTGCACAATTTGTCAAGAGAAGAGGCCGAAAAGGATTTAGTCAGGCTTAGAGAGTTTTATAAGGCCGGCTGGGAAACGATTTTAGGAAAGCAGGATAAAGGCTTTGGGAGTAAATAAAAATGAAGGCTGTAAGTGAAAGCTTATAAGCCTTAAAAAATAGAAACTGGTTAGTCTTGACTAACCGACTTTATATTGGAGGGTGCAATGAAGAAAAGTACGGGAATATTTATAGGAAAGAAAACAGGCGAGCTTTTTCTGACGCTTGTTATTGTTACAATGATTTCATTTGTCCTTATGCAGTTTTCCCCTATAGATGCAGCTACCGCTTATGCAAGGCGCAATGCTTTTGCCATAACTCCGGATACCATAAACAGCCTGAGAGAAAAGATGGGATTAAATGATTCCCTGCCTGTGCAATATTTTAATTGGGTTGCGGATTCTGTTCATTTGGATTTCGGCACTTCCTATGTAAACGGACGTGATGTTTTTACCGAGGTTACAAATGCGTTTGGCATTACAGCTTCTATTGTTTTGATTTCGGCTGTGCTTCAGGCAATAGGAATTTTGCTGGTGGGATGTATATGCTACGGCATGAGAAGAAATTGGCTGGGAAGTGTTCTTAATTTTATTTGTATTGCGGGTATATCAATACCGGCATTCTTTTTTGCGGGCACGTTTATCGATATATTCGCTGTCAGGTTTCAGTGGATGTCGGTAGCGGGAAATACCGGCTTCATGCGATATTTTCCTGCCGCACTTTGCCTGTCAATCGGGGGAATAGCTTTCTTCGGGCAGCTGCTTGCAGGGAATATCAATAAGGGAATGACGGAGGACAGTGCGGTTTATTCCAGATGCAGAGGCCTGACCGAGAAAAGAATCCTGCTTTTTCATGCTTTGCCGGGTGCCGTATACGGACTTCTGCCCAACTTTATGCAGATGCTGGGGCTTTGCATGGCAGGCTCCATGATTGTCGAACGTATATTTTCTTTGCCTGGGCTGGGATATCTGATTGTTGACAGTGTGTTATTCAGAGATTCTCCCATGATTCATGCCACTATCTTATATCTTGCGTTCTCTCTGGTTATTTTTAATATTTTATCAGATATTATAAAGCGTATATTACAGGGTGGAGCAGTAAATTCGGAGGTGAAGGGCTGATGAAAAATAAAATAAATATAATTTTACCTGCTGCTGTTATTCTTTTCTGCCTTTTTGGTTTTCTGCTGGCCGCTCATAATCCGAAGGAAACAAATATCATGAACAAGTTTATGGAACCCGCATTACAGTATCCCTTCGGCACTGATGAATTAGGAAGGTGTGTTTTTTCAAGAGTCCTGTGGGGAGGCTGGGTTACAATAGGCATCGTATTAGCGGGTTCGGCTATTGTAGCTGTGTTTGGAAGTATTATCGGACTGCTTTTAGGACAGAGCTCCTCTGTTAAAAATCTTGTAATGGATAGTCTGCTGAATGCGGTTACGGCTATTCCGCCTATTGCATATCTGATTATTTTTATAGGGATTTGGGGAAACAGTATCCCCACTATGCTTGTTGCTCTTACGGCATCGCTGATACTCAGAATGATAAAGCTGGTGAAGACCCTGACGGAGGTCGAAATGGAAAAGGCGTATATCATGTGTGCTGTTTCCTGCGGTGCGGGAAGAGCCAGAGTTTTGTTCGTGCATATTCTCCCGAACATAATAAAGGGAGGAATTATTCATTTCCTGTGTCTGTCCTGTGCCGAAATGATTATGGCTATTTCTGGTTTTTCCTTTATAGGACTGAGCCTCGGGGATGATGTGATAGACTGGGGTACGATGCTGGCTTCTGCCAGAAATATGATAGGAATGAGGCCTATGCTTCTTTTTTACCCTATATTCTTTATTTTTCTTAGTACAGTTTCCTTTAATCTGCTGGGTAAACAGCTGGAAAAGGGGGAAACTGCCAATGCTTGAAATTAAGAAGCTTTCCGTTGAAGGAAAAAATAACAAAAAGCTTTTAAAAAAAATAGACTTCTCGGTCAGACCGGGAGAATATATAGGGCTTACCGGTTCCAGCGGTGCCGGTAAAACCACCCTGATAAAAGCGATAATGGGGATTCTTGATTATAACTGCAGGATTGTAAACGGAAGTATCATGCTTGATGGAACAGCCTTAACGGATTTATCCGCTAAGGAGCGCAGAGAGCTTTGCGGAATTACTATGGGGTTTATACCCCAGAATCCCATGACGGCTTTTGACAGACACAAAAAAATCGGTAAGCTGATGGAGGAAACATACCGCATCAGGCTGGGCATACCGCGCAGAGAGGCTGACGAGCTAGCAGCTGAAACACTGAGGGCGGTAAATTTAACGGATGTAAGCAGGGTTAAGGCTTCTTATCCGGGGCAGTTATCCGGAGGTATGCTGCAAAGGGTAACAGTGGCTATTTTATGGGGCTTAAAACCGCGTTATATTTTGGCGGATGAACCGACCTCGGCATTGGATGAAAAAAACCGTGACATTTTATTGGAGCTGCTTAAGGAAAATCCCGAAAAGGCGGGAATTGTTTTTTTGTCCCATGATGCAAAGGCTTTGAAAATGTTATGCAAACAGATAATGGTGATGGAGAACGGCGCTTTGGTTGAAAGGCAGACGGTCGAAGAGCTGTTCAGGCACCCTGTGAATGAGTGGACAAAAAAATTTATTATATCTGCAAATATGGAAGAGGGCGGTGAGTGGATTTGGAAGGAATTGAAATATCCAATGTGACAAAGAGGTATCTTGATACAAGAGGAGATGCCTTTACTGCACTGAACGAGGTTTCCCTTTCGTGGAGGCCTAAGGAAAATCTGGCTGTAATAGGAGAAAGCGGCTCAGGAAAAAGTACATTGGCAAGATTGATAGCCGGCTTGGAAAAACCAACGGAAGGAATTATTAAAATAGAAGGCAAGGATATTGCACAGTGGGATTTCCGCAGGTGGCGCAGGGAGAGGAAGCATATTCAGGCAGTTTTTCAGGATGCGTCGGGAACAATGAATCCGGCATATTCTGTCTACCGGAATATAGAGGAGGCCTTGCTGAATCTTACTGAGCTAAGCCGCAGCCAGAGAAAAAAAAGGATATACGAGCTTTTAGACATGGTAAATATCAGCCCTGAATTGCTGAAAACTCCAGTCCGTCAGCTATCGGGAGGAGAACAGAGAAGATTGTCTCTGATTCGGGCACTTTCCATCCATCCTGAGTATCTGATACTGGATGAAGTGACAAGCGGCTTGGATCTGCTTTCATCGGATGCGGTATTGTCTGTTCTGGAAAAATATCATAAGGAATCCGGCTGTGCATATCTTATGATTACTCACGATAAGCAGAATGCTTACAGGATATCCGACCGTATACTGGAAATGCAGAAGGGCAAAATTGTAAGAATGGGCGAAAGAACAGAAATTAAGGCAAAAGCAGAAAAGAAATGCAGTTAAACACAATTTACAAAAAAATTTGGAGGGAAAATATGAAAAAAAGAATAATCTTGTCGGGCTTGCTTTCTATATGTATGTTTTTTACTGCCTGCAGCAATTCGGCAGAAGTTGCAGGCACTCCCGAGGATACCGGAAGGGTGCTGAAAATGGCTATTGCCTCGGAAACTACACTTTTATCTCCTTTGTACATGGGAAACTCAAATTTTTGTACGGCTACACTCGTGTATGAAAACCTTGTTAATTACGAGGACGGCAAAATAGTGCCGGGTCTTGCCGAGAGCTGGAAGTTCAGCGAGGATGGCCGCAAGCTTACCTTTCACCTTAGACCCAATGCTGTTTTTCATGACGGCAAGCCGTGCAATGCCGAAGCAGTAAAGGCAAATTTGGAGCATAAGCACTCAAATCCCAGCTTTTATACATTGAAAGCGGTCACTGATTTTGAAAGCATAGAAGTGGTGGATGATACCACCTTAACCATCAATTATACCCATCCTTATTTTGCTTATTTGAATGATTTCTGCTGGCAGGATGTAATGACAATTGTTTCTCCTGATTTGCTGATAGCCGGTGATTTCCAGACTGTTAAGGGTGTTGTGGGTACAGGACCTTATGTATATGATGAAATTGTCTCGGGGCAGTATACACGTTTTGTCAGAAACGAAAGCTATTGGGGTGAAAAACCGTATTATGATGAAATTCTTGTAAAATACATACCGGATTCTGCTTCACGTATTCAGGCACTAAAGACCGGAGAAATAGATATGATTTACGGAAGTGCCCTGATGAGCTATGAGGAATACAGGCAGGCATCGGCAATACCCGGAATGAAGGGACAGATAGCGGATAAGGACACAAGAGCAAGAGATATCACCTTGAATGCTTCAAGGCCGGGACTTTCGGATTTGAAGGTACGTCAGGCAATTGCTTATGGCATCAACAAGGATGAAATTTCAGAAGGCCTTACCTATGGCTATGAAGGAAAGGCGGAAATACCCTTTACTCTTGACTCACCGTATTCTGACATTCCTCTTGAAAAGGTTTACAGCTACAATCAGGATAAAGCAAAGGAACTGCTGGATGAAGCCGGATGGCTTATGAATGAAGCCACAGGCGTCAGAGAAAAGGATGGAAAGCCTTTAAAGCTTTTGCTGACTATGGATGCATCCTTTGATTCCTTGAACAAATCCCTTGCAACACTTCTGCAAAGCCAGCTTTCCAAGATAGGCGCGGAAGTCAGCATAAAAGGAATGGAACAAATGGAATGGTACAGCTGTTTTGTCGAGGGAAGCTTTGACATTACAATCTGGCAGCCTCAGTATGCATATGCTTCACCTCACTGCTGGTTTACGCCTATGGACTCGACTACGCCGCAAACAGCCTCGTTAAAAGGAATGAAGGATTCAAAAGAATTTCTGGATAAAATCAAGGAAACAACTCAGACAGATAACAAGGATAAGCTTACAGAATTGTTCACCTATCTGTACAATTACGATCTGGGCAATGTAATTGATATACCTTTGACCTACTCCAAGGATATGATTGTGTATAACAGCAGTAAAATCGGAGGGTATTCCTTCAAGGGCACTCCCTGCTTCTTTGATGTAAGTGATTTAAAACAGGCAGAATAAAAAAGGCTGTGACAGTTCACATGTGTTAAGCCGTAAAATCCGGCTCGGAGGATAGGATGAAGGAAATAACAGCGGATTATATTATAAGCAACTGTAAGGAATTTGCTTCACATAATAAAATTTCAGCGGCATTTTGCTGTGATAATGAAATATACGTTCTAATCAAGACCTTGAGGCAGCTGCTGTTTCCCGAATATTTGCTGCCTGACGAAGGGGAGGCTGTAAGAAAGCTTTATCTTAATAAGCTAGACAAATTGGAAATTATATTAAATAAGATATTCAAGAACTATCAGCCTGCGGAAAATATGAAGCCTCATGATGAGCTGACAGAGAGCTTTATCGGAAGCCTGCCCGCATTAAGAGAAATCTCAATGACGGATATTAAGGCTGCATATGAGGGTGACCCTGCCGCTGTCAGCTTTCAGGAAATCCTTCTTTGCTATCCCGGAGTATTTGCGGTAAATGTATACAGGATAGCCCATTTGTTTTATTGCATGAGAGTACCGCTTGTGCCGAGACTTATAGGAGAATATGCCCATGCAAAAACAGGGATAGATATTCATCCTGCTGTCAAAATAGGAGCGCATTTTTTTATCGACCACGGTACAGGTGTGGTAATCGGAGAAACAACAGAAATCGGCAGCCATGTAAAAATATATCAGGGAGTTACTCTGGGGGCTATTTCCACTGCCAGCGGACAGAAGCTGAAGGATGTGAAAAGACATCCGACAATCAGGGATTTTGTCACGATATATGCGGGAGCCACAATACTGGGAGGAAATACGGTCATAGAGGAGGGCGCAGTGATAGGAAGCAATGTATTTATCACCGATTCAATTCCCAAGGATAAAAAGGTGATATTGGAAGCACAGAAGCTGATAATAAGGAACAGAAATAACAGGTGTATGGAGAGCGGATAGAAAAAACGAGGAACCGGGAATGGAGGATTAGTGATAATGCAGAACAAAAGATATATAAAAAAGCTTGAGCAGTATGAAGGTCTGGAAGGCTGGAACAGGATGCCTCTTGGGCGTCAGCTGGAAATATGGGCGGACGGATACGGAGACAATACGGCGGTAAGTGATGAGAATGGAGAAATTACATACAGGGAATTAAATGAAAAGGCGGAAAAAATGGCATACGGGTTTCTGGACAGAGGCATCGGCAACGGTAAAAAGGTTCTTGTGCAGCTTCCAAACCGAATCTCCTTTGTAATTGCCGCTTTTGCACTGGCGAAGGCGGGAGCGGTTCCGATTATGGCACTGCCTGCACACAGGGAAGCGGAGCTGAGCGGAATCATGGAGCTGGCAAGGCCCGTTGCTTATATTACCGCAGACAAATATCTTGGATATGATTATATGCCTATGGCTAAAATGCTTGAGGAGAAATATGATTTTCTGGAGCATGTTATTATAGACGGAAAGCAGGAAAACAAGGAGGAATTGACGGCTATAGAGGGTGAAAAAAGGGAGCTGCCGGAGGTTGACGGCTATAGTACTGCCTTTCTGCTTCTGTCGGGAGGCACTACAGGCATTCCTAAATTAATTCCAAGAACTCATGCGGATTACCTGTACAATGCCAGAATGTCGGCAAAGCGATGCCGCATGAATGAAAACAGCGTCTATCTTGCTTCCCTGCCGGTTGCTCATAATTTTCCCCTTTGCTGCCCGGGACTGCTGGGCACCCTTGATAAGGGAGGAAAAGTGGTGCTTTGTGCAAATACAAGCCCCGATGAAATTTTGTCGCTGATAACTGAAGAAAAGGTGACAATTACAGCTTTAGTGCCGGCAATGGTTACAGTTTGCATGGAAATGCTGGAGCTTGATGAGGAATATGATATATCGAGCCTTAAAATATTGCAGGTTGGAGGTGCTTTGCTGGAGGATACTCTGGCAGACAGAATTATTGCTGAGTGGCCGTGCAAGCTTATGCAGGTTTTCGGAACAGCCGAAGGGCTGCTTTGCTTTACAGGCTTGGAGGATAGTGACGGGATTGTTGCAAGGTGTCAGGGGACTCCTGTTTCACCGGCGGATGAAATACGAATTGTGGATGAAAGCGGCAAAGAGGTCAAGGACGGGGAGTATGGAGAGCTTTTGTCAAGAGGGCCTTATACCATTGATGCATATTATATGGCAGACGAGGCAAATGAAACGAGCTTTACCTCCGACGGCTTTTACCGCACCGGCGACCGTGCCATGCGTACAGGGGAAGGAAACCTGCGTATGGGCGGCAGAATTAAGGAGCAGATTAACAGGGCGGGAGAAAAAATATTGCCTGCCGAGATAGAGGCGTATTTGTGCAGGTACGGAAAAATCAAGGAGGCTGCTGTCGTAGGTGTTAAAGATGAGGTTCTGGGAAACAGGAGCTGCGCTTTTATATTGGCCGAGGACGGAGAAAGCCTTGAGCTGGGGGAAATACACCGTTATTTGCAGGAGCTGGGGGTTGCGGCATATAAATATCCGGACCAATTGGAGATATTGGAGTTCTGGCCTCTTACCAGTGTGGGCAAGATAGATAAGAAGGTGCTGGCAGATATGGCGGTATCAAATAAATAAAATGAGGTAAAGCTATGGAATACAGAGAGATTAAAGACCAGATAATAGAGAAGCTTGCCGTTCCCAAAGACTTTGACGATTCTCAGAATCTTCTGGAATTAGGCTTGAACTCCCTGCAGGTAATGAGACTTGTGAACCAGTGGAGAAAAAAGGGCATCAAGGTACAGTTCGGCGATTTATTGGAGCATCCTACCTTCGCAGAATGGTGGATTAGAATACAAGCAGGGAAAAAGAAAAAAGAGGAAGCTGTTAATCAGGAAAGAGCGGCAAAGGCGGAGCTTTTCAAGCCATTTCCGCTCACAGAGGTACAGTATGCCTATAAAATAGGGCGCGGAGAGGATCAGGAGCTGGGAGGAATAGGCTGCCATGCATATCTTGAATTTGACGGACAGGGAGTAGAGGCGGAAAGACTGGAAAAGGCATGGAGACAGGTGCAGTATCATCATCCTATGCTGCGTGCAAGATTTTTGGAGGACGGTACGCAGGAGATAATGGATAAGCCGTATTCGGAAGCTATTGCAGTAATTGACCTGAGAAGTGAGACCGATGCTTCCGCGGCGGAAGGCAGATTGCTTGACATACGCGAAGGCCTTTCCCACAGGAAATTAAACGTAAGGGAAGGTCAGGTGGCGGGAATTACTTTGAGCATAATGCCCGAGGGGAAAACACGCATCCATTTTGACTTGGATTTGCTGGTTGCCGATGTCCAGAGTCTGCAAATATTACTGCGTGATTTGGCTTGTGCCTATATGGGAAGAGCCTTGCCTGAAAACTCAAAGGATTGGAGCTTTGCGGCTTATTTGGATATGCAGGCCGGAGAGGAAAAGGCGGACAGGAAAAAAGCCGGGGAATATTGGAGGGAAAGGCTAAGGAGTCTGCCGGGAGGACCGGAGCTTCCGCTTGCAAGAAAGCCGTCTCGGGTCACGCAAACCAGATTTTTCAGAAGAATAATCAGGCTGGACAGAGAAATATGGGACGGTCTGCAGCAAAAAGCGGCACAGGAACACACCACTCCGGCTATGCTGCTGTTATCTGCTTATGCTATGGTTCTCGGACGCTGGAGCAGTACAAAGAACTTTCTTATAAATATACCCCTGTTCAATAGAAAAACAGAATATAAAGAAATAGAAGATGCGGTGGCGGACTTTACAAACTTATTATTGCTGGAAGTGGATTTGAGAAAGCATCAGACCTTCCGGCAATTTTTAGACACTGTACAGAGCAGGATGCACGAGGATATGAAATATGCAATATATTCCGGAGTACAGGTTCAGAGGGATCTGGCTCAAATGCACGGAGGGCATCAAAGTACCGCTCCCGTTGTATTTGCGTGCAATCTGGGGACACCCTTGCTTAATACGGAGTTCAAAAAAAATCTGGGTGAATTTTCATATATGATTTCCCAGACTCCGCAGGTATGGCTGGATTTTCAGACCTATGAGGATGAAAACGGGCTGATGCTTACCTGGGATACCGTTGATGAGCTTTTCCCCGAGGGAATGATAAAGGATATGCTGAAAGGCTTTGAGGCTTGTCTGCATCAGCTGTATGAAATGGATTGGAATCAATGGTTTGATGTAATGCCGGAATATCAGAAGGAGTTTATAAGAAAGGAATGTGAAGTAAAAAGGCCAAAAGGTTCTGAATGCCTGCATAACGCCTTCATAAGAATTGCGGAGGAATATCCCGATAGAATTGCCCTGATAGCCTCAGGAGAGGGAGAAACTCTCACTTACGGCAGACTGGCAGAGGAAGCCTTGAGGACAGCGGCCTTTCTTGTAAATAAGGAGGTTGAAAAAAGTCCGGTTGCGGTATCGCTTCAAAGAGGAAGGCAGCAGCTTGCCGCAATTTTGGGAATCCTGCTTTCCGGTAATTTTTATGTGCCGGTTAGTCTCAACCAACCGGAAGAGAGAAGAAAGCTTATACACAAAAAAACTGGGATATATTATGCAATTACAGACAAAGGGCATGAAAAGGCGGTTGCATGGCCTGAAGGTACAACTGTTTGGACCTTTGAGGAAATGAAGGAGGAAGAACCGCTGAAGCATATGCCGGATATTAAGCCGGAGGATACCGCATACATAATCATGACCTCGGGCACCACGGGACTTCCAAAGGGAGTGGAAATTTCACACGGAAGCGCATGGAATACAATATCTGATGTTAACAGCAGGTACGAAATATCGGAAAAGGACAGTGCCTTGGCTGTATCGGCCGCCGATTTCGATTTGTCTGTATACGATATATTCGGTATTCTCGGCAGCGGAGGCAGGCTTGTCCTTATACCGGAGGATAAAAGCCGGGATGCGGGCTTCTGGCTTGAGCAGGTAATAAAATATGGTATAACCCTTTGGAATTCCGTTCCTGTGCTGCTTGAGATGCTTCTTGTTACGGCTGAGGCACATAGCTGTATGCTGCCTCTTAGAAAGGTGCTGCTTTCAGGAGACTGGATCGGTATGGATTTGCCTGAGAGAGTCAATAAGCTGACAGAGAGCTGCAGGTTTATTTCTATGGGCGGTGCCACCGAGGCAAGCATTTGGTCAAACCATATTGAAGTGAAGCTGCCTATGCCTGCGCATTGGAAATCCATACCTTACGGGCGACCATTGTCCAATCAGTGCTACCGCATCGTGGCAGATAACGGTGAGGATGCGCCTTTTTGGTCTGAAGGCGAGCTGTGGATTGGAGGATGCGGAGTTGCCAAAGGATACCGGGGGGATGAGACCTTAACAAAGGAAAAATTTCCTGAGGATGCTATGGGAAGATGGTACAGAACCGGTGATAAGGGAAGGTTCTGGCCGGATGGAACCATTGAGTTCCTTGGACGAAAGGATTTTCAGGTAAAAATCCGGGGACACAGGATAGAATTAGGTGAAATCGAAGCAGCGCTGAAGTCTGTGGAGGGAGTGCGGAATGCGGTTGTGGAGGTCGCCAGGCGTACGGAGGGCGATAATTATTTAATTGCGTATCTGGAAACGGGAAATGAAAGAAAGGCTCCCTTGTATAAGGAATGCTCCGAGCCTGCGGATGAGCAGGATAAGGCTTGGGCGGACTTGTCACAGGAGGACGTGGATTTCAGTCCGCAGCAGAAGGAACGGTTTTCAGCGGCTATGGATACCGCGGATAAAAATAGCTGCTCACTTATGCTTGAAACGCTTACAGCGCTGGGAGCATTTTGCGGCAGCAATAAGGTGCTGACATATGAGCAAATACTTGAAACGTGCAATATTGCTAAGGACCAAAGGCTGACAGTAAAAAGCTGGTTAAAGGCTCTGACAAAGTCGGGATACCTTGACAAAAATGAGGAAGGCTACAAATTGCCCTCCCGTATAAATAAAGAAGAAAGCAATTCAAAGATAGAAGAGGCTGGAGCAGCTTATATGGAAAGGCTGAAGCCCTACCTGCCGGAAATTTTAAGCGAAGGAAGAGAACCTATTGAAATATTCTATATGGAAAACGGAGGGCTGACACCTAATGATTTACTGAATCTTATTCCCGGCTATGACCTTGTAATTAAAGAGCTTATACGGAGGCTTGGAATTTTTGCAAGGAATAAGGACGGAAAAAACCTCCGAATATTGGAATACGGAACAAGAAACAGGAGAGTGACCGAAGAAATACTGGCTTCTCTCAACTGCGGGGAAATAGAATATACCTGTGGCGATTCCTCCTTGTTTTTTGCCGGCGATGCTCAGGCATTGGAGACAAAATATCCATTTGTAAGGTTCAAGGCTCTGGATATGCAAGAACCGGAGGGTATGCAAAATCAGGAATATGATTGTATTATTGCGGTGAATTCCTTTCACCGGTCAAATTGCAGCCTGGATATCTGCAGGCATGCTTCCCGGCTGCTGTCTCCGTCAGGAATTCTTTTTATGGCGGAATTTACAGCGGATACCTGCTTGCAGGAAATTACCGCCAGAGTACTGGAAAGCGGTGAGCGTGGAATATTCCTGCCGGCGGCGGAGGAGTGGGCGTCAAAATTATCTGAGGCAGGGTTTGAAAAGGTAAGCTGCTATCCTAAGAAAGGAAGCTTGTGCGGCAGCAATATCATCCTTGCAAGGAACGGCAGAAAGAAGCATGAGCTGGATGAAATGCTCATACGTGAATATTTAAGCAAGCGCTTGCCTGAATATATGATACCGAAGATTTATTATGCTATTGATAAGCTTCCGCTGAATTTAAACGGCAAAATAGACAGGAAAGCGTTAAGACAGTCTGAGGAGGAGAAGGCAGGGCAAAGCATAAAAGCGCCTGTACGGATGACAGACACCGAGGAGAGGCTGGCTGGGCTGTGGAATAAGATCTTCTGTATGGACGGGATAGGAATTGATGATAATTACTTTGTGCTGGGAGGGGATTCACTAACCGCTACAAGGCTGATTGCCGGAATTAAGGAGGAATTTAATTTAGAGCTTTCCATAGGGAAAATATTTGACAGAGTGACCATACGGGAGCAGGCACAGATGCTCGACAGTCTTTCGGCTGACAGCAGGGAAGCCTCGGATATGGGAAGTACCCTGCAGGCAGTGCCCGATAAGGAGCATGAGAATGAGCCCTTTCCGCTGACAAGCGTACAGCAGGCATACTGGATAGGCAGAAGCGGCTATTATGAGCTGGGGCAGGTTTCAACCCATTGCTATTTTGAGCTGGACTGTACGGAGGTGGATATTTTAAGGCTGCAAAAGGCATGGAACAGTATGATTGCTTATCATGGAATGATGAGAGCCGTTATTTTGCCGGATGGAAGGCAGCAGATACTGAAAACGGTTCCGGAGTATAAAATAGAAGCTCTTCATCTGGAAAATGAGGAGGAGGCCTATGCCGTCAGGGAGCTGGAGGAAATAAGGAGCAGACTGTCCCATCAGGTTATAACAACAGATATCTGGCCTTTGTTTGAGGTAAGGGTCACTGTAATGAAGGAAGGAAAAACAAGAATACATATCAGCTTTGATAATCTTATTTTTGACGGCTGGAGCATGTTCCGCCTGCTTGGAGAATGGGCGGAAAGATACAGAGAGGAAAAAGAGGAATATCCTGTACTGCAATTATCCTTCAGGGATTATGTACTGGGACTGGAGAAAATTTCCGGGACAGAACGCTATGAGCGGGATAAAGGGTATTGGACACAAAGAATTTCCACATTGCCGGCGGCACCTGAGCTTCCTTTGGCAAAGAAAGAGGAGGAAATTAAAAATCAGTGCTTTGTAAGGAGAAGCACCGTGCTCAGCTGTGAGGAATGGGACTGCCTGAAGCAAACCGCCGGAGAAATGGGAGTGACTCCTTCCGTACTCTTGCTTACGGCATATGGTGAGGTGCTTCGCAGATGGAGTTCAAATGACGATTTTACCGTAAATCTTACACAGTTTAACAGAGAGCCTCTTCATCCTCAGACAGAGCAGCTTGTAGGTGATTTTACCACATTAATCCTGCTTGAAATGAGCAACGGCAGGGAGGACAGCTTTTCAGGCAGGGCAAGGAGGGTGCAGGAACAGCTTTCCGGAGATTTGGACCATACCCTTTACAGTGCGGTTGATGTAGAGCGTGAATTGAAAAAGAGGAATAAAAATATAAAAAGCTCGGTTATGCCGGTTGTTTTCACAAGCGGTCTGGGTATGGAGCAGTGGAAAAAGGGAAAATGGGTAGGAGACCTTGTTTATAATGTATCCCAGACACCTCAGGTATGGCTTGACCATCAGGTGGTGGAGTATGACGGGGAGCTGTGCCTGTTCTGGGATTCCGTTGATGAGCTTTTTCATCCGGGTATGCTGGATGAAATGTTCAGGGCATATGTTGAGCTTTTGCAGGCGATGTCAGCCGATAAAAGTATTATTTTCAGGGAAAGCCGCAGTCTTGTACAAATACCTGTTTCGAAGGAGAGACAGCTTGCAAATGAAACAAAGCGGGAATTGGCAGAAAAAACTCTGGATGAATTGTTTCTGGAGGCGGCAGCCCTGTATCCTGAAAAAACAGCGGTTGTCAGCGGGGATTACCGTATTTCCTACAGAGAATTGAAGGAAAAGGCTTTGTTTATTTGCAGGCAGCTTCTGGGCAGACAGGTCAAGAGGGAGGAAGCGGTTGCCGTTTTGATGGATAAGGGCTGGGAACAGGTTTTATCCGTATATGGAGTATTATTTGCAGGTGCGGCATATTTGCCGCTGGACGTAAATAATCCGGCAGAGCGCCTGAAAAAGATTTTAAAGGACAGCAACACAAAAAGGGTTCTGGTAAAAAAGGATTTCTTGCTTGAAAATGAGTGGATAAATGAATGGGATTGCATCATTGCGGACGGAGTGGGCATATGTACGGAGGATGCCCTGATACAAAGCAAGCAGCCGGATGCGCTTGCATATATCATATATACCTCCGGCAGCACAGGGCTTCCAAAGGGTGTAATGATTACCCACAGGGGAGCTGTCAATACCATAGCGGATATTAATTCAAAATACGGCATTACTCATGAGGATTCTGTCCTTGCCCTTTCAAACCTGCATTTTGATTTATCGGTATATGATATCTCCGGTGTGCTGGCAAAAGGCGGAAAGGTAGTTATACCTGACAGCAAAGGGCTAAAGAATCCCGAACATTGGGCAGAGCTGATGAATTGTGAAAAAATAACCCTGTGGAACACTGTTCCGGCATTTATGGAAATGCTTTTAGAATATAACCAAGGCAGTAATAAATTGCAGGGGAGCTATTTAAGATATGCTTTTCTGAGCGGTGACTGGATAGCTTGCTCACTGCCCGGAAAAATTTATGCCGCTTTTGAAAGGGTTAGGGTGATAGCCCTCGGAGGTGCGACGGAAGCGTCAATCTGGTCTAATGATTTTCCTGTGCCGCAGGAAATACCGGATACATGGAAAAGTATTCCTTACGGCAAGCCGCTGGCAAATCAAAGATTTTATGTCTTGGACTCTCTTTTGCTGGACTGCCCGGAGGGTGTTCCCGGAATGCTGTATATAGCCGGAGCTTCGGTTGCAAAAGGATATCTGAATGACAAGGAAAAAACTGAGGAAAAATTTATATGGCATGAGGAGAAGAAGGAACGCTTGTATTGCACAGGCGATATGGGGAAATACCGGGCAGACGGCAATATAGAATTTTTGGGCAGACAGGATTCTCAGGTCAAGCTAAACGGATACAGGGTAGAGCTGGGAGAGATTGAGAATACCGTCAAGGAGCTTGAGGGCGTAAGGAATGCAGCAGCTGTCACTGATACTAAAAACGGAAGCAGACTGATACTTGCGGTTGCGGGTGACAAAGAACTGAAGGCTGAAACGATAGGTATTCTTATGAAATCGAAGCTGCCTGACTATATGCTTGCCGATGATATTTTGATACTGGAGGAGCTTCCTCTCTCCGTAAACGGTAAAATTGACAGGAATAAAATTATTGATTTGACAAAGGACAGGAGGCTTCAGCCGGCAGACAATAAGCGGAGCCGTCCGAAAACGGAGGCTCAGGAAAGAGTTCTGAAAATATGGGAGGAAGTGCTTGAATACCAGAATGCCATGATAGAGGACAACTTTTTCGAAAGCGGAGGGAATTCCCTTCAAGCTATAAAATTGGTGAACAAATTAAGCCTTGCTTTTGAAAAGGAAATATTAATGGATACTATTTTTGATAACCCCACTCTTCAGGAATTGGCTGCAAGCCTTGAAGAAAACGGAGGTGGACAGGAATGAGAAAGCTGAAAACCGTTGTGTGCGGAAGTACCTTCGGGCAGTTTTATCTGGAAGCCCTGTCAAGGGATAAGGAACACTTTGAGCTGTGCGGACTGGTTGCGGGAGGAAGCGAAAGGTCGGAAAAGTGCGCAGAAAATTATGGAATAAAGCTGTATAACGGAATAAGGGCTTTGCCGGAGGATATTGATTTGGCCTGCGTGGTGCTGCGCTCCAATGTATTGGGGGGAAAGGGGACAGAGCTGGCTGTGGAGCTGATGAAAAAAGGGATTCATGTTTTACAGGAGCATCCTATCCATCCAAAGGATTTGATATTTTGCTATAGGACAGCAAAGGAAAGCAAGGTGTTTTTTAAGACGGGAAATCTATATGCAAACCTGCCCGAGGTAAAAAAATTCACACGCTGTGCTCAGGAATTAAACAGGAGGCAAAAACCGGCTTACATAAATGTAAGAATGGCAGCACAGGTTTCATATCCGGGGATAGAAATACTGATGCAGGCTATGGGCTCCATTCATAAATGGAGCCTGAAAAGCAGTGTTAAGGATAACGGACCCTTTGTGATACTGAGCGGAACTCTTGATGATATACCTGTTACCTTTGAGATACATAATGAAATATATCCTCAGGACCCGGACAATCACATGTACCTGCTGCACAGCATTTCATTTGTATACAAAAGCGGAAGGCTGACTCTGGAGGATACCTTCGGACCTGTTATATGGAATCCAAGAATGCATGTTTCAACAGAGCTATATGAGCGCGGAAAGGTTACAGGGAGCTTTCCGGAGTACATGAAGGAGGTATCGGCCTCTGTGCTGGGAGAGTTTGAAGGCTGCTCCTTTCAGAGGCTTATGGAGGAGGTATGGACACAGGCGGTTCTGGGGGATGCTCTTTCTATGCGCGGATTTGTTCTGGAGGAGGAAAATTATGCCTGCAAGGCTCAAAGAGAAATAATGTGCTCTCAGATATGGAACGAAATCACAAAGGATATGGGATATGCAAAAATGATTGAAAACTGCAGGCATTGTGTGGTTACTGCAAAGGAACTTGAGGCTGTGATAGAAGCGGCAGAATAGCGGAGGTCAAAATGGAAAGCAGGCTTGAGGCATACAGAAGTCAGGGAATACAGCTATGGCTGGAGGGTGAGAAGCTGAAATTCAGAGGTCAGAAGGAAAGGCTTTCAGAAGATATATTAAATGAGCTCAGGCAAAATAAGGAAGAAATTATAGCATATCTGAAAAACCGCCGGTATGAGCTTACATCCATCCAGCATGCTTATTTCGCAGGAAGCACCGCAGAATGCGAGCTTGGGAATATACATGCCCAATATTATGTGGAATACAGGCATAAAAATATTGATACTTGCAGACTGGAGCAGGCTGTTAATGAAGTTGTCAGAAACAATGGTGCCTTGAGAACAGTAATTGATTCCCAGGGATATCAGAAGGAGCTGTCTGACGTCCCGCAGGTGACTATTCCGGTAAGCAGGGGGAGGGACACAAAGGAATTGGAAGAGGTCCGTGGGTATTGGAGAAATTACAGATACCGTTACGGGGAATGGCCTATGATTAATTTTCAGGTCACAGGACTTGAAGAGGGAGAGGACATTTTGCATGTAAGCTTTGACTGCATAATACTGGATGCCTGGAGTGCAAAAATGATGCTGGATCAAATTTTTCTCAGGTATTCGGGAAAGGAAGTCAGCTATCCCCGGATAAGCTTTCGCAGGTATCTTGAGCTATCAAGGGTATATGAGAAGGACAATAAAAATATTGCCGCGGCAATGGAATATTGGCAGGGAAAAGCTGAAAAGATGCCGGAAAGACCTGTTCTGAAGCTCGAGAAAGGTTTTTCCGAAATTGATATTCCTCATTTTGAACGTCTGGACTATAAATTTTCAAAAGAGGAAACGGAGCTTTTGTATTTAAAGGTCAAAAGCTTTAATTTCACACCGGCGGCGGTAATTTGCACAGCTTTTGCCAGAATATTGAGAAGGTACAGTGTCAACAGGGCTTTTACCCTTAATCTGACGCTTTTTAACCGCAATCCTGTGCATGAGGATATCGAAAGGGTGCTGGGGGATTTCACCAACATAGGCTTTGCTTCCTTTTGGGGAGAGCCGGAGAAAGCTTTCAAGGAGGAGATAAGAGATACTCAGAAGCAATTATGGAGGCTTATTCAGTACAGGATGTATGACGGTACAAAGATATTGAGAAATCCCGGAAGAAGTATGGCAGGGAAAGCGGTTATGCCTGTAGTTTTTACAGGAGTTCTTCAGGGTGCTTTGAAAAACGAGGAAAAGGAATTTAAGGAGAGCTTTGCAATCAGCCAGACTCCGCAGGTGATGCTGGATCATCAGGCAAGAGATGATGAAGGCTTTCTTCACCTGAGCTGGGATTATGTGAGGGAGGCTCTTGGTGACAAGTATATAGAAGAGATTTTTTCAGACTACATTACATATATCAAGGCCCTGATTTACGGGGAATGGGATGTATGAGGCTAAGGAGGCGGCTGGGATGATATGCTCTGTTGTTATGTATAAGGATGAGATACGGAAGAGGAAAATAAGTCCGGAGTATCCGGATTCAATTATATTGCTGGCAATAGGTCTTGAGCTATACAACATTTGGAATTCCGGTGAGAATGTATGGCACAATGCAGAAAGATGGGAGGATAGGTTTGCCGCTGCTAAAAGCCTTGTAAAGGATAAAGGGATAATGCTTAAGGGCTGGAAGCTTTCCATAAGAGAAGAAGAGGACCGCTTTGCCGTTATCATTGAAACGGAGGGCAGCGGGGAAGTATATGCAGAAGCTGATGTGGAGGAGGTATACCGCCGTCTGTTTACCGGAATATGCATAGAGCGGAAAGACGGTTACAGTTTGCTTCCCGCACATCAAGCGGAAAAAAGGGAAAAGGCAAACAGCACAGCTGCCTTTATAAAAGCTAAGTGCCTGCATGAGAGCTTATTTAAGGCTGACCCGGACAGGGACGGCAGAACCGCCCTGATTTGGTATGAAGGGGACATAAGACAGAAAATGGATTATAAGGCTCTGCGCAACCAAGTACTGAGGGTTGTACATATGCTGAAGCAGCATGGAGTAAAGATGGAGGATAAGGTTGCGGTAATGCTTCCAAAGGGCAGGGATCAGATTCTGGCGGTATTGGGTATTTTGTCGGCAGGAGCGGTATATGTTCCGATAAGCTTTGACCAGCCTGCGGACAGAGTGCGGGATATTTTGGAAATCGGAGAAATTCCATATTTGCTGGCACAGGAAAAGAGCTGCCAATTAGAAGAGAAAACTGAGGTTATTCTATTCAAAGAGCATGAGGAATACAGCCCGGACACAGAGCCAAGGCTTCTATCCCCCGATAATGCTGCTTATGTGATTTTTACATCCGGCTCCACAGGAAAGCCGAAGGGGGTCGTGGTATCTCATGAGAGTGCCTTTAATACCATAGAGGATATAAACAGGAGATTTTCTGTTACGGGTGAGGACTGTGTTCTTGCCGTATCGGAGCTGAGCTTTGACCTTTCGGTGTATGACCTGTTCGGAATGCTTAACTGCGGAGGCTGTATAGTTATTCCCGATGAAAAGGACAAAAAAGAGCCGCATATGTGGTTTCGATATATAACTGAAAATGCTGTTTCTGTCTGGAATTCCGTACCTACCCTGTATGAAATGCTGCTGACAGTTATAGAGCAGCAGAAAAAGGAAGTTTCTCTTAAAAAGGTGTTTCTTTCAGGTGATTGGGTTATGCCGGATGCTTACAGCAGAACTCTAAGCTTTACAAGTGCTTGCAGGGTAATTGCCATGGGGGGGGCGACAGAAGCCGCCATATGGTCAAATTATTTTGATATGGAGGCTATGGGGGAAGGCTGTGAAGCGGTTCCTTATGGAAAGCCTCTGGCGAATCAAAAGCTGAGAGTGGTGGATTATAAAGGAAGGGATTGTCCGGATTATGTACCGGGGGAGCTGTGGATCGGAGGGAAAGGCGTTGCGCTGGGCTATCTGAATCAGCCGGAGCTGACAAAAGAAAGGTTCTTGAGGCTTGAAGGCGAGAAATGGTATAGAACCGGTGATAAGGCAAGGTATAACGGTGACGGAACAGTTGAATTTCTCGGACGTATGGATCATCAGGTAAAAATCAGCGGTTTCCGAATTGAACTGGGAGAAATAGAAAATGTTTTAAAAAGGCTGGAGTATATAAGAGATGCTGTGGTGTCGGTGGATAAGGAGGCAAAAAAATCCTTGACTGCTTCCATAGTACCGCGTTTCGGAGGAGAAAATCAGAAAACAGAGCTGCTGAACGAAGGCCTGTATGAAAGCTGTGATAAAGACAGAGAGGAACGGAACAGAGCAGTTGAAAAGTGTATTCTTATGCTTTTGCTTTCAGAGGGAGTTCCTCAAAATATGCAGGAGCATATGCAGCGCTATGAGCTTAAGGCTGCAGTTGAATGTATTTTTGACTGGCTTGAAAAAAGAAGGGTTATCAGCCGTCATGGAGATGGATTTTCGGAAGGAGCCAGATGGAGGGAGGTTTCGGAAGGAAGTCAGGATAAAACCGCTTTAGCCGGTGAGATATTAAGGGAACGGGATACGGTTATAGCTGTTCTGACAGGGAAACAGCCAATAAACGACCTGCTGGGGATATCCGCCTTCAATCCCGAAAAGCTGCTTGCTTCCAGTGAAATAATACACAGGTATATGGACTATATGGAAAGATACTTCTCAGATGAAGGAAAAGGAATAGGAATAGCACTTCGGAAGAGGATAGGCTTTCTGAATATCAGAAGCGGTTATTTACTGAAAGGGCTGATAGAAAAATTAAGAGAGAAGTATGATATTGTGCTGTTTGACCAATCTCTCGGCATGCTGGAGCTTGCAAAGGAAGCACTGGGCGTAGGAAAAGGGCTTCAATTCAGACAGCTGGCAGGGAATTATATTGACGGCGGTCTTGCAGAAGCTTTTGACTATATTGTGGCTGTCAATTCACTGCACCAGTATCAGGATTGTCATGCAGGGCTTCAAACAGCGGATATGCTGCTGAAAAAGGATGGAATATTTCTTGGTATGGAATATACGGATATGGAAGCAATGGCTCTGATAAGCTCCGCCATTCTTGAAAACGGTTTTGAAAAGTACTGGAGCAAAAGGAGTAAAAAGTACAGTCCCTTTTTGAAGGCGGAGGAATGGAAAAAGGCCTTTGAAAGGACTAATTTTGAGAGGTCGTTAATCAGAAACTATGCAGCAGGCGCCTTCATAATTTTCGAGGCATACAAGGGAGGCTGCGGGGCCGGTCTGGCAGAGGCGGACATAAGGCAGTATATGAAGGCTAAGCTGCCGGAGTATATGCAGCCGGGGGCATACTATTATTTCAGGGAATTTCCTTTAAACAGCAACGGAAAGACAGACAGAAAAAAGGTTAACCCCGGAAGGAGAAAGGCTTTGCATAATGCTGAGGGCAAGAGGACGCTTACAGCTACGGAGAAAAAGGTTTCGGATTTATGGTCAAGGGTAATGGGTATTGAAGGTGCAGGCCGAGAGGGTGATTTTTTTGAAATGGGCGGAGACAGTCTTATTGCCACACGTTTTATACATAGCGTTATGAATGAGTTTAACATAGAGCTAAAGCTGGGGGAGATTTTTGACAAGCCCAAATTGCATGAAATGTCAAAGCTTATTGAGGAAAAGACAGAAGAGCTCAAGGAGCTTGTTGAGGGAGAAATATGATTGGAATTATCGGGGGCTATGGCAGCATAGGTTTTGAGGCTGCCAAAATATTAAAGAACCTTTATGGTTATGAAATTATGGCTGCGGGAAGAAAGCCTGACAGCATGGGGCTTGTAAAGCAGAGCTTTTTTCAGGATATTGAGGTGCAGGCTCTTGATATATCGGATTATGCTGAGGTAAGGCAGCTGCTTGAGCGCTGCGGCACAGTTATTAACTGTACCGGTGCTGCTCTTGATATTGCCGCCTTGGCAGACGGAATAAAAGGCAGCAAGGTAAAATATGCGGATATAAGTGAAAATGTGTTCGCTGCCAAAAAGCTGACAAATAAAGTGGCAGCAGCTGTTTTTGCGGCAGGAAGCCTTCCGGGGCTGTCGGCTCTCATGCCCAGATATCTGGCAGGGCAGATGGAAAAGCCGGAAAAACTGAATTTTTCATATGAAGCAAGGGGAAGCTTTACAGCCGCGGCAGCAAAGGAATATCTTGAAGGGCTGTTTGAGCAGGACAAATATCTGATGGTTGAATGGAAAAGAGGCAGGCTGGAGCCTGTATGCGGAACGGTTCTGCAGGAGGAAGGCTTCAAGGCTGACAGGCAGGTGTTCCCGTACTTTGACAGGGAAGCCGGATATCTTACTGATACGCTCAGGCTGGAGGAAGGCCGGTGGAACATGGTTATCAGAGGGGAATATACTCTGAAAATGCTGACATCGGCAAGAGAGCTGTATAAGGAAAATCCGCGGGAGGCTGTTGAGGCTTTGAGAAAAGCTTCGGCACTGGATTTATTATACGGAGGCTGTTCCTATGTAAAAATGGAAGCGGAGCTTGAGGGAGGTAAGGAAACAAGAAGGATGACAGTAAAAGCCGGTTCGCCTGAAAAGCTGACAGGGGCCGCTGCCGCGATTACCGCTCATTTATTGCATGAAAATATGCTGCCGGAGGGTGCTTACACATTGGGCCGCTGTGAAAAGGTTATGCCTGTAATGGAACAGCTTTTATCAATGGATAGTCTTGTTGAGGTGATTGTTTCCTCGGAGGCTGGCAGCGGTCTTGCGGAAATTGAGGAAGAAGGGGAAATCTGAACTTATATAGGAGGGACAAAATGGAGTTTGTTAGCGCTGAACGTGTATTGGAATATTGCAGGGAAAATAATATCAGGCTTTTCAAGGAGGGAGAAAAACTAAAGTACAGAACAATTGGCAGGGAAATGACGCCTCAGCTTATAGACGGCTTGAAAAGGTTTAAGGCCGACATTTTACAAAGTCTGGAGGGACCGCCGGCTGAGCTTTATATAAACAAGACGGACAGGTATGAGCCTTTTCCGCTTTCTAATGTGCAGGCAGCATATTTATTCGGGCGAAACGATGCTTTTCAGTACGGAGGGGTTGCCTGCCATATTTATTTGGAGCTTACCTATGACAGGCTGGAGCACATAGGGGTTAAAAGTGCATGGAAAAAGCTCATTGAGCGTCACGATATGCTGAGAGCTGTGATTCAGCAGGAAGGAAGCCAGATCGTTTTGCGGCAGGTGCCTGAATTGGATATTCCCTGCTTTAAGCTTGGAGCTGAAATAAATGCAGAGGCGGAGGAATACATAGAAAAGATGAAGAGAAGGGTGTATCAGCCCGGAGAATGGCCTATGTTCGGTATAGCCTTATCAGAATACAGCAAAAAGACTGTTATGCATTTTTCCATTGAATTCCTTATAGCAGATTGGACCAGTATCTGGATGCTGCTTTCAGAATTTGAAGCCTTATATTTTGAGCCTGATAAGGAGCTTTCTCTTCCGGGCATACAATTCAGGGACTATATTTTATATGAAAAAGAGGAAAAAAAGGGAGCGGGCTATGAGAGAGACAAGGCATACTGGCTGGAGAAAATTGAAAAAATACCTTCTGCTCCTGAGCTGCCTTTGTCAAGCAGGTATTCCGAAGGTGGGGCTTTCAGGAGAAAGTCTCTCCTTCTGCCTCCGAAAAGCTGGAATTCCTTTAAGGATTTTGCACGGAAATATGGAGTTACGCCAACGGCGGCTGTATTGGAGGTCTATGCCCATGTGCTGGAAAGGTGGAGCGGAAGCTCCCGCTTTTCTCTTAATATGACTGTGCTTTCCAGAAAGCCGGTTCATCCCGATATTGGAAAGGTTGTGGGAGATTTTACCACTCTCGAGCTGATTGAAATTGACCACACTGTAAAGAAAAGCTTTTACGAAGCTGTGAAAAATACCAACAAGGGCTTGTTTGAGGACCTTGACCACAACCTTTTCAGCGGAGTGGAGGTTCTGAGAGAGCTTTCAAGGAGGAATAAAGGCAATCCTGTGCTTATGCCCTTTGTTTTTACGAGTGCCATAGGACTGCTGGGAGAAAACAGCCGCTTGAAAGGAAGCTTTGAGAAGCAGGGAATATCCCAGACCCCTCAGGTTTTCATAGACTGTCAGGTCATGGACGGGGAATTCGGAATGCAGGCTAATTGGGATTACAGGGAGGAGCTGTTTCCTGAGGAAATGACAGAAGATATGTTCGGAGCATTTCAAAGGCTTCTTGAGGAGCTTTCAGAATCAGAGCAGAGCTGGAAGAAAACGGAGGCTGTTGTTTCACTGCCTGTATGGCAGCTTGACGAAAGAGAAAGCGTCAATAACACTTATACTGAAACAGAAGAAAAGCTTCTTTATCAGGACTTTATAGATAATGTAAGCAAACATCCCGGCAAAATTGCCGCTGTTGATACGGAGGGAGCATACACCTATGGGGAGCTTCATGCCATGGCTGAAACCATAGCGGAGAAAATTGTGAAAAACGGAGGGAAAGCCGGGGAAAATATCGCGGTAATTATGAAAAAAAGCAGGCATCAGGTTGCCGCCGTATTGGGAAGCCTGTATATGGGAGGTGTATATGTACCGGTAGAGGCAGATCAGGCAAAAAAAAGGCAGGAGGAAATTCTTAAGGATATCAGCGCGGATATTATATTGACGGCAAAGGAATATAAGAGCAGATATGCGCCGCAGTATAAAACCATTTGTATTGATGAGACAGAGCAGAGCGGACTGCGGGAAAAATTTCAGATAGGAGAGCACAGCCCGGAGGATAAAGCGTATATAATATTTACCTCCGGTTCAACAGGACGGCCAAAGGGAGTCGTTATAAGCCATAGAGCAGCCTTCAATACAATCAGGGATATAAATGCAAGATTTGCTGTGGGCGGTAAAGACAGTATATTCGGAATATCAAAGTTAAATTTTGATTTGTCGGTCTATGATATATTCGGTATTTTATCGGCAGGGGGAACAGTCATATATCCCGGTCATGAGGAATATATGAACCCGGCCCATTGGCTGGAGCTGCTGCAAAAGTACGGGATTACTGTCTGGAATAGTGTTCCGGCTCTTATGAACATGCTGCTTTCCCATACCGAGAATATGGAAATTCAGCTGAACCTTAAAAAGGTATTTCTTTCAGGTGACTGGATTCCGCTTGGCATGCCGGACAGAATACATAAATTATGCCCCTGTGCGGAGGTGATTTGCATGGGCGGTGCCACTGAGGCCTCAATATGGTCTATTTTCCATATATATACCGGCTGCGGAAAGGGGTGGAGCAGTATCCCTTACGGAATACCTCTGGCAAACCAAAGCTTTATGGTACTGGACAGCCGTCTGGAAAATTGTCCCGTCTGGGTAAAGGGGGATATTTATATCAGCGGAAAGGGGCTGGCAGAAGAGTATTATAATGATACTGAGCTGACAGGCAGCAGATTTTTTAAGAATCCTGCGACAGGGCAGAGGATGTACAGAACAGGAGATACAGGCAGATATCTGCCCGGAGGCAGGATAGAATTTTTAGGCCGCGAGGATAATCAGGTCAAGATATACGGTCACAGAATAGAGCTGGGCGAAATAGAAAAGGCCATGGAGGCACAGCCGCAGGTCAACACCTGTGCGGTGTTTGCGGAAAATAACGAATTGGGCGCTGCGGTGGAGGCTGCAAAGGAGAGTCAGGAGCTGCAAGGCTTGCAAAAGGAAGAATTCAGAAGCCTTGTTTCGGGCTTGGTTCCTGATAATAGCCTTCCAAAGAGCCTCAATGACAAGGAGCTTTTTGTATTGGCTGAGAGAAACAGGCTTTCGGCAGAAGCCATACTATACAGCTTTCAGCAAATGGGCCTGCTGGTGAAGGGCAAAAGCTGCAAGGAAAGCGATATAACGGATAAATTTACGGGGCTTCCCCGGTTCAGGTGGCTTATAAAGCCATGGCTCAAAAGCTTGCTGGATAACGGTCTGGTTACTTTTGACGGAAGCGCATATACCGCAGGGGAGGACATATGCAGGGAGCTGCTGGAGGAAGGCTGGAAGGGCTTGCATGATTGCTGGCAGGCATCTCTGGGGGATGAAAAAATAAATCTTTATATTGAAAAGAATGCGAAAAATATTATACCTATTCTTGAGGGGAAGCTTGATCCCTTGGGGATATTGTATCCCGACGGCAGTAATGAATATGTTAGAGCCTTATACAGGGATAACGCAATCACCGCATTTTTAAACCGGTGTATGGCAGAATTTATTGTAAGGCTGTCTGAAAAGCGAAAAGGAAGGACCTTGAGAATACTGGAAATAGGAGCAGGCTCGGGAGCAACTACGGAGATTCTGCTTGAGGCAATGAAGGGGAGGGCTTGTGAGTACTGCTATACGGATATCAGCAAATATTTCTTTGCAGATGCCAGAAGCAGGTTTGAGAAGTGCGGCAATGTGACCTTCCGTGAGCTTGACATAAATAAGGATATCCGTGAACAGGGCTTCAAGCCAAATTCCTATGATATTGTTGCAGGTGCTTTTGTTCTTGAAAATGCCCATGATCTTGAAAAAAGCATGGCCCGGGTGGAAGAGCTTTTAGCGCCGAAGGGATATCTTTTGTTCACTGCGCCTCTGAGAGAGGAAGAATGGCTTTTGGCTTCTCAGGCCTTGATGATGGAGGAAGGGGAGGATGAATTCAGGCGGGATATTGTGTTTATGAATCAGCATAAGTGGAAAGCCTTTCTTTCGGGCTATGGAGCATCAGAAGAATTATTCTGTGTGCCGGAAGCAGATAACATAAGAGAAAGCAAGCTCGGCCTGAATCTGTTTATTAAGCCGTTTAAGCAGGATAAGGCATGGCTTGATGAGGGGCAGCTGACAGAGAATTTGAAGGAATTGCTGCCGGAATACATGATTCCCAGAAATATCCTGTTTGTTGATAAAATGCCCCTGACGGACAACGGCAAGCTTGACAGAAAGCAAGCCTTGGCAATGTATAAGGATTTCGCCGGAAAAAAACAAGCAGATAAAACGGGATTGCCGCCTTCCTCGGAGCTGGAGAAAAAGCTGGCGGAAATCTTTGAGGGAACTCTTAAATGCAGCGGTATTTACAGCGATGACAATCTGTATGATTACGGGGCGGATTCCTTGAGTATGGCTCAGGCAGCCGCAAAAATCAGAAATGAAATCAACGCTGACATTCCTTTTGAAAAGCTGTTAAGACAAATTCTGAATACACCTGTAATTAAAAAGCTGGAAGAGTTTATCATAGCAGACGGAAGCAAGGAAGCTGAACCGGCCCGAAAAGATGAGGAAAAGCCCTTTGCGTATACAAAGGATTTCGGAGGAGATAACGGTGACAGACTTCGCGTGCTTATTCACAATGGGCTGGGTATAATAGAAAACTATGTTCATCTGGGAAAATATCTGGCGGAGCAGAATCAAGGAAGGATTATGGCTATAGGGCTGGCGGATACGGAAAAATACTGCAGTCTGAAAGAGGATGAGATACTTGGCTTTCTGGCAGATACCTACACCGATATTATCATAGGAACAGAAATGAAAAGAATTCAGCTTATCGGCTACTGCTACAGCGGCACCATAGCTGTTGAGATTGCAAAAAGGCTGATGGAAAGAGGCATAGCTGTGGATGATGTGTGTGTAATCGACGGAGGCTCAATGCCCATTACCGTTACAGAAGAATTTACATATGAAATGATGTTTGCCAATATTATTGGCTTGTCTCTAGAGGACTTTGGCTTTGACAGCGCAAAGGTTATGGAACGCCTGATGGATGATATGGTGAAATCGGGAAACATGCTTCTAAAGACAGACGGCATTCTGGAATTCTATCAAATGAACAGCGGGAAAACCCCTGATTCGATATTTTATGAGCTGAGAAAAATGAAGCAGGAGGAAAGGCTCGAATACTATCAGAAGAGATACAAGCTGAAAACGGGAAAGGATTTTGAAATGGCTTCTATGGTCAGGCTTTTCGGAATATTTAAGCAGTCCTTCCATGTATATGTCACGCCCGGGATATACTTCGGAAATATCCGCTATTTTTCCGTCAAGGAAAAGGCAGGTATGTATAAATATCTGATTGAGATGATAGGAAAATGGAAGGACATCTGCATGGGAGACTTTTCTATTACTGAAATTAACGGAGATCACTTCAGCTGTATAGAAAATGCCGTTTATGCGGAGGAATTGTCCGGGCTGCTGAAATGATCCGCAGGCTTTTTGATGTCTTGCGCGGCTGCGGCTGCAGGTATAAAGGCTTAATCAGGTTAGAACAGGAGTGTACTCCTGAATTTGAAAGGAAGAATGAAACATGAATGAAAATTTTAAAAGACTCTTTAAAAAGTATTCTTCTCCGTACAAGGGTATGTTTGCAGGCTCAATCGGATTATCCGTGCTGAGTGTCGTTTTAGGTATGCTGCCCTATCTGGCGGCAGTTAAAATGACGGTGTATTTGATATCAGGTCAGAAAAGCATGCAGTATTTGTCCTTTTGGTGTGCGGCAGCTGCATTAGGCTATATTTTAAAGGTAATATTTTCCGGCTGGTCTACCTCCATTTCCCACAAGGCGACCTTCACGACCATAAGGGATATACGGAAGCAGCTGGTAGCAAAATTATCAAGAATGCCTATGGGAAACATCCTTGATACGCCCTCGGGGCAGTTCAAGGACACTATAGTGGACAGAGCGGAAAGCCTTGAAACGCCTTTGGCACACCTTCTGCCGGAGATGACGGCAAATATACTGGTGCCTCTGCTTATACTGGCCTATTTATTTGTGCTGGATTGGAGAATGGCCTTGCTCTCTCTGGTCACAATACCTGTTGCTATGGTTTTTATGATGGGGGCAATGAAAACATACCCTGAAAAATATAAGGAATCAGTCAAAACAAACCGTGATATGACAAATGCGATTGTCGAATATGTAAATGGGATAGAGGTAATAAAGGCATTCAGTCAAAGTGCCTCCTCCTATAAAAAATACAGTGATGCGGTTGTAAGAAATGCAAGTTACTTTTATCAATGGATGAAGAGCTGTCAATGGTATATGGCGTCATATAACACAATATGTCCGGCAGTATTGATTTCTGTTCTGCCGATAGGCTTTCTTTTCTTTTTAAATTCTTCACTTCCGGCAGCTGATTTTATAACCGTAATCATTTTATCGCTGGGAGTGGTGGGGCCTATAATTGCGGCTACCGGCTATGTGGACCAATTGGCCGGTGTCGGCACCATAGCAAATGAAATCTGCGGCATATTGGACGCACCTGAATTAATCAGACCTGATAAGGAAGTACTTATAAAAGACTTAAATATAAGGCTTGAAAGGGTTTGCTTTTCTTACAGGGAGGATTCGCCTGAAAAAGCTCTGAACGGCGTAAGCCTGTCAATTACGCCGGGAACCGTTACAGCATTGGTAGGCCCATCCGGCAGCGGCAAGTCAACCATAGCAAAGCTGATTGCAGGCTTTTGGGATGTTAGCGAAGGAAGAATCACCCTTGGAGGAAGAGATATAAGAGAAATACCCCAGTGGCAGCTGGCGGATAAGATAGCATATGTGGCTCAGGATAATTATCTTTTTGATGATACCATACGGGAAAATATACGAATGGGTAAAAAGGCTGCGGCTGACAGGGAAGTGGAGGAAGCAGCAAAGGCGGCGGGCTGTGATATTTTTATCAGAAAGCTGGAGAACGGATATGACACAAGGGTAGGTGATGCAGGAGGCCGTCTGTCGGGAGGAGAAAGGCAGCGCATTGCCATTGCAAGGGCAATGCTTAAAAATGCGCCTGTTGTAATACTTGATGAAGCGACCGCTTATATTGATCCCGAAAATGAAGCAGTTATTCAGAGTGCAGTCGCAAGGCTGGTAAAAGGCAAGACCCTGCTGGTCATTGCGCACCGCTTGTCCACCATTACAGACTCGGATCAGATTGTGGTTGTGAAGGACGGAGTGATAGCAAGTACCGGAAAACACAGTGAGCTGCTTAATAAATCAGGCTTGTACAGGGAAATGTGGGAGGCTCATATCGGTGCTAAGGATGGTGATTTGAAATGTTAAATGTATTTAAAAAAATATGGGAATTTTCAGGTAAGGAACAGTCCAATATAAAAAAGTCGCTGGTGCTGGGTGTAGTGAATGCAGTATTTAATGCTTTCCAGCTGTGGGCAATTTTTATAGTTCTATCTGCGCTGCTGGGTTCGGGCAGCGGAGTACGGACTGCGTTACAGGCAGCTGCGGTTATGCTTTTAAGCATATTGGGGAAAATCCTTACCCAGTACTATTCCCAGCTGCAGCGTGTCCATGCGGGATATTTTATGGCGTCCGAAAAGAGAATCCAGCTTGGAAACAAGCTTAAAGCAATTCCAATGGGTTTTTTCAATAAAAACAGTCTGGGAGATATTACCGCCATAGCCACAACTATATTGAGCGATGTGGAAAATACAGCGCCTATAATATTGGTAAACACCCTTGGGGGTTTTTTGAATGCCATTATTTTTGCCGTTTCAATTATGATTTTTGACTGGAGAATGGGATGTGTTGTATTTGCAGGAATTGCAGTATTCCTTGCGGTAACCTCATTAATGGAGAAAAGGTCGAGAAAGGATGCTCCCTTGCGGCAGGAAGCGCAGCAGCAATTGGTGAGTGCGGTTCTTGAGACAGTTCAGGGGATGAGTGTTGTAAAAGCCTTTAATTTAGAAGCAAAGAGGGATAAAAGAGTGGATAAGTCCATAGAGGAGAGCTGCGGAAAAAATTTGGCAATGGAAAAAAGCATGGTTCCGTTTTCTGCCCTGCAGCAGATTGTATTGCATATGTTCAGTGTTATTATGATGTTTTTTTCCTGTTATCTGTATACAACAGGCAGGATGGAGCTTATAAATTGCATTATGATGCTTATTGCCTCCTTTATCATTTTTGAGCAGCTAAAGGCAGCCGGAAGCGGAACGGCAATTCTTCGCCTGACTGAAACCTCCATAGACAGGGCAAACAGGATAAACGAGGTTCCTGTAATGGATGAAAGGGGAGCTGAAATATCTCTTGAAAAGCATGATATAAGCTTTAATAAGGTAGCCTTTGCTTACGGGAAAAGAAGAATTCTGGACAACATAACGGTACATATACCTGAAAAAACGGTTACTGCAATTGTAGGTCCTTCTGGCTCCGGAAAAACAACCCTGTGCAATCTTATTCCACGCTTCTGGGATGCGGATTACGGCGAGGTTCTGATAGGAGGAAGAAATGTTAAGGATTTCAGTCTGGACAGCCTCATGAGGAATGTAAGCATGGTATTTCAAAATGTATATTTGTTTGAGGATACGATAGAAAACAATATAAAATTCGGGAAAACGGAGGCAACCCGTGAGGAAGTGGTTGCCGCCGCTAAAAAGGCTTGCTGTGACGACTTTATAAGACTTCTTCCCGACGGCTATAATACCAGAATCGGGGAGGGAGGAGCCTCCTTGTCGGGAGGTGAGAAGCAGAGAATTTCAATTGCACGTGCCATGCTGAAGGATGCGCCTGTAATTATCTTTGACGAAGCCACCGCAAATATAGACCCTGAGAATGAGGACCGGCTGCAGTCGGCAATAGAGGCTCTTACAAAGGATAAAACCATTATTATGATAGCGCACCGTTTAAAGACGGTTCAAAAAGCAAATCAGATTCTGGTTCTGAATAACGGGAGAATAGTACAGAAGGGCACTCACGAAACGCTGATGAAGTCCGGCGGGCTTTATGCGGACTTTATAGGAGTGAGGGAAAAGGCTCTTGGATGGAAATTGTAAATAATTGCACCTTCAAATCAAAATATACTTATGAATTTATATAAACATAAAGGAGGAAAAACTTTTGTCAGAAGCTATAAAATACACTGAAAAACACATTAATGCGGAAAGACCCTTTAACAAATACATATTGGCAGCCTGCTTGTGTGAGGATAATGACACGTATTGTGTTTATGAAAACGGAGAGACTGTTTCAATAGGTATAGGCAGCTATACGGATATTATTATTACGGGTGCCGGAATTTCAATAAAAAAAGGAACAACAGAAGAAACAATTCCGGTAAAGGATTTTAGTACCGATGTTTACGGTGCATTAAAAAAAATCAGGATTGATGGCTGGAGAGCATACGGATATGCAAATTATGGCCTGTCCAGATATACTTACGGGCTGGATATGGGCAAGGAGAAGGAGGAGCTTATACGCTTGTTTATTCCGGAGGCTGAATACAGGCTTTTAAACAAAGGTATACAAATCCGTACATTGAACAAGGAAAAAATAGAGCTGCTGGAAAAGAAGCTTAAATATGCTTTGTGCGCAAGATATGAGCATAACAGCGGAGAACTGCTGGATTCTCAGGAGGTTATCCGGTATGACGGAGATTACTATAAGGAAATTGTAGCTGCCGGGGTTAAAGAAATAAAAAGCAATAAATATCAAAAGGTTATTTTGTCAAGAAAGATTCCTTTGAATAAAAGGCTTGATATGAGAAAGACATATGTTAAGGGAAGAGAAGCAAATTCGCCTGCAAGATCCTACTTATGTGAAATTGACGGACTGGAGATTGTTGGCTTCAGCCCGGAAACGGTTGCAGAGGTTGCCGCTGACGGTACGGTATTTACCTTTCCGCTTGCGGGGACGAGAGCATTAACAAACAACTCCGGTGAAAACATGAGGCTGAAAAATGAATTGCTGAAGGATACAAAGGAAATCGCGGAGCATGCCATATCGGTTAAGCTGGCAGAGGAGGAGCTGACACAGATTTGTGAGGAGGGTTCTGTAATGGTTACGGAGTTTATGTCGGTGCTTGAACGGGGAACTGTACAGCATTTGGGTTCCAGACTCAAGGGCAGGCTCAGTGAGGGAAAGAATCCCTGGCATGCCCTCAGCAAGCTGTTTCCCGCGGTAACTGCGTCAGGAATTCCCAAAAGGGAAGCTATCGAGGCAATAGGAAGAATAGAGAAAAATCCGAGGGATTTATACAGCGGAAGCGTTATGACCTATGACAGCGACGGAGCCTTGGATGCAGCTCTGGTATTAAGGAGTATTTTCCAGACACCAGATGAAACCTGGGTGAGAGTGGGAGCCGGTATAGTGGATATGTCCAATCCCGAAAGGGAGCTGGAGGAAACCCGCGAAAAGGTAAGCAGCGTGGCAAGGCAGCTGGTTGCAGACAGCTCATGCGGCTCCGGGGTGCAGTGCATATAGAAGCCGTATTTTTTAGTTTTTCATACATGAGGTACCTGTCCTGATATTGGGCAGGTGCTTTTTTTAGCTGTATGTTAAGAAAAGCCTTTTATCTGCAGAAAGCCTAAAACCTTTGTAAAAATGTAACAATTAAATCAATAAATTACAAATATTTTTATACGTTACAAATATTGACAAATATACGGGATAAGCTTATAATAATGGTAAAAAATGTTAAAAAGTACTGTATACATTTGTAGTATATTAACCTGCGCGCCGGGCTTTCGGCACAAAAATTTGGTAAGGCTTTTTGTGCAGCACCTCTTTTTCACAGAGGTACGCACTTAATTGACAACTATATTTTGATTTTCGGCTATGGATATAAAAAATACAAATCGGGAGAAGGCTGATGGATAATTCTTTAATTATTATTCGTACGGTAGGTTTATCCAACGTAATAAAAACTTTTGATATGGTTATTAAAAATACGTACGTAGAATTAATGAGAATATTGCCTGAAATGGGAGGTGGTGCACTCAATATTATTCTGAAGGGAAGTCTGGGGCAGATAGAGGAAGCGGAAATACTGCTCCGGGATATGTTTGAAAAAAAAGGTATGAATTATAATCTCATTGTTATTCCGAATTTCAGCTTTGACATTATAAATTTGGATTTACAGGAATTAAAAATTAAGGATGATTTATAGGAGGGCATATCGATGGATAATGCAATAGGGTTATTGGAAACCAAAGGGCTGGTAGCTGCCATAAATGGAGCTGATGCAGCAGTAAAAGCGGCAAGTGTTAAGGTAATAAAGGTGGAAAAGATAGGGTCTGCATATGTGACTGTTGTTATAAGAGGTGATGTGGCGGCAGTAAAGGCGGCTATAGATGCTGCGGCGGAAGCGGCATCAAAATATGGCGAGCTTATAAGTGCCCATGTGATACCAAGACCTCATGAGGAAGTTGAAAAAAGCTTTGGATTTCAGGAGTGATGCTATGAAGGGCATTGATTTAACAGCCGGCAGAATAGCCGAAGCAAACGAGAAGGACTTGTCTGAAATACTGAAGCTTCAAAAGAAAGCTTTTGAAATGGTGGCAGTCAAGGAAAATAATTTTGATATTCAGCCGCTCAAGCAAACCTATGAAGAGATTGTTCAGGAGTTTGCAAAAAGAAAATTTATAAAGTACGTACTTAACGGTGCTATTGTAGGTTCTGTGCGCGGACATGCTGACGAACAAAATATATGTTATGTTGGAAAACTGATAGTACATCCTGACTTTCAGAACGCAGGCATAGGAACGGCTTTGATGAAAGAGCTTGAAAGGCATTTCAGCACTTGCAGCAGTTTTGAGATTTTTACAAGTCAAAACAGCGAAAACACCTTGAGCCTGTATAAGAAGCTTGGCTATACCGAGAGGTATGTCAGGAAGGTTGATAACGTTTCTATAGTTTTCATGAAGAGGGAAAACATATGAAGGATTTAAGATTAAGAAGGCTTATATGCCAGAAAAGCAGAAGGATGCTTATAACACCGCTGGATCATGGAGTTACACTGGGGCCGATTGACGGTATAAGCAATATACGTGACACACTGCATGCGCTGTCTGGAACTAAGGTCAATTCTGTAGTTCTTCACAAAGGCAATATTATCAATTGCAGTGATGTTTTATCAGAGAGCAAGGATTTATCCGTTATACTTCACTTGAGTGCTTCTATAGGCTTTAGTCCCAATAACGAAAGAAAGGTACTTGTTGCCTGTGTTGAGGAAGGGGCAAGGCTGGGGGTAGACGGAGTTTCAATCCATGTAAATCTCGGAAGCGATTATGATTACCAGATGATTAATGATTTCGGGCACGTGGCGGACGAATGCCAGAAATGGGGATTGCCTTTATTGGCAATGATGTATCCCAGAGGAAAAGGTGTGGACGAAAAGGATGTAAACAATAATATGATTGCAGCCAGAGTCGCAATGGAAATAGGTGCGGATATCGTAAAGGTAAACTATATGGAGGATAAAAAATCCTTTGAAAAAATTGTAAGAGGTGTCAGTATACCTGTTGTTATTGCCGGAGGTGAGTTTTCTTCTGACAGTGAGAAATTTTTAAGGGATATTAAGGATGCAATTGATGTAGGAGCGGCAGGAGTGGCTATAGGAAGAAATGTATTCCAGAGAAAGGATATGGAGGATTATATAGCCGCAATTGATTCTATAGTAAATAAGGATGAAGGTATAAATGATGCCTTAAAGTTTATACAGAGGAGAAAAATTGTATGAAGTGTGAAAAAAGTCTTTGGTTTGAGGTTAGTGCAGATACCTCCGCAGATATTTTGGATAAGGTATGCCAGCTGGAGTATAATCTTTTACTGGTCAGCAGTGCAACCGCCTCCAAGCTGAATGAAATAAAGCTGCCGCAGAGAATAAGGCTGGGTTATGCCGTATCCTCCGTTGAGGAGCTTGAACACGGGAAAAGCTGTGAGGAGCTTTGGGGAAGAGTTGATTTTGTTATAGCAGACAGCATCAATCTATGGGAAGAAATAAAAAACAGCACAGATGTCAAGGCAGGCTTAATTATCGATGTTGATGATAAGGAAGCACTCGATAAGGCTGTAGAGCTGGTTAAGCTGCATCTTGACACAGCGGTTATCCAATTCAAGGATCCTACCAATATTCCTTTGGAGCTGATACTGGCTACTACTCAGAAATCCCGGTGCCGGGTAATTAAGAAAGTCAAGGATGCCAGGGATGGAAAGGTAAGCCTTATGACAATGGAGGCCGGAGCTGACGGAATATTGCTGTCATCAAATGATATCGGGGAGATTGTAGAAATGGGAAACGTAATACAACTATCCAATAAAACAAAATTCAAGCTTCAGGAAGCTGTTGTTACAGGTATTAAGCCTGCGGGCATGGGAACAAGAGTATGTATTGACACAACGTCCGAGCTTACCCGTGATGAAGGAGCCTTGCTGGGGTCAACGTCAAGCGGAGGTCTGCTTACATGCAGTGAAACTCATTTCCTGCCGTATATGAAGCTGAGAACCTTCAGAGTGAATGCAGGAGGGATACATTTATATGTATGGGGGCCGGATGACAGTGCGGTATATCTTTCCGATTTACAGGCCGGGGATAAGATTTATGTGATGAACTCGGCAGGAGAGGCGCGGACTGTCACTGTCGGCAGGCTGAAAATTGAAACAAGACCGCTTCTCCAAATTGAATGCGAGATTGAAGGCGTAAAGGTAAATACCTTTATACAGGATGACTGGCATGTAAGAATGTTCGGATCAAAGGGTGAGATAAGACCTTCAAGTGAAATAAGGACAGGAGACAGGCTGCTTGGATTTCTGGACAAGCCGGGAAGGCATGTCGGTCTTAAAATTGATGAGACAATCAAGGAAGTTTAAAATAAACTTTTAAATAGCTTAGGAGTTCATGACTATGAGATTAAAGAGGCTTCTTGACCAAAGAATTGAATCAGACTCCGGCAATATGGCTTTTATCAGTGGTGATACTGAGGTTTCTGCTCCGGAATTTCTGAAAATATCTTACGGCTTATGTAAACGATTATGCGGCTTTGGCTTAAAAAAAGGTGACAGGCTTCTGATTCTGGCACCAAAATCCATAACCTCAATAGCATATATATTCAGCTGTATGCTTGAGGGGTATATTTTTACTCCTGTTGATACGGCGACGCCGGAAGAGCGCCTGCGTTTTATAATCAATGATTGCAAGCCCGGAGGAATAGTTGTTGATACTGACAATATAAACAGACTGGGAGAGGCTTTTTTCAATGACTATCCGGAGATGCTGATTTTTCCTGTTGAGGCTGCCGGAGAATCTCTTTTTTCTTTGGAAGCTTTCGGGGACAGCGGTGCTTGTCAGTCCAATAAGCCTTCCGGATTGAAGGATGAGGATAAGGCATACATTATTTATACCTCCGGCTCAACGGGAACACCGAAGGGAGTTACTGTCTGCAGGTCAGCCTTGGCAAGCTTTATAGAATCATCAATAAGAAAAGCCCGGTATACGGAAAATATAAGGTTTCTGAATTTCTTTCCTCTCCACTTTGACCCCGTTCTGATGGAAATAATAATGCCGTGGGTTGTGGGAGGGACAACAGTAATTTTTAATAAATTTCTATTTATAAATGATCTCGTAAAGGAACTTCAAAAGCACAGGATAACGGATTTTTCCTGTACGCCTAATATCATATCAATGCTTGTCGGCAGAATATCCCATTATCACAAATATGAATGGCCCTCGCTCAGATCTATATGGTTCGGAGGCGAAAGCGCAAATATAAATGACCTTAAAAGATTCCGTGAAATTACTCCGGAGGTTGTACTTTTCAACGGGTATGGACCTACAGAGACGGTTATTGCGTGCAGCCTGCGCGAGATAACCGAGGAGGATCTGAATAAAGATATTCTTCCTATCGGTACACCAATGGACGAAGTTGTATTTACTATTGTAAACAACGGGCAGGAAGTTGCGGAGGATTATACGGCAGGAGAACTGTATGTGAGCGGTGAGCAGCTTATGGATGGATATTGGGGAAAGCCTGCCGAGGATGAGAAAAATAATTTTGCCTATTTTAACGGGAAAAAACATTACAAAACGGATGATAATGTTTACAGAAGCAGAGGCCTTTACTATTTTGTCGGAAGAAAGAGTGCAATGATAAAGCTCAGAGGCTACAGAATCTATCCCCTTGAAATAGAAAAGGCTCTGAATTCACTGGAGGAGATAGAATACTCATGCGTGGTGCTGGACGAAAAGAACAGCGTACTGGTTGGTATCGTTGAACTGAAGGATATATTCAAGAAGGAAGCAGAAATAAATGAGAAGATTGTGTCAAAATTGAAGGACAAGCTGCCTGCTTATATGATTCCTGAAAAAATATTATATGAGGACAGGCTTCCGAGAATGGATACAGGTAAGCTGGATATCCGTAAAATCCGGGAAATGCGGGAGGTATAGAATGGATAATGAAAAGCTGAAGGGATTGCTTGCTTATATCTCAGAGAATATAAGCTCATGGAATGAGCAAAAATACATACCCAGGGATGGCTGGCTGACATTCGGAAAGCAGGGAGTAATAGGCGTTTCTATGGACAGGGAACAGGGGATAAAGGCCTTTTCAGAATTAATAGCAGGCTTTTGCCGCTTCAAAAACGTGGGACTGATTTCCTCCTTTTCAGTTAATGAAATAGCCCTGACACTTCTGGCAAGGTTTAACAGCCCTCAGGCAGCAGCTGCAAAGGCGGAAGTGCTGGAGGGAAGGAAAAATATTTCAATGTGCATCACAGAAGAGGGAGCAGGCTCCGATGTGTCAGCTATTGCTGCGGAAGCGGCGGCTGTTGATAACGGTTTTGTTCTCAGCGGGAAAAAAACCATGATTTCAAATGGTCCCATAGCTGATTATTTTATTGTCGCTGTTAAAACAAATAAAGAGGTTGCCGCATGGAGAGGTATAAGCCTTTTCCTGATAAAAAAGGATGACCCGGGCTTGAAGGTATCTCCTGCGCTTCTGAAAGCAGGAGCACATCTGATGCCTTTGGGTGAAATAGAATTTGAGAACCTCAAGCTTACGGAGGAAAGGCTGCTGGGGAAAAGAAACAGGGGCTTTGAGCATCTTATGAGTGTACTCATCTTTGAAAGAACAGTTATTTCGATAATGTCAACGGCAATGAGCGAGGATGCTCTTGATTCTGTGATGGGTTACCTGTCCGAAAGAGAGGTGTTCGGCAAAAAGTTAAGGGATTACCAGAACACTAAAATGGTTATGGCAGATTTGTTTTCAAGAGCAAGAATAATGAGGGTGTTTGTTAATAATATTATGGATGATTTTGACAGCGGAATAATGGACAAAACAGATGTTATTATCGGGAAAATAATGGCTTCGGAGCTTTTGAAGGATATAATAGATGCCCTTTACAGGCTGTATGGTGCGAGGGGATATCTGGCAAGCCACTGGATTGCCAATTATTATAACGATGTAAGGTGGATAAATGCCGGCGGGGGTTCTAACGAGCTGCTGAAGGATGTTCTGGGGAACAATATCGTGCATGGAGGAAGCTGAAAACAAATAGAGCAAGGTTAAGGAGAATTCAGATGGTTATAGGCAGGGTGGCAGGAAATTTGCTGGCTACTATCAAAAAGCCCGAATTGGAAAAATACAAGCTGTTTGTTATTGAACCTGAAAAAGCGGGAACACATTTAAAAAATCCCGGATATTTTGCAGCTATTGATTTGGTAGGAGCTGGTATAGGGGATCGGGTGATTGTGCTTACGGGCTCACAGGTCCAAAATGCGGTTTCAGATAAGGTGCCGGCAGATGCGGCAATTGTGGGCATTGTAGAGGCGATGAATATTAAAAATAAGAAATGATAAGGTTTACAAGATATACAACATGTGAGCAGGAAGGAGGACTATTAGACTCATGTACGTCAAAGCAGTACATTTGGGTTTAATATTAAGAAATATTATGATGAATAATCGATTTGCAGGTAAAAAGGGCATCCCTGAATACTGGTATAATATTACGGCGGATTTTCCGGAAATGTATGTTCCAAGTATAGATCCCGCTACAAATAAGAGTGTGACTGCCGAAAGTCTCTCTAAAATTTATCCTGAAAGTCTGGTTGAGCAGGAGCTCAATACAAGGGACAGGTTTATTCCCATACCTGAGGAGCTTCTTAAAATGTATCAGACCTGGAGGCCTACTCCGCTGGTGAGGGCGTATAATCTGGAAAAATATCTTCAGACAAAATGCAGAATTTTTTATAAATATGAGGGTGTATCGCCTATAGGCAGCCATAAGGCAAATTCGGCGGTAGCACAGGCATATTACTGTAAAAGAGCAGGTTTTAAAAATGTCGTAGCAGAGACAGGCGCAGGACAGTGGGGGAGTGCAATAAGCATGGCATCTGCTTTCTTTGGCCTGAACAGTACTGTATTTATGGTAAAAAACAGCTTTGATTCAAAGCCTGCAAGAAGAATCATGATGCAGACCTTCGGGGCTGAGGTTTTAAGCAGCCCCACAAACAGAACCTCCGTAGGAAGAGATATACTTCAAAAAAATCCTTCCTTTCAGGGAAGCCTTGGAGTAGCAATAGGAGAAGCTGTAGAATCCGCTTTAAATGATAAAAATACGGCGTATTCCCTCGGAAGTGCGATGAATTTTGTCTGCCTGCATCAAACAATTATAGGCAGCGAATTGAAAAATCAGCTTGAGTCGCTGGATATCAAGCCTAACTATATAATTAGCTGTATCGGAGGCGGAAGCAGCTTTGCAGGAATAGCATTTCCTTTCCTGCCTGAAAAGGTCAGGAGAAAGTGGGACCTGAATTTTATAGCTGTTGAGTCAAATGCAGTCCCAAGTGCCACAAAGGGAGCTTATACATATGATTATGGGGATTCCGCGAGGCTGACGCCTTTAAGCAAGATGTATACCCTTGGGCATGAATTTGCAGCACCGGTTATACACTCCGGAGGGTTGAGGTATCATGGGCTTTCTCCTCTTGTAAGCAAGTTCATACTTGACGGTCATGCCACTGCAAGGGCATATTCACAGCTTGATATATACAATGCCGCAAAGCTGTTTGCAAAATGCGAGGGTTATATACCGGCACCCGAATCCGCCCATTCCATTAAGGCCGCAATTGATGTGGCAGCTGAGCATAAAAATGAAGAAAAAAATATTATATTCTGTCTTACGGGACATGGCTTTTTTGACCTTGCGGGATATGAAAAATTCAATTCCGGCAATATGGAGGATTCCTCCTCTCCGAATGAAAGCATCAGAGAGTCTCTTGAAAAGCTTCAGAAGTCTGTAGGTATTTCGGCATACGGACAGGAGACAGCATGTGCATCAGCTGTAAGCGGTAATACAGGCTTTGATTCGTGGTGGGATAAGCACTTTGGCGGACAACAGGAAGAAAGGAATGCAAGCTTTGCTGTAAGTACCGGACAAAAGGCGGTCAGGAATGATTTGCATAATGTTTTAACCGAAAAAAAAATAAGTGATGCATTAAGGGACAACCAGACAGAAATTCATGTTGCAAGAAGCTGTGTAATAACTCCTTTAGCTCAGGAGCTGATTAAACGAAGCGGTATAGGAATAAAATATGAATAAATTGCGGTGATTGATTATGAATGAAGAAATATATGATTTGAGAACTGCGCTTAGCCTTTTAAATAGCAGCGACGAAGAAATTGAAATAGTGGAGAGGGAGCTGTCGCCGGTCAGAGAGATTCCCTCGCATTATGCGGCACATGGTGCAGGCGTGCCTAATGCCGGTAATTTGAAACACGGCAGTCCGGTCATTTACAGTAATGTAAAGGGGCATTCCATGCCTGTACTTATGGGGCTCTTTAATTCCAGAGCCGCATGTGCAAAGATGCTTGGAATGGATTGCGAAGGAGTTGGAAAAGAGCTTTCGGAATATGTAGTTGAAGGCTTTCAGCCTGTAATGGTTGAAAATCCGCCCTGTCAGGAAAATGTAATAACCCGGGATATCGATATAACAGATATATTGCCTGTGCTTACATATACAAAGGATAATGCAGGTCCGTATATAACTACCGGAATAGTTTATGCCAGTGATCCCGAAACAGGTGAGGAGGATATTACAATACACCGGCTTTGTGTTCAGGGGAAGGATACCCTCACAGCTTATCTTATTCAGGGAAGGCATATAGAGATATTTTACAGGAAGGCTGCAGCAATGGGGAAGCCTCTTCCTATTACAATTAATATAGGTGTAGATCCGGCAATAATGCTGGCATCTACTTTTTCGTACCCGGTAACGCCTCTCGGCTTCAATGAGCTTAATATTGCCGGCGCAGTAAGGAAAGAAGGTGTCCGCGTTTCAAAGGCTGTCACCAATGAGGCAAAATGCATTGCCTATTCCGAGATAGTGCTGGAGGGGTATATAATGCCGCAGGAAATGCATGAAAACGCAAATTGTCCCGAAGGTCACTCACTGCCTGAGTTTCTGGGTTATATAGGAAAAGCGCAAAAATCTTTGCCGGTAGTAAAGGTGACTGCCGTTACATACAGAAACAACCCCATTTACCAGACGATAGTAGGGCCAGGTGCGGAGCTGTCCCATATATGCGGAATTGCGACTGAAGCGAGTATTTACAAATGTGTAAAGGACTCTGTCACAAGTAAGGTTTTAAATTGCTGCTGCAGTCATTGCGGCGGCGGTAAGCTGACGGCCTTCCTTCAATTCAGAAAGGACTCGGAGATTGACGATGCAAAAACAAGACAGGCTGGAATAGCTGCATTTACTGCATTTCATGAACTGAAGCACGTATATCTTGTTGACGAGGATGTGAATATTCTGGATGAAAGAGATGTGCTTTGGGCTATGACAACAAGATTTCAGGGTACTCATTCTATGATATCAATACCAAATCTGAACTGCCATGTGCTTGACCCCTCACAAAGTCCTGAATTTTCAAGAGATAACTCTGTCCGGGGAACAACCTACAAAACGGTTTTTGATTGTACCGTTCCCTTCAACATGAAAAACCAGTTCAGGAGGGTTGACTATGGATGGTAAAAGGATAGGAATCCTGACGGAAGGAGAGCTGCTTACCTTAAAAGCAAAGATGGCTCATGGTGTAATGCGTTACCGGAAGGACGTGGAAGCGGTTATTGACAAAAGCTGCTCCGGCGGGAATGTCAGGAAACTGCTGCCGTATGTAAATAAAAACATACCGGTTGTAGCTGATTTACAGGAGGCAATCGAGCTGGGTATAAATGAGCTGCTTATTGGTGTCGCACCTCCGGGCGGAGGCCTGCCCCCCCAATGGATGAATATCATTGAGGAGGCTCTTGCGTCAGGAATCAGAGTGGCGAATGGATTGCACATACGGCTTGCGGAGGAAGAGCGGTTCAAGAAGTATAAAAACAATATTTTTGACATCAGATACAGCTATGTTCCAAAGGAGGTTGCACACGGAAGAGCTGCAAAGCTGAAAAAAAATGTAATACTGACTGTGGGCTCCGATTGTGCCAGCGGTAAAATGACTACGGCTCTTGAACTTCATCAGTGCTGCAAAAAAAGAGGCATGAAATCTGATTTTATACCTACAGGGCAAACAGGCATGTATATTATGGATAACGGCTTTGCCATTGATACTGTTCTTTCTGACTTTATGGCCGGTGCCATAGAGGATTTTGTATGTGAAGCAGCAATACGGAATGACTTTGTTTTTGTAGAAGGGCAGGGCTCGCTGATTCATCCCGCGTATTCCGGTGTTTCGCTGGGGCTTATGCACGGTTCGGCACCTAATATTATCGTATTTGCACATGACATAACAAGAGAAAGGCTTGCTTATTTTGATAAAGCAATTCCAACGCTTGAGGAGCAGATAGAGATTACCGAAAGGCTGGCTGGATATCAGAGGTCTTGCAAGGTGCTGGGAATCTCTCTTTTTGCAGCCGGAATGGAAAGAAATGCAGTAGAAGAGGTTATTTGTGAAATGGAATGTAAATATGGCATACCTGTATTTGCACCGCTGGTTACCGGCTGTGACAGGTTTGTGGATATTTTGGAGGATTACCGGTGAATTTAAGTATCAGAAGGCTTGATTTAAGGCTAAAAGAGAAATTCAAAATAAGTCACTCTGAATTTGACAGCATAGCGCAGCTTTTGGTCATTATAGCGGACAAGGAAATAACGGCATACGGTGAAATAATACCTGTGGAATTTTTTGGAGAGCCGTTTGACAAAGCACATGAACAGGCTGTGAAGGTGCTGTCCGTCTATGGGAAGGAAATCTCGGGAATACAGACAGTAAGCGATGTAAGGCAACTTGTGCAAAAGCTGTCCGGACAGAAATATTTTAATTGTATAAAATGCGGCTTTGAAATGGCGATGTTGGATTATCTGGGAAAGGCAAATAAAAAAATGCTGTGGGAGCTTTTGGAATTGAAGGAGCCGCAAAAGAGGAAAACACCCTTTACTATGCCTATAATGGAAGGCCGAAGCTGGAAAAGCAGGATTCCGGAGGATGCAAGTCTTATTAAAATAAAGCTTGGAGGCTTGACAGACAAGGATTATCTGGAATATGTAAAGCAAGACAAAAGTAGGGATTTCTTTCTTGATGTAAATCAGGGCTGGACTATTGACCGGCTTGAGGAGTATCAGGAATATCTGAACATGGATAATGTATTAATGCTTGAAGAGCCTGTAAAGCCTGATAAAAAATCAGGGCTTGCACCGGTAAAAAAATTTCTTGCCAAGACACCCCTGTTTCTGGACGAGTCGGTGAAAAGCGGGAGCTCCGCAGTGGGCTTTGCCGGTTATATCGACGGAGTAAATATAAAGATTACAAAATTCGGCGGTCTTCTGCAAAGCCTTGAGGATGCGGGAATGCTAAAGGATAAAAACCTGAAGCTTATGTTGGGATGCTTCTTGGAATCATCTCTTTCGATAGCATATGCATATTCTGTCTCGGGACTTTTTGATTTCATTGATCTAGATGGAGCAACCTTTTTAAAGGAAGAGCCCTTCAAGGGTATAAAAATACATAATGGAGAAATAGTCATGGATTGCAGAGGATACGGCATAGGGGTGGAATATGAGTAAAAGGATAGCTGTTGCTGTTACCGGGGCTTCGGGAAGCATATATGCGCTCAGGACGATTCAGCTGCTGAAGGAATATGGCTGTGAGGTTTACCTTGTAATGTCCGAGGCTGCAATAGAAACGGTGAAGCTGGAAACCTGTCTGGATTTTGCCAGAGCTGTTCTTTCAAAGGTTGACGGGATTTTTGACAATAAGGATATCGGATGCTCTCTTGCAAGCGGCTCTTTTCAGTTGGATGCCCTTCTGGTAATACCCTGCTCGGTGAATACTGTAGGAATGCTGCATTCATCCTTGGCAAATACCCTTATAGGCAGATGTGCGGTAGTCGCCCAGAAGGAAAAAAGGCAAATAGTGCTGGTTCCCAGGGAAATGCCTATGACTGCCTTAACCCTCAAGCAATTATATGAGCTTTCAATGCTTGGGATGGATATATGTATTGCAAGTCCGGGATTTTATTCAAAGCCTGCCACAATGAATGAGCTGATTGATCATGTTGTATCAAAGGTACTGAATATACTGGGAATTAAAAATAATCTGATACCTGAATGGAATAGAAGGTTTATTGAGTAGCAATTGCAGGAATAGTACTAAATTGGGTTGCTAATATTATTTATGGAGGATGGCTGCATGAACAGAAATGAAATACTGGAAAAGATAAAATTTATTCTGGTAAATAAATTAAAGCTTGTGTCAAATAAGGAGCTGATTAACGAAAGGACAAATCTGCTGAAGGATTTCAGCATAGATTCGGTAAAGATAGTAAATCTGCTGGTTGAGCTGGAAAACACTTTTCAGATAGACATAGATTCCGAGGATATATCCTTTGAAACACTTACAGATATACCTAAGATGACGGATTTTTTAGACGGTGCTCTGAATCCGGCGGATAAATCCTGAGAAAGCAGGAGGTGACCCTTGAAGAATACTGGTTCTATGAGGCTTTTACCGGCATTTTTATGGATGTACCGGTATGTAAAGCCATACAGGCTATGGCTTTTTACAGGAATATTAAGTTCAGTGATTGTTGTATTTCTTAATATTGTAAAGGCCGATGTTATTAACAGGCTTATTAGTAATGCCCTGAGCCTTAAAAATAATTTTTTATATACCCTTGGACTGATATTTGTCATTGTCTTGATTTCAGGTGCTTTTTTCAGCTATTTGCTCAAATACTCCGTGGGGAGGTTTGGAGTATTTGCAGCAAGAGATTTGAAAAACTCTGTTGTAAGTCATATTTCAGGTCTTGAAACCGGTGCTGTCGGTGAAATTCATTCCGGTACGCTTGTATCAAGGTTTAATAATGATTTGCAGGCGATAGAAGGATTTATAAACGGCAACCTTGTAAATATGTTATTTCAGCCCGTTATGTTTATATGCTCGATTGCATATATGGGAGCTGTCAATTGGAAGCTGCTTGTTGCCAGCTTTATATTTACACCTGTATCTGTATATTTTTCAAACAGGCTTGGGGGAAAGATAGGAGTACATTCAAAAGAATATCTGGAACACATGGGGAGCGCAGCTGGAATAATAAAGGATTCCATAAGCGGCATCGAGACTGTTAAGTCGTACAATCTGGCAGACTATCTTATGGGGAAATGCCGCGGATATTTCGAGAAGGCAAGGAATAAGGCGGTCTGTATTGAACGGTGCAAGATGCACCTCTTTCCGTTTGTAATAATATTAATGGAGATACCCGGTGTCATATGTATATTGTTCGGTGGATATCTGACGCTGAACGGCGAAATGAGCGTGGGAGAGCTGGTGGCATTTTTTCAGATGCTGAATTATGTGGTTCAGCCATCTACGATGATTCCATGGCTAATAACAGATATTAAAAATACCGGTGGTGCAATAGAAAATATTAATACGCTGTTCCTTAAAAAATCAGAGCGCAGTTCGGGTGAGGATTATACTGCAAGAAACGGATACGCTGTTGAATTTGAAAATGTTTGTTTTACATATAACGGAGGGACTGAAGTCCTGAAGGGAGCAGATTTTAAAATATCAGCAGGAGACAAGGTCGCAATAGTGGGAGCCAGCGGAAACGGCAAAAGCACCCTGCTTAATATTCTCTGCGGCTTTTATGAAGTCTCGTCGGGAAAGGTTAAGGTATTCGGCGAGGAAACGGGTAAATGGAGCTTGGAAGCTTTGAGACGTAAAATAGCCTATATTTCGCAGGATGCATTTTTATATCCGGCTTCAATATATGAAAATATTCTTTACGGAAACCCGGCAGCACCGGAGAGGTGTGTTTCTGAAGCGGCTGAAACAGCTCATGCCCATGAGTTTATCAGCAGTCTGCCTGAGAGCTTTAATACAATAGCCGGGGACGGCGGAATAAAGCTTTCAGGAGGCCAGAAGCAGAGAATTGCAATTGCAAGAGCTGTTTTGAAGAATGCTCCGATTATATTAATGGATGAGCCTACCTCGGCGCTTGACAGTCAGAGTGAGGAACTGGTGTATGATACTGTTTTCAAGTGCTCCGGAGACAAAACGGTATTGGTTGTGGCTCACAGGCTTTCTGCCATAAAATGGGCGGATTATTATATTGTTATTGATGAAGGTGTTGTAAAGGAACAGGGGTCATATGAGGAGCTTATGAAGGCAGACGGCGTTTTCAGGAGACTGTATGACATGCAGACGAAGGACAGCGGCTATATGGAATATGAAAGCTTAAATGCCGGGGCCGGAGGTGAAAATGTTATATAGGGGATTGTACTTCAAGGAATTATTCAGGATAATATCGGGTATGAAAAGGCATAAGTGGAAATACCTCACTGTACTGCTGATAAGCTGTCTTGATTATGGTGCCGCAAAAATTCTTATTGGCTTTCTGAATAAAGATCTCATAAATTCCGTAGTTCAGAATGACAGGCAATTGCTGGTTAGAGCATTTGTAACAGCAGCTGTGTGCGTAGTACTCTCGTGCGGCTTTTATCCTTTGGTGATGTATGAAATCGGGAAAAGCGTGAAGGATTACATGCTTGCATTGAGAACAGGTGCCGTAAAGCATCTGCTGAATATGCCGGTTTCCGGGGTTTACGGAAGCAGCAAGGGAGAAATGATGTCAAGGCTCACCGTTGACCTGAATCTGATTGATACCTCGCTTACAGAGCAGCTATGGTCTGTATTGAGGGACATCATATACGGGATAGGGTCGTGCGTTATCATGCTGCTTCTGGATCCGAGACTTTCGGCAGTTGTACTGCTGCTTGGAATAGCCTCGGCATTGGTTAACTCGGTGTATTTAAAAAAAAGCAAGCTTTTGAGCGATATGATACAGAAGAAGCTGGGGACTCTTTCTCAGCAGCTGATTGATGTTGTCGAAGGTTCAAGAATCCAGAAAATGTACGGGCTTGACGGAATTATCAAAAACAAGTATAGCAGTGAGAACGGACAAATTGCCCGGTTTCAGATGAAAAGAACCGTTGTTTCCGCAAAGATAGACGGTATCAATTTTATGCTGTCTACCTTCAATGTCATAGGAGTTCTGGGAATCGGAATATATATGTTTCTTTCGGGTCTTATTGATATAGGAAGTATTATAGCTGTTATAACCCTTCAGGCAGGTGTGACAAATATGTTCCTGCAGGTTGGAGTATTTCTTTCACAGCTTCAGGGCTCAATGGCAGGTGCAAAAAGATTTTTTGAATTTATGGATGAAGCAGAGGAGGTTTCTGTACAGGCTTTGAAAGAAGGCTCAGGCTTAGGAGCTGCGGAAGAGGACATGCTGGTTCTGAAAAATGTGGACTTTTGCTATGACAGAAGCAGCAAATTGCTTGACGGCGTAAGCCTGTCGGTTCCCAAGGGAAAGATGGCCGCACTTGTGGGAGCAAGCGGTTCAGGTAAGACTACGGTTATAAGGCTTATCCTGAGGTTTCTGGAGCACGGCAGCGGGAGTATATTTCTGGAAGGCAGAAGCATTGATGCTTATTCTCTGGAGGAACTGAGAAGTAAGATTTCTTATGTTCAGCAGGATTCCTTCCTTTTTGATTGCAGTATTGAGGAAAATATCAGGCTTGGCAGGCCGGATTCCTCGAAGGAGGATATTGTGGAAGCGGCCAGAACAGCCTGTGCCGATGAATTTATCAATAGGATGCAGCAGGGGTATGATACAAGAGTAGGGGAAAACGGAGTGCTTATCTCGGGAGGTCAGAAACAGAGAATTGCAATAGCCAGAGCTGTATTAAAGGATTCTCCCGTCCTTTTGCTGGATGAAGCTACTTCTTCGCTGGATTCGGAAAATGAATTTCTGGTTCAGAAGGCTATTGACAATATGGTAAGGGATAAGACGGTTCTGGTGATTGCCCACAGGCTTTCTACAATACGGAATGCGGATATAATATATGTCCTTGACAGCGGCAGGATAGCAGAAATTGGCTCTCACCGCGAGCTGCTGGGCAGAAAGGGCCTGTATTATAAAATGTATGTGTCCGGCCTTAAAACAGTAATATGATTTTATTTGTTCAGGCAGAAAAATTTATACGGTAAGAGGTGCTATTACTATGAAGTGTTTTTTGGATATGTCCCATTATTGTACAGATGGATTCAGAAATGACAATACCACCTGTATAGATATCCCTATTGCAGTTTCGGCAGGCTATTACAGCTATGAGAATTATTTTTACTATTTGTTTTATCATTCGGCACTGCACAATTGGACAGATATATCTTTAAAGGATTGGCAAGGGCTGAAAAGTACTGTTGCAAGAAAAATGGGGCTGGAGCTGGTTCCGAACACAATAGGCAATTCCAGCGAGGTGATACCAAAGATTAAGGAGAAGCTGGATTTATCCATTCCTGTTATGATGCCCACAAAGTATAAAGCTCTTTTTTATTTTTATCTTTCAGGGAATCCCGATGCCGCCCATTTTATATTGATAAGCGGGTATGATACCAAGCGCGGCTATATGTACATCCGGGATATAAATCATTTGTACGAAGCAGGGGTGCAGCAGTATATGACACCTCAGGCGACAGGACTGTTCGGAATATTTATGACTGAAAAAATGCTGGAGGACATATGGACTGACTCAAATAAATTTTTTAAAGAGGAGGGCGGCCCCCAGTCTCAGGAGTATTACTGCTTTGATTCCATGTTTCACAATATTCTTTATAGCCTTGAAAAGCGGGGAGAGCCTGAAATAGACAGCTATGATGCCTTGATCCGGGACTTTTGCAAAAATATCGCTTATAAGGATAACAGATTTATAACTGCTGTTAGACAGTATAACGATACAATGAAAAATATAAGGGAATATGCTCTGGGCTTTGAAATAGCTTTTTTCAGATGCCTGAACGTAATATTCGGAGTTATAGAAAAATGGCTGCAAAGCCACTCGGAGGAGCCGGGAGCAGACAAGCTGCTTCAGGAGTTTGCAGGAATAAGGAGCAGGCATTTTGAGTATAAGAGGGAGACGGTATTTGCCATCCTCGAAGCTGCAAAAAGCAGCACGGAATACAGCAGCGATAAAATAAAGAGTATTATAGGCACGGTAAAAGCCCTTGACAGTGAGCTTTTCGAATTTGTACAAGGGGCATTGCAGGTATTGGTTAAATAAAAAATATAATTTGAAGGAGGGTGAAGGCAATCAGTCTGAACAGTATTAAGGAACTGCTGCAAAAGCATGATATTTTATACGAAATTATACATGATGAGAGTCATATTTATTCTGTGAGCGATGCAGCCGGAATTTATAACCTCTCACAGACTGTTCCTGTTCTGGTGGTAAAAACCGACAAGGGATATTTTGCGGTTATAATGTCCGGTGAGCGCAGGCGTGTGGATTTTGAACTGTTAAAGGAGGCCCTGAAATGTGAGAAGGTAAAGCTGGCAGATAAAAAGGATGTTTTTAAGGTTACTGGATATGAGGCTGGCAGCGTTCCGATGGTTGGGCACGGTCTGCCGGGAGTGTTTGACAACAGGCTGCTGCTTCAAAAATTTGTATACGGCGGAGCCGGACAAAAAAATTATACATTGAAAATTGATCCAAGAGATATTGAAAGAATAACTGAAATTGTTGCTAAAATAGATTAGCCGGAATTCGGCGTGGAGGGTATTATGAAAAAATTTTTATCGGTAGTGGTTTTATTATGTATGACGGCGGCGATGCTGTCTTTTTCCGCATGTGCTTCCGGTGAAGCCGGTGAGAATAACTCTAAGGAGGAAACCGGCCTTAAAAAAATAGGGATTATACAGATAATGGAGCATACGTCACTGAATGAAATAAGAAAGTCAATACTTAAACGCCTTGAGGAAAAGGGGTATAAGGACGGAGAAAATATAACCGTAGATTATCAGAATGCACAGGGAGACCAAATAAATTTAAAAACCATAAGTCAGAAGTTTGTAAGCAGCAAATATGACATGATCATTGCAATTGCCACACCTTCAGCACAGGTAGCGGCAGGGGAGACAAGTGAGATACCCATAGTTTTTTCCGCATGTACAGACCCGGTTTCGGCAGGGCTGGTAAAGGATCTTGATAAACCGGGGAAAAATATAACAGGCACCTCCGATTTGATATCGGCGGAGTATAATATGAAGCTTGCACAGCGTATTACTCCCGGAATAAAGACCATAGGTGCCTTGTATAATTCAAGTGAGGCAAATTCGCTGCTTATAATTAAGCATTTGAAGGAATATGCGGACAAAAGCGGTCTGGATATAGTGGAGGGTACTGTTACAAATACCTCTGAGGTTCAGCAGGTTGCCCAATCACTGGCTGAAAAGGCTGATGCAATCTTTTCACCTGTTGATAATACTATTGCTTCTTCGATGCCTATGGTTTCCGAGATTGCGGTGAAGGCCAAAAAGCCTCTGTATGTGGGAGCTGATTCAATGGTAAAGGATGGAGGGCTTGCCAGTTGCGGAATCAACTATGAAATTCTTGGGAGGGAAACCGCAGATATGGTGATTGATATCTTCAACGGCAAAAAGCCGGGAGACATTCCGGTTAAAATTATGAAGGACATAAATATATGCGTAAACAAGGACATAGCAAAAAGAATTGGAATAACCATACCGGAGGATGTTCTTAAAGAAGCGGTACATATTTTCGGAAATTAAAATTGGGAGTAGATAAAATGACAGCTATTATTTACGGGACATTGGAATTAGGTATGATTTATGCAATTCTGGCACTGGGGCTGTATATATCCTTCAGGGTTCTGGATATGCCTGACCTCACCGTAGACGGAAGCTTTGTAACCGGTGCGGCTGTTTCAGCGGTAATGTGCCTGAATAATTATCCGTTTTTAGGATTGCTGGCGGCAATGGCCGCAGGAGGAATTACAGGAATAGTAACCTCCCTTTTGCATACAAGACTCAAGATTCAGATGCTGCTGTCGGGAATTCTTACAATGCTGGCACTGTATTCAATAAATTTGAAAATAATGGGGAACAGGCCTAATATTGCGCTTATAGGCAGTACTACAATATTTACTGCTTTTAAGGATACTCCTGATGAAAGCAATATAAAAATGATATTACTTTCTGCAATATCAATAATTGTTCTGGTAATGCTGTTTCTGTTTCTAAAGACAAAGCTGGGCTTTGCGGTAAGGGCAACGGGAAATAATGAGTGTATGGCTTCTGCACAGGGAATTAACACAGACTTTACAAAACTTATAGGTCTTGCGCTTGCTAATGCCCTGATAGCTTTATCAGGAGGGATACTGGCACAATACCAGTCATTTGCAGATGTGGGCATGGGAATTGGAATGCTGGTTGTAGGCCTTGCTTCCATAATGATTGGTGAAGTATTGTTCAGGCTTAAATCAATTTTTGGACTGCTTCTGGCTACGGCACTCGGTTCGGTGATTTACAGATTTATCATAATGGCTGCAATCAGGTTCGGAATGCCGCCAACAGATCTTAAGCTGGTTTCTGCTGCCATAGTAGTCCTTGCCTTATCTGTACCTGCGGTTAAAAATTATCTGATTCGGACAAGAAGCAGGCTGGCGGCTGTAAATATGAAGAGGAGAAAAGAATCCGATGCTTAAGGTTGAGGCAGTTAGTAAAATATTTTCTAAGGGAAGTGCAAATGAACGGCTTGCTCTTGATAATGTCAGTATTTCTTTCAAGGAGAGTGAGTTTGTAACGGTCATAGGCGGCAACGGCGCCGGAAAATCCACTCTTCTCAACTGTATTTCAGGCACCTGCGATTTAGATAAGGGTGTAATAATCCTTGATGGTGAAGATATTTCCTTTATCCCCGAATATAAACGCTCAATTTTTATCGGCCGTGTTTTTCAGGACCCGCTGAAGGGAACAGCCTATAATATGAGTATTGAAGAAAATCTGGCTATAGCCTGTGGGAAAGGCAAGCGCAGAGGATTTGGCGCAGGGCTGAAGAAGAGTGATATAAAAATTTTCAGGGAAGCCATAGCCCATCTGGGACTGGGATTGGAGGACAGAATGAAGCAGAGGGTTGGCCTGCTTTCAGGAGGGCAGCGCCAGGCACTTACCCTCCTGATGGCGACAATAGCAAAACCCAGATTGCTTCTTCTGGATGAGCATACTGCCGCACTTGATCCTTATACGGCCAAGAGAGTTCTGGATATAACAAGGGAGATTGTCGAACACAATAAGCTCTGTACGGTAATGATTACCCACAATATGAAGGATGCTCTCGCATATGGAAACAGGACTGTCATGATGAGGGAAGGGAAGGTCTTACTTGATATTAAAGGCAGTGAAAGAGAGGAAATGACGGTAGAAAAGCTTGTGCTGCATTTCGGAGTTAACAGTGACAGGCTGCTGCTGGGCTGAAAAAGGCTTTTACGGACAGAGCCTTCTTTAAGCTGCGATTGACTTGCCTTGATATAAATCAATATTCTATTTCGAAATTATATGTTATAATTGTACTGATAAAATTTATGAAGGAGAGATGGTTCCTTGTATTCTCTTAAAGAGAAATTTTATGATGGTCAGGGAGGTTTGCGAAATCCGGGAGATAGCTACTTTGATATCGAAGGAATTATTCGCGAACCGGGTGAGGATTATTTTGATTATCTAGGCATGTTAAGACGGTCGGATGAAGAATTTTACGACAGTCAGGGAATTTTGAGAAAGCCTGATGAATGCTTTTATGATGGCGCAGGGCATTTGTGTGAAAGATAAAAAATGTGTCCTTTTTCAGGAGGACACATTTAATTACAATCTGTATGGCTTTAAAACAGCTTTTTCTTATATAAGGTTATACCGGTAACTAAACACATAGCTAATGACATTATAACAATAATCCAAAAAGCAATCGGAGTCTTAAGAGGAATATTTACGTTCATTCCAAAAAAGCTTGATATCATTGTAGGAATAGCCATAACTATTGTTACTGATGTTAAAAATTTCATTACTATATTCAAGTTATTTGATATAACTGATGCAAAGGCATCCATGGTTCCGGAAAGAATACTGCTGTATATGTTTGCCATTTCTATTGCCTGCTTGTTTTCTATTATGACATCTTCAAGCAGCTCGGTATCTTCCGGATAGTTTTTTATATGCTCATATTTCATTAGCTTTTCTAAAACTACCTCATTGGATTTTAAAGAGGTTGAAAAATAAACAAGGCTTTTTTCAAGCTTCAGCATCTGAATGAGCTCCTTGTTTTTCATTGATTTATGCAAGTCCTGTTCTATCCGGCTGCTTGTCTTATCAATGTGCTTTAGGTACTCTAAGTATTTTGTGGCATTTTTATAAAGAATTTGCAGTACAAACCTTGTTTTATACTGTGTAAAAAAGCCCTTTACCTTGTTTGTTGAAAAAACATTGAGCAGTGTGTCACCCTTTAAGCAAACAGTAATAATAATATGCTTGATGAGTATAATCGCAAGAGGAATGGTAGTGTAAACATTCATTTTGCCTTCCTTGTCAACAATAGGAATGTCAACAATTATAAGCGTCTGTCCGTTATCACTTTCTATTCTTGCTCTTTCCTCCTCATCCAATGCAGCTTTCAAAAAGTCTGTTTCAACACTTAAAGCATTACTAACCTTGTTAATTTCTTCTTCGCTTGGATTGACAAGATTTACCCAAACACCTTCTTCAAAGGCATCCGAACGAACTATTTCACCATTAGCCGATTTGAAAATTTCTATCATTAAAATCACCCTCTTTTCTGTAGATATAATGAGGGTTTATCTGACAATGCTATACCACACTGGTAAACGGCACGGCAAACAAGCCCGCATCAATTAAAAAATATTGTATGTGGCTACTGCCACCTGGGTCACAATCCATACCGCTCACCTCCGTATTGCAGAATAAGACATAGTTTCGAGTACATTTTCTCTGGGATACCGTACGACAGTCAGGGCCGTTTCGCTGTTACACAGCTTTAGATTATCCAATACCGGTTAAATTTAGTACCCTTTTTTAAGGCAATTAATATTTGACTTTAGTCACCTTGTATTCCCTAGAGCAATATCAAGCTTCTTAACTAAATATATCATTGCTCGAATATTATACTCCTTTAAAAATTTTATTTCAATATATATTTCTTACAATTTAACAATTTTTGCGCATATTTTTTCAAATTTGGTGTTTTACCTTGATTAGATTTAAATTATTTAAATTTTTTACTTTTTGCGCTTATTTTTTTGAAATTGCTAAGTTATTGCTGTTTAAGAGAAATAAGAGCTATTGACATTTAATTACTAATAAGTTAAAATATAAAATTAATAAATAATGGTTAAAATACATTATTATGGAATTTAATGATGCTTAATGCAAAAGTCTGACACAAGTGTTTATTCAGAAGGTAAAAGTAAGCGATAATGCATATGATTTTGTTAACCGAAGTCAATTTTACAGCTTTAAGCCTTCGCAGGATAAAATATCTGGACAATATGTATCTTTTTCAGGCGAAATATACTTTTAAGCTGGCTGTTCATGGTTTAGGCATGGTATGTTTCTTGGATATTGCCTTATGGGAAAAAGAAGGTGATAAATTAAAATAGCTTGCAATCAGAACCTCAAGTTTTTCAAACATTTTACCAAAAGTTAATAGCGTAAATTATACAAAAACAAAACATATTTTTAAGTTATATTGTAATTTGTTAATTATGGTTTGGACAAAAAATATGAAAGGGATGAGTAATATTTTAAAATATTTTCAGGATCCAAATAGTAAAGACATTAATCGCTACATAGATATGATAAAGAGGCTGGATAGTTTTGTAGGCAAGCATGTGGATACAAATAAAAGCAGGCTTAACGGAGAAATTGAATGCTCGTATTATGATTATCTGAAGGAATGCAGGCTATCCTATGAGAGCAAAGACCCGACGGAAGTGTTTGAAGAGCTTTCTGAGCTTTTTAAAGGAGCTGTAAGGTGGAATAACCCGGGTACCATGATAAATATAAATCCTCCCGCAAATTTACCCGCAGCTGCGGCAGGTGCGTATACCATGTTTTTTAATCCTAACTTTGCGCAGGATATGCTGACGGGAAATTTAATAAAGTCGGAACTGGAAACCTGCAAATATTTGGCCGAATTAGCCGGATGGGACTGGGAAAGCTCACAGGGGATATTTACTTTCGGAGGCAAATCCACTGTTATGTATGCGGTAAAGGTAGGACTTCAGAAATGCTCTCAGGATATCGGCAAAAAAGGTGCAAAGGAGGATATTTTTGTTGTTTCTACAAGTCAGGGCCATCCTTGTCATGCGGAGGTATGTGATTGGCTGGGAATCGGAAAAGACAATTGCCTGAAAATGCCTGTGGATGAAAAGGGAAGAATAGCAATAGAAGAGTCTGAAAAAATTATTTCAGAGCGTATAGAGAGCGGTGGAATTTTGGCTTGTATTCTTGCTAATGGCGGTACTACCATACAAATGACGGTAGATCCAATAAAGGAGGTCACAGAAATGAGGGACAGGCTGGCAAGGAAATTCTCTCTGAATTATTTGCCCCATGTTCATGTAGATTCGGTTATTGGATGGACATGGCTGTTTTTTGAACACTATGATTTCGAAAAAAATCCCCTTGGCTTTGACACAAAGGTTTTAACAAAAATCAGGGCAATGTTTTTAAGAGTATCACAAATTACATATGCGGATTCGTTCGCGGCAGATTTTCATAAAACCGGTTTTTGCCCCTATGTGGCAAGTGTATTCATGTCCAGAGATAAAACTCAGATGTACGGCTTGGGAAATGTGGAGCCCATTGAATTAAATGAACTGGAATACGGAAATTACTCTCCGTTTCAATATACTTTAGAGTTATCAAGAGCGGGAACAGGGCCTGTGTCGGCACTTACCACGCTGAAATGCTTCGGGTATGAAGGCTTCCAGAAGGTAATAGGCAGTCTGATGACTGTAGGTGAGTATATAAAGGCTGCTATAAATGAAAATAGTGAGTTCGAGGTGATAAATAATGAAACGGAAGGCTTTGTAACATTATTTATCATCAGGCAGCCCGGAGAAAATATTAAATATAAGGAAATTTCGGATATGGACAGCGAAAGTGCCGCCCGCACGGCAGAGTACAATTATTACTTTTATCTCTATCTGATTGATAAACAGGCTAAGGGGGAGTGTACGTTTGTCTTGGATTACTCCGAGGGCTATGATAAAACCAAGAGCGGAGTTAAGATAGGAGTACTCAAGGCTTTTCCCATGTCTCCCCTTGCCGATGCAGAAAATATGAGAGGTATAATAAACGAGCTTTTTGAAATAAAAAAGGAATATGACCTGTGCAGGGAGGATTTTTCCCCTTGTGAAGTTTTACATAAGCCCCGGGCATTTGTTTGCAGGTAAAAATACCTTGCGTTTACAGGCCTGTACCGGCTTTAAATTTTTGGACGCTGCAATAAGAAAAAGAAGGAGAATAATATTGTTTAAGCTGGAGCTTCTGGGGAATGACAACGGATACCGATATAATATTCTGATGCTGCACGGCTCTAATCATGCAGCATGGTGCTGGGAAGACAACTTTATGCCGTATTTCAAGAGCGCAGGCTATAATGTGTATGCACTCAGCTACCGCGGTCATGGAAATAGTGAGGGTAAGGCTTTATTAAATACCTTTTCAGTCAGTGATTACGCTGAGGATGTTTATAAAGTTGTTAAGGGGCTGTCAAAGCCCACACTAATTATAGTACATTCACTTGGCGCGGCGGTTGTGCATGCATATTTAAGGTTATATCCGGATACTGTCTGCGGAATTATATTTATTGCTCCTGTTCCGGTTAATATTATGCTGCGGGAGACTGTCAGAAGCATTTTGCATGACAGGGGGAAAAAGCCGGAGGCCTTATTGTTTGACGGCAGGCTTTCAGATGAGGAAATCCGTAAATACAAAAGGCTGTTTCAAAAGGAAGAATCCATAAGAGTGAAATGGTCACTGCTGCTGGGAAGGCCGAAGCCTCCGAGGAATTTATGCATCCCGATGCTTACAATAGGGTCATGGCAGGATAAGGTGGTAAGTCCCATTAACATAATTAGACATGCAAGGTATTTCAATTCATATCTGGTTATGCTAAGTGAGCTGTGCCATGATATGATGCTGGAAAAGCAATGGGAAACAGCAGCTTCCGCAGCTTTAAATTTTATAAACGGGAAAATAGTAAAATAAGAAGGCGGGGTTTTTACATCTGCGTATTTATTGAAGTTTATTGTTGAAAGGTATTTATTAAAGATATACAATTGTACTTATTAAAAAATAAACGCAGATGTGCAAAAACATCTATGAAAGGAATACCAATGTACCGGGAAACAGCAAATCTGATTATATACAATTTGGACGGGGAAAGTATTTTACTAAAAACAGCCGGCATATTCAGGCAGCTGGAGAATGAAAATATTTCCGATGCGCAGCTTACGCAGGAGATATATGCTCAGGTCAGAAGGCTGCTTGACATTTCAACCGAATATGGCTTTGACGGGAACCTGTGGCAAAATTATCTCACATTTATTTTAATTACTGATGAGAACCCCTTTAGCATTACCTGTGAAAAGCTTGGCGCAAATACGGGAAGTGTGAATGAATTTGCAAAAAATGATTTTAAGGTATTTATGAAGCTGTTCCATTTTGACTTTTCAAAAATAGAAGGCAGGCTGGGAATCAACTGTTTTTCAATGCTTTCTGACTATAAGGCTGTCTGTAAGAATGAAAGAATGTACAACAAAAATGTAAGCGAAAAGGTTCAGGCTTTGAGCAGGAGACTTGAAAAGGCAAAGGATGAGAACGAGTTTTTTTCATATGTGACAGGCTTTTATAAGGACTGCGGAGTAGGCATGTTCGGACTTAACAAGGCGTTCCGCCTAGTCGGCAATGAAAACGGGACAGTAAAATTCTGCCCCATTAACAATATGGACAAGGTAATGCTTGATGACCTTATCGGTTATGAAATTCAGAAAAAGGAGCTTGTAAATAATACCGAAGCGTTTGTTCAGGGAAGAAAGGCCAATAACTGCCTCCTTTTCGGTGACAGCGGAACCGGCAAATCAACCAGCATAAAGGCAATTGTGAATGCCTATTATGATCAGGGGCTCAGAATGATTGAGATATACAAGCACCAGTTTCAATATCTGTCGGCTGTTATTTCCACGATTAAGAACAGGAACTACAAGTTTATTATATACATGGACGACCTGTCCTTTGAAGAATTCGAAAGCGAATATAAGTTTTTGAAGGCAGTTATTGAAGGCGGTGTTGAAACAAAGCCCGACAATGTTCTCATATATGCCACCTCAAACAGAAGGCATCTTATCAAGGAAACCTGGAATGACAGGAGTGACATGGAAAGCAATAACGAAATTCACAGGTCGGATACCATGGAGGAAAAGCTTTCACTTGTTAACAGGTTTGGGTGTACAATCAACTATTTTAAGCCTTCCCGCAAGGAATATCTTAATATTGTTGCGGAGCTTGCAAGGAAAAGCGGGGTTCTGATGGAGGAGGAGGAGCTTTGTGCAGAAGCCGGCAAGTGGGAAATGAGGCATGGAGGCTTATCGGGCAGGACGGCACAGCAGTTTATAAATTACTGCCTCAGCAGGCAGCAGTAAGAGGGAGAGAACCTAAAAAGATTGTTAATTTTGTATTGCTGCTTCCTTTGGCTGGTTTTCGTCATGATGCTTATAAAAAAATGCAACAACATATTTCTTGAGCTTTTCCATTGAGTTTGCTTTTATATAGTCCCATCCCAGCCATTTGAGAACTGCTCCCTCGGGAAGTCTGTTATCAACTTTGCCGTTTAATACCGGAAAATAATTGCTTGCTGACAATTTCCCATATGCTGAATTTATGACAAAGTCAGCAAATACCTTGTACTTATCAAAGGAGGCTGCTTTTACCAGCAAATACATGGGCGTTGTCAATGCACCATCCACAGGCCAGATGATTTGGGTGGCTTCTGTCCTTTGGCAGGCCTTTGCAAACATCCAGGGTATAACATAAATTGCTGCACCTTCATTGCTGCTTGTGCCTGCAACCTTAGCCATCAGAGAGGCATGCCAGCCGGTTTTTATATTCCTTGACAGCATTTTTAAGCCTTCTTCGCCGTATTCCTTGTAAATATACAGGAGTAAGTCTTCGTGAACTTCTCCGCTGGAGGCTCCGATGATTATATTGTTTCTGTAGACAGGATTCAGCAGGTCACTCCACTGTGCAGGCACAGGCAGTTTTCCGAGCTTTTTTTTGTCAATCAGCATTATGAGAGGTAATACGGAATAAACGGTATAACAGTTATCGGGATCGGGTATTCCGGCAGAGACAAAGGCTTGGTTCATTTTGTCATATCCGGCGGCTTTGAAATATCCCTTGTTTATAAACCTGTCAACGAATTCCTCCCTGAAGAAATCTCCGAAGCCCGCACCTGCAATTACATCGGGAAGCTGTTCCATGCTTTTTGCTTTCCATATGTCCGAACAGGGGTCATCACCGCTGAAGTCTGAAGGTATATGGTAATTGAAATCGGTATCTCCTGTTTTAGCAAGATATTTGCTTAACGCATCTTCAAAAAAATCTTTAAAGATAGGTCTGAGAGGCCAATAAGTGTATCCTGTGAAATTAAATTTTACAGAGGGATTTCCGGCTTCGGCCTGAATAAGCTCTTCTAATTTTTCAAGCTTAAGGGATATTTTTTCTTCCAGCATTTTTATAAATATTTTTTGGTTAATACCCTTTAGATTAAGTGCGGTTTTTAACAGCAAGCCTTCTCCGAACTCGTCGGACAATTCTTCCTTCTCATTTGCCCTGAAGCCACTGGTCGCAAATACAGGCAAGGTTTCAGGATATTGCTCGATGATATCCTTTATGTTGCTGTTTGCATTAATTTTTAACAAGCTTTCACCTCCTCTTGTATTTCAGGCTTTTCAAAAATAACCCAAATACCCCTTTCATCATCGGTTATTTCAAAATTAAAAATACCAGCCTTATACAATACCTCTATGAAGTGCTGAATTGCGTTGCCCTCAACAGGCTGATTCCTGCTTTTGGGCCATTCGCTGCTGTGCCCCTTCATTTTTTTATCCACTTGCTTTTTCAGCTCTTCGTTGCCGAAGCCTCCGCCGATATATGCCATGCCTCCGTTTGCAAGAACTCTGTAAATTTCCTCAAAGCCCTTTTTCTGATCTTCCCAGAACCATACAGAGCCTCTGCTTATACATAAATTAACGGTATTATCCTGGAGGGGAATTTGCTGAGCATCGCCAAGAAGCGTCGAGGCTCTTTCTGAAAGCCCCCAGCTGTTAACACGCCTGTCTGCAATGTCAATAGCATCTTCAAGCTTATCAAGAAGAACCACCTCCAGATTTGTGATTTGTGCGAGGGAAAGACCCAAATGTCCTCCGCCGCTTCCGATATCAAGGCACCTGCCTGATAGTATTTTTGTTTTATCCTTGATTTGCTGTGCAATTACAGGATAGACCGGAAAAAACGGTCCGTTTGCGATAGCATCAAATTCATAAGCTTTTTTATTCATTTACGTTGCCTCCGTTCATTAAGTTTTTATAAATAAAAAAATGACAAAAATATAACAAACAATGTTATATCCTCGTCATTGAGCTCTTTTAGGAAATGCTATATATTATTTTTTCTTTGTTTTATTAGTTTAAACATAACAAGACGTAATTAAAATCATAAAATGCTATTTAGCTTGTTATGTTTTATTCTGTGTTGTTATGTTGTATCATATTATTATTATATTAGTCTTAAAACTAAAAATCAATAGAAAATGAAATTTTTTCTTGATAAAATTTCATTTTCTATTTTTGCAAATCAATATTGCGTTTGCTTTTTCCTTTGCTTATATGCTTAAACAAACAAGATATATGGCATTTTGTCAAAAAAACGCAAGGTGCTTTCAATAAAACCGCTGTGAGTTTGTTTTGCATGCTTGGAACAAAATAAATTCAATTTTGTGATGAAGAGAATATATGTTGAGCCGGTATTCTTATCTGTTATATTATTTGATTTTTTAATTTTTAAAATATATAATATTTGTTAATAGTAGGATATCATTAAGGTCAATTATGGTTAAAGCCTTTCGTATGCTAAAATATCAAGGACGATATTCCATCTCTTTTTAAGAATATAGGGTTTCCGGTTTCCTGCTCCGGGCAGTTCATGAACTGGGCGTGTTCCGTCTAAAGGGTAAGTAGTTTCTCAGGCTGACAATAAATTTATTTTTTAACTGCAGGAGGCTTCAGTCTCAAACCCAAACTATCGGACGATTATATCGTTTATTTAGCCGACAGTAATTGACTAAAGTCAATTACTGTTCAAGCCTTCGCGACGATATATAGTCTTTTTAGGTGCCCAAACTATCCACCGATGGAATCGGTTTTTTAGCCGATAGTAATTGACTTTTGATATATATTTCCATCACATTTTATTTTTTATATACATGATTATAGAATTAAGGAGCTCCAATATGAATGATAATACTGCTTTAACACCACAGGAAGTTGCGGGTATACTTAAAATAGCAAAAAACACAGTTTATGAGCTTATTAAGCGGGGAGAACTCAACGCATACAGAGTAGGAAGGAAAGTCCGGGTGGATTTAAAGGATGTTAATGAATATAAAAGCAGAAATAAAGGTATCAGGAAGGATAAGGCAATATCTGCTGCTTATAATGATAGCCTTATTCAAGGCAGCAATTTTGTAATCTGCGGACAGGACATTTTACTGGATATTTTATCCCGGCATCTTCAAATCAATTCCAAAGGGGTACAGGCCTTACGTTCATATGTTGGAAGCTATAACGGCCTTTATGCCCTGTACAACGGAGATGCTCAAATGGCAACAGCCCATTTATGGGACGGAGATACGGGAGAATATAATGTTCCGTTTGTAAGGAGAATGCTTCCCGGAGTTTCCGCAGTAATTATTAATCTTGCCTGCAGGCTTCAAGGGTTCTATGTTGCCGGAGGCAATCCCAAGGAAATAAGCGGATGGGAGGACTTGAAAAGAAAGGATATTGTGATTATAAATCGTGAGAAGGGAAGCGGAACAAGAGTTCTGCTGGATGAGCATTTAAGAAGGCTCGGCATTCAACCGGACAGCATTAAAGGATATAACCGTGAAAGCACATCGCATCTTGCCATTGCCAGCACTGTTGCCCGGGGAGGAGCCGACATGGGCATAGGCAATGAAAAATCGGGATTGCAGGTGAAAGGTATTGATTTTATTCCTCTTCAGACAGAAAGGTATGATCTTGTCATTAAAAAGGAGGATGTGGGCAAGGCTCCGTTTCAGGCGGCTATTGAGGCCATTCGTTCTAATGAATTCAGGATGGAGCTTGAAGGTATAGGAGGATATGACTTGACCGGGCTTGGAAAGGTTATTGCCGAGACTTAGACAGTAAAGCCCAAAATGAATGCCGGCTGAAGTGGAAATGCATATATTGAAAATTGATGTAAAAACTTAGAAATATAAAGTAAAAATTGGAATAATATGATATAATTATCCTGTCATTTTATGCTCTATAAGATAAGTCTATGAAGATTTAAAAAACTTTTAGAGAGGGGAAAAGCAGGATGAATTTGAAAAACAGGAGAAAGAAAGGGTGCTTGTCTGCCGCAGTTTTATTGGCTGCAGCAATGCTGTTCAGCTTAACGGGAATTTCAGAGGTCTTGGCTGTCTCGGCAAGGGATACGGTGACAGCCGGTACGGCTTTACAGCAGTACAGAAATGTGGCGTATTTTGCTTCGTGGTGCGGATACGAAAGAGCTGTTGAGGTGGAAGATATAGCTCCTTCACTTTTAACACATATTAATTTTGCATTTGCAAATCTATCGCCAGACGGAACCGTTACGGTGGGAGATCCGTGGATTGATACCGAAAAGCCGTTTGGAGATGATACATGGGAAACAGAGCTCAGGGGGCACTTCGGCCGATTGGTTAAAATGAAGGAGCAATATCCTCATATAAAAACACTAATATCAGTGGGAGGATGGACCTGGTCAAAAAACTTTTCGGGAGTAGCAGCCTCGGATGCACTGAGAAAAGCATGTGCCCGGTCAGCAGTGGATTTTGTGGTAAAATACGGCTTTGACGGTGTGGATCTTGACTGGGAGTATCCCGTATCTGGAGGTGACAATATTCCTCACCGGGCGGATGATGGGGATAACTACATTTTGCTTCTCAAGGAAATAAGAATGGCACTGGATTCACAGGGGGAAAAGGATGGAAAGAAATATTTCCTGAGTATTGCGGGAGCTGCCAGCCCTGAGTTTGTGGCAAATTGTAAGGTGGCAGGCATGATGCAGTACCTGGATTATATTAATGTCATGACATATGATTATCACGGAGCATGGGATACAGCTACAAACCATGTTACTCCGCTGTATGATGGCTCTTCCGGAAGCTCCTTATGTGTTTCTGACACAATTGAAGAATACATAAAAGCAGGAGTAAGGCCGGTTGATTTGAATTTAGGAATGGCCTTCTACGGGAAAGGCTGGATAAATGTAAAGGACCCGGACGGAACCGGATTGTACAAAAACGGGACGGCAGCAACATCAGCAGGCTACGGAAGCGGTACATGGGAAGGCTCCTCCTTTGATTACTGGGATATTGCAGAAAATTACGCCGGCAAGAACGGCTATACACGTTATTGGGATGACATGGCCAAAATGCCGTACTTATATAATGGTAACACATTTATTACATATGATGATGAAGAGTCAATAGGGTATAAGCTTGATTACCTAAAGGACATGGGGCTTGGGGGTGTAATGTTCTGGGAATTTTCCTGCGATAAAAAACTGGCGCTTCAAAGCCTGGTTGCAGAAAGACTTGGAATTAATAAGGGAGAAAATCCGGAGCATACCGGATATTATGGTGATGTAAATGAGGATGGCTTTGTGGATTCAATTGATTTTGCCCTTCTGAAGGCATATCTTCTTGGCAGGGATGCCTTGACAAGCAAGGAAGCGGCAGATATTAATACTGATGGTAATATTGATGCCATTGACCTTGCAAGCCTCAAGCTGATTTTATTGGAGAATAGAATTCCACAGCCTATGAAGCCTTAAAAATGCGACCCTTATCAGGACTGCTTTTACACAATCCGAAATAAGGGCTGTTCAAAATATTTTATTTCAGGAAGCCTTGATGCACAGGTTAGTCCTCATAAGGCTTTATGGTTTGAATTGTACCGTCAGCATTATATTTCAATTCTGTATATTTAACACAGCGCTTGTGGTTAATCCCTCCTGACAAAGAGCTGTCATGATAGAACAGATACCATTTATCCTTAAACTGAACAATTGAATGATGGGTTGTCCATCCGATAACAGGCTCCAAAATTCTGCCCTTGAAGGTAAAAGGCCCCTTAGGACTCTTGCCTACAGCATAGACGAGACAATGAGTATCTCCTGTAGAATAGGATAAATAATAGCAGCCGTTATACTTATGTATCCAAGGCCCTTCGAAGTATCTTTTATCACGCTCACCGGCAGTCAGAGGCCTGCCGTTTTCATCAACAATCTGAATTTCCTGCGGAGCATTCTTAAAAGCAAGGAGGTCATCACTTAACTCTGACACCATAGGTCCTAAAGCAGGCTCAGTGTTTGAAGGACCTTTCGCATCAGCTGCAAATTCTCCGGTTTGCCATTTTTCTAACTGCCCGCCCCAAAGACCTCCGAAATATATATAGGATTTTCCGTCATCATCAACGAACACTGCGGGATCAATACTGAAGCTTCCGGGGATATAATTCGGCTCGGGTTTAAAAGGACCGGCAGGATTTTTGCTTGTTGCCGCACCGATGCGGAATATTCCTTCCTTGTCTCTTGCCGGAAAAAACAGATAATAAGTACCGTTTTTATATGCTGCGTCAGGCGCCCACATTTGCTCGCTTACCCAGGGGACATCCTTCATGTGAAGAGCTTCTCCGTGGTCAATGCAGGGAGAAGCTGTATCGTCCATGGATAAGACATGATAATCCTCCATCTTGTACTGATCTCCGTTGTTGTTATCAGGTCCGTCATGTTCTAAATCATGGGAAGGATAAATATATATTTTACCCTCAAAAACATGTGCTGAAGGGTCAGCGGTATAAATATGGGTTACTAAAGGCTTGTTTTGATTGCTGTTATTTTCCATTTTATAATCTCCATTATTGTTTTTTGTGAACTTATATAAGTTTACCATTATTATATGGAATTTACTTTGCATTTCTTGTCATGTTTTTCACATTTGTTGACATTACAGCTTTGCATATTAATTTGAATACTGCTTTAACAATAATCGTAATGACATAAATGCCATAATAATGTATAATATAGTTAAAAAAATAAATAACATACAGGAGGAGATATAACCATACCGGAAGAAGGTAAGAATTCCGCTGAATCAGCCTTGTCAGACATAAGCAAGTGCGTGCCTATAGCATTTATTAATATCAAAAAGATAAGAAGGACAAGCATTTGCGGCAATACGCAATCAAAAATAATTTGCTTGACGGTTTTTGATTAAAAATATTTTATAGGAGATGGGGAAATATGAATTTAAATGTAAGAAAATCAGTCAATATATTTTTGGCAGGCTTAATTGCCTTGTCAATGATATTTACCTTTCCCGCAGCCGAGGTTTTAGCGGCAAGTGATGCAGCAGTAAATTTAGCATCGGAAAAGCAAGAAATTCGTGGCTTTGGAGGAATTAACCATCCGGTTTGGATTGATGATTTGACAGCAGCTCAAAGGGAGACTGCCTTTGGTAACGGAGACGGACAGCTGGGTTTTTCAATCTTAAGAATCCATGTGGATGAGAATAAAGACAATTGGCCGAAAGAAGTGGCAACTGCACAAGCGGCAGTCAAAAACGGTGCAATAGTATTTGCTTCACCTTGGAATCCTCCTGCTTCGATGTGTGAGACTGTTAACGGGAAAAAACGTCTTAAATATGATCAATACGACGCATATGCCAAGCATCTTAATGATTTTGTGGCATTTATGAAGGAAAACGGAGTTGAGCTGTACGCCATTTCCGTACAGAATGAGCCTGACTACGCAGATCAGTGGACGTGGTGGACTCCGCAGGAAATGCTCAATTTTATGAAAAGCTATGCCGGTAAGATCAATTGCAGGGTAATAGCGCCGGAATCCTTTCAATATCTGAAAAACATGTCGGATCCTATTTTAAATGATGCTGCTGCACTTGCTAATATGGATATTCTCGGAGCTCATCTTTATGGTACTCAGGTCGGCAATTTTCCTTATCCTCTTTTCAAACAAAAGGGTGCGGGAAAAGAACTCTGGATGACGGAGGTCTATGTTCCCAACAGCTCTGCAAACTCCGCGGACAACTGGCCTGAGGCATTGGAGGTTGCGCAGAATATGCATTATTCCATGGTGGAAGCTGAATTTCAGGCATATGTATGGTGGTATATACGCAGAAGCTACGGTCCCATGAAGGAGGACGGCACAATGAGTAAGCGGGGTGCTATGATGGCTCACTTCTCAAAGTTTATCCGTCCGGGATATATAAGAGTAGATGCAACAAAGAATCCTGATTCAAATATTTATGTCAGCGCATATAAGGGTGACGGTAAGGTGGTTATTGTTGCAATTAACAAGGGAACTGCTGCCGTAAATCAAAAATTTAATTTGCAAAATGGTGCAACAGGGTTATCAAGCGTAAATACATACGTAACTACCGGCAGCAAAAATGTTGCGGCAGGGGCATCCGTCAATGTGTCGGACGGTTCCTTTACCGCCCAGCTGCCTGCTCAAAGTGTCACAACCTTTGTAGGAAGCATGGAGGCACCTGTGCTGTTAGGTGACCTGAATTCCGATAAAGCCATAGATGCATTGGATTTAATGGCAATGAAAAAACATTTGCTGGGAATAGAAGCTGTAACGAATTTAAAAGCAGCTGACTTAGATGGCAGCGGAACAATAGATGCGCTTGATTTTGCACTTCTGAAGCAGTATTTGCTTAAAATTATAACTGTTTTTCCCGCTAAGTAGCAGAAACCGGGGAATTTCTCGGCTGTAAAGCTTTTTTGCCATAAGAAGGAACTTGCTAGAATCAATTACAGGAGTAAAGACTTTGGCCCTAAAATGATATTATAGAGGCCGACAGTAATTGTAATTGATTTTCACGGCAGGTTCTTTCTTCTTGATATAGGTACTGGAACGACCAAACCCGTATATGTTCCGCAGCTTTTGCCGAAAGAAAATTAGATAGCTTAGTGCATATATTTATGATATAATATTGTGTTAATTGAGGCTGGCTGAATATAACTGTTTAAATAAAACAGAGCTTGTACAAGCATAGTGTTTTTTAGAGCAGTAAAAGCTATAAATGGCTTTTCCGGTGTAAACGCAGTTCATCACTTTTGTGCAGTAAAACCGGTGTGGAGGTTAGGGGGAGCTTGAAGGAATTGGGCTATGGTCATGAATTAGCTGCGTACCTCCACGAAGTCTTTACCAAATTTTTTTGCCCGAATTGGGCGTGGAGGTTAGCTTGAAGGAATTGGGCTATGGTCATGAATTAACTGCGTACCTCCACGAAGTCTTTACCAAATTTTTTTGCCCAGGTTGGGCGTGGAGGTTAGTATGTTTAAAGCAGGACAAATAAGAAGATTTTTGCTTTTATCATTGAGCTTTGGTGTAATTATGGGTGTTGTATTTCCCATTTTTGCTTCTTTTTTTACCACGTATAAGAGCGATGAATACAGGGTTATCTTTATCGCGGCCTGTGTTTGCGCGGGTATTACCGTGGGCTTGGTGTGCTATTTCATGGCTCACTTTACGATAATAAAGTCCATCAGATCTATGTATTTGCATTTTAATGATATAAGCAGCGGACAACTGAACGGGCGTATATATATAAAGGGCGACGATGATATAAGCAAGCTGACAAGAGATTTTAATTCCATGAATGAAAGCTTGAGCTTTACTATCAGCGGAATAAAAAATGAGTCCGTCAATATTGAAAGAGATTGTGATACCACAAAAAACAAAATTGAAAACCTGAATTCAGCAATAGAGTATATCAATATGGCTGTTCAGTCACTTACTGCCTGTACTGAAGAAACCTCTGCTGCCGCTATGGAAATGAGGGGGACCTTTAAGGAAATAATAAGCTTGCTGGTCGGAATTTCAGAAAAATCAGATACGGGAATAAAAACAATAGAGGAAATCAGTGAAAGGGCAGTTCAATTAAAGGAAGCAGCAACTGCATCAAAGAAAAATGCCGAGGAAATTCATGAAGTGTCTGAAGCGAAATTGATTAAAGCAATAAATAAATCCAAATCGATAGAAAAGATATCCGAATTATCAGAGTCTATTTTGCAGATATCAGAGCAAACAAATTTACTTGCACTAAATGCAACTATAGAATCGGCACGTGCGGGGGAAGCCGGTAAGGGGTTTGCTGTTGTTGCCGATGAAATAAGGAAATTGGCTGAGAGCACACAAAGTACTGTCTCCAAAATTCAAAGAATATCTGCCGATTCAGTTAATATTGTAAATGAATTGGTGTCGGGAGCAAACGAAATTTTGGAATTTATAAACAGGCAGGTTATAGAAGACTACCATATGCTGTTAGGTGTCAGTGAGAAATATGGTTACGATGCGGTACGCATGAACGATATTATTAAGGACTTAAATGCCGAGTCTCATAAAATTCTGAAATTTATTGAATCAACCGTAAAGACTGTAAATGAAATATCAGAGGCAAATGAAGATAATGCCAACAGCAGCAGTGAAATTTCCGTAAAGATGTTTGAGATTACCGAAGATTCAAATACTGTTGACAAGATGATGGAAAAAGTCAGGGACAGCTCTTTGCAGCTTAATAATCTGGTTTCAAAATTTAAGCTGTAAAAATGCGGTATATCAATCAGCATATAAAATTGCTTGTATTTTAAACAGAATAGTATTAAAATTTAATATAACTATGGCTATATTTAGCAATTATTTAATTTTACGTATTCTTGGTTATTAATCTGCAAAAGCTCAAATTGTATGTTTGTCAAATCAAGATATAAAATATTTAATTATAATTAAGGCATAATTTTTGGAGAAAGGTTCCGGGTGATTTATATGAAGGTTAGCAGGCTGGGTTTAAAGACGATGAAAAGCAGAGGGACAGATGAGTCTCTGGCACAGGAAATATTATTTCAATCAGCTCAGTTAAAGAGACATGCAGCAGGTATTTATGGTCTTGGCAATATGCTGGTCAGGACAAGAAATAACATTATGAATATTATAAGAAGCAAGCTGGAAAAATATGAGTGTGTAGAGGTATCCTTGCCTGTTCTTCAGCCGAAGCAGCTTTGGGAGGAGTCTGGACGCTGGGAAGGATATGCTTCATCAAAGCAAATGTTTTACTTTGACGGAAGAAACGGTACTTATTGTCTGGCGCCCACAGCCGAAGAAATAATAATGGATTTAATGAAGTACAATTTGATATCATACAAGGATTTACCTGTAAACATTTATCAAATAGGCCTTAAATTCAGGGATGAAATAAGAGTTCGAGGAGGACTGCTAAGAAGTAAAGAGTTTACGATGAAAGACGGATACAGCTTTCATGAAAGCCATGAGGACATGGTGGAGGAGTACGAAAGAATGAAAGCCTGCTATAAGGAGATTTTTTCAGCATTGAATTTGGATGCTATCCCTGTAAAGGCAGTCAGCGCAGAAATGGGCGGCAAGGTATCCGAAGAGTTTATGCATATTTCTGATATCGGTGAGGATAAAATCCTTTACGATTTGCAGAAGGGAGTGGCATTTAATACCGAGATTCTTGACAATCCTGAGCTTCTGGAAGCATTAAAGGCTGAAAACCCCGATTTGGATATAGATGCACTTGAAAAGAGATCCAGCATTGAGCTTGGACATATATTCCAGCTTGGTCAATTCTATTCAAAAAGCATGGGGGGATATTTCACCTCTAGAGAAGGCAAAAAGGAAGCCTATTATATGGGATGCTACGGGATAGGCATTAACAGGACTCTTGGGGCTATATGTGAAAAATACTGTGATAATGACGGCTTGATATGGCCGGAGTTTATTGCACCTTACAAATGTCTTATAATAAACGGCAATCAAAGTAATGAAGCTGCGGAAGGAATTTATAAGCTTTTGATGGAGAATCAGATTGATGTGCTTTGGGATGACAGGGATATGTCGTTCGGCGCAAAAATCAAGGACGGTAAGCTATTGGGTATTCCTTATATGATAATTATAGGAAAATCCTATGCCGAAAGCGGAAATATTGAAATTGAATTAAGGAAGAACGGCGAAAAGTGTTTTGTTAAAGCTGAGGAACTTGTAAGCTATTTTAAAAGCAAGTAGTTTGATAGATAGAATTAAACATTGAAGCAGTATTATTAAAAAGCAAGAATTGGCGAATTTATATCCGCCTTTTTTTGTAATGCTGCAATTATTTTAAATATTGAATAAGCAGCAAGACCCGCATCTGTTATTCTTATGATGCGGGTCTTGCAATATAAAGCAATTAGCCTTTTACAATGCTGTAGATATTGTCAGAAGCCGGTACCTCTATCTGCTCTCTGTCAAGAGATACATAAATGCTGTCACCCGGATGGGATTCTTTCAGACGGATTGTTTTTACCGCTATGAAGGAATCCATTTTCTGTTCCTTAACTGCCTTGGTCAAATTCTCATAGAGCTCTTTAGAACCCTGTGAGGTGCACTTATCACACAGGCATACTGTCAGCTCATGTGTCTTGAAAGCAGAATCTGCTTTCTTCAAGGTATTATCACAGCTGCAGGTGCCGAACACAGGTGAATAATGAGTATGCAGCAATTCATGTGCCAGATGTGAATTTGCTTCTCCGAAGAATTCCTTGTAAAGTCTCAATATGTCAGGGTTCTCTTGGGATTTACGGTATTTTGATGTTTTATCTATGTTAACAAGCACACTCTGACGTTTTTCCAGAGAATCAATCTTTTCAGGAACCGGATGACCGGCACCGCAGATACATCCTCCCGGACATGCCATGACCTCAATAAGATCGTAGCCTACTTCCTCACCCTTAATTATTCTCTCAACAATAGGTTCGGCATTGTGCAGGCCGCTGATTACGGCTACACGTACTTTGGCTCCGTCAGCTTCTACGGTAGCTTCCTTGACACCTTCAAAGCCTCTTATTTCCTCAAAGTCAAGATGGTCTGTAAGCGCTTTGCCTGTGAGCTTTTCAACTGCCATACGAAGAGCTGCCTCGGCAACACCGCCGGATGCACCGAAAAGAATACCGGCACCTGATACTTGCTTGTATGGCTCGTCAAATTCCTGAGGAACGATATCCTTTGTCTCAATAAATTTCAGATCGGCCATTTTCAGCATTTCACTTGAGGTTATTACCGCATCTACATCACGTATTCCTTCCGGAGCGAATTCAGGGCGGTAAGCTTCAAACTTCTTGGCAATACAAGGGACTATTGATACTACGTAGAGATCCTTTTTGTCTATACCCGCAAGCTTTGAATAATGATTTTTGACGGTTGCCCCCATCATCATCTGAGGAGATTTGCAGGTAGAGAGATGAGGTATTATTTCCGGATATTTTCTTTCAACATAGTTTACCCATCCCGGACAGCATGAAGTAAACTGAGGCATTACACCCTTGCTTTCCACCCTTGTCAGGAATTCAGTGGTTTCTTCAACTATTGTCAGGTCTGCCGCAAAGGTGAAATCAAATACCTTGTCAAAGCCCAGCTTTTTCAGAAGACCTGCCATAAACGGAGAGGCCTCATCGTAGGTAACGCCGAAATGCGAGGAAATAATACTTCTGACAGCCGGAGCCACAAATGCAACTACGGTTTTTGAAGGATCGTTTATTGCATTGAATACCTTCCCTCTTTCGGTACGTACCCTTAAGGCACCGCAAGGACAGGCATTTACACACTGGCCGCAGCTTACACATTCAGTCTTTTCAAGTGGAAGCCCGCTTTTTGTTCCAACCAGCTGACGACCCTGCTTCATATAATAGGATAAAACGTCAGGGCCCTCAACCTCGGCGCATGCTGCAATACATCGTCCGCAGGATATACACTTGTTGTGATCCCGTACTATGAACGGATGATCCTTTACTATTGGAATTAATGGCCTTTCATGAACAGGCTTTATAAATTCTATACCGTGGGCGGTAGCCTCGCCTCTCAAGCTGCAGTCATAGCGCTCACTGCAGCCGCATTGCAGACATCGCATAGCTTCAGCCTTTGCAGCATCCTCGGATAACCCTGTCTCAACTTCGTCAAAATTATTTTTGCGCTCATTAAGCGATATGGCCGGCATTTTGGCACGCTGGAATTTAGGCATGCTTTCGAACTCCCATTTTGGAAGGTCTTCCATTGAACCGCGGCTGCAGCTGTAGTCTATTTGAGACTCCTTAATATATCCATGCATCAGAAAACTATCAATAGCTTCTGAAGCGCGGCGTCCGGCACCAACTGCCTGTATAACTGTCGCAGGGCCTGTTACGCAGTCTCCTCCTGCAAAAATATTGATTTCAGAGGTTTGTGAAGTTTTTCCGTTAACTTCAATATCTCCCCATTTGTTGAGCTTAACGGGAAGATCATTATATAAAAACTGGGTATTTGTACTCTGACCTATCGCACCGATAATAGTATCAGCTGCAATGGTGGTTTCGCTGCCTTCGATAGGAACAGGACGGCGGCGGCCTGAGCGGTCAGGTTCACCTAATTTCATTTTTATGCACTTGAGCATTTTTTTACCGTTTTCCATATAAATTCCGGTAGGAGCCATAAGGAACTGCATTTCAACACCTTCATGAAGCGCTTCTTCAACCTCATATGGTTCGGCAGGCATTTCCTCCTGAGTACGGCGGTAAATGAGCTTAACTGATTCAGCACCTCTGCGCAGAGCCACACGAGCACAGTCAATAGCGGTATTGCCTCCGCCAACAACAATGGTGTCACCCAGCTTGATATCCGCACCCTTTGTTTCATGCTCAAGGTAATTTATACCCAGCCATACTCCTTCAAGGTTTTCGCCTTCAATTTGCATAGGGGTTGCACGCCATGAGCCGATAGCAAGGTAAACGGCATCAAAGTCCTTGTGAAGGTCCTCCAGATGAATGTGCGTGCCGAGGGCTTTTCCTGTCATAATTTTAACGCCCAGTTTTTTCATTGTATCTATTTCTTTGTCAAGAGTAGCCTTAGGAAGACGATATTCAGGAATACCGTATCTCATCATACCGCCGGCGTGAGGCTGACGCTCAAATACAGTAACATCATGTCCGTTTATGGCACTGTAATATGCGGCTGAAAGACCTGACGGGCCTGCGCCTACTATTGCGATTCTCTTGCCTGTGCCGGATTTCTTCTCAGGCAGCCAGGGGTTATCCTCCTTCATATCCAAATCAGCGACAAAACGCTTTACGTAATTGATTGCAACAGGAGAATCAACAAGATTGCGTCTGCATTGCGCTTCGCAGGGATGAGGACATACACGTCCGCATACTACAGGGAACGGATTCCTGTTTTTTATAACCTTCAGAGCTTCTTCAAAGTTGCCTATTCTTGCATGACGAAGATACGCTTGAATGTCTATATTTGCAGGACATGTCATTACACAGGGCGCGACACAGTCTGCATTGTGGTCTGACAGCATCTGCTCCAGGCGTATCTTTCTGTAGTTCTGAAGCTTTGCAGTGTTTGTGTATATAACCATGCCTTCCTTAACAGGTGTCTGGCATGATTTTACCTCTCTTCTGCCATCCTTGTCGTCAATCTCGACCACACATAGACCGCAGTTGCCGTTTGATCTTTCAACACGTATATCGTAGCAGAGATGCGGAATGTGAATGTCTTCCTGAAGCAGTGCCTGCAATATGGTGAGATTGTCATATACTTCTACTTCACGGTCATTCACGGTAACTTTAATTCGTTTGTGATTTGCAAGTGATTTCATTTTTCCTCCATATAGTTTATTTTAGTTTAGATATTATAAGATAAGGTATTTTAAGTACCTTCGTTTAATATTTATCAATGTTCTAAGTATATCAAAAAAATTAAGACTAATAAACTATTTTATATAGTTAAGTATAATTTGGTAAGATAATGGGAGAAGTTTTAAAAAAATCAACCAATATCAATAATTTTCAACAATAATTACGGATAAAATATTACTAAAGCCAATTACAGTTGAAAGCCTCTGGAACAGAATATTTTTTTAAGCCGGAATATATCCTCCATAAATAAAATATATAGAATATGTGTTTAATAAAATGAAATTTGTGGTAAGACTATATATAAATCAGCAACTCAACTTTTTCGGTTGAAATTTTAGGTTTAAAATTTAATTTAAATAGAGAAATAGAAAGTTGAGAAATTAAAATTATAGAAGGAGCGGTTAAAAATGGAAAAAAATTTTTTAGATGCGGTAAAAGAAAGAAGAACTTTTTATGGAATAAGTAAGGAAGCAACAGTATCTGATGAAAGAATCAAGGAGATTATAGAACATGCTGTGCTGCACTCGCCAACAGCCTTTAATTCTCAAAGCTCAAGAGTTGTTTTGCTGCTGAAGAGCCATCATGACAGATTATGGGATATTACAAAAGAAGCTCTGAGAAAGATAGTACCTGCTGATAGCTTCAGTGCCACAGAGGAGAAAATAAATTCATTTCGCAACGGGTACGGAACAGTTTTATTTTTTGAGGACCAAAGTATAATTGAATCCCTGCAAAATCAATTCAGTACCTATAAGGATAATTTCCCTGTATGGTCCCAGCAGGCAAGCGGCATAAACCAATTCGTTATTTGGACTGCCCTTGAAATTGAAGGCTTTGGCGCATCCTTGCAGCATTACGGCGAGCTTATTGAAGAAGCTACAAAAAAGGAATGGGGAATACCGGCTAATTGGAAGCTGATTGCGCAGATGCCTTTTGGAAAACCATCTGTACAGCCTGATGAAAAACAATTTTTACCGGTAGAAGGACGTATTAAAATCTTTGATTAATAAATAATAATTTACTGCTTTCGGTTATCTGTCACAGATATTATTCGCAATTATCACAAAATTTGAAATTTGACATAAAAACGATAATTGATTACGATATATTAAACAGTAATTACAGAAGGTAGTGGTAACAGGTGGACGTAATAAAATCAAAGATAAAATCTGCGCTGAATTATATTATAACTTTTTTCAGGTGGGTTGCCCTCGCAGGAATTACAGGCTGTGTCGGAGGATTTATAGGAGCGGTTTTTCATAAAAGTGTTGAATTTGCTACGGAAATAAGAGCTTTAGATGATTTTATGATTTTTTTGCTGCCTTTAGGCGGACTTTTTATAGCAATGCTTTATAAAAGATATAATATGAGCGAAAATACAGGAACAAATCATATTATTGATTCTATGAGAACGGAAGACAAAGTGCCTGCGGTAATAGCACCTTTAATATTTGTCAGCACCGTAATAACTCATTTGTTCGGCGGCTCGGCAGGAAGGGAAGGTGCGGCACTGCAGCTTGGCGGGGGTATTGGCTCTCAAATCGGACGGATTTTTCATCTGGATGACAAGGATACAAATGTAATTGTAATGTGCGGAATGAGCGGTGTGTTTTCGGCACTGTTCGGCACTCCTTTGACAGCCACAATGTTTGCCATGGGAGTTATAAGTATTGGTATAACGTATTATTCAACATTTGTACCTTGCTTGGTTTCGTCAATTGCGGCATATGTTATTTCGCTGCATTTTGGTATAAAACCTTTCAGGTATGTATTGAGTTCAGTCCCTGAGCTTTCTCTGAATTCAATATTTTACACAGTTTTGCTTTCAGCCCTTTGTGCTCTGCTCAGTATAGTATTCTGTGTGACAATGCGAAGAACCGAAGCCTTATATGAAAAAATTAAAAATCAATATGTTCGGATTCTTACCGGCGGAATAATCGTAGTCGTGCTTACGCTTATTGTGGGTACAAGAGATTATAACGGTATAGGCATGGATGTAATAGAGAAGGCCATGAACGGAGACACAAAGCCGGCGGCCTTCTTATTGAAAATAATATTTACGGCACTTACTATCGGTGCAGGCTATAAGGGCGGAGAAATTGTACCTACATTCTTTATAGGTTCAACCTTCGGATGCCTGTTCGGAGCTGCTGTTGGAATTAATCCGGGCTTTTGTGCCGCCATAGGTCTTGTCTCGCTTTTCTGCGGTGTTGTAAATGCTCCTATAGCTGCTATTATTTTAAGCATAGAGGTATTCGGGTCAGACGGACTGTTGCTGTTTGCCATTGCATCAAGTGTAAGCTATATGCTGTCCGGATATTATGGCTTGTATCGAAGTCAGAAAATAGTATATTCTAAATTAAAAACTGAATTTATTAATATAAATGCAAAATAACTTAAAAAGCTATACCAGCAATAGGAGACTTGCAAAAAATTGCTTCATAAGCTGCCGCAGCTCCAGGAGGTATGTAACAGGTCAGACCTGAGCTGTATACAATTCCTAATAAAGAGGGCGGCCTTTTGCTTTGCAATATAAAAATGAAAAATTTTAGAATTTACCATAAAATAATGAAACAATTGACAGATAATGAAAAAATATGGTATATTATGCATGAACATATAAATTAAAAAGATTTACATTGAGAGGACAGCTTAAATTGGCAATACTTAAAACTTCAGTATATAGTATTTTGCAGCACAGATAAAAGCATTGGTAAAGGTATTTTATATTTTTACCGATGCTTTTATTCTATGTTTAGATAAATGCTGCTTTAAAAGCATGGTTAGACTAAAAAATAGCAGGCTATAATTTAAAATATAGAACTAAATATAGATTAAAAATTTTACTGCTTGAAAAGAACTATGCCGCAAAAGCTGCTCGCAGCTTTTTGATATGCGAAGAGAAAGATGAATGCACGAAATGTAAACTTCGCATTTTTCAAGCTGACCGCCAGATTTGTTAGAATATGATACAATATGCAATGTTTATTGATATTAAGCGAAGTATGTGATATAATTCATACCTAATCGAGAAGATGATTTTGATTTGGAGGAGCATTATGTATACTATTACAAGTGATGAAATCAGAACAATATTTTTGGAGTATTTCCAAAAACATAATCATAAAAAAATAGCAGAGTCTTCTGTAATTCCTGAGAATGATCCCACCTTATTATTCATAAATTCCGGAATGGCTCCGTTGAAAAATTATTTTACCGGGGAAGAGGTTCCTCCTGCAAGCAATCTCTGTAATATTCAGCCATGTATAAGAACAATTGATATTGATGAAATCGGAGACAGGCACCATCTGACAAGCTTCGAAATGCTGGGAAGCTGGTCGTTTAACAACTATTTCAAGGAAGATGCCATTAAGCTTGCGTTTGAATTGCTTACAGAAGGCTTAAAAATACCAAAGGAAAAATTATATGCCACTGTATTTATGGGCTCAAAGGAACTGAATCTTGAGCCTGATACGGAATCAATAGAGATATGGCAAAAGGCAGGAATGGACAGAAGTCATATTGTTCCTCAGCCGTTTGAGGATAATTTTTGGGGGCCTACTGCTGAAACCGGGCCATGCGGGCCATGCACCGAAGTGTTTTATGATACCGGTGAGGAGTACGGTGAAGCGTATACAGAGGGCGGAGAGTTTGACACCAGAAAGCGTTATATAGAAATTTGGAATGCCGGTGTTTTCATGCAGCTGAATAAAATGAGCGACGGAACTTATGAGCCTTTGAAGTTCAAAAGTGTTGATACGGGCGCAGGCTTGGAAAGACTTACCATGACGCTCAATAAGCTTAATTCGGTTTACGAGATTGATTCATTGAGGCCAATTGTAGATATTATCAAAAATCAGTGTACAAGCCTGAGTCCGGAATCGGATATTCCTGAAAGCAAAATAAACATACTGTCCGATCACTTGAGAACGGTTACCATATTGCTGGCTGCAGGAGCAGTTCCGGGCAATGCCGGAAGGGGATATATCCCTCGCAAGCTGATTCGTAAATGCTGTACCATTCTTGCTAAATATAAGGTGGATAACTTTAATTATAAAGAGGTTATAAATAAAATAATCGAGCACTACAATAAATACTACGGACACTTTGAAAAAAACAGGAATCAGATTTTTTCCGTTTTTAATAAAGAGGTTGAGGGTTATTCCGCTGTTTTAGAGGAAGGCACTGCCCGTATAGAAAAAATGTGCGGAGGGTTGACTGCTATTTCGGGAAAGGATGCTTTTGTTTTAGTTACCTCGTACGGCTTGCCCTTTGATTTTATTCAGGAGTATGCAGCCGAGCACGGCATGACTATTGATAAAGAGGAATATGATAATGAAATAAAGCATCATAAGGAAATATCAAAAATAGGTCTGAATGAAGAGGGCGGAAACGGAAGCAGTCTGCCGGCACTTAAAGGTCTGGCTGAAAATTTTGCTAAAACCGGTTTCACCGGATATGAGGAGCTGTCCTGTAAGGCTCATATAATAGGAATTATAAAGGATAATGCCGAGGCAGAGCTTGCCGCGGCAAATGAGCAGGCAATAATAATAACCGACAAGAGCTGTTTTTATGCTGAAAGCGGAGGACAGATTGCTGATACAGGTACGATAAGCGCCGGAAATATGCAGCTTGAAGTAACCGATGTCAAAAAAGCAGAGGAGGTATTCTTCCATTTTGCAAAGGTTATAAGCGGAGAAGTCAGAGTTGACCAAGCTGTTGATATGATAGTCGATTCAGAACGCAGAACAAAAATAGAGGCTAACCACTCAGCGGTACATTTGCTGCAGAAGGCCTTGAGAATATATTTAGGTGAAAGCGTGAAGCAGGCCGGTTCCCTTGTAACGGACGACAGGCTGAGGTTTGACTTCCAGTGTGATAAAAAGCTTGAGGCTGATGTTCTGGACTTAATTGAAGCAACTGTAAATGAATATATCAGAAGGGATTATGTCAGAGAGGTTCAGGAAACATCGTATGAGCAGGCTGTAAAGGAAGGAGCACTGGCCTTTTTCAGCAATAAGTATTCAGATGTGGTCAGAATGGTTTCTTTCGGAGAGGTATCAAAGGAATTATGCGGCGGTACACATATTGCATCAACAGGTAAAATCGGGTTTTGCAAAATTATTTCCGAGGAAAGTGCAGGACGCGGAATCAGAAGAATAGTTGCATTGACAGGAAGTGAAGCTGTGCGGTATGTTCAGGAGGAAATAAAGCTTTTGAATGAAATAGCAGCTAAGCTGAAAACAGGTAAAAAGCAAATTCTTTCCAAGCTGGATACCTTGGGCACAAAAAAGGAACAGCCGGAGGAAGCTGCATTTACCGTTATGACAAAAGAGCAGACAGCCAAAAGTACATTGCAAAGCTCAAAAGGGACAGCATATATCACAAGAGAGTATCCTGCAATGACCGATGAGGTTCGTGATGAGGCAATAAGGGTCGCTGAGCTCATAAGGGGTGTTGTTTGCTTCTACAGTATTGTTGATGATAAGGTGCAAATAACAATTGCAATTGACAAGGAATTATCCAAAAGCTGCAATGCAAACGGAGTGATAAAGAGCGCATTGGCTTATTTGGACGGAAAGGGCGGAGGCTCCGCATATCTGGCACGAGGCAGCGGAAATAACGCCGGCGGTTTGAAGGATATGCTTGAAGGCTTTAAAACATTATTCTGATTTATATATTGATGGTACTGAAATTTTTATATAAAATAGCAATGCCGGCATGCTGCAGAAGGGTAACAGACGGTATGCCTGCTTTTGCTGCGGGGATAGCCAACATGACAAATTGCTCTGGGATATTAAGTCCTAATTTAGTAGGAAAGGAAAAGAAAAAATGTATATCAATGAATTATATAAGGAACAAAAGGCATACATTGACAAGGAAGTAACGCTTAACGGATGGATCAGAAATCATAGAAAGCAGAAAAAGATGGGATTTATCGATTTCTTTGACGGTTCATGCTTTAAATCAATTCAGATTGTTTACGAAGATACTCTTGCTAATTTTGATGATATAAGAGGTATCCACATAGGTGCGGCTGTCACAATAGAAGGGACTGTGGTGACAAGTGCTGTGAATGCTGAGAATATTGAGATTAATGCAAAAAATATTCTTTTATTGGGTGATGCACCTGAGGATTATCCTTTGCAGCCTAAAAAACATACAATTGAGTTCTTGCGTGAAATAGCTTATTTGCGTCCGAGAACCAGAGTTTTTCAAGCGGTATTCAGAATTAGAAGTCTTGCGGCAATGGCTATACATGAATATTTTCAGAATAAAGGCTATGTTTATGTCCACACTCCTATTATTTCCGGCAATGATGCGGAAGGCGCAGGCAATACCTTTACCGTAACATGTCTGGACAACAATAAATACGAGGAGGATTTCTTTGGCAGGAAAACCTCACTGGCAGTTACCGGGCAGTTGGAGGCAGAAACCTTTGCGATGGCGTTTGGCAAGGTATATACATTTGGACCTACCTTCAGAGCGGAGAATTCAAATACAAAAACACATGCGGCTGAATTTTGGATGATTGAGCCTGAAATTGCTTTTTGTGATTTGAACCAATTGATGGATACCGAAGAGGATTTTTTGAAAAGTATAGTTTCATATATACTGGAAAAGGCAAAAGACGAGCTGGAATTCCTTGAAGGATACACAAAGATAAAGCTGTCTGACAGACTTACAAAATTAAAGGACTCCGAGATTGCCAGAGTAACTCATAAAAAGGCAATAGAAATATTAAAGCAGGCTCCGAACCAGTTTGTATTTGAACCTGAGTTTGGTAAGGATTTGGCTCGTGAGCATGAAAAGTATCTTACAGAGGAGTATTTTAACGGTCCTGTATTTGTTTATGATTGGCCAAAAGATATCAAGGCCTTTTATATGTATCAGAATGATGATAATGAAACAGTAGCGGCTGTGGATTTATTGGTGCCCGATGCAGGCGAGCTGATGGGCGGAAGCCAGAGAGAGGTAAGATATGATTTACTCTTTAATAAGATGAATCAATTGGGCGTTTCAACCGAGGAAATGTATTGGTATTTGAATCTGCGCAAATTTGGTTCGTGCAACCATGCCGGATTTGGTATGGGATTTGAAAGGTTCTTGATTTATGTAACAGGAGTAGATAATATACGTGATGTAATTCCTTATCCCAGAACGCCGGGCTATTGTGAGTTCTAGGGTTTTTGCAGAAAATATAATCAAAAAAATTTTACGATAGAGCCAATAAACACAGTTAAATGCGGTTGTTGGCTATTGTTTTCCATTTACTTAGAAAACTGGCAGGGTGTTTTTTGCATCGATGCTTTTATATAGCTTAATGGGAGAGAATTAAAGATGAAATATAATAATGTACAAAAGGCAAAATTTATAGAACGTCCGAATCGGTTTATTGCATATGCAGAGATAAACGGTGCCGTTGAGATATGCCATGTTAAGAACACCGGCCGGTGCAGAGAATTATTGCAGCGGGGTTGTACCGTATATCTGGAAGAAAGCAGTAATCTCAGCAGAAAAACGAGATATGATATCATTGCGGCGGAGAAGGGGAAGCTGCTTATAAACATGGATTCTCAGGCTCCCAATAAGGCAGTAAGGGAATGGCTTGAAGCAGGAGGGCTGTATGATGCTCCTGCCTTGATAAAGCCGGAGATGATGCATGGAGATTCCAGAGTTGATTTTTATATTGAGGACAAGAGCCGTAAAGCTTTTATAGAGGTAAAAGGAGTAACACTGGAAAAAGACGGGGTGGCGGCTTTCCCAGATGCACCTACGGAACGGGGTGTGAAGCATATCCGCCACTTGATTGACGCCATGAAGGAGGGCTATGAGGCTTATCTGCTGTTTGTTATACAGTTTAAGCCTGCTAAATACATCATTCCTAATGATGTGACACATCCGGAATTCGGAAGTGTATTGCGGGAGGCTGCCACAGCAGGAGTCAAGGTTCTGGCCTATGATTGTAAGGTGACACCGGACTCTATGCAGCTTGACAGTGAAGTACCGGTCAAGCTCCAGTAAAATATCCGGTTGACGGCATACTGCTTACATTTCCAGACAGATAAGCCTTAGCAATACGGAATCAATGGCGTCTACAGTATTATCCGCATTTTATGTTGGTTATTAAAGTCATGAAGGGATCGGTTATCTAATGTTAGAACAGATTAACAGCTTTATTGCATGGTTTGACGGAGTTGTATGGGGTCTTCCGCTTATAATCCTTGTTTTGCTTGTGGGGATTCAGTTTACATTGCGAATGGGATTTTTGCAGGTCAGGCATTTGCCAAGAGCGCTTAACTACATGGTAAGAAATGAAGAAGGCGGCAAAGGCGAGGTTTCAAGCTTCGGTGCGCTATGTACCGCACTTTCGGCTACTATCGGTACGGGAAATATTGTGGGTGTTGCAACGGCAATTGTGGCAGGAGGTCCGGGTGCGCTTTTCTGGATGTGGATTGCCGCCTTTTTTGGCATGGCTACAAAATATGCCGAAGGGCTGCTGGCAATAAAATATCGCAATATTAGCGAGGATGGTCATGTCTTGGGAGGACCGTTCTATTATATAGAAAATGGTATGGGCAGGAACTGGAAATGGCTGGCGAAGGCATTTGCGTTTTTTGGAGCATGTGCCGGACTTTTAGGTATAGGAACGATGACTCAGATAAACGGAATATCCGATTCGGTCCGGAATTTCTTTGACACAAATAACGAGTGGACTGTATCCCTGATGGGTAAAAGCTATTCGTGGACTGTTGTAATAACTGCGGTTGTTGTAACTTTATGTGCCGGGCTTGTCATTATCGGCGGCTTGAAAAGAATTGCATCGGTATCTGAAATTGTTGTGCCGTTTATGGCGATATTCTATGTTGTTGCAGCAATTATTGTTGTATGTGTAAATTATAAGGCTATTCCGGATGCCATCGTACAGGTTTTTGAAGGCGCATTTGGGCTGAGAGCAATAGGCGGCGGTGCTTTGGGAGCTATGCTGGTTGCAATGCAAAAAGGTATAGCCAGGGGTATTTTCTCAAATGAATCAGGCCTTGGCAGTGCTCCGATTGCAGCTGCGGCGGCAAAAACGCATGAGCCTGCACGTCAGGGTTTGGTATCAATGACAGGTACTTTTATAGACACAATCATAATATGCACTATGACAGGTCTTTGCATTATTACAACCGGCGCTTGGAATATCGGGCTGGAGGGTGCGGCTGTGACACAGTATGCTTTTAAATCGGGCTTTCCATTTGCTCCGTCACTGGGTGCATTTATTCTGATGCTCAGCCTTGTTTTCTTCGCCTTTACTACTATTATCGGCTGGAATTACTACAGCGAACGCTGTATGGAGTATTTGACCAACGGGAATATGAAGGCTGTTATTGTTTACCGCTGGCTGTATATAATAGCAGTGTTTATGGGACCGTTCTTAACAATAAAAGCTGTTTGGAATATCGCGGATATTTTCAACGGCTTAATGGCATTTCCGAACCTTATAGCTCTGCTGGCCCTTAGTGGAGTAGTGGCGGCAGAAACAAGAAAATATTTTTTAAAGATAAAAGGGAGTTAGGAAACATCGGCAGCACTTCTTAATATATAAATAAAAAAGTCAGGCTTATTTGTTTTCTAAGCCTGACTAAAGTTTTAGCGGCAATATATTGACGATATTTTATCAACAAACTGTAATCGTTGACTATTACAGTTTGTTTAGCTGATAGCAGTTGTTTTTTTTTATTCCTTAGGGAATCAATGACGGGGCAGTGTAAACTCTTGCGCCCAGTTCCTGATTTAGCATGTACAGACCTTTTGAATCGTTTCCGAATAAATCGAATTTACTGATAAGATCCGAAGAATTTTTTTCTTCCTCACCTTGTTCCTTAACAAACCAATCCAGAAACTGCATTGTACGGAAGTCCTTTTCTTTATAGGCTACGGCATAGATATTATTTATTGATGCAGTTACTGTTTTTTCATGCTCCAGAGTTGCCAGCAGGGGCTCTTTAAAATCCGCGTAATCGCTGCTGGGAGCTGCTACTGCTGTTAATACGACCTTTTCGTCATTGTTCAGCAGATAAGTTCTGAACAGCATTGCATGATCTCTTTCCTCCTGAGCCTGTATATAGAACCAATTTTCAAAGCCCTCAAGGCTTTTGTCAGAATAATAGCCTGCCATATCGAGGTAAAGATATGAAGAATAAAGTTCCTTGTTTATTTGTTCATTAATGAGCTTTGTTATTTCCGAATTTAACATATAAAGTCCTCCTTTAATTTATCTTAATTATATTATGGAAGTGTTTAAATATATATACCCTGAATTGCATCAGGTAATCAGCCGATGCCTGAATTTTTAAAATTCAGCCTCAAGCTCAAGCTATCGCCGGATATCAGCTATTCTTTGGCAGATAGTAATTGCCTTTTGAAAAAGACAAGACTGTTATATAGAATTGTACTGATGTATAATATAGAGATTAAGAAAAAAGCTTGAAAAGCTCAAAAACAGAGTTTGTACAAACATGCGCGGGAGGTTAATATGGGTGAATTGGCAAAGCTGCCGAATATCGGGAAGGCTGTGGAAGAGCAGCTGAACGAGGTCGGCATAAATACGGCTGAACAGCTAAGGGAGACAGGAAGCAGGCAGGCCTGGCTGAAAATAAGGGCGATTGACAAATCTGCCTGCATAAACAGGCTTTATGCCTTGGAAGGTGCAATACAGGGAATCAGGTGGCACTATCTTTCAGATGAAATAAAAGCTGAGCTGAAGGGATTTTACAGCTCTAAAAAATGAAGCTGACTAATGTCAAAGGCTTCAAGCCTTTAAGCTGATTTTAATGCAGCTTGGGTTTGAGGCTGATACCAGCTGTTCTTTAGCTGGTTGACTTTTTGAGAAGGGGCGCATAAAAAATGAAAGTAAAAAATCTTATAGGTGAAAGATTCAAGGAACGTCCGGCAGACTGTGTTACAGACAGTCATGCTTTTATGGTTAGGGGCGGATATATAAAAAATGTTTCAAATGGAGTATATTCCTTGTATACTCCTGCAAACAGAATAAAAAGAAAAATAGAAAACATTATACGGGAGGAAATGGAGAATATAGGTGCACAGGAGGTTTTGCTGCCGGAGGTGTCAACAGGGAGCTGTGACAATGCCGATAAACCTTTATCAGAGAATGCAGATTGCAGTGTCAGCCCGGTGACACCGGGCCTGACCAAGGAAGGGACGGCTGTCCATTTGGTGCGTGAATACGGGCAAAGCTACGCAAAATATCCTTTTGTGATATATCAGTTTAAAACAGAATTTTGTGATAAAGCAAGACCGGGAGCAGGACTTCTGGGGGCTCATCAATTTACTTCAAATAATGCCTATTCATTTCATGCATCGCAGCAGGAGCTGGAAGAACATTACGAAAAATGCAGGGAAGCATATGACAGGATTTTTTCAAGATGCGGCATACCTGAGGCGGTTACGGTGGAGTCTTATATAAGGGCAGAGGAGGAGTGTATTTCACATAAATATATGCTGCTGACTCCGGCAGGTGAGGCATCTGTGGCAGTGTGCGGGGAGTGTGGCTATAGAGCGGATATGGATTCTGCGGAAAGTGTGACAGCTAATGCCATCGGTATTCCAATTGGAGACTTGGAGGAAATCTATACACCTGATTTGTCTACAATAGAAGATATTATTAATTTTGTTAAGGTGCCTGCCGAAAATACATGCAAAGCTGTAGTATATCAAAAAAACAGGGATGACAAGTATATAATAGCTTTTTTGAGGGGTGATCTGGAGGTGAATGAATATAAATTGACAAAAGCTGTCGGGGAAGGCATACGTCCTGCGCTGATTACAGAGGAAAGCGGGATTTCTCCGGGATTTATAGGGCCTATAGGCCTGCCGCCAAATACAGAGGTTATATTTGACAGGTCATTAAGAGAAACAGAATATCTTGTGGCAGGAGCCAATAAAGCGGACATGCATATTAAGGGCCTGAATATCCGGCGTGATTATGGCGAAGCAGTTTTCTGCGATATTGCGAAAATTATTGACGGGGGAATTTGTCCGAGGTGCGGTAAAAAAGCAATTTCTGTTTGCAGGGGAATTGAATTGGGAAGGATATCGCAGGCAGGAACAAGTTTTACAAAGGCATTGGAAATGCAATATACAGATGTAAACGGAGAAAGCAGGTATCCTGTTATGGGCTGTTACGGGATAGGTATTGAAAAGCTGGCTGCTTCTGCTTGTGAAGTCTGTCATGATGAATACGGGCCTGTGTGGCCGGCAGCAATTGCTCCTTGGGAGGTACAGCTTTGCTGTATTAGGGCGGATGATGAGGAAACAGGAACATATGGTGAAGCCCTGTACAGGCGGCTTCTTAGGGAAGGAATAGAGGTTTTGTATGATGACAGGAATATCCGTGCGGGTGCTATGTTTGCAGATGCAGATTTGCTGGGGGTTCCCATTAGAATTATTGTAAGCCCGAGAAATATAAAGGAAAATCTTTTTGAAATAAACAGCAGAGATAAAAAAATATCCTTGAAGGTCGGAGAGGAAAAGATAATTGATGAAGTAAAAAGAATAATAAAGGCAATTCCTATCAATTAAAAAACGATAGGAATTGCCTTTATTATTAATTAGCTATATCCCCATATTTTTTTAAATATATAATTTGAATTTTATAACAAAACAACATATAATATGAATAGGATAGAAATAATGGGATAATTGTTTCCGTATTAGTTTTGCTGGAAATTATACCTATATTTAAAGCAGACTTTATGCGTATACGGAAATAAGTAACCGCAAATGAGATAACAGTAAGTTTGGCATGTGCCGGAGGTATGTGAATTAAAAGGAGGTGACATTTAAAAGCCCGGTAAAATTTTATTTATAAAAACGGGAATGCAGTTAAAATTTGATGATATTAATATAATTTGCCTGAAAAACAATAGAAGGATTTCCTGATTATTTTATTGTTCTAAGGCTTGTAACCTTGATTGCCTGCTAAAAATAAAAATGAACTTTTCTTGGCAGGAGTTTTGTTTCTTCGATTGAACGTTTGCCGCATGCTTAAATTCGGGGCGCGGTACGCGAAGCTTATATTTTTTCACTTCAACTTGGTACCAAGCCATATTGTTATCAGAATTTGATATTATTTTAAATTACAAAGGATAAATCATACTAAAAAATTTACACAGAGATAAAGGTATTAATTAATATTAATACACTTAGAGTAACATAGCTAAGCTATGAAAATATCGGGGAGGTAATCTAATGAAAAAAATTACAGTTTTTTTATTATGCTTTTTAATGCTTTTTACAGTAATACAGCCGGTGCAAAATGTAAGTGCGGCTGATTCTTCACTGATTCCGGATATTCAGATACAGCAGATGAATATTCCTGATAATGCTGCAATGAAATTTGTCAACAATTTAAAACTTGGATGGAATCTGGGTAATACTTTTGATGCTTTTAACTGCTACTGGCTCACAAATGAGCTGGATTATGAATCCTCATGGGTTGGTATAAAAACTACAAAAGCAATGATAGATGCAATCAAGCAGAAGGGCTTCAATGCTGTTCGTATTCCGGTTTCATGGCATGACCATGTAAGCGGTGCGGATTACAAAATAAGTGATGCATGGATGAACCGTGTAAAGGAAGTAGTTGATTATTGTATTGATAATAAGATGTACGTGATTATCAATATCCATCATGATAATGACAATACATATCCTGCATATTTTTATCCTAATTCGGCAAATTTGGATACATCCAAAAAGTATATTTCTTCTATCTGGAAGCAGATAGCTACAAAATTTGCCGATTATGATGAGCATCTTATAATGGAGGCTATGAATGAGCCGCGTATGGTAGGCCATACAAATGAATGGTGGATTGATCCGAATAATGCGGACTGTATTGATTCCATAAAGAGTATCAATCAACTGAATCAAGTATTTGTAGACACTGTACGTGCAACGGGCGGCAACAATGCAAGCAGATATCTGATGTGCCCGGGCTATTGCGCGTCTGCCGAGGGAGCAACAAATTCAAACTTTAAGCTGCCGACAGATAAGGACGGTGTTGTAAATAAAATAATTGTTTCAGTACATGCATATACACCGTGGAATTTTGCATTGCAGGCAAATTCAGAGGGCGGTATCAGCACCTGGAGCATAGATGATTCAAACAGTGTTAATCAGACAAAGGGCTTTATGGACACCTTATACAGCAAGTATACAAGTCAGGGGATTCCGGTTGTTATAGGAGAATTCGGAGCAAGAGACAAGAGCAACCTGAAGGCTAGAGTTGAGTTCGCTTCATACTATGTTGCAGCGGCCAGAGCACGCGGAATTAGCTGCTTCTGGTGGGATAACAACGCATTTACAGGTACAGGGGAATTGTTTGGCTTGCTTGACAGAGCTACCTGCCAGTTTAAATACGTTGAGATTGCAGACGGTATGGTAAAATATGTAGGCGACGGCGGACAGACAGGAAATGAAATTGTATACGGTGACTATAATAAAGACGGGAATGTCGATGCGATAGATTTTGCAGGGTTCAAGATGTATCTGCTGGATTCTCAGCATACATACAATGAAGTCTTGGATCTCAACGTTGACAATACGGTGGACGCTGTTGACTTCGCAATTATGAAGCAATACCTGCTTGGAGTCGTAACAGAGCTTCCTCGTAAATAATTAATAAGATGTGACAGCTTAAACAAATAGACGTTGTTTTTAATATAATAAGCCAATTAAGGAGTTTTCCTTAATTGGCTTATCAAATTTTGTGCTTATTCAGGGTTGTTATATTTAATGACAACAGCTGTTCTCCGGTCTGCTACAACGCCGTCTGAACGCAGAAGTCCTTCGTTAAGGGCTTCATCCACAAAACCTCCAAAGCATTTCCATGCACTGTGGAATACAATCTCAAACTGTGAGGTATCCTCCAGCTTATGGATAAAGCTGCTCTGAGAGTGAAAATTGAATATAAAGGTATAATCACCCTTGGTAAATGCCAGAATCTTGCCGGATTCATTAACATATAGCAGCTGAACCGGTTTGTCGTATATGAGATTATCCGCTAAAAAGCCAAGCATTGCAGCATCAAAATTATTGAGATACTCATATTTCAGAAAGGTGTTATCTACAAGGCTCCACTGACGTCTTGCGTATTTATAACTCCACCCGTTGCCCTCACGGGGAAAGTCAATCCATTCAGGATGGCCGAATTCATTGCCCATAAAGTTCAGATAACCATCGCCGCCTATAGTGCAGGTAACAAAGCGCAGCATTTTGTGTAAGGCAATAGCCCTGTTTATTTCTTCGCTATTTGATGCTTTATCCATATGAAAGTACATTTCCTTGTCCGCCAGCCAGAAAATAAGGGTTTTGTCACCTACCAGAGCCTGATCGTGCGACTCTGTATAGGCAATTACTTTTTCCTTTGGACGTCTTGTTGTCAGCTCATACCATAAAGTCCCCATGTTCCAGCAGTCATCACGCATTTTCATCATTTTTATCAATAAATCAGGCAGCCCCATGCCAAGTCTGTAATCAAAGCCTATGCCTCCATCAGCTACAGGAAGGCACATTCCGGGCATTCCGCTCATATCCTCCGCAATAAGTATACAATCGGGATTAACCTCTTTTGCTGTTTCTGCTGCCAGCTGAAGATATGTGATTGCTTCAAGGTCGGTGTCCATAGAAAAGTATTTTTCATATTTGTCAAAAGCTGTTCCTCTGCCATGATGGTGATAAAGCATTGAGGTTACGCCGTCAAAGCGGAAGCCGTCTAAATGATATTCTTCCAGCCAATATTTAATATTTGACAGTAAAAAATGCTGAACCTCAAATTTTCCGTAATTAAACAGACGGGTATTCCAATCGGGGTGATCGCCCTTACCTCCATGATGGCAAAATTGATAATCGGTTCCGTCAAACTCAGATAACCCTTCAACAGTATTTCTTACAGTGTGGGAATGTACTAAATCCATAATAACAGCTATTCCCATACTGTGAGCCGTATCCACAAGAGACTTGAAAGCCTCGGGTGTTCCGAAGCGTGAGGAAACTGCAAAAAAGTTTGAAACCTGATATCCAAAAGAGCCGTAATAGGGGTGCTCCATAATTGCCATAACCTGTATTGCGGTATAGCCCAGTTTTTTTATACGTGGCAATACGTTTTCGGCAAATTCTGAAAACGTAGACACACCTTCTTTTTCGCCGGACATACCTATATGGCATTCGTATATGTACAGAGGCTTGTGAGGCCTGAAGCCTGCATCATGCCATTCGAAGCTTACTGACGGATACCATATCATTCCGTCAAAGTTTTTAGAATGGGTGTCTTGTACTATTCGTCTGCAATAAAGAGGTATGCGATCAAATGCTGTGTTATTGGCTTTCAGTTTCACTCGTACTCTTGAACCGTGAGGAAGCTCTCCCTTTACAAACAGCTCCCAGTTGCCGTCAGGCAGTTTTTTCATCCTGTGTCTGGTTTCGTCCCAATCGTTAAAATCTCCAACCAGAGAGATATTCTGTGCATTTGGAGCCCATTCTCTATATACCCAGCCATCTTCGGCAGGGTGAAAACCATAATAAAGATGCCCGTTAGCAAAGGACGAGAGAGAATTTCTGTCTCCGGCCAGCATATATCTGACTTCCTTGTAGCGATTCATACGCAGTTCAATGTCGTTGGCAAAAGGCCGTAAATATGGGTCGATTTGCATAATTCTGTATTCTTTATTCATCGTGTGCTATCATCCTTACTTATCATATTAACCTCCACGCCGGGTTTTCGGCACAAAAATATTGTAAAGTAACTGTGAAGAACCTTTGCTTTGCAAAGGTATGATGTTTTTCTTTTTATATTACTAATAATATATCAAAAGGAATAAAAATGAAAGTATAGATATATTTAACCGGTTTGAAGGGCTTAAAATGGCTAAGTGCATGTGGTGACAGACTATATTTTTAACACATATTGACTGTAAAAACTATGTATGATATTGTATTTTTTGAATATAAATTAAAAGAAAATATGTATAAAGCTGTAATTTTATTGGTTAAAATAGGTTATCAAAAAATGTTGGCATCACGTCTTTAAAAACTATTTTTCGATTTGTTGGCTGCAAATACAAATTATAACAGGAGGGAATAGGTTATGAAAAGAGAACTGTTTATCAACAGAAGTCCGCTGCTGAGTGGATATTCTTTTTACGGAGGTATTTTTTCAATTTTACCTGACAGTGAAAAGATAATGCCTTGGGTCTACAATAATTTTATTCAGTTAAAGTTTATATTGGAGAATGACCTGGTTTTTTTTGACAGATACAGAAGTCTATTAGACGGATGCCCTTTTTTTAATCATTATGTGTTGATGAAATCAGAGCTGGAGGAGAGGGGGAAGCAGTTTTTGGCAGACATTATCAAGGATAAAATAGATAACGGTGCTTACTGCTTTATATATATAGACAGATATTATATACCCTTCCATAAGATGTGGTTTGAAAGAGGGCATCTTACCCACGAAATGCTGGTATACGGATATGACGATGAGAAAGAGGAATTTCTTTGCGCGGATAACGGAGATAACGGAAATTATGAATATTTTACATGCTCTTACTCACAGTTGCTTGACGGCTACTGGAAAAATGAAAATGATGATCCGTACTATTTCAGCATGCACTATGTTCAGGACATAATTATTCCAGAGGAGCAGTATATGCTTAACTATGGACAGGTAAAAAGAAGCCTGAAAAATTATCTGAATTCCATATCTATGTTAAATGAAAGTGAAGAGGTTATATTCAGTAAGTTTGGATTTAGTGTCCACAATATGGTATTGGAAAATCAAAAGATTCTGATTCAAAAGTATGAGGACAAGTTCTATTTTAATCTGAGACAAATATACATACTGATAGACCATAAGGAATTAATGAGAAGAAGGCTGAATTTCTTGTTTGACAAGGGATATCTGACTGATGACAGCTTTGAGAAAAAATATGAGTATCTGGCTTTCAAGTATAAGATATTATTATCCCTATGTATTAAGTACAATATCAAAAATAAAAAGGAGCTTTTGAATAAGTATTTTGATCTTTTCAGTACATTAATCGAATATGAAAAGAATGCTTTGGAGGATTTGGTAAGTTGCCTGTATCGCTGAATATTAAGCCTTACAGCCGAGGTAGGCTTGTATTAGACAGCTGTATAATAAAATGCAAAAGAAGGGAAACACCCGTCAAATAGACGGGCGTTTCCCTTCTTTTTACATGCCCAATAATTGCTTTTTCAGCAGGGCGAAATCTATTGCATCCACAGAATTGTCACCGTTCATATCGGCAGCTTTAAAGGCATCACCGGTGAGAAGCTTGGAACCCAAAAGGTGCATTTTCAGAGCTGCATAATCCAAGGCATTTACTTCCTTGTCATCGTTCAAATCACCTTTTATTATTTCAGGGACAGTTACAGTTTCAGGCTTGGTTCCATCAGGCTCTATACCGCCTATGAGAACTCCGTCATTATAAACGCAGATATTATCTGCTCTCATAGGAACTCCCGTCCAGTTGTCGTCAGTGGTGTTAAGACCCTGGTGACTCCAGTCGTCATCAGGATTCCAGGAGTTTTGCCAAGCATAGGTACCGAGTGCAACCTGATATTTCTTGTTGGAACCTGCTATAGGGTATCCATTCCAGGTTACTTCGATGTAATAAATTTTATTGTCGCCAAGCTTTGAGCTGCTGTACTTGACAGGGCCGGTAAGAACTCCGTCAACACCTTCTCCGCCCTCCACATATGCCTGGTCATACAGCTCTCTTAACTCAATATTATTAGGATCGAGAGAGGACATTCCGGTGGCATCGAAATAATATCTTACAGAGACCTTTTCGGCAGGCTCGCTTACATTCTTGGATTTTACATAAATAGTTATTTCGGTAGCTTTTGGTCCGTCATCCTGTACAATATCCTTACAGAAGCCTTCAACCCAGTATTCAGGAGTAAGAGGCTGGTCAGGATTGTCTCCTCCTCCCGGAAGTGGCGGGAAGTCAGGTGTGATTTGCATTGAAGGATCGGCAAAGTAGCGGTAAAGGCCGGCGCATGCTCCTACAAATGCAGCGTTGTAGTCTATGGTTACCTCGTTGTATATGTAATCGGAGGTGACATCTACATGATAATCTTTTGCATCAGGCCCTCCTACTAAAGCACCGTACAAAACGTATCTCTGAGGATCGGTATCCTCGCATTTTGAAAGGCCGGAGGAAGCTCTGTGATGAGGATATTTAGCTGAAATATCACTGTATCCGACGATATAACAACGATTCATAGGGTTGTCACCCATCAGGTATTCCATCTGGGACCTTGCCCACTCACCGTATTTTGAAGCCGTATCTCCATGATGCTTGTCATAAACCAGAGCCAGCAGCTGAGTAGCAGTATTATATCTTGCGGAGCCCCATTGGTTGAGGAAGGAATACCCCGCTGGTGTTATTTGAGGGGTTTTGCCGGTCATCCAATTGTCGATAGTTTTTGCAATCTGGCTCCAGAAATCTATCTCTTCATAAGGGCTCTTGTTGGTAGCTTTTCTGTATCTGTCCTCAAATGCCTGACTGTCTTTATCATACAAATCATTTATTTCACCCAGAATACAAGCTGTACCTGCCCAGACATCGTTCCAGCAGTGTGTCCAGCAGGAAGGTGCATAATAATCGTAGTACTTGAAGGCTTCGTCTATATAATGATCCTCCTGTGTAGCTAAATAAAGCCATGATGCAGCCCAGCAGTAATCATCCTGCCATTTGGAGGAGGTATAGTAGCCCTTTGGGCCGTCTGCATTGCATTCCTTGGTCGGGCATCTTTCTGCAAATTCGAATAAGGCCTTTGCATATTTTAGATTTTGTGCGGCATACTCAGGGTCCTCATCCTTGAAGTTCATATAATTAACTGCAAGTGAAGCTGCCGCTGCCGCTACACAGTCGGTTGAAGGCATTGCATCTGTTGCAAACCAGCCTCTTCTGAACATCTTGTCAATTTCAGGAGCCTGCCAGTAAGCATGGTCAACATCACCGTCGCCTACCTGATAGCAGAAAGCGATAGCCTTGCCGGATTCATCCAGATAAGTGCACTTCATAAAATAATCATTAAAATATCTTAAAATTGTTTTTGCATGGGCATCCTGCCGGGTAGCTTCATATTGCTCTCTGAATTCATAGAAGCCCCATCCCAGTGTAGAACCGGAATATGCTTCAGGCATACCGAACTTTACGTGGTCACCGGCATCATGGAATCCGCCTGAAACGTCTATTGTGCCGTCTCCGTCAGGATCAAGAACAGCCTTATTTGCTGTAATGAAGCTCGCTGTCATATTTGTATTAGTACTGTCCAGCTTTAGCTTTGCATCGTAGGTATGGCAATCCTTTCTCCAAACGTACTGATTGTTCTCATTAACACCTGTACCGCACATATTTGCATCATAGAAATACTGTGAGTACTGTAATGCTTTTGCATAGTTAAATTCCAGGTCTGCGGCACTGACCTCGATAGCACCGGCAGGGGCAGCCAGCATACTGAGAATAACAGCACTCATGATCGAAGCTTTTGTAATCTTCGATAAGATTTTTCTCATTTTCATAGCCTTCCATCCTTTCTTAAAATATAATAAATACTTATTTATACATTGTCCGGTGCCGCCATAGGTTCTTGTCAGAGCTTAAAGCCCTGAACGGCAAATAAGCTCCGGCAAGAGCCGGGACAAGCGGCACCGCGACCGGGAAGCATTTTTATGCTGTTTCTTTAGTGCTGCGGATAAATGTGCATGTTATTTTGATAACATATACATTTTCAGCTTTGCGAAATCTATTGCATCCACAGAGCCGTCGGAATTCATGTCGGCAGCTTTATATGCATCGCCCGTAAGAATTTTAGAACCCAGCAGATGCATTTTCATAAGTGCCAGATCCAAGGCATCTATACTTCCGTCGGCATTTAAGTCGCCTGTTTGCACTTGCGGGGTGGTTTCATAATAGCTGGCCTTTACAGGAAGGTTTGTCACAACCTTCATTGAAGAATCACCGAAGTATCTGTAGATGCCTGCGCATGCTCCTACAAATGCGGCATTATAATCAATGGTTACCTCGTTATAGACATAGTCTGCTGTACTGTCTATATGCTGGTCACTTCCGTCAGGACCGCCTACAAGTGCGCCATAGAGGACATATTTCTGAGGGCCTGTTTCTTCGCATCTTGAGAAACCGGAGGCTGCCCTGTGATGAGGATATTTTGCGGAGACTGAATTGTATCCTACGATATAGCAGCGATTTAAAGGATTATTGCCTAAAAGATAATTCATTTGGGATTTTGCCCACTCACTGTATTTGGAAGCCTTATCTCCATGATGCTTGTCATAGACACAAGCTACAAGCTGAGTAGCGGTATTGTATCTTGCAGAACCCCACTTGTTAAGGAATGCATAGCCGCCGGCTGTTTTTGTAACCGTTGAGCTGTTCATCCAGTTATCAACCAGCTTTGCTGCCTGACTCCAGAAATCTATTGTTTCATACTGGCTCTTTCCGGAAGCCTTTTTATATTGATCTTCAAAGGCCTGAGAGTCTTTATCATATAAATCATCTATTTCACCTAAAATGCAGGCAGTACCTGCCCAGACATCATTCCAGCAATGTGTCCAGCAGGAGGGTGCATAATAATCAAAATACTTAAATACCTCTGATAAATAATGCTCATCCTCTGTGGATAAATAAAGCCAGCATGCAGCCCAGCAGTAGTCGTCCTGCCATTTTGAAGAACCGTAATAGCCTTTAGGACCATCATTATTAACAGCCTTGTTTGAGCATCTTTCTGCAAATTCAAATAGAGCTTTTGCATATTTAAGGTTCTTAGCCGCATATGCCGGATCTTCATCCTTGAAGTTCATGTAGTTAACTGCCAGTGAGGCTGCGGCAGCTGATACGCAGTCGGTTGAAGGCAGGGCATCGGTAGCGAACCAGCCTCTTCTGAACATGGTATCAACTTCAGGAGCCTGCCAGTAAGCATGGTCAATATCTCCGTCGCCTACCTGATAGCAGAAGGCTATTGCCTTGCCTGAGCTGTCAAGATATGTACACTTCATAAAGTAATCATTAAAGTATTTTAAAATAGTTTTTGCATGCTTATCCTGACCTGTAGCAACGTACTGGTCTTTAAATTCATAAAAGCCCCATCCTAATGTAGAGCCGGAATATGCTTCAGGCATTCCGAATTTTACATGGTCACCTGCATCATGGAAACCGCCTGAAACATCTACAGTACCATCTCCATCTGGATCAAGCACACTTTTGTTAGAGCTGATAAAGCTGGCTGACATATTTGTGTTTGTACTGTCCAGCTTCAGCTTGGCATCATATGTGTGACAATCTGTTCTCCATTCATAAAGGTTGCTTTCATCGACACCGGTACCGCACATGTTGGCGTCATAGAAAAACTGAGAAAGCTGCAATGCTTTGGCATAGTTATATTCCAGAGTTGCGGCATTAACGTTTATACTGCTTACAGGACTAACTAACATTCCGAGGGTGACAGCGCTTATAATCGAAGCCTTAGTTATCTTCGAAAGGATTTTTCCTGTTTTCATTTTTTTTCTCCTTCTTCATAGTTATAATTAGATATGCCTCTTTAGCCGATTGCATTTGTCGGCAAGCAGTTTTCAGCCCGCAGGGAATTTGGATATATCACCAAGCAAATATCTCTTAAGATATGAGAAGTCCAGAGAATCTATTGAGTCATCGGCATTTAAGTCTGCTGCCTTGCTTGAAACGCTGAATTCTTTTATACTTCCGAGAAGATAGCTTTTCATTAATGCAAAGTCTATGGAATCAATACTTTTATCACCATTCAAGTCACCATACATAATAGTTGATTCAGCATATGGATAGGACTTGAGATCCGGAAGCTCATCAAGAGTTATGCAATAATCGCTTTTGTATATTTCGGTAAGCCAGTCAACAGGATTGTTCTGCTCTCCTGTCAGGTACCAGCCGTACCATGGACAGAAATAAAGCCAGCCGGCTAGTTCATTTGTAAGATTTGAGACTTGGGGAATTGAATCATTTTCACTCATTGTAACAAGCTTATTACCGTCCGTAAGCTTGACAAGACTGTAGAAGGTGGAAGCTATCGCACTTCCGTTAGGCTTGCCGTCCATAGCATTGTATTTATCATAGCCTACAATGTCAACAACATCATCACCGGGATACCATTTTGAAGAGGTATCGTATGCATAGGAAGTCCATACCCAGATGATATTATTCAGCTTGTATTCATTCGTGAACTTTTCATATAGAAGTCTATAAAGCTTTACGCAAGGCTCGGGGCCTTCGGCACCCCACCAGAACCAAGCACCCTCCGCCTCATGAAGAGGCCTGAACAGTACAGGAACTCCTGCATTCTGAAGCTGCTTGAATTTCCCTGCCATGAACTCTATATCATTAAGCAATGCGGTATTTTCCGCAGTACCCGGAGTTAAAGCTTTTGATATGCTGAAGGTAGTGCTTTCAGTATAAAAACTGTTGTCGGCCTTTTTGCCGATATTTGCAGGTGAAAACCAGTGCCAGCAAACTGTCGGGATTCCGTTTTTCTCTTTATACCATTCTATAACACGTTCAGCACAGTAATCATCCCAGAGCAATCCGTTTCCTCTGTAATTCATAAAGTCGAAACCTCTTAATGCAGGCATTTTGCCGGTTTTTTCCTTTATGTAAGTAAATTCGGCTTCAGAGCCTTCATAATTGTGAGAGCCGCAAAGCTCCTGCTGGCCTGAAATTATGTGCTTCCCGTAAACATCAACGAGATAGCTCATTAGCGATTTTGCCTCTTTTGTAGCATTCGGATTGACCAGAGTCTTATCAACCTTAAGGTTTGTAAGACTTTCATCGGCAGGCTTGACAATTAAATAATCGAAGAAGGTATATCCCCAATAGCTGTCAAATTCGATATTGTTTGTACCCTTGTCAAGCTTAACGATGCCGGCTGAAATTTCTTTCCAGCCAAGAGAGTATGCAAAGCTCACTTCTCCCTGGTTTACAGCATTTACATTGAGATACTGCACCTTTTTATTCGGGTCGAATGGCTCGGCATAGCGGACAACCAGCTCATAAAGACCTGCCTTGTCAATTTGAACATTAACAGATGTACTTGTACCCTTTTGCCCAATAAAGCTGCAGGTAGCACCGCTAAGGTCGAAGGCCGTGCCGTCGTCGGTTTCTCCCTTATAGTCTGTGTAGATTTTGGCGCCGTCCTGAATACCATCTTCAAATTCGTACTTGACGCCGTCCTCCGTCTGAGTGACTGCTGCATTAGTGGATGACATTAGGGGCAGTAATGCTGCCAATAATCCTAATGTCAATGTTAAGAAAACTTTTTTAGCTGTTTTCTTGTACAAAAAATCTCCCCCCTTTTCGAAAAATGTGGTATCTATTTTATCATACTCCCCAAAAATGTAATAAAATAGATATACCTATTTATATTTTATGACATTTTGCCACAGGATACAATCGATATATTTGTCATTTGTTGCTATCATTTGAATAAATTTTATGAATAAAGTCAATTGCTATCAGCAGCTAGGCTGATTTATTGGAGAAAAGTGCTTAAAAAGTATAATTAAGTTGCCTGACCCATGGAAAAGCATTGCTTTTATCGTTCAGGAAACTGACACAAGGGTACAGTCAAGCTTTGAATTAAAAAACAGGCTGTCAGCCCGAAAGGGCCAAAGGCAGGATTGCCTGAAAGCAAATTGAATAAATTTTGTTGGTATATAGAATTTAAAAAATAAGTACAAAGCTTTTTTGCAGCTAAAGTCAATTACTATCGGCTTTGGCCGATAGTAATTGACTTTGTCCTTATGTGCTGTGCCGGATACTGCTACTTTACCGGAAGGGTTGATATGGAACCCAGAAGGTATTTCTTCAGATTTGCAAAATCCAATGCATCTATTGAGTTATCTATGTTCAAATCAGCTGCTTTTGTATCAATATTTTGGCTGACACCCAATAAAAACATTTTCAGAGCTGCGATATCCAATGCGTTTATATCTCCGTCACTGTTTACATCGCCGTATTTGACATCATCAATTGAGTTTCCGCCCAATACTACTCCGTTTTTACCCAAGGGTATTTTATGATCCAGGCCTTGGAACTTGCCGTCGGCATTCTTCCAAAGAACCGGCAATAAATAATTGTCATACTTATTGTCATTCCATTTCAGGTCTCTTCCGCCCTCAAAAGGTGTTCCTTCGCCGCGTGTGAACAATCCGCCGGTATCTGCGGAATCAATATTTATACACCATAAGGTGTGATGAAGCTTGTATTTGTTCTCTGAAATATAATTTCTCATAGCTCTCAGATATTTAAGGTTAACATCCAGAAGCTTGTCTCCGCCTTCTGTCAGCCCGCCCCATTCACCGACCAGCAAGGGAGATATTCCGTCTTCCATGATATATGCCCAGTTGTCTCGCCAGCATTGAGTATATAAAATATTTTTGGCTGTTTTATCATCTGCCGTAACGAAGTCTCCTCTGAACCAGGATTGTTCAAATACCAACGGACCATAGTCATGCGGTGAATAAACCAGCTGGCTCTGATATTTTCCTAAATTGATGGGATGATCCTTTACACCTCTGAGATTTCCGCCCCACCAGTTGCCGTAGTACTCGTCATTTCCTGTCCATGCGCTGGTGTTCGTAGTTTCGTCATTCCATAAGCCGTCTTTTGGGTATATTTCAACACCTTCGACAAAAATCAGTGCATTGGGATGTACGGCCATTATTGCAAGCGCAGTCTCCTGAGCCACTCTTTTCCAGTTGGTCGCCTTGTCGGAGTCATCCCAGATAGCACTTTCAGACATTATTTTGACATCTCCCGTATTTGTATGAGGCTCATTTTTAAGGTCAAAGCCTATAATTGTATCATCATTTTTGTAATAGTTGGCTGCCCAAACCCAGGCATCCTTGAATACCTTTTCTGTGACGGCGCCTTTGAACCAGAGAGGGTATGAATGTCCCTGATTATCTGTTTCGGCGCTGTGTACATCCAGTATGACCTTGATTCCTACTTTTTTAAAGTTTTCCAGCATGAAATTGAACAGCTCAAAGCTGTTTAATCCGGCTAAGTCTGCATTATTGTAGCTTGTATCTGTCGATTCGGGATACTGTCCCTTGCTCCATGAGTATAATAGGTCTGTGGCAATAGGCATTCTGACTACGTTTATACCCTTATCCGCCACTATCTGTATATCTGCTACTATATTACTGTGATAGGAATCCAGCAGCATTCTCTCCCGGCAGTTAAAACCGAACCAGTTGGCTCCTGTCAGCCAAACCTTGTTTCCGTATTTATCAACGATGTTTGTACCCTCCACATGCAGCCAGTCATCGTTAGGGTCAGCCTGAACAGCAGAAGTTTCGGCATATATAGCCGTACTTGATGTAAGCGGCATAGAAAAAGCTGTTACAACTGCAAGAGATAAGCCAATAAACTTTTTCATTTTCTTTTTCATTCTCTTCTCCTCCAAAAAATTAAAATATAAAAATGGCATTTGTTTTTTGTGAAATTCATATGAGACTGATTGGTATATTTAAATAAAGTCAATTACGGTTCAAGCCTTCGTGACGATATTTATATCGTCTTTTTAGGTGAATTAAGCTCTTAGGCTAATTTTGAACGCAGTTTGGGTTCGAATTTGTTTTGACCTTAGGGGGCTTCAGCCTCAAAACCAAACTATCGGCCGGTGTAATCGGGTTTTTAGCTGATAGTAATTGACCTTGGTAAGAAAATAAGTCAATGACATTTTTATTTGAGACACATTAATAATTCTATTGCAAGCCAGCTAAATTATATGTAGATTACAGTCACCTCCATAAATTATTATTTTGCCAAAAACAAGCTAATAAAAATTAAGTTAGAAATGAGAGGTACTTGTTTTCAAATATTTTCTAATAATATAATATAACATAATTTGCATAAATACAATAAATTAACAACTAAAATCCCAAATTTTGAAGATTTCTGACTATTTCAAAATAATTTTCTATTATATCATGGCGTGTATCTGAGTTATGAACATCAATAAGATCTCTGTGTGAAAGGCCTTTTGATTTTATGGATTGAAAGGTTCCCTTATAATTTCCCCATACGGCGGAGCTGACAGGAACAAGTCCGTCATTGCAGCCGTCATAATAATTAATAATCTTATAGGATACACTTAAAAAGGGATCATGCAGTACAGATTTCATGTCCGCTCCGTAGCTTTGATAATAGACGGCAGGGATATCAGCGATTTCCTTATTAAATGAGCGGCAGGAGGAACATTTTAAATTGAGGCTCATTTTAAGAAAATTCTCATATGAACCAAAATATCTTGTTGCCAGAATTTCTATGATTTTTTTATATAATATAGTATCATGAAGGGCTTCAATAGTTTTAAGACCGTGATGGGGTGTTGATATTGTTGTGAGAGAAGCCACATAATCTGACATACCCAGCTTGCTTATCATATATCTGCTTTCAAGGCCGCCCATGGAATGGGCTATAATGTTGATTTTGTCGAAAATAAAATTTTCTCTGTAAAAAATGATGTTATTTTTTAAAATTTGAGCATTTTCTTCTATTGGAGCCCATGCCTTTGTATTTCCGAAAAAAACTCTGATTCCCTTGCTTTTCAGATGCCTTGGTATGCTTCCCCAGCTGGCTGGCTTGTCCTCCTTGCAGTAAGTATCCTCAAAGCCCGCCCCATGTACAAGTAAAACAGGATAACGCAAGCTAATGCTGTCCGTTACATATAAAAGGCCGGTTTGAAGGCAGGAGGAAGTGCTGTAAGCCATACCTTCCGGCATATTTGAGGCTTTCCATGGCTTTTTTACGGGGTTTTTGTGCCTGAAGCCGGCGTGGAGGTTTGATTGATGATTTATGTCGCTCTTTTGTTTGAAAATATATGTATCCAAAATTATTACAACCTCCGGCAAAAGAAATTAGGCTGCTGTGCATTTAATACATAAAAAGATATGCTCAATACTCAAATTTATTATAATGCTTAGCAAAAGCTGTCAAGTATTGTTATAATAATATTATTATAGTATAATATTACAGAAATTACAATAAAAATATACAAAATATGGCAAAAAATTATAATTGAAATGAGGAAAAGATTCAAAATGTATATAATATTATTTATTTTAATGCTTATTTCAACAAATGTTTTGATTATTGTAAACGGGATTGGGATTATGCCGGCAACTATCATTTTTAAGTGCTTGTCAAGTATTCTGTTTATAGCTGTTGCAAGGTGCAGCTATAAAAGAAATCCATCAAATACCAAATTCTTTGCATTAATGCTTGCCGGGCTGATATTCTCTTCAGGAGGGGATATGTTTTTGGCTTTTGACAAAAATAACGGAATCTTCTTTGTCGCCGGTGTGGCCAGCTTCAGTATAGCTCATATCATGTACAGCCTTGGATACTGCAGTATGACAGGCTTTTCCCTAAAGGATATATTAATTTTTTCAGGCTTTTTTATTCCCACATGTTTTATTGTTGTATTCGGTAATTTTGAGTTTAACGGCTTAAAGCTGCTGGTTGTCTTTTATTCCGCTATTATAAGCTTTATGGTAAGCAAAGCCGTGTCAATGCTGAAATATTATTCTGACAGCAAGAAGGCTGTTTCATTAATGGTAAGCGGAAGTGTACTGTTTTTTATTTCTGATTGGGTTCTGCTGTTCTTATTTTTTTATCCCAATGCGGCATCAAGCCTGCAAGCGGTAAATTGGATGCTGTATTATACCGGACAGGGACTTTTGGGACTGAGCTTTTCATGTACGTTAGAAAAGGATATGCAGGTTATATTGCCTGAAAAGGATAATAATGGTAAAATTTTCATATAGCTTATTTCAATAATAATTATTCTGTTCTGGGTATAAGCTTTCAAAGGGTTTATATAAAATAAAACAGCAGGTACAAAAAAACAGGAGGGAACGGGATATGATTAAAGGCAGCAGGGCAGAATTTTTAAAGGCATTGAGGACATTAGTTCTGGTTTTAATTTTTTCCTCGGCAGTATTATTACCAAAAGCAGTATTGGCTTCTTCACCGGATTGGAACAGTGTATTTAAAAATTCCGATGACTGGTTTGGAGGTGCGGACGGGATTGCACTTGCAGACAGCATTATCCGGTACCAGCTTTCTGACGGAGGCTGGAGGAAGGACATGACTGAAGCTACAAGCGGGTCATGGGGAAAATCGACAATTGATAATGATTCGACCACATCTCAGCTTGTGGTTCTGGCCAAGACTTACAGAAGGACCGGCGATTTAAAATATCTGACTGCATGTCAGAGGGGCATAGACCTCCTTTTAAACGGTCAGTACGCAAACGGAGGCTGGCCGCAGGTATTCGGAGAACCGGGGACTTATCATGCGCATATAACCTATAATGACAATGCCATGGTTCATGTCATGAATATATTGACAAGTGTTTCAAATAAAACCGGGGATTTCAGCTTTATTGATTCGGCGAGAGCCTCAAAGGCCGCTGCTGCTGTTCAGAAAGGAATTCAATGCTTCCTTGACACCCAGATTGTCGTAAACGGTGCTGAAACAGCATGGTGCCAGCAGCACGATGAATACACCCTGCAGCCTGCAGGTGCAAGAGCCTATGAATTACCGTCAGTATGTTCAAGTGAGAGTGTTGGGATAGTTAATTACCTGAAAGCAATAAAAAATCCAAGTGCCGAGATAGCATATGCGATTGATTCGGCTGTTGCATGGATGGCAAAGGTGCAGCTTAAGGGTATAAAGGTTGTTGATACGGGAGACGACAGAGTTGTGGTCAGTGATCCGGCTGCTGCTCCTGTTTGGGCACGTTTCTATGAAATTGGTACAAACAGGCCGATGTTTGTTGACAGAGACGGCTCTGTCCATTATCAGATGTCAGAAATCAGTCAGGAGAGGAGAACTGGGTACGCATGGTACGGCAGCTGGCCTGCAAAGCTTGTATCTGAGGCTCCGATACAGCTTCCGGTTCAGACAGACTATGACATGGTTGTTGCAAGGGATGGAAGCGGTGATTTTACTACTGTTCAGGCAGCTATAAATAAGGTGCCTTCAAACAGCGGAACTATAACTTCAATATATATAAAAGACGGTACATACAAGGAAAAAATAAATATAGCTTCCTCCAAGAAGAATATTTCCCTTGTCGGTCAAAGCAGAACAGGTACAATTTTAACCTACGGTGATTCCGCAGGTACTGTAACATCTGCGGGTGCTGCCTTGGGTACATCGGGAAGCGCCAGCGTCACAATATCCGGTGACGGCTTCCGCGCAGAGAACATTACCTTCGAAAATTCCTATGATGAGGCGGTAAATGGCAGCAGCCAAGCAGTTGCAGTTCTTGCCAAGGCTGATAAGGCGGTGTTTGAAAATTGTTCCTTCAAGGGAAATCAGGATACGCTGTATGCGGGAGGAAACGGCGGCAGACAGTATTACTGCGATTGCTATATTGAAGGTGATGTGGATTTTATATTTGGCGGAGCAACTGCCGTATTTAATAACTGTGAAATCTTTTCCTTGAACAGAAGCGGCGGCTGTGTTACAGCTCCGAGCACTCCTGCAAATCAAAAAGGATATTTGTTCTATAAATGCAGGCTTACCAGCAGCTGTACTTCAAAGACTATTTCCTTGGGAAGACCGTGGATACCAAGCTCAAGTACAGACAGCATAACGCCGAAGGTTTTATTTCGAGAGTGTGAATTAGGAAATCATATAGCTGCGGCGGGATGGACAAGCATGTCGGGCAATAATCCTGAAAATTATGAAATGTGGGAATACCTCGACACAGGTGCGGGTTCAAATGCATCAAGAAAACAGCTGCCTTCCTCTAAAGCATCAGAATATACAATGGAAAAATTCCTTGCAGGGGCGGATGGCTGGAATCCTGTTGAAACAGGCATAATAGAGCAGCCGGCGGCTGACGGGCTATATATTGGGGCATTATCCGTAAAGGATTCGGCAAACGCTTCTGATTGGTCAATTCAATCAAATTTACAGGCTGGAGATTTTGTATTTGGAGACAGGACGGTTAAGTTCGGCAGGATTCCGGACAGCCTCATCGGAGCCGAATGGATAAAAACCGCATGCGATTCAAAGACCTATGCAGCCGAGCAGGCAGCTTTTACCGCCAAAGCAGCTATAACAGTTTATATAGCTGCTGATACAAGGCTTACAGAAATACCTGCATGGCTGAGCAGCTGGTCGAAAACAGGGGAAACACTGACAAATGATGCTTCGATTATCTTTAATATTTATAAAAAGGATTTTACGGCAAATTCTGTTGTAAGCCTTGGAACAAACGGAGCTTCAAGCGGTGTTGTAAACTATATTGTCATTATCAAGCCGTATTCGGCTGCAGCTGTCAAATATGGCGATGTAAACAATGACGGCAGCATTGATGCTCTGGACTTTGCTTTAATGAAAAAGCATCTGCTGGGAGCGGGACTTTTGACCGGAGATGCACTAAAGGCGGCAGATGCAGACAAAAACGGTTCTGTGGATGCGCTTGATTTTGCGCTTTTAAAAAAATATTTGCTCGGGGCGGTCAGCGGCTTCTGACAGCAGCAGCCTGACAGGCATGTATCAAAACTCTTCAGCGATAATAATTCGTCTGGAGAGTTTTTTATATAAAAAACTCTTGACAAATTAAAATAATAGTATTAAAGTAATATTATCAAAATGATAATAACAATTAAACAATAACGCTGGCAGAACAAAGCAATATCCTTCAAAAATATGCATTAAAGCCCGCTGCCGGTGGATAAGCCTGAAGGAAGGGAAGGCATTATCCGGATAATAATACAATACAGGAGGATGGTATAGTGAACGAAGGAAAGATAACAAATAAAAATGGACTTACGGAAGAACAGTTTTTAGCGGCATATAATGCGGATAAATATGAAAAGCCATCCGTAACGGCGGATATTATTATTTTTACTGTTTCGGATGAAGAGAAGGAAAGCTACAGAAAGCTGCCTCAGAAGGTTTTAAAGGTCTTATTGATTAAAAGAGGAGACCATCCTTATATGGGACAGTGGGCTCTTCCGGGCGGCTTCGCACAAATTGATGAAAGTCTGGAGGAAGCGGCGGCACGAGAGCTGAAGGAGGAGACAAGTATTGATGATCTGTATATGGAGCAGCTTTATACATGGGGAGATGTGGCAAGAGATCCTCGTATGCGTGTAATAAGCGCATCATATTTATCGCTGGCTGACAGTAAGACACTTGATATAAAAGCAAATGATGATGCCGATGATGCAAAATGGTTTACGGTTTCATACAAATTGTTTCAGGAACAGAAAACCGTAACGGAAAAGGGATACATTCTTACGAGGCTGTTTAAATTAGAATTGCAGAATGAGGATGACAGGCTTTCCGCAATAATAAAGACTGTGAAGGCTGTTGAAGGCAAGGTGTCAAAAACGGAAAGGGAAATTTTGGAATCAAAAGGGATTGCCTTTGACCATGCAAAAATCATTGAGTATGGAATTGAAAGGCTCAGGAGCAAGATAGAATACACTGACACAGCCTTCAACCTGATGCCTGAATTATTTACCCTGACCGAGCTTCAGCAGGTTTATGAGGTTATACTGGATACAGAGCTGCTTAAAGCAAATTTCAGAAGAAAGATTGCGGATATGGTAACAGAAACGAATGAGTATACAAAGGATGCGGGCCACAGGCCGTCAAAGCTGTTTAAATTCAATGCAAATTGGAATGATACAAAGTGATTGGAGGGGTTGGAGTGAAAACAATTGATAAAAAGGATTTCCTCAGCAGAAGTACAGGGGCTCTTGATAAAATATTTGATATGCTTGCAGAGCTTCCGGAGCTGAAATTGGAAGAGCTGAAAGGCAATAATACGGCTTTAGTGATTGTAGATATGATAAACGGTTTTGCAAAAGAGGGAGCTTTGAGCAGCGTCAGGGTTTATGAGCTGATTCCCGGGATAGCAGGGCTGTCGGTGCTTTGTGACAGGCTGGAAATCAAGAAGCTGGCATTTGCCGATTGCCACACGGAGGAGTCGCCGGAATTCGGTGCATATCCTAAGCATTGTATTGCAGGCAGCAGCGAAGGTGAAATTGTAGACGAAATTAAGAAAACAGGCGGTTATATTCTTATTTTAAAGAACTCAACCAATGGCTTTCTTGAAGAAAGCTTTCAGAAATGGCTAAAGGAAAATCAGGATACAGATACCTTTATCATTACAGGCGACTGCACAGATATATGCGTTCAGCAGCTTGCAGTTACCTTGAAAGCCTGGTTCAATATGAGAAATAAGGCTTCCAGAATCATAGTTCCCATAGACATGGTCGATACCTATGATTTTGGCCTGCATGACGGTGAGCTTATGAATGCAACGGCACTGTACAATATGATAATTAACGGAATTGAGGTAGTTCGCGGGGTTAAGGGCTAGAGGCTGATTATAAATGGAGGATTTGGATATGGAGAATATAAACTTAACAATGCTGACGGATTTTTATGAGGTAACTATGGCAAACGGGTATTTACAGGAGGGACTGCAAAATAAGGTCGCTTACTTTGATATGTTTTTCAGAAAGGTGCCCGATGACGGAGGCTTTGCAATAATGGCAGGGGTTGAGCAATTAATACTTTACTTGAAGAATATCAGCTTCAATGAGGAGGACATTGAATATTTACGAAGTAAAAATATGTTCTGCGAGGAATTCATGGAATACTTAAAAAGCTTCAGGTTCAGCTGTGATGTCTGGGCTGTGCCCGAAGGAACACCTATATTTCCCAATGAACCGGTTATTACGGTAAGAGGGCCTGTCATTGAAGCGCAGTTTGTTGAAACCATGGTGCTGCTTACAATAAATCATCAGAGTCTCATTGCCACTAAGGCAAACCGTATAGTAAGGGCGGCAGACGGAAGGGCCGTAATGGAGTTCGGCTCAAGGAGGGCTCAGGGCTATGACGGAGCCATATACGGGGCAAGAGCCGCATATATCGGAGGCTGTGTGGGAACTGCCTGTACTATTTCAGATAAGAAATTCGGGGTTCCGGTTATGGGGACAATGGCTCACAGCTGGGTGCAGATGTTCCAAAGCGAGCTGGAGGCTTTTAAGGCATATGCCAGAACATATCCTGACGGCTGCACCTTGCTGGTTGATACTTATAATGTACTTAAATCCGGTGTTCCGAATGCAATTAGGGCCTTCAGGGAGGAGCTGCTTCCGAGAGGCTTCAGGCCAAAGGGCATAAGAATTGACTCGGGAGATATCGCATATCTTTCAAAGGAAGCCAGAAGAATGCTTGATGAAGCCGGTTTTGAGGATTGCAGAATAGTTGCGTCAAATGCCCTTGATGAGTTCATTATAAGAGATATTCTTATTCAGGGTGCAAAGGTGGATATTTTCGGTGTGGGCGAGAGGCTGATAACCTCCAAATCAGAGCCTGTATTCGGAGGGGTGTACAAGCTGGCAGCCGTTGAAGAAAACGGCGAAGTTACTCCTAAGATAAAGCTCAGTGAAAATGTGGGAAAAATTACAAATCCGGGCTTCAAGGCTGTATGGAGATTTTTTGACAAGGTTACGGGGAAAGCCATAGCCGATGTCCTTACAAGGAACGAGGAAATTATTGATGAGAATAAGCCTTATGAGCTGTTTGATCCTGAATATACCTGGAAGAGAAAAACAATAACCGGTTTTCGCGTGCAAAGGCTTTTGATGCAAATATTTGACAAAGGCTGCTGTGTATATGAAAGCCCTGATTTAAACTATATCCGGGAATATTGCAGAGAACAGATTGATACCTTGTGGGATGAGGTTAAAAGGTTCGAAAATCCGCACAACTACTACGTTGATATGTCAAAGCCGCTATGGGATATGAAGGCAGGACTTTTGCAGGAATATAAATAAGCAGGATATTTGAAGCTTAAAAAAGTAGTTGATTAGTGGTATAATTATGATTATTATTAATTCTTCAAGGAGCTTAAATGAAGGAAATTTTAAAAATATCACAGCAGTTCTGGCATCTGTTCTATTCTAAAAACAGGTATATCTATATGGAAGCTTTGATGGCAATATACGACGAATATTTGTACAATGATTACTTTTTGACAAGAGAAACCTGTATACAGCTTATTGCAGAGCGTTTTTCCGACAGGATTATAGATATTACCGCAGATGATGAGGAACAGGAGGCAGATAATCTGGAGCCTATGTCTGCTAAAATTTTAAACAGGCTGCTGCGCTTTGCATGGCTGAAAAAGATAGAGGATTACAGCTCCTTTAAAACAAATATAGTGATACCTGACTATGCATCTGCTTTTATTGAGGTTTTCAGAAGGCTGAGCAATCCTGATTCAGAGGAAACAGATATTTATATCCAGAATATCTATACCAATATTTATTCCTTTTACTATGATAATAAAGCCGGAATTGAGCTGCTGAAAACAGCAAGGATAAATACAAATAGGCTGAACAGGGCTTTACAGGACATGCTTCACAATATGGACGGCTTTTTTGAATCTCTTCTGCAAAAAAATAATTATGAGGAGCTTTTGCAGGAGCATTTGGATGTTTATGTTGAAGCCATAGTTAACAAGAAATACAGTCTTTTAAAAACCAGTGACAATTTTTATATATACAAAAACGATATAAAGAGGCTTCTTCGTTCTATTCAGGAGGATGAGGGAAGACTGTATGCGCTCAAGCATAGAATGATGGCTGAAGGCATAAAGGAAGAGGAGATTGAGAGTGAATTCATGGATATAATCTATGAGATTGAACGGGGAATTATCAACATGGAGAATAGAATTTCCCATATTGATACTGAACACAGCAGGTATGTGAGGGCTACAGTAAGCAGGCTTGAGTATTTGCTGAGCAATGATGACAGTATGCGGGGGAATGTCATAGCGCTGCTCAATCTTATGTCAGGGGACAAAAACAATGAGCTTTTAAATAAGGCTGCGGCTTCTGTCAGAATAAACGACCATACAATTATTTCACCGGATTCTTTATACAAAAAGCGGGGAAAGCACAAGGTGTTTGAAGAAACGGTGGAAGCGGAGGAGAAAACGGAAGGGGAGCTTTCAAAGGAGGAAATTCTCCGTATCAACAGGAATAAAAACCGTTACAGCAAGACACAGATTGAGCAGTTTATACTGGGACGTATGACAGATGGGGTATATTCATCTAAGGAGCAGCCGGTTAAGAATGATGAGGAATTTGAACTGCTTATTCTCGCATATGATTACAGCATACGAAAGAGCAGCCCTTTTCGCACTGTCCCGGGGGCGAAAGGCAATATTGCAAATGGCAGGTATACATATCCCGATATAGTATTTGAGAAAAATTATAATGCCGGTTCAGACTAATGAGATTGAGCCGAGAGGCGGGGTTTAATTTTCAAAAAGAGAGGATGTAAAATGTTTCCATATTACAGAGAGCTTTTAGACGAGGATAGGAATGAGCTTACAGAGGCTGTGAAGGCTCTGCAAAGTCAGACCTATATATTGGAGAGAAAATATGACAAAAGGACGGAACGGTATATCCCCAATAAGTTGTACCGTACCTGTGAAAGGCATCTGGATTTTCTCAAGGAATATTTCAAGATAGCGGATACCGAAATAATAGAAAACAGGCAGTTCAGCATTATGTTTATACGTACACATAGCTTGCAGGGTGACAAGCTGAGCAGGCTGACGACAATATTTATTTTGCTTCTGAAGCTTATCTTTGATGAGCAGATGGCTGCGGTTTCAAATTCAATATATGTATATACCACACTGAATGAGGTTTATGGCAAGATACAGCTTTTTCGCCTGTGGAACGGCAGGTCTATTTCGCCTACCGAGGTGAGAAAAACAATAGCGGCTCTTAAAAGATATCAGGTTATTGAGATGCTTGAAGATATAGGAGAACCGGACGGAGATACAAGGTTTATAATATATCCTACTGTCAATCTGCTGTTTGACGGGCAGTCAATGGAAAGCATCATACAGGAGTATCAGGAGGATGAGGAGGATTCGGATAATGAGCCGGTTTCAAGTACTGACGAAGATGTGTCTGAACAATTGGCACTACATTAATGAAAAGCTGCTGACCTTTAACAAAGAAATAAACTTTTTCACGGGACATTCAGGCAGCGGAAAATCCACTGTTTTAGATGCACTCCAAATAATTCTGTATGCAGACAGCAATGGACGTTCATTTTTCAATAAGGCGGCAAAGGAAGATTCTGACCGTACCCTGATAGAATATCTCAGGGGCATGAAGGTGGTTCAGGAAAATAATAATATAAGCTATCTCAGAAATAAAAACTTTTCCTCTTCGGTGGTTCTGGAATTTCAGGACTCTGAAACCTTGAAATATCAAAGCATAGGAGTTGCCTTTGATGTTGATGTATCGGTAAACAGTGTAAATCATATGTTCTTCCGTCATTTGGGAGAGCTTCTGCCTGATTTATACCGTGACGGGGGCAGGGCTGTTTCAATAAATGAACTTAGGGAAGGCATAAAAGCTGATTTTTCAAAAGAGGATTATTATTTCAGCAGGACAAATGAAAAATTCCGCAGTGAGCTGTACAGCAATTATTTTGGAGGACTGCACCAGAAGCATTTTCCGGCGTTGTTCAAAAAAGCGATTCCCTTCAGAATGGATATGAAGCTGGAGGATTTTGTGAAGAACTATATCTGCACCGAAAATGATATTCATATTGAGGATATGCAGGATAGTGTGGCTCAATATATCAGGCTGAGAAGAAAGCTTGAGGACACCAGAAATGAAATTGAGGCTCTAACGGGTATTCATAATCAGTTCAAAGTATATGACAAGCATTGCAGGGAAAGCATCCAGTATCAATATAACATTGACAAGCTTGATATGCATTCAATCGAAGCAAGGCTTGACAGAATCCAGCTGCAGCGGAAAAGGTATGAGGAGGACATTCTGGACTTAGGCAAAACGGCAGGAGCTCTGGAACAAATGCTGAAGGAGCTGCAAAACAGGAGAGACGAGGTTGTCAGCTCAATAAGGAACAGCGGTTATGAGCATCTGGAAGCGGAACTTGATTCTCTGAACCAAATGCTTGAGCTTCTAAAAAGAAACAAGGCTGAATATGATAAGGCTGCCGAGGGATTAACTGTATGGCTTGCGGCTGGGCTTCTGGAGCCGGAGGTGCATGACGGTATAGAGAGCTTTAAGGAATATCAGGCAGACTGTGGCCGTATTGAAAAAATAAAAGCAGCCATAGCAGGAGTAAGATCCGAGCTGGAAAAGGATAAGGAAGAGCTGGCTTCAAGAATAAATGAGCTGAAAAAAGCCGCTTCCGGGCTTACAAAGCAGACAGCCGCCTTGAAAAATGGCCAGAAGGCGTATCCCTCATATCTGCTGGAAGCCCGGGATTATATAGCAAGAGAGCTTGAGAAGTATTATGAACGCCCTGTACGGGTGGATATTCTGGCGGATATCATAGAGGTAAGGGATGAAGTCTGGCTGGATGCGGCAGAAGGCTATATGGGCAATAATAAGCTTGCTTTGATAGTTCATCCGGATTATGCGAAGCAGGCGATGGAGATATATAAGGGGCTGAGTCCCAAGAAATACTGCAAGGCGGCGGTTATTGACACCGAAGGAGTATTAAGGGATATCAAGCCTGTACTGAAAAATTCTCTTGCCGGGGAAGTGGAAACAGCAGAAGAATATACAAGAGCATATATTGATTTTCTCATGGGTACGGTGATTAAGTGCGGCACTGTTGAAGAGCTCAGGGAGAATAAAAGCGGAATTACTCCTGATTGTGTACTTTATCAGGGATATAAGCTTCAGCATATAAATCCCCGTAATTACACGGAATATGCATACATAGGGCGCAGTGCAATTGAAAGGAGACTTAGACAGCTGGAACAGGATTTATCGGAGGTGCAGGCTGAAAAAGGGCCTTTGGATATCCAGCTGGAAAAGGTTTCGGAAATATTGGGCTATGAGTCTCTTTCAAAGGATGCTGATTTTTATTATAAGCAGGTGCAGGAAATCAGGGAGATTTATGCGAAGGAGGAGCAAAAGCAGGAGTATATACGGAAAATAAATGAATTAAAAGAGAAAAATATTGATGAATGGAAGGCAAAAAAGCTCGAGCTGGAGCAGGAAATTAATGAAAAAGGCAAGCTGAAGGAATCAGTAAATTTGGATTTGAGAACCAAAAGCAGAGAAGTGGAGGATTTCAAAAATACCATTATTTCATTAAACGGAGAGTTGGCAGAGAAGAAAAAGGTATTTATTTTTAACGGCAGCAAGGAAGAGCTGTTCGGCAGCTTTATGAGAGAGCATACATCGGCAAGAGCAGAAAGCATCAGGAATTTGTTATTGATTATAAAGAATGAAAGTGATAAAAAATCCGGTGAGGAATATGAGAAATTGGTGCAAAAAAGGGAGGGGTACAGAAATCAATATGCATACCGAGGTTTTTCCCTTACCTGCAAGGATAATGAAGAATACGACCAATTGCTTGATAATCTCAGCAGCGAAAAGCTGAGTGAATTTACGGAAAAGGCAAATGAGCAGGCGAAGCTGGCTGTTTATCATTTTAAAACGGATTTTGTATATAAGATACGGGATGCAATAAAGGAAGTGCTGCAGCAGAAGGAGGATCTGAACAGGGTTTTGGCTCAGCTGGATTTCGGGAAGGATAGGTATAAATTTATCATAACCAGAAATCAGGGAGAGGATGGAAGGTTTTATGATATGTTTATGGATGAAAATCTGGAAATCAATCCTCATCAGCTGACAGGCAAAATCGATAACCAGTTGGACTTGTTCAGCATGAAGCATGAGAAGGACTACAAGGATTTGATAAATGAGCTGATTGAATTGTTTATGCCTCCTGAGAACAGTGATTCAAGGACTATGGAGGAAGCAAGGTCCAGTATGGAAAGGTATGCCGACTACAGAACGTATCTGTCCTTTGACATGGAGCAGCTGGTAGAGGGAATGCCTCCGATGCGCCTAAGTAAAATGCTGTCAAAGAACTCAGGAGGCGAAGGACAGAATCCTCTGTATGTCGCTTTGCTGGCAAGCTTTGCACAGGTTTACAGAATCAATCTGAAAGCAAATATAAGGAGAAGACCCACACCAAGAATAGTTGTTCTGGATGAAGCCTTTTCAAAAATGGATGCGGAAAAGGTGGGAAGCTGTATAGGACTTATCAGAAAGCTTGGCTTTCAGGCAATAATAAGCTCAACCAATGACAAAATTCAAAACTATGTTGAAAATGTAGACAAGACCTTTGTGTTTGCAAATCCCAATAAGAGCAGAATATCCATACAGGAGTTTGAAAGGAAGGATTTCAGAGAGCTGCTGGCTATAGATGGGGAGGGGGATATAAATACTCTTTAGAAATTAAATTGGCGGTATGTGAGGCAAAAAAGAGAAGTACAGATGTAAACTAAAGGAGGGTGCTTTTGTGAAATATTTATGGCTTGATGAATATCTTTTGTCAATGAAGGGCGCGCTAAAGGACTTTAAGGCTGAATGGGGCTGGACAAGATATCTTATAGGAAATAAAATGTTTGCGGCTGTATGCAAGGATGCCGCAGGCGAAAGAGATATTATTACAATAAAACTTAATCCTCTTGAGGGTGATTTTTTGAGAGGCCAGCATAAAGATATTATTCCGGGACACTACATGAATAAGGAGCACTGGAGCTCAATTTATCTGGACGGAGCTATTGACGATGAAATGATGAAGGAGCTGACGAAAAAGTCCTATCGTTTAGTGCTGGGCGGACTCAGCAAAAAGCTGCAGAAGGAAATTTCAGAAGAAGGATAGAGAAAAAGGTTATTTGCATTTGAAATTCAAGCTATCGGCTGATAATATCAGTTTCTCAGCCGATAGCAGCTGGCTATTGCATTAATTTTTCTATGTAATCAGTTGCTTCTTTTAAACCGGCACCGGTAAGCTCACGGTATCTTTTAACAGCTTCAATCTTCCTGCCGTCTGCAAGAAGGGCTTTTATCCTGTCATCGTCTGCCGGATCAGATACTCCTATTTTTGGGGCAATTTTATCTAAAGTCATATTAGTGCGTTTAAGGCTTTTTCTCAACTGATCTATAACAATAAATATCAATAGCAAAAGTGCTGCACTTATTGAAGAAATGATTTCAATGAACATTTTTAAATCCCTTTCTTTCAAATGAATCTCAATTATTCAGAGCTATAATTATATATGTGTAATAATGCTGAAGCGTTGCAGGCTGCAAATATTTAATCCTCTGAAAAGAATATATCCTTACAGTGCTTTCACTTATAAGGATATATATTAAGTCAATTCAATATATTCTATAGTTTGAACCGTAATTGGCTTTAGTTAAATTTTACCATAATTTTAAATGAGAAGCAATAAAAATTTATAATGTATGACTAGATACAGTAACCTTAAAAAGGTATGAAGCCGGGAATTCCGCTTACATACCTTTTTCTAAAGTTAAGACTGTCTATAATAACAGCATATGCCATTTGATTTTATTTACCGAATAAACGCTGCAAAATACGATTGAGCAACGGTTTTTTGGCTGTATCGTAGGTATTGCGGGCTTTGGCTGAGCGGACTTGTGATGTCTGAACAGCTGCTTCCTTATGTCCTTTTGTGCTGACCGTCCTGCTGCGGATTACCTTGCCGGAAGCTGCCCTGCTGTCAATGCCGGACTGAGCCGGTAAAGCTGTATATGCATTTTTCCCGGTATTTGAGGGACGTGAGCCTTCAGCCTTGGCAGTACTGATTTTGCCGGCAGGCTGTTTGTGCTTTTCGTAAGAAGGCTTGCTCTTTACTCCCTCGGTATTTGAGGCGGAGGCTGGCCGGGAGGTCTTTCTGTGATTCTTTTTCATGCTTTTTTCACTATATGAGTGAGTAACTGCACCGGTCCTTTGTGATACAGACTTAAACCATTCTTCGGATTGAGCCTTTTGTTCATTTAATACGGCATCCGATGGAAGGTCCTCTTCTGCAATCATAACGCCGATATGCTCTTCAATTTCATAAAGGCTCATAATATCCTCGCTTGTAACAAGACTGACTGCACGTCCTTCGTTGCCGGCCCTGCCTGTACGCCCGATCCTATGTACGTAATTGTCCCTGTCCATAGGAACATCATAGTTTACAACCAAAGACAGACTGTCCACATGTATGCCGCGAGCAGCAACATCTGTGGCCACCAGCAAAGGGAAACCGCCCTGCTTGAACTGCTGTATGGTTTTAAGACGTTTTGCCTGAGGGATGTCACCATGCAAGGACTGGCAGGAATAGCCTTTACGGGACAAAAAGATTTGAACCCTGTCAACAGCGGAACGGGTGTTGCAGAAAACTATACAGCTTGCCGGCCTCTCCAGCAGCAGCAAACGATTCAGCTGTGTATTCTTTTCATTGAAATTCACGCGATAATATACCTGACGTATGGTATCCACAGTCATGGTCGGTGATTCTATTTCGATGGTCACTGGGTTTTTCATATAGCTTCTGCAAATTCTATGCATCTCAGGAGGCATTGTAGCAGAAAACAACAAGGTTACTCTTTCCTTCGGAATGTATTTTATAATTTTTACAACCTGATCAAGAAACCCCATATCCAGCATTCTGTCAGCTTCATCCAGAACTAAAAAGCGGATGCCTTTAGTTTTGAGAGTACCCTGCTGTATGTGATCGTATACTCTTCCGGGTGTGCCCGTAACTATGGAAGTACCCTTGACAAGATTCTGAACTTCAAGAGACATGCTGTGCTGTCCATATACGGCTGTAGTTTTGTGCCTTAGATGCTTTGAATATTTTTTAATATCATTGTCTATCTGTACAGCCAATTCTCTTGTGGGTGTAAGGATTAATCCCTGTGGTTCCGAAGCGGCGCAATCAGTAAGCTGCAGCATGGGAACACCAAATACGGCAGTTTTTCCGCTGCCTGTTTTAGACATTACAATCAGGTCTTCACCATTTAAAATATGAGGTATCGCTCTGCTCTGTACCTCAGTGGGTTCTTCAAATCCCATTTCTTCTAAGGCCTTTAAAATTAAGGGCGAAATGCCCAGATCAATAAAACTATTATCCATTGAATATCTTCTTTCGTTTATAGAGTTGCATTAATTATACCATTTACTTGAGATTTGTTCTACATATGTTGAGGTCTGAATTGTGTAAAAAAGATAAAAAAGTCAATTTCTTAGCAAATTATTGATGCTTGGTGTCAAATTTTTTAATTATTGCTTTTAAAGTTAAAGCTCTCAATCGGTTCAGGGCCTCTCATTACATGCCTCTCTATCTGAAGATTTCCTTCCTTGTCCGCTAAAATTCTCCAATCAACCATTAATATTTTGCCATCAAGTATTTCTATTCCGGTTATCCCTCTTGTGTGAATACCGCAACCGGTATTGAAATAAGGAAGCTCCTCGCTTTTGGGGAATTTTGGACGGTGGGTGTGACCGCAAATCAGCATGATTCTGTGGGCTTCAATCCATTTTTTGTAGTTTCTCTCAATTTTGTGCCTTTTGTACATGTTTCTGGCAGGACTTGACGGATTCTGAAAGCCTACCACATGCATGAATCTCCAGAAGTATCTTAAAAAAAACATAGCCACCATCCAAAACTGGTCATTCATAAAATCACCCTGATGACCGTGGACAGTAAAGATTTCCTGCCCTGTATTCGAATTTTTTAGTACTAATGCCTCGCAGGGCTTGATTCCTTTAAGGAAGTCGTGATAGTCCTGATTGTATTCATCATAGTAAGTATAATAATTCTTTCTGACAAAAGCTTCGTTTCTTAAATAAATATTATGGTTGCCGTAAAGTAAAATAAGCCTGTTGTCATCAAAAAATTTTTTGATGACAAGAAAAACATCACTGTGAGCCAGCCTTATATGCTTGAATTTTGAATATTCCCAGAGTTCATCACCGTCACCTGCTTCCACATAAACATAGCCCTTGTTGAAGTAATAATCAAGAGCATGCAGAAAGAGGCTCTGATTTCTGCAAAATTCATCGGAAACACTGTCGTCACCTCTGTGCAAATCACTGAAAAAAATATACCTTGAATTACTATCAAAGCTTTCTATCCTTGCGTTTTTATATGCTTCGGTAAGCCTTCTGTCTGTGAACATCGTGAATCACTCCGCAATTTTTGATAATCCTGCATATTTATTATTAGGATACTTATCCGTGATATTCAGGTAAAATATTCTTGATTGTGTTAAGCTTTATTTTTAAAAAATTTATAAAAAATAATGTAAGTTATAGAAAACAAGCGTAAAATTATTTAAAGAATAAAACTTAAACATACTTTAAGAACTTCTCAATACAGTATTCCGGTTTTAAACAGAGGCTAATCAGATAACAGCAGCATTATGTACCGCACTTATCCTTTGCAGGTAAGGTGTCTCCTGCAATAATTCTGATTAAATACTCTATAATTCTTCAAAAATTATAAAAATAAAAATAAATTCATGGTATTAGTTGCCGATAAATGAAATAATATGGTAAAATGTAGTGTAGGTATTACAATTATAGAATATAGTAATATATATTACATAAAATGTAATATATATAATTTATAAGCTGTAAAGTGCGGTTTAAGTATATATAAATTTTCTGACAGTATTGTGGAGGTATGCATTTTTTACAGCTGTATATTGTTTTTTTAGGCTAAAGTCTCCTAAAGTAAAAAACAGGTTTATAATTCAAACTGCTTTCAAAACCAGCCTAAAAGCATGATTCGCCTGTCAAGACGATATTATATTGTCGTGAAGGCTTAACATAATTGGCTTTAGTAATAAGCGGTATTGACAAGGATGCTTGCTTGTGATGATACGGTATGCAGTTTGATGTGCCAAATAATAATGTATTACAGGAATAAGGTTATAATTGTTACAACTATAAAAACTTTAGGGGGAATGGGATATGAAATTTTGCTGGTGTACATTGACGGTCAACAAATTTGAAGAATCTATTAGCTTTTATCAGGATATAATAGGTCTTCCGATTGTCAGGCGATTGGAACCTCAGGCCGGAGTGAAAATTGTTTTTTTGGGCGACGGCGAGACCAATATTGAGCTTATTTATAATGAAACCGTCAAGGAAGTCAATATTGGGCAAAATATTTCACTTGGCTTTGAGGTGGAATCTGTCAGTGATAAAATCCTGTTTCTGGAGAGAAAAGGTGTAGAGGTGGAAAGCGGACCATACAGGCCAAATCCCCATGTCAAATTCATTAACATCATGGATCCGAACGGCTTAAAAATTCAATTGATAGAAAAGTTTACCGGGTCTGCCGGGGAAGATATGAGGGAAGCCTTCTGATGCTCCTTTAAAAACCCGAGACTATATTTAAATCGAAACTTGACTAAAGTCAATTACGGTTCAAGCCTTCGCGACGATATATCGTCTTTTTAGGCGTTAAGCTTTTAAGCTAATTTTGAACGAAGTTTGGGTTGACTTTAGGAGGCTTCAGCCTCAAGCCCAAACTATCGACCGATGGAATCGGTTTTTTAGCCGATAGTAATTGACTTTGTTTATAATAAAATTATTGACAAGGTTTAAGTATTTTGTTATGATTATGCTCAATAACAGTTAAATGCATTGATAGGGATAACACACTATTTCCCTGTGCTCAAGAGAGCTGTCGTTTGCTGAAAGACAGTGCACAGAGTAGGTTGTGGACTCACCCTTGAGCTTTCATCTGAAAGCGGTCAGCCCTTAAAATCCGGCTGCGGCAAGTAGGAATGAACGGGGTTCTTGCCGTTACAACGAGAGGTCATTTTTTCAGCTTGAATTGATGACACAGAGTGGGTATGTAAATACCAATAGGAGTGGTACCACGGAAGCTATGGCTTTCGTCTCTAGCAGAAATGTTGAGGGACGAAGGCCTTTTTGTTGCTATTTCTTGCAAACAAAATCAATAAATAAAAAGTTTTGAAATCCAAAATATAGAAATTCACATAACATCTTTTTATTTGTAGATTAAACGAATTTTAGGAGGAAATTATTATGAAAATTGCATTTTCAACACTTGGATGTCCGGACTTTAGTTGGGCAGATATTTATTCAATGGCCAAGGATCTTGGATTTGACGGTATTGAAATCCGCGGACTGGGCGATGAAATTTTTGCTTTTAATGCGCAGCCTTTTACTGAAGGCCAGCTGCCGCAAACAATCGATAAGCTTTCAAAGCTGCATCTGGAAATACCCTGCTTGTCTTCCGGCAATTGTTTGAAGTTTGCGGAGAAGGAAGAGGAAAATTATAAAGAGATTGTTCAATATATAACGTTGGCATCAAAGCTTGGAACACCATATGTACGTATTCTTGCCGATCTTGAGCCGCAGAGCAGCGGAGAGGTGGATGACAAGACTGTTCTTGCTGCGCTTGGCCGCCTGATTCCTGTTGCGGAAGAGAAGGGTGTGACAATGCTTATAGAAACAAATGGTGTTTATGCTGACACAGAACGTTTGTGCAAGCTGCTTGACAGTGTCGCAAGTGATTCGGTGGCGGCGTTATGGGATGTTCATCATCCTTATAGATTTGCAGGAGAAAAGCCGGGCAAAACAGTACAGAATCTGGGGGCATATATCAAGTATGTTCATATTAAGGATTCTGCTGTTGAGGACGGTATAATAAAATACCGCTTGACAGGAGAGGGAGATTTGCCTATAGCTGATATTATGTTTGCACTGCGTTCAATTAACTATGAGGGCTATATTTCTCTTGAATGGGTTAAACGCTGGGCCGCCGAGCTTAGCGATGCAGGTATTGTATTCCCGCACTTTATTAACTATATGAGCCAATTTACAGAAAAGAATATAGCCAAAAGCCATCTTTATGATAATAATGCAGGCACAGGAAAATATATATGGGAAAAGGATACCCTGATTGATTTGACCTTCCCGCAGGTGCTTGACCGCATGGCAGATGAGTTTCCTGACCAGTATTGCTTCCGGTATACTGAAATGGACTATACCAGAACCTATTCGGAATTCCGGGAGGATGTTGATACCTTTGCGCGTGCATTGATTGCACTGGGGGTAAAGCCGGGCGATCATGTGGCAATATGGGCGACTAATGTTCCTCAGTGGTTTATTACCTTCTGGGCGGCGACAAAGATTGGGGCTGTTCTTGTAACGGTAAACTCCGCCTACAAGATTTATGAGGCTGAATACCTGCTTCGCCAGTCGGATACTCATACTTTGGTTATGATTGACGGCTACAGGGATTCGGATTATGTGGGTATTATAAAGGAGCTTTGCCCGGAGCTTGAAGCTGCCGAGGCAGGGAAACCGTTACACATGAAAAGGCTTCCTTTCCTGCGCAATATTATTACGGTTGATTCAAGGCAGAAGGGGTGTCTGACATGGGATGACGCCATTGCTTCTGCAAAAAAGGTACCTGTCGAGGAGGTATACAGACGTGCTTTTGCCATCAACAAGCATGATGTCTGCAACATGCAGTATACTTCGGGGACAACGGGCTTTCCCAAGGGTGTTATGCTGACCCACTATAATGTTGTAAACAACGGCAAAAATATAGGCGACTGCATGGACCTTTCCACTGCAGACCGGTTTATGATTCAGGTTCCAATGTTCCACTGCTTTGGAATGGTGCTTTCCATGACTGCAAGTATGACACACGGCGCAACTATGTCACCTATTACGGCGTTTTCTCCCAAAAAGGGCCTTGATTGTATTAACAGAGAGAAAATAACCGCTTTTAACGGTGTTCCCACAATGTTTATTGCCATGCTTGAGCATGAGGATTTTCCAAAGACAGATTTCTCACATATGAGAACAGGTATTATGGCAGGAAGTCCTTGTCCTGTAAAGGTTATGCAGGATGTAGTCGATAAAATGAACATGAGTCAGATTACTATTGTATTCGGGCAGACCGAGTCTTCTCCGGGATGCACTCAGAGCCGTGTAGATGATTCTATTGAGCTGAGAGTAAATACTGTGGGAAGAGCGCTGCCGGGAGTAGAATGTAAGATAGTAGATACCGAGACGGGTAAGGATTTGCCTGACAATATGGACGGTGAGTTTGTTGCCAGAGGCTATAATATCATGAAGGGCTACTACAAGATGCCGGAGGCAACAGCGGCTGCAATAGACGAGGATGGCTGGCTGCATACCGGAGATATTGCAAGGCGTGACGAAAACGGCTGCTACAAAATTACCGGACGTATGAAGGACATGATAATCCGCGGAGGAGAGAATATATATCCCAAAGAAATAGAGGACTTCATATATACCCATCCTAAGGTAAAGGATGTTCAGGTTATAGGTGTTCCCGACCAGCAGTATGGTGAGGAAATAATGGCGTGTGTAATTATGAAGGAAGGTGCCGGGCTGACCGAGGATGAGCTCAAGGACTACATCCGCTCACATATGGCTAAGCACAAGACTCCCCGCTATATTGATTTTGTGGCAGAATTTCCTATGAATGCAGCCGGTAAGATATTGAAGTATAAGATGCGTGAAAATGCAGTTGAGAAGTTCAGCTTGCAGGCGGCGAAGGATATAGTTACCGCATAAGGTATAATTGTCTCAATATAATAATATACACGAGGCTACAAGAGGCTACAAGGTGAAATTTAAAAGCATACTTAGATTATTGTATATATTTATGTCAATAATTTAAGTATGCTTTATCAAAATATGTCGAAATTTTGATAAATAGGAAAGAGAGGTATTGATTGAATCTTTAATTCCATTGTAGTAAAATAATAATTAATGTAAAAATAATGGGTAAAAGTGGTGCTAAATTGAACATATCAGGAGGGGGAAAGCTTGTCTGCGGAAAAAGTAAAAAATGATAAGTACACAAGGATATTATCTTGCTGCAGGATTGGATTCCTATTTTTGACCCTGCTGTTTATCGGCATTGGAATGAAATATTCTTTATTCAGTATAGTCCAGCTTGGGATTTTTCAGATAGCTGTTGTTGTTTTTGTTTCACTGGCAATACAATACAGAAAATATGAGCTGCGGCTTGAAAAGGATACCGCCGGCACAAATAAGAATGATAATAATCAAGAAGCGCACCAATCAGATCAGTTGACAAATGCTGTAGCAGACAATAAACAGCCTGCTGCAAAAAAGCTTTTCTTCTTAAAAGGAAATAAGTCTAAGAAAAAGAACCCAAAACAAAAATTGAAAAAATTCAGTGAATTTACATATCCTCTGTGTATGCTGTTTACAGCACTTATATTAATTTATAAGGAGCTGAATATATTTATGGATTTAAAGGATGCAGAATACATAGGCAAGCCTCCTGTGCTGATTGGCATATTTGTTCTTTCGATGTCTTTTGTGTTTTTAGTCAGTTCAAATTTATTCAGGCAATTTGAAGAGGACGGTTATGGGTACAAAATGTTAAGACTCTTTATCAGCGCTTCTCAGAGGCTATCTCTTATATGCGGACTGGCTGTGCTTGCCGGGTGCTTTGAATTTGGACAAATTGAGCATTGGCTTAGCTATTTTATCTGTGTGCTGCTTATTATTATATTTACTGAGGTTGGGTTTCAGGCAGGCAGGTATTTTGCCGACGAAAGGGACAAACAGAGCATAGAGCTGAATTTTTATATACTTCAGGCATTACTAAGCGGAGGAAATCCTGTGAGTAGGCTCATGTCAGATATGGAGAACAATACGGGCATTTCCTTCAGGTCAACATGGACAATAAGGTTTATCAGACGTAATATACTGACAATAACTCTTATAGCGGGAATATTATTTTGGATGATGACTTCATTTGTACAAATTAATCCTGAACAGCAGGGAGTTTTATTCAGCTTTGGCAGGCTTGACAAAACCCAGCCCTTGCTTCCCGGAATTCATCTTAAACTGCCTTGGCCTGTTCAGACTGTAAAAACATATCCGGTTTATAAAGTAAAAAGCTTTACCGTAGGCTATGAAACAAGCAAACGCGGAGATTATTTATGGACGGCTAACCATAACGGGGAGGAATACAAGCTGCTTCTCGGAGGGGGTAAGGAGCTTGTATCAATCAATATGCAGGTATATTTCAAAATAGGGAACCTGTATGACTATATTCTTCAATATGATGCTCCGGAGGAAAGGCTTAAGGCGGAAGCTTACCGTATACTGCTTAATGAAACGGTGGTTACAGATCTGGATAAGCTTTTGAGCCTGAACCGTTCATCATTTTCTGAAATGGTGAAGCAAAAGCTGCAGGAAACAAGCAAAAAACAGAGGATAGGTATTGATGTAACTAACGTTGCATTAATCAGTATACATCCTCCGATTGAAATTGCGGAGCAATATCAGGAAATCGTAAGTGCTGATATTCAAAAACAAACAATTGTTACAAATGCCGAAGCGTATGCCGGTTCTGCAATTCCAAAGGCTGAAAAGGCAAAGGAGGAAATGGTTAAGACTTCCCGGGTCGAGTCCTTAATGCGTAAGAGTCAGGCAACCGGTGATGTTTTGAAATATTCCTATGCTCAAAAGGCTTACCATATTAACAAGAGTGCATATCTGGAATGGAAGTGGCTTGAAACCTTGGAAAGGATTTTGCCGGACAAGAAAATATATTTGCTGGATAAAAATTTAAATCTTCAAAAAGGCAGCTTATGGTTTGACATGAGAAAAACAGAAGCCACAGCTTCGAGCTGTAATCCGGCCGATGAGCATAAGGCTGATTTGCAGGAGGGAGAGAAAACCAATGGAGAAGAAGCATATTAAAATTGACAGAGCATGGGCGCGCTGGACTATCGGAGGAATGATAGTTTTTTGCATAATGGTATACGCGTTTTCCTTTATTGTGTATGAAGGAAATACAGTAGTTGTTACAAGGTTTGGAGCACCGAAGGAGGTTGTACGTGAGGCGGGGCTTCATCTTAAGCTTCCATGGCCCTTTGAAAAGGCATATACCTTTGACAGGAGGCAGCATTATTATGATACCAGCTTTATTGAAACTCTTACAAATGACAAGAAAAATGTTATATTACAGACTTATGTTGTCTGGAATATAGAGGATGCGCTTAAATTCCTCCAGAGCACAGCCAGCAGAGAAGCGGCTGAAGCGAATCTGGACAGCCTTGTGACTAATTCAAAAAACGGTGTGCTGGGAAAGTATAATTTATCAGCACTGGTGTCGACAAATAAGAACGAATTAAAGCTTGATGAAATTGAGAGCGAGATTTTATCTGATGTATCTGAGCAGGCATTAAACAGATACGGAATAAAGGTTACCCAGATAGGAATGAAGAAGCTGGGGCTGCCGGAGGCAAATATGCAGTATGTATTTGAACAGATGCGCTCTGAAAGACTCAAATATGTTGAACAGATAAAGGCCGAGGGAGAAAGGGATGCCAGCATAATCAGAAACGAGGCTGATGTTCAGGCCGCAAAGCTTAAGTCAGAGGGAGTGAATGAGGCGGCTAAAATAAAAGGAGAGGCTGAGCTTGAAGCTGCAAAGGTCTATGCGGATGCTCAAAAAGAAGAACCTGATTTTTATTCCTTCCTTCGAAAGCTTGATTCTGCGGAAAAGCTTTTAGGTGACAAAGCCACTGTTATTTTCAGAAATGACAGTGCTCCTTTTGATGTATTAAATGACAAAAAGTGAATGCGGCTTAAAAAAGCTTTCATACCTTTGTCTTGCATAGGTTTGCCACGTTGCTTCATAATATTTTGAACCAAAAATTTGGAGTGGGGGTTAATATGAATGAAACAAATAATTCCTTAATTGAACAAAGCTTGAAAGCCTCATCGATTTATATAAAGCTGATATCTGTTATTGTGATAATCGGTGTGCTTTTGTCAGGAGTGACATTTGTTCAATCGGGCGAGGTGGCGGTTGTCCTGCGTTTTGGAAAGCTGGCAGGAGATATGCCTTCGGAACAGGTATTACAGCCGGGGATTCATTTCTGCCTGCCGTTTTTAATTGACAAGGTAATCCGTATACCGGTGCAAAAGGTTCAGGAGGTAAAAATAGATGACCTTTATACCTACGGCAGCATAAGAAATATTACACAAACAGGATATGCCCTGACAGGTGACAATAACATAGTAGTTTTGGAGGCTGTTTTAAAATATAGAATTACAGATCCCGTAAAATACACTCTTGAGGTTGAAGATCCTGCAGTAAATCTCAAAGAGCTTGCAACCTGTTCATTGACACGTGAAATCTCATCAATGAGTGTTGACAGGATTCTCACTGATCAAAAGAAAGAGCTTGCGGCATCTGTTCTGGAAGAAACCCAAAATAGAGCAGACCTCATTGGAATAGGAGTTCAGCTTGTCGCGCTTGAGATTACAAGCCTGCAGCCTCCGGGAGAAGTCAAGGAGGCCTTTGATTTGGTAACCAGCACAAATGTAAAGAATGAAACTCTTATACAGGAAGCAAAAAAGTACAAGGAAAAGCTTATACCTGAAGCTACGGCTGAGCGAGATACAATGATACAGGGGGCAAACTCCTACAAGCTTGAGAGAGTTGCTCAGGCGAATTCGGATGTCGCTCAGTTCTATGGGGTGTTAGAGGAATACAGAAAAAATCCTTTGATTGTGCATGAGCGTTTATACCGTGAGAGAGTAGAGAATATTATGAAAAAGGTTGCAGACACAGTTTTGGTGCCGAAGGAAGAGAGCGGAGGGAATATTATTCTGCCGTAGAGTAGTAACGTTTTCTTATAAGGAGAAGGGCTGTACAATGAAAAATACAATGAAAACAACAGCACAGCAGGTTGAGCGGTTCACCGAATCCGCACTTACGGATAAAGAGCAAAAAAGAATGTCACTGCGTATGGGAACCATGATATTCGCGGGAATGATATGGCTTTCGGGAATTATTTATCGTTGGTGTTTCCCTGAATTTGAAAGTGTCACCGGAATAATCATGCTTATAGGTGCTGTTATAGCCAGCTTTAATATTTTCCTGAATGCTTTGAAGGGTTTTATAAGCAAAAGTCCGTATAATATGATGGAACAATTGGTTAGCCTTGCACTGCTGGCCTCGATTGCAAAAGGAGATTATCAGATTGCAATTTTAATTCCGCTGATAATGTCAGTTGTACATTTTCTTGAAGAAAGAAGTATTCTCGGTGCGAAATCTGCAATAGAGGGATTAAAAACCTTGCAGGCAGAGGAGGCATGTCTGATAACGCAGGAAGGAGAGCATACCGTAAAAGCTGAAGTGCTTCTGCCGGGTGATATAATACTGATAAGACCCGGAGATATGATACCTGCAGACGGGGAAGTGGCGGAAGGCAATTCGTCAATAGATCAAAGCTCTCTGACAGGTGAGACAGTGCCTGAGGATGTATGCGCGGGTGCCAAGGTGTATGCAGGTACGGTAAATATTCAGGGCACCTTGAAGGTATTGGTTACAAAAAAGGTTGACGAAACTTCGCTGAGCAAGGTTGTTGAATTGCTGAAAAAGACTGAACAGTCAAAAACCTCTGCTATGAGAATTATTGAACGGTACTCGGAATATTATCTGCCTCTTATTATAATTATTGCCATAGGAGTTTTATTTTTAACACAGGATATGAACAGGGTAATAGCCATATTTGTTGTAGCATGTCCATGCGCTCAGATATTGGTAAGCTCTACGGCAATGATAGCATCCCTTGCAGTGGCCTCCAGAAATGGAATTTTAATTAAAAATTCAAAGTTTTTAGAGGTTCTTGGTGATGTAAAAACAGTTATTTTTGACAAAACAGGGACTCTTACAGCAGGCAGGCTTGATTTAAAGGAGGTTATCCCCGTAGGAGATACCGCAAGGGAGGCGGTTTTGTGTTCGGCTGCATCAGTGGCATGGGCGTCTAATCATCCCGTTTCAAGAGCTATAATAAGGGCTGCACAGGATTTGAATTTTGAAAAGGCAGACGATATCAAGGAAAATGCAGGCCTTGGAGTTACAGCTATGGGCTGCAAGGGTATGCTTTATCTGGGCAATAGAAACTGGCTTAAAAGCTGCGGCTTAGAGCTTCCGAAAGAGCCGGTTCACTATGGGCCGGTAGTCTGGGTTGCAGAAAGAAATAAAGTCTTAGGGTGTATTTTGCTGGCGGATTATATACGTACAGGTGCTAAGGAAGCGGTGGATTTAATACGCGGCAAGGGTATTGGCAGGATTGTTCTGGTTACCGGGGATCGTAAAGAAGCCGCAGAGGCAATAAAGGATGAAATTGGCTTGGATGATGTGTTTTCTGATTGCCTTCCGGCAGATAAGCTTGAAATTGTAAAAAAGGAAAAGGCAGGCAAGAATATAATCCTGGCTGTCGGTGACGGGATTAATGACGCACTCGCTTTATCGGAGTCTGATGTGGGAGTGGCAATGGGTGCGATGGGCTCTGATATAGCTGTTCAGAGCGCGGATATAGCACTGATGGGAAATGAGCTTGAGAAAATATCTTTTGTAATCGGCTTGTCGAGAAAAACTAAAAGCATAATTTATCAGAATATGGTTATTGCATCATCAATCAGTGCTATAATGCTCATTTTTGCGGGAACAGGAATAGTAACACCGCTGTTGGGTGCCTTCCTTCATAATATCGGCGCATTTTCGGTACTGCTGAACAGCTCAAGGCTGTTAAAGTTTAGCGAGATATCTTGATACTGCCGGCTGCTTCTTCAGAGAGCATTCTTTATAATATTTGTCTGTAAAAAAGAAGGAGCATACCACAGCAGTAATCGGTATTGTGAGCAAAAGGCTGAGGCTGCCTATTAAGGACTGCAAAAATTCAAATATCAGCTCCTCCTTGTTTAAAAGATTCATCAAGGAATAATCAGAATTGGCATAAATCAGGACAACTATGAGAGAACTGCCGATATAGGCAAGTATCAGCGTATTTGTCATTGTTCCCATCATGTCCCTGCCAATTGAAAAGCCGGATTTTAAAAGAGCCCATGGGGAACTGCCGGCGGTATTCAGCTTAATTTCATACAAGGCTGAGGCTATTGACATTGATACATCCATGATTGCACCCATCGCACCTATGGTAATCATAGAAAACATAATGGCCTTTACATCCAGATTATCAATACCAAGAATAGTTCCAAGCATATATGCATCATCATTGATATATCCTGTAAGCAGCATCCATTTGTCTGTGATATAGGTGATAATTACTGAGAAGGCAGCCCCGATAAGGCAGCTGAAAGCTGCAGTAGCGCTTTTCTTGTTATAGCCGTATATAATGGTGAAGGTAGTGACAATAATGTACAGGCAAATTATACAGGATGAAAGATAAATATTAAAGCCCCTTCCGATAGAGGGTATAAAAACAAAAAATATAGATAAGCAGGTCAAAGCCAAAGAAATAATTGTTTTGACTCCTTTTATCCCGCCCAATAATATGATGAATGCAGCAAATATGCCTCCTAACACGGATATCTTATCAAAGCGGTAATAATACTGAAACAGAAATTCATCATCCATAGGGAAGAGTACTACCTTGTCACCGGGAGAAACCTGTATGGAATTTTTAACGGAATTATCAATTACTTGTGTTCCGGTTATCAATTTGTCATTGCTTTCTTTATCTCCGAAAACTCTGGCTTTGAAATATATAACGGTGTTTGAGCTATCGGAAGCATCCTCTGCGGTTTTATCAATTGAAATAACCTTTGCGAAGATCAGTTGATTCAGCTCTTCCTCCCTTTCATACACAACTCCCTTATAATGCTGGCTGTTATGTACATATCTGTTTCCGAAAAATATAAATAAAAAAGCCAGAAATATAAAAATAAAATATAAGAACCCTTTAAAAAAGCTTTTCACAAGCGGCCTCCTCAGTATTTCAGTATGCTTTATAAAAGTGTAATATTATTTAATATATGAAAGCACTTTGCTGAGCAGAACATCAATTTATTGGTCATATCAGAAGAATCTGCATAAAGCTAAACCAAGCCTAAAAGACGTACCGTATTTGCAACAATAAAGCATATAATAATACCTGCGGCTGTCGGAATGGCAAAGGAAGCAAGGGCCCAGCCGAGACTTCCTGTTTCCTTGCGTATTGTCCACAGGGTTGTACCGCAAGGGAAGTGCATAAGAGAAAACAGCATTACGCAAACACCTGTAAGCCAAGTCCAGCCATTCGATACAAAGAGCTGCTTCAAGTCGGATAGCTGCTCAAGCTCGAGAAGAGAGCCGGATGACATATAGCTCATTATAAGTATTGGAATAACGATTTCATTTGCCGGCAAACCAAGGATAAATGCCATAAGTATATAACCGTCAAGTCCCAGAAGTTTTGCAAACGGGTCAAGAAAGCTTGCCGCATATGCAAGGAGACTGACATTTTCCACGGTTATATTAGCCATTATCCATATAACCAGACCTGCGGGCGCTGCGATAACAACAGCACGGCCCAAAACAAATAATGTTCTGTCAAGTATGGAGCGGACGATGATCCGGCAAATTTGAGGCTTTCTGTAGGGAGGAAGCTCCAGCGTAAAGGAAGACGGAATACCCTTTAGTATGGTTTTCGATAATATCCTTGATACAAGAAGAGTCATGAGGATTCCGATTATTACTATCCCGGTAAGAGCCAGTGTGGATGCGGCAGTATCAAAGGCCCCTCCCGCCGCTCCTCCGATAAAAATAGTGCTCACTGCGATAAGAGTGGGAAAACGTCCGTTACAGGGAACGAACACATTAGTAAGAATTGCTATTAATCTTTCTCTGGGAGAATCAATAATTCTGCAGCCTATTACTCCGGCAGCATTGCAGCCGAAGCCCATACACATAGTAAAACTAATTCTGTAATGAGAGTATCAAAAAGAAAAGTGGATATCCAGAAACTCTCCGTCAACTTCGATATAATCAACTAAA
>NZ_QKMR01000001.1:0-40491 GCF_003208175.1 Ruminiclostridium sufflavum DSM 19573 | reverse complement strand
TACTATTATAGAGGTATTCTATTCCAAATTGGAGGAATAAGCATAAAAAATGAAGGGCTGTTTTTAGCTAAGCCCTTCATTTCCGCTGGTGAGCTTGAAAGGATTTGAACTTCTAGCCTGCGGTTTAATTCTTAAGCTTCATCCTTTATATGTAATGATAAGCGTATTTGTTCATTTGCTCCATCTGTAAATCTTTAAACCACTTGAAGTTTTAGATACTTGTCTATCGATTGTGGCGTACCACTTGCCCCCACTTTTGTATTTCCAATTTTGTTCAATAAGAATAACCTTATCTCCAGATACAGACTTCACAATTGCACTGTGGGGAGTTGAAGGCCAGAAGGCTAAATCCCCTTTTTTGGGATCTGTCACTACTGTAAGTTTTCCGCTTGTAACAGTTGGAGTTCCATTTTCACTAAGACCTGATAAGCTAACACTGTATAGTTTTTTAAAGTATTTAATTGGATATGCTGCACACTTATATGTACTATCTCCATAATCATCCGCAACGGTTCCGGGTCTATAAAGAGCGTCAACATTGTCGAGAGTATCTACTACTTGCATGCTTTTAGTTATCTCCACATCACTCTGTGCTACACATAATAGACTAAACGATAGGATTAAAAGAGCAGATAGACATAAACTTATTGCTTTCTTTTTCAAAGAAATTCCCCCTTTGTGTTTTGTTTTATATATTATAACATAAATGTAATTATAAGTAAATTAACTTGTGCATTTTTATTTTATAGTATTATATTGTTGGTAAGCAAAAAAAGAAACACTATTACAGAATTAGTTTAACCATACACATAGTAAAACTAATTCTGTAATGAGAGTATCAAAAAGAAAAGTGGATATCCAGAAACTCTCCGTCAACTTCGATATAATCAACTAAAGAGCTAATATAAAGCCTTTTCTTAGCTATATCACCGGTGGTGAAAACTTCTTCGGCATTGGATAGCAGAGCTTTGGCCTTGGTGATAGTCAGCCTTTTATCTTCCTTATCAGCAAGATCCTCCGCGAGAGAATCCTTTTCATCTTTGAGCTTTGCTATTCTGTCTGTTATTTCAGAAAGAGGAATGCCTCCGACTTGATACAAATCCATCATGCGGGATATCTGTTTGTCTATCTCGGTAACTCTATTTAGTAGTATGGCTTTATCTGATTTGACCGGCAAAGCTTTTCCCTTAACTTTTTCGTTAAAGTATTCTTCATTATAGGCCAGCTTTAAGATTTCATTTTGAACAAATTCGTCAAGCTCTCCTATAGGCCACTTTTTATTTTTGCAGTTAGGGTCCTTTATCATTTTAGAATCTGTCTTACCTCTGGAGTGGCATACATAATTGCCATGATTCCCGCAAAAACGAGCTCCACATCTTTTACAGTATATCAAACTGGTTAAGAGATTGTTTGCTCTAAAAGGATTCTTTTGAAAGATAGTTTTTGAATCTTCTCTTTCGGGGCTTTGTAAAAATTTTTGAGTCGCTTCAAAAGTATTTATATCAATAATAGGGGTGTGATTTCCGGCATATTCCTGACCGCTAAATTTAACTTTTCCAATATATACTGAATTACGAAGTACATTTAAAACGAGAGTATGGCTAGCCCAGTTTCCGTACTTATTTGTGTACTTACTACTCATGTATTTCCGTATAGAATTAATGCTCTGTCCTTCAAGAAACAACCTGAAAACTTCCTTGACCTGTAAAGCTTCATACTCATTAATAACCAATTTACTGTCAATATAATCATATCCTGTTGGTGGTGTGGGTCCTCCATGGAAGTTACCGTTTCTGGCCCGGCCTATTCGGCCCATTGTGAAACGCTCAGTAATCTGATCCTTTTCCAACTGGGCAAAAACTGACAGAATGCCTACCATAGCTCTGCCGAATGGGGTACTGGTATCAAAATTTTCACTCATCGATACAAAATCAATTCCGTTTGCAAGGAAGACATCTTCTATAAGTGTAAGCGTATCTTTTTGTGATCTGCTTAAGCGGTCGAGTTTATAGACAACTACAATATCAAGATTTTTGCTTTCAATATCGACTAGGAGCTGTTGTAGTGCCGGACGATTTGTGTTACCGCCGGAATATCCGCCATCGGTATAAAACTTATATACAGCCCAATCCTTTGCTGTGCAATAGGCTTTTAAACGCTCAATCTGTTCCTCTATGCTGTAATTCTCAAGTTGGTTTTCTGTAGATACCCTAACATAGCAACCGACTCTTTTCATTTATGATCACTCCCCTTATTATATAGTCATTGCTTATCTATCATTTTCCTAAACACACCAAGAGGCTCAAAGTAAATTATGTAATCATCATATATACGGCATAGACCATACTTTTCTTTGTAATGGTTGATTGCCTCTTCCAAAAATTCTTCTATGACATCTAAGTACAAAGCAAGTTCATACCTGTTACGGACTCCTGACTCATAGGCTTCAATCAGCTTATCCGGGGGCACTAACTTTTCATAGGCCCAGTTACGTGCCCGTTTTTCCTGCTTCACGTTTTCTGTTTTTGTCTGGTCAAGGATATCTCCGCAGCTAGTGTAATAATGGCCGAGTTCTTCAGCTAAAATGCAGGTCTTTTCAGTTAAGGTGGGTAAGTCCTTGCGGATACCGATTTTTTTGTCTTTTATAAGACCTTTAGCTCTTGACTTAAATTGTTTCTCTTCTACACATAAATTATCGCTTTCGGTTTTTACGAGAAGCTTTTCATATTTATTCAGCATAGTTTACCTCAATATTGTCAAAAAATTTTACAATAAATACAGCATACAGATTTAAACCTTTTATAACTCGTCCAGGTCTTGACGCATTAAGCCTTCTTCTTCCTCCGTCATAGGAGCATCGTTGTGAGCAGCTGCAAGGTAGGGTTCATCTTTGCTATCTTTTATATTTGTTTCAATTCGTCTGTAAATTTCATTTCTGATAAAATTTGCATTATTATTTATAAATGTTAGTAAATCATATAAAACGGGTTCTGTAACTTTTTCAAATATGGTTCCGTTTTTTTCATCAAGTACCCTGTAAACTGGTTGATATCCTCCGCACCTATATATAGAAAATGAAAACTGCTTAAATACATTTTTGTATTCATTTATACTAGATAAATCGCATTTTGTTTCAATTTCTTTTTTTGTGTTTTGATCATCACTTGTCCATCCCATTAAATATGCTGGTGTAGTCTGTAAAGCTTTAGCAAAAGAAGCGATTTTTGATTGAGGGATATCGCTTTTTCCTAATTCAATTTTATTAATTGAGGATCTTGATTTATATCCCATTTTAGCTGCTAATTCTTCTTGAGACATGTTTAATTCCTCACGGCGAGATTTTATCCTATCATACAATTTCATAATTTTTCTCCTATACGCTATAAACTTTTGTTTACTTAAAATATAGCATTGAGTAGATTTAAAGTCAACAAAAATATGCTTTTTATAAAAAAAGTGTTGACAATAATTCTACATGATGCTAAATTTAATATGTAGAATATAATTCTACAAAAAAGAAAGGGGTATGATAAATATGACGAACACGATTGAATTAGAAATAGCTATTAAAAGAGCAGGTTTTACAAAACGAGAGTTGGCGAAAAAGTTAGGATTGTCAGAGATGGGGCTTTATAAAAAAATAAATAATATAACAGAATTTAAAGCAAGTGAAATTTCTACATTATGTGAAGTGCTTTCAATTGAAAACAAAGATGAGATTTTTTTTGCTCAAAAAGTAGAATTTAATTCTACAAAAAATCAACAAGCAGCGTGTAGGGAGGTGAGTTAAGTGGATTTAGAAGAAGTGTACGAAAAAACTCCTTTATTTAAAAAGAGAGACCTGAAAAAAGCCGAGCAGATTATGGGCATCTTAGATGGGTTATCAGTAAAAGATGCAAAGAATTTGCTCAGCGGAATATCCAGTTATTTGGAGAGTATAGCAGTTATTTAATTAGACAAGTATATATCTCAGTTTGAATCTTGTTGAATTTGTCTATAAATTCTTCAACAGTAAGCTTTGAGATATCAACAGTTTTCTCCAAGTAGAAAAGAGTTAATTTATCAATACGTTCTTTAATGTATTGTTCAGGCATTAGCTTTAACCCTCCCTTCAAACAAATTTTATCATACTTTTGTAAGAAGGGGCAAGCAGCAACCAGAGAAGTACCTTAAATAAGAGTTGATTAGGTGGATTGCGAAGATTATCCAGTTATTCTGATAAAAATAAGAACAGTAATAGTGTACAAACAGTAGTAAATACAGTAATAGAGGGGGGTGCATTCCATGAAAACGAAAAAGGCAAAAACGACAAGCAAAAATGATAATAAAGCAAAAAAAGATGTGCCAGAAAAGAAAGCACCTATAGTCCGTTTTTTCTTAAAAGATGGAACGCAACTTGATACTCTTGAGGGGGTTGTCGTTCCAGTAAATGAGAGAACAGAAACGGCTTACAGAATGCTTGCTGAAATGTATATGAAGTAATTTTTTTTAAGGAATGGAGGGACAAGAGGATGACAAACTGTGCAGCGATTGGTTACATGATTCTTGCAGCCAAGCCTATTTTGAGCAACGACCAGATCGAAAAAATAGCTGCCGAGATGGATTACCTGATGGACATAGTAACTGACCAGCAAGCAGAAATTGAGTATGCTGAGTTTTAGTCAGACCGTGAGTTTAAAGGGGGAGGGATTGCCGTGAGTATGGGTTGTAGCAGTAATCGATGCCCGGCGAACAGCAATTACCGTTATGGGGATACCTATCTCGGCTCAGGAGTCTGCTGTAAAAATAGCACATCACCGGATATGCTCGACCAATACGCAGAACATTGCGGCTTTATCCGAGTAACAGATTCATGGATACTCTGGAAGTGGGGTGTTTCATATGATGACCTGAAATGCGGTAATTGCTTACACTACGAAGGCGAAACGCACGGAGTATGCACCAATGAGAAAGTTAAGCCCCATACGAAGGGCGTAACTGTAAATGGTAAAAAGATGTACATAGACTCTAAAGAATACTATAGCGGAGCTCGTGCCTGCAATGAATTTAAGAAAAAAGAAGGTGAAAGGTTGGCAAAGAAAACATATTGGACGAAGTGCGGAATTGAATTTCAGAAATCTTCAAACGCCGATGTAACAGGTTATAAGGTTGATGTAACAAATACTGAATGTACAAGCTGTCCATTTACAAATGCAGTTACAAAAGGTTGGCCGGCTGTTTTCGATCATTGGGAATGCCGAGCCGGCTCACAAAAACCTAACCACAAAACAGAGTGGACCGGCAGCTTGGAGGATAAAAATACAATTGGTATAAACAGCCTTGATAATCAACTTATGGAGAAAATACGCCAGTACTGTACTGAGCATCCTGATTTGAGTGCAAATTATAATGCTGACCATCTGGCCGACTGTCGACGAACGTTATCCATAGGCTGCAGCTCAAATAAAAAAGGCATCGCTGCTAAAAAGGTTTTAATTGAAAAGTTCTTTCCGGATAAAAGTGAGTCTGACATACCGCTTTTGTGTATAGACTGCATTTCTTGTAAACCTGCAGAGCATGGAGAAGGACATCCTTTTCAGCATAAATGTTATAATGCTTCCCACCGAGTTGGAGCCGAATTTTATTTCGATGAAAGTTCAATAGCTTGTAAAAATTTTGTACAGGTAGGAGATGCTTCCTACGAAGATATTGAGTCAATGGACTTAGAAGACCAACTCGATTGCTTGCTGGAGGATGGGGATAGAAAAGATAAACAGGATGAAATTCAAAATGCCTGGACAACTGGGATGGATGAGGATGGTAATAGGATGGATATCTTTGAACCAGTTGAAATGGAATCTATACCTACCCGGTCATGTGGGAAATGTGATGCAGGTCACTGGTATAGCGAAGAAAACACATACGTTAGTGTAGTTGCCGATGATGGGATAAAAACTACAAAACGTCCCTGTGAGCCACATACCCATTACTGTTATCAGTTTACCGAAGGACAGAAAAAGATTGCCTCAGATAAAGATTTTAATTCGGATACGTGTCCCGAATGGTGCCCGTTGGAGAGAGAAAAAGCAGCAAAAACTATGCTGGAAACGACAGATGCTAACCAGAACGCTACCGAAAAGAAAAAGCCCCGTATCGGTTCGAGTGGCTGCGGAAGAATGAGAGAGGATTGCCCGTATTTCTGCAAGCATAATGATGGCTGCTCGGTTCTGTTGTGCCGAGGAGAAGCGCTAAAAGCTACAATTAAGCTCTTTGGTGATGTTGACTGTGATGTTTACAGTATGGCTGCTGAAACAGTGAGAAGTAAGCCAGAGAACACTCCTCTGGATAGCGTTAGCAGATTTATTCGAGGTCAGGAATCGGAAAATGAAAATGTAATAGAAAGTACAGACATTGTAAACAAAGAGGGTGAGAAAGCTTTTGACTATTCCACAGTGGATGCCGATACGGCAGAATTCCTGCATGATAAGGCTAATAAAATTACTGAAATCAGAATCAAATCAGTAATATCTATTGGCAAAGAGCTTAAAGAAGCACAGGACAAGCTTGCTAATAACAAAAACGGTACCTTTGGAGCTTGGGTCAGTAGCATTGGCATTACACGTCAAACAGCATACAACTATATAAACGGTTATGAATTTATTGCCAAAAATTTTGACAATATCGGAGCAGCCGAGGATATTTCTCCATCATTATTATTTGCAGCAGCCAAAAAGGATGCTCCTCAGAAACTCACAGAGCAGGTTGTCTCGGGGGATATAACTTCACTTAAAGAGTACAAGGTCATGGAAGAAAAGCTCAAAGCTGCTGAAAAACGAGTTGAGATAGCTGATAACGAAAAATTCATTGCTGAAAATAAAGCGATAGATGCGGCACAGCAGGCAAAGAAAGCCAAAAAGGATAGGGACGATGCACTTCGCGCATATGAGCGCGACCTTGATTCTCTTCACCAGCAGCTTGAGCAGTCCAAGCGTAACTCTAATCCGACGAAGATTAAAGAGCTCGGTAACATTATATCCGAGAAGCAGCAGGAGATTGAAGACCTCAGACAGCAGCTTAGGGACAAGCCAATTGAAGTACTGGCAGTAAAAGAAGTCATTCCGGAAGAGGTCAGATTGGCAATATACGAAAAAGTGTCCCGGCTCTATGAAGGACTAGGAAAGCTTACTGAAGCTGAAATCCAGATTTTTGCTGAGGATGTTTGCGAAGATTGCCGGGAAGAAGTCATAAAAGGCACAGAAGATGCTTCGGAGGTACTTGCAGATATTGCCCATACCATCTGGAAATTGACAGAGTGAGGTGATTAAGAATGAAACATGGTAAAACCCCTACTGTAGCGCAGAAAATTCTTATTGCCGGTTATAAGCATAGAAGTAAGAACTTGAATCCGGACAATTGGATGGTAGTTAAAAATCTTCCGGACGAGCTGGTGATAAAAAACAGAAACAGCAATTCAATAATACATATCGCTATTGACAGAAAGCGATGTCCCTACAAAGGCAATTGAAAAGTAAATTAATAAATAATTAAAAAATTTAGGAGGATGTAATTATGAAAGCATTAGGAATTGTAAGAAGAGTAGATGAGTTGGGCAGGGTGGTTCTGCCAATTGAATTAAGAAGAACTTTCAGCATTGAGGAAAAGGACGCATTAGAAATTTACGTTGATGAGGACTCAATCATTTTGAAGAAGTATGAACCGGATTGTATATTCTGCGGAGAAGCCAAATACATTCAAAATTTTAAGGGAAAGAATATCTGTAAAAAGTGCCTTGAGGAACTTAAGGAGGGCAAAGGAAACTCATGAAAATGAAATCTGATATTCAAAGAGTGCACCCGCAAATAGAGATATGTCGCTATAAAAAAAGAAAGCACCTTAAAAAGGCGCTAACTAAAATACTCAAATTAAGTATAACACTATTAAAGAAAAGAGGTCAATCATTATGAAAATTTCAATTGAATTTAATGCAACAGAATTAAAAGATGCAATAATCAGCGGTACTCTTCTCCACCTTGTAGAAAGTGTTAAGACTGCTGATTCAGAGGCAAGACAGGCAGTTGAAACTATTAATGGTGCAGTACCGGCACAGCAAACACAAGCAATGGCACAGCCGCAACAGCAGCTAAACAATGCTGCTGCCCAGCCACAGCAACAAATTTATAACTCGCCGATTCAGCAGCCCCAACAAATGCCACAGCAGCAGGCATATCAACAACAACAACCGGTAACTAACCAACAAGCCACTCCCGTTCAGTTCCCGGTGCAGCAACAGCCTGTTCAAGGAGCTATACCAATTACCGCTCCGGTCTATACACTTGAACAGCTAAGTGTTGCAGGTACACAGTTAGTTGACTCAGGACGTATGGCAGAGCTTCAGCAATTACTTTCATCATTTGGAGTAAGTTCTCTTATGCAGCTCCCTAAGGAACAGTACGGAACATTTGCCACTCAGCTACGCGCAATGGGGGCGAAGATATGACCGAGAAAGTTCTTGTAAAAAAAAACTGAAAAGAAACACGCCCTGCTGAGTGCCAGCGGGGCGCATCGCTGGCTGAACTGTATACCCTCTGCCAGATTAGAAGAAAAGATTCCGGAAACAAAATCTGAATATGCCGATGAGGGCAGTCTGGCTCATGATATATGCGAGCTGAAGCTCCGGAAAGCATTTATTGAACCGTTAAGCACCCGGGCATTCAACAGCCGGCTTAAGAAGCTTCAGGAAAATCCACTATATCAGGATGAAATGATGAGGCATACAGATACATATGTGGACTATATTTCCGCAATCGCCCACAGCTTTCCGTCTACTCCATACATAGCGGTTGAGAAGGAAGTAAAGTATGAAGCGTATGCACCTGAGGGCTTTGGTACAAGTGACTGCATAATAATCGGGGGGCAAACAATGTATGTCATTGATTTCAAATACGGTAAGGGTGTACCGGTGAGTGCGTATAAAAATCCACAAATGATGCTTTACGCACTGGGAGCCTATACCGCATATGCAATTTTGTTTTTAATTACTAATATAAAACTTGTGATAGTTCAGCCTCGATTAGACAGTATTTCTGAATGGGAGCTATCGCTTGCGGATCTGCTTGCATGGGGTGAAAGCATAAAGCCCATAGCTGAGAAAGCTTTTAAAGGTGAAGGAGAATATATCCAGGGGGAACATTGCCAGTTCTGCAGAGCAGCAGCCATCTGCAGAAAGCGTATGGATGAAAACTTGCAATTAGAAGAATGCGGAGGAATAACGCCTCCTCTTATCACAAATGAGGAAGTCGGCCAGATACTACTCCGGGCTCAGAACCTAGCCTCCTGGGTTAAAAAATTAGAAAGTTACGCTCTTAATGAGTGCCTAAATGGTAATGGAATAACTGGATGGAAAGCGGTACATGGTAAAAGCACCAGACAATTTACTGATCAGGACTCGGCTTTTAACACTTTAAAAGCAAATGGTACCAATGAGGTAATGCTTTATGAAAGGAAACCGCTAACGATAACTCAGCTTGAAGATTTAATAGGTAAAGCAAAATTTAAAGAGCTGTGCTCTCCATACATAGAAACACCGCCAGGCAAGCCAACATTGGTTTTAGAAAGCGATAAACGAGAAGCGATACAGCAAATAAGGGCTGCGGATATTTTTAAAGACGAAGGGAGAAACGATAATGAGCAATAGTATTCTTGATGTAGTGACCGGGACGGTAAGATTAAGTTATGTGCACCTTTTTCAGCCTTATTCAGCACAAGCAGGACAGGATCCTAAATACAGTTGCACCATACTCTTGCCAAAATCAGATATAGCAACAAAACAAAAAATAGATGCTGCTGTCAATGCAGCTATTCAACAAGGTATATCAGGGAAATGGAATGGGGTAAGACCTCCTGTTTTAGCCATACCTGTTCATGATGGTGACGGAGTAAGGCCAAGTGATGGGATGCCATTCGGGAATGAGTGTAAAGGACATTGGGTATTTACAGCTTCGAGTAAGCAAAAGGTAGAAGTAGTAGATATAAATTTAAATCCAATAATTGACCAGACGCAAGTGTATTCAGGAATATATGCGAGAGTATCAATCCGCTTTTTCCCTTTCAACACAAACGGCAAAAAAGGTGTAGGCTGTGGACTATATCCGGTGCAGAAATTAGAGGACGGTGAGCCTTTAGGTGGCCACGTATCAGCTGCAGAGGCATTCGGCGGCGGAGCTCCTGCATATCCGCAGCAACCATATGGGCAGCCGGCACCAAGTCAACCATATGCAGCACCTGCACAGCCGATTTATCAACCACAGCAACCAAACTATGGGCAACCGGGCTACGGACAGCCGACATATAATCAGCCGCAGCAGCCTAATTATGGAGGGCAACCGGCATTTATACCGTCAGTAGCTCCCCAGCAGCCCAATTACGGCCAGCAACCACAGCAAATTGATCCTATAACCGGGAAACCTTTGGTGGGTGGAATTTATGGAATATAACAGGCATTTTAATGTAGACCTTGAAACATACTCATCTGTAAATTTAAAGAAATCAGGACTGTACAAATACGTGCAGTCTCCTGATTTTGAAATACTCCTAATGGCGTATTCATATTGTGATGGCCCGGTATCGGTAATAGATATTGCTCAGGGTGAAAAAATACCTGATTGGATAAGATACGCACTGCAGGATGAAGGCACTCTTAAACACGCATATAACGCTCCGTTTGAATGGTATTGCCTGAGTAAATTCTTTAATACTCCGTTAGGACAATGGAGATGTACAATGCTGCATGGCTTGTATTGTGGTTACACAGCAGGACTTGCAGCAACAGCCATTGCATTAGGACTGCCTGAGGATAAAAGGAAAATGAGTATAGGCTCTGCACTAATCCGGACTTTTTGTGTACCCTGTAAGCCTACTAATAAAAACGGAAATCGAACCAGAACGCTACCGCACCATGAGCCTGAGAAATGGAATTTGTTTAAAGAATATTGCCGGCAGGATGTTGTAACAGAGATGGAGATAGAACGGAAGCTTTCAAACTTCCCGGTACCGGAGCAGGAGCAGAAGTTATGGGAACTTGACCAGCAAATTAATGCTTATGGGGTCACAGTTGACCAGAAACTTATCGAGGGAGCTCTGCATTGTGACCAAATTGTAACAGGAGAACTGACGCGGGAGGCGGTTATGCTTTCCGGACTTGAAAATCCAAAAAGTGTGAAGCAATTAACTGAATGGTTAACCGAGGAAACAGGCGACGAAGTGGAAAACCTTCAAAAAGCTACCGTAACAAGCTTAATTAAGACCATAGACAGTGACAATGCCAAAAGGATGCTTGAGATTCGTCAGGAGCTTTCAAAAACTTCAGTTAGAAAATATACCACTATGTGCGAGGCTGTTTGTGAGGATGGGCGCGTCAGAGGGCTCTTGCAGTTTTATGGGGCTAACAGGACAGGGCGCTGGGCCGGAAGATTGGTTCAGGTACAAAACCTCCCGAGAAACTATTTAGAAACACTCTCCCATGCTCGAGACTGTGTAAAAGGGAAAAAGGTAAATGCGTTAAAGCTGATATACGGAAATATACCAGACACGCTATCACAGCTTATTAGAACCGCCTTTATTCCCTCAGAGGGGAATGTATTCATTGATGCGGATTTTTCAGCTATAGAGGCCAGAGTAATTGCATGGTTATCCGGAGAACAGTGGAAACTTGATGTATTTGCAACCCACGGAAAAATATATGAAGCTTCGGCTTCCCAGATGTTCGGTGTACCTTTTGAATTGATTGTAAAGGGTAATCCTGAATATGAGCTCCGACAACGGGGCAAGGTTGCAGAGCTTGGTCTGGGGTACGGAATGGGTGCAAACAAATTCAAGGACACTGCAGAACACAAATATGAAATGTTTTTTACCGAGGACGAGGCGAAAGACATAGTACGTCGGTGGAGAAGCGCAAACAAACGTATTGTTGACCTCTGGTACAGTATCGAGAATGCAGTCATCGAGGTTATGAAAACCGGGTATCCTGTGGGGATTAAAGGCTTAATGATTGCGCGGGAATGCGATTACAACAACAATCAAGATTTTTTGACAATTACTTTGCCCAGTGGCAGAAAGCTTTTTTATACCCGCCCTGGGCTTCAAATAAATGAATTTAACAAGGATTCCCTATATTACTATGGAATAAACCAAAAAACGAAAAAGTGGGAACTAGTACCGACATATGGCGGTAAGCTTGTAGAAAACATTGTACAGGCAATAGCCAGAGATTGCTTAGCTGAAAGCCTTATGCGTTTAAAATCTGCAGGGTACCAGACAGTAATGCACATACATGACGAAGTTGTATTGGACACACCTAAATCTACAGACCTTGACAAGGTATGTGAGATAATGGGGCGGCCGATAAGCTGGGCACCAGGGCTATTACTAAAGGCAGACGGATTTGTGGCAACATTTTATAAAAAGGATTAAGGAGAGTGATATGCATGACTTGTCCGTATGGAATTTGTGATGAATGTCAGAGAAACGCAGGGTGTGACTACTGCGACGAATTTATTCCCGGCCTTTTTGAGGATGACACAGACGAAGAAAATATATAAATAACATTAAGAGGTGAATCTCCGAGTGCTTACATATAATAAACAATTATCTATATCTGCTGCGGGCAGCCGTAAGGCAATAAAATGGCCAATACAAACAATATGGTGGTCAGAACTTATATTAAAATTGCAGACTCCTGTCAGAGGAAATGAAACATTAGCTGAATATTTCCGTATGACAAAAGGCCAGCAGGATGATCTGAAAGATGTCGGCGGTTTTGTAGGCGGTACCGTTGCCGGCGGTAACAGACGTAAGGCAAATGCCATAACCGGCAGGGATATAATATCTCTTGACCTTGATAACATTCAGCCTGGCGGAACTCAAGACGTACTCAGAAGAATTGACGGACTTGGCTGCGCCTACGCTCTATACTCAACCCGTAAGCATGAAGAGGTCAAACCGCGCCTGAGAATATTACTTCCCATGTCTCGTACCGCATCTGCGGACGAATATGAACCTTTGGCCAGAAAATTAGGCCAGATTATCGGAATAGAAATGTGCGACCCGAGTACCTTTGAAGCATCGAGGCTTATGTACTGGCCGAGTTGCTGCGTGGATAGCCAGTATGTATTCCAGTTTGGTGATAAACCTTTTCTGGATACAAATGGAGTTTTGGCTATGTATGCAGATTGGCATAATGTAACTGAATGGCCGGAGGTTCCGGGAGTGCAGCAGGCCCATATTAAGCTTGCCGCAAAGCAGGGGAATCCTACGGATAAAGCCGGTATTGTCGGTGCCTTCTGTAGGGTTTATGACATATATCAAGCTATGGATAAATTTCTTCCGGGAGAGTATATCCCATGTGATGATAGCTCAGGCCGGTTCACCTTCACCGGCGGTTCAACTACAGGAGGAGCTGTTATTTACGATAACGGCCAATTTTTATATTCGCATCATGCTACAGACCCAGCCGGGGGACGTTTGGTAAATGCCTTTGACCTGGTACGCCTCCACAAGTTCAGCGACAAGGATGAAGAAGCAAAGCCTGATACACCGACAAATAAATTACCGTCGTATGTTGCAATGTGTGAGTTTGCTGTAGCTGATACTTATGTGGCCAGCTTATTAAATCAGGAACGGTATGAAAAGGCTACACAGGACTTCGGACAGCCTGTAGAGGGCAATGCGAATTGGATAAGCAAGCTGCAGGTAAGTGCGACAACAGGTACTCCTGCAAAAACTACAGATAATGTATTACTTATACTTGAAAATGACCCGCTGCTGAAAGAAAAAATAGCCTATGATGAATTTGCTAATAAAGGACTGGCCCTCGGGGCGCTTCCGTGGGACCAGAGGCAGGAACGCAGAGTGTGGTCAGATAATGATGATGCGGGGGAGAGATGGTACATGGAAAAAACTTATGGAATAACAGGCAAGGACAGAATAAGCGATGCATTGGCACTATGCGGCCGTAAGCATGCGTTTGACGATGTAAAGAAATATTTAACAGGTCTATCCTGGGATGGAGTTCAGAGACTAGACAATTTATTTATAGAGTACCTGGGTGCCGCTAATACACCATATGTTAAAGCAGTAACACGTAAAGCATTTACTGCAGCGGTAGCACGTGTCATGGAGCCGGGAGTAAAGTACGACACCATGACAATATTAACCGGTCCGCAGGGACTTGGTAAATCAACACTGCTTAAAAAGATGGGGCGCAAATGGTTTTCAGACAGTATTAAGACCTTTGAAGGGAAAGAAGCTTCAGAGCTTGTACAGGGTGTTTGGATAGTAGAAATAGGAGAACTGGAGGCTTTTAATAAATCTGAAATAGGACGCATTAAACAGTTCTTGAGCCAATGCGAGGATATATTCAGAGCGGCATATGGCCGTCATGTGAGCTGGTATCCTCGCAGGTGTATATTCTTTGGTACAAGCAATAACGGTGAGTACCTGAGGGATAAAACAGGAAACAGAAGGTTTTGGCCCATAGACCTGGCAGTTTCTCAGCCGACAAAGAATGTACATACTGATTTGGATGGTGAAATAAATCAACTATGGGCTGAAGCTTTCATAAGATGGCAGGCCGGTGAGCCTTTATATCTCAGCAAGGAACTTGAGGTAATGGCGCAGGAAGAACAGGAAAACCACAGAGAACATAGTGCAAGAGAAGGTTTAATTCGAGATTTTGTGGAGAAGCGAGTACCGCCTGATTGGATAAAATGGCCGTTGGAGAGAAGGAGGCTGTTTTGGGCGGGCGGTATGGTGGGAAACGTTGAAACGGCGGAGCGTGACAGGGTATGTGCGTTAGAGGTATGGGTGGAAGCGTTAAACGGTGATTATAAAGGAATGAAATATTCAGATGCTTCAGAGATAAACGGTGTTATATCCATGATGGATGACTGGAAAAGGTTTAACAAGCCAATGAGATTTGGTTATTGCGGATTGCAAAAAGGGTTTGAAAGAAATGTTACCTTTAAAGGATTTTGAAAGTAACATTTTAAACAAAGGTAACAAAAAATGTTACTTTGTTACCTTGATGTTACTTTCAAGGTAACTGCGAAAACGATTGAAAACACAGGGCTAAAGCCATTTTGTTACTTTGTTACTTTTATTTCTTATATAAATATAAATTAGGCAGTTAGGTGTATAGGTGTATGCCTAATGCGCCTAATGTATATATCATATACGCGCGAGGGGTTACGAGGTAACAAATAAAAAAATGCTGGAAGAAAGGGTTAAACATGAAAAGTCAAATCAGAGAAAAAGATATAGAATCATATCTTGTAAAAAGAATCAAGGATATAGGGGGCAAGGCTTATAAGTTTATATCCCCCGGTAATGCAGGAGTGCCTGACAGGGTGATACTGCTGCAGCATGGGGTATCAATTTTTGTGGAACTGAAAGCACCCGGTAAAAAGTCTACGGCATTACAGCAAGTGCAGCAAAAAAAGATAAGTGAGTTAGGGTTTTGGGTGCAGGTAATAGACAGCAAGCAAAGGGTGGATGAACTCATTGAAATGGTTGGGAAGCTTGAAAGCATACGAAAGGGCGATGCAAAGTGAAATACATACCCCATGCATATCAAAGATATTGCATTAACAGATTACTGACTGACCAGGCATTGGGGCTTTTCCTGGATATGGGACTTGGCAAAACGGTTATAACCCTTACAGCAGTTAACGACTTAAAATATAACAGGTTCGTTGTCAGTAAAGTGCTTGTAATAGCACCAAAGAAAGTAGCGGAGGCAACTTGGAGCAAAGAGGCTGCAAAGTGGGACCATTTGAAGCTGCTGAGAGTTATTCCGGTATTGGGCACCTTGAAAAAACGCATCAAAGCACTAAATACACCGGCAGATATATACGTCATTAACAGGGAAAACGTATCCTGGCTTGTAGACTATTACCGGAACTCCTGGCCTTTTGACATGGTAATTGCTGATGAGTTCAGCAGTTTTAAGAATCCGCAGGCAAAAAGGTTTAAGTCCCTAACTTGGGTAAGAAAGCATATAAACCGTTTTGTCGGACTTACAGGCACACCGGCGCCAAACGGATTAATGGATTTATGGGCACAAGTATATTTGCTTGATGAGGGCGAAAGATTGGGTAAGAAAATAACTCACTTTCGGGAGCGATATTTCGACCCTGATCAGAGAGACAGGGATCATGTATTTTCATACATGCCGAAGCCCGGAGCTGAAGAAGTCATACAGCAGCTATTAGGTGACATATGCGTTAGCATGAAAGCAGAGGACTATCTGGAGCTGCCTGATTGTATTTCGGTTACGGTACATGTGGCACTTGATGATAAAGCAAAAGCTGCATATAAAAAGCTTGAAAGTGAGATGCTGCTTGAGGTCGATGAAACCACGATTGATGCAGGAACGGCTGCAGTACTGACAAATAAATTACTGCAATTATGCAATGGTGCCGTGTATGACCAAAATAAAGAGCCTATTGAGATACATAACTGCAAAATTGAGGCTTTCATGGAACTTGTGGAAGGCCTGAACGGTCAGCCGGCACTGGTTTTTTATAATTTCAAGCATGACCTTATCCGGATAAAAAAGGCATTGGTGAAATCAGGATTAAGAGTCAGGGAGCTTAAGACACCGCAGGAGGAAACTGATTGGAATAACAGGCAGATAGATATTTTACTTGCCCACCCTGCTTCAGCTGCTTATGGACTAAACCTACAAGACGGAGGGAATCACGTTATATGGTTTGGCTTTAATTGGTCTTTGGAACTATACCAGCAGGCTAATAAAAGACTCCACCGGCAAGGACAAACCCAAAAGGTTATAATTCATCATCTTGCAGTCGAGGGCGGAGTTGATGAGGATGTTATGGCGGCATTGGAGGACAAAGGGGCTACACAGGACAGGCTTATGTCTGCGCTTAGGGCTAGAATAGAGAAGGCAAAGGCAGGAGGGGATTAGTATATTGTAAAAATTTTTGACAATATTGAGGGGGATAATAACGTGAAGGAGCTGGCGAAGGAATACAAACTATCACTTAAATTACTTAGTAAGCGAATTGATGAACTTAGTATTCATAAAAGAGAGCTGGCCCTTCAACCGTATAGCCTTATTCGTGAAGGAGAATTAGAGGAGCTTAGGCAAAGGCTTAAGCCTTTAAATTCAATGCTGAGTGACCTGAAAACCGTGACAAAAGAAGTAGAAAACTACTATGACAGGAGCTGGTGGAGAAGTGAAACGTTCACGCAGAACTCAAGATAGGCTTGAGAGCCTTTATACATTGGATTCATATATGGATAAGGCGGCTACAAATGCAGAAAATATTAAAAGGATGAAGCGGTTGCTTAAGGTTGCAATGCAATTTTCATTAACTGACCGCCAGCGTGAAGTAGTTCGATTGCATTACTTAGAAGATAAAAAGGTTGTGGAAGTAGCCGAAGAGTTAGGTATTAGCAGGCAAGCAGTATACAAATTGTTAAGAATATCAAGAAAAAAACTGCAGAAATTAAAAAATATTTTTTAAAATGTAAACCTTTTAGGTTGTCAAAAGGGCGTTTTTTGACCTTATATATAGAGGGTATTTTTTACCCTAATAAAATTTAATATCAAAGGGACTGAAAAAGTAGTTGTCATTTGTGGCAGCTGCTTTTTTATGAGCCTATTAATAAGGAGTTCACATAAAATTCATTGTTTGTGTGTTTTTTATTCACATTAGGGAGTTAATATAAATACATAAGTTTTTTTCATATAGATTTTACCTCCTTTTTCTTAAACTCCTTTTTAATAGCTCCGCTAGCAACGGAGCTTTAACTATGAATGAAATTGAGCCTTCGGGCTCTTTTTTAATGCGTTTGAAAGGATGTGAGCCTGAATGGCTAAATTAACAGCAAAGCAAGAAATGTTTGTACAGGAGTACCTGATTGACCTAAATGCCACTCAGGCGGCAATCAGGGCAGGATATAGTACAAAAACAGCAAATGAGCAAGGTAGTAGGCTATTAGCAAATGTTAGTGTTCGCGCACGTATAGATGCTGCACTGGCTGAACGCTCTCGGCGATTGGGCATAAGTCAGGACAGAATAGTAAATGAGCTTGCGAGGATTGCTTTTGTTAACCCGGCAGATGTAATAGACTTTGAAAGCGCAACTGTAAACAGTGCAGCAAATGATGATGATACAGCTGCAATACTTTCTGTAAAAGTGAAAAAGTCATTTAGCGATTCAGGAGAGACTACCGAGCGTGAAGTAAGGATGAATGATAAGGTTAAGTCTCTGGAGCTGCTCGGTAAGCACCTTGGAATGTTTAAAGATAAAGTGGAGGTATCAGTAATGGACGAGGAAAAGAGCAAGCTTGACGGCATTATAGCCCAGATGCGAGGTGAGTAGCATTTGAGCAAGGAAACATTATTACTTTCTGACAAATACAAAGCCTTTATCCGGCACACTGCTCCGGTTGAGTTCTTAGAGGGCACCACAGCGGCCGGCAAAACGACAGTTGGAATTTTCAAGTTCATGCTCAGGGTGGCTGAGAGCGCAAAGAAATATCATATCATAGCCGCCAAAGATACCGGTACTGCTGAAAAGAATATCATTAACAAAGACCTCGGAATTATAGATGACTTCGGAGTACTTACAGAGTACAACGGTAACGGCTCTAAAGATGAAAAGATACCGCATATCGTTTACCATACGAGTAACGGTGATAAGATAGTCTATGTTATGGGTTATGCTGATAAAAAGAAATGGCAAAAGGCGCTGGGTGGTCAATACGGATGCCTTTACATAGATGAAATAAACATAGCCGACATTGATTTCGTAAGAGAAGCAGCCATGCGTGCCGATTATGTAATGGCCACACTCAATCCTGATGATCCTAACCTGCCTGTGTACAAAGAATATATAAACTGCAGCAGGCCTCTTCCTGAGTGGGAAAAGGAAACGCCTGTAGAAATCAGAAGCATGTTAAAAGAAGAACCAAAGCCCGGTTGGGTACACTGGTTCTTTTCTTTTACGCATAATTTAGGACTGAGTAAAGAAAAAATAGCGCAGATCATCATGAATGTGCCGAAGGGTACAAAGCTGTATAAGAACAAGATACAGGGCTTGAGGGGCAGAGCTACCGGCCTTATTTTTGGCAACTTTACAAGAGAAAAGAATGTTATCAACAGGGAGCGGGCAAAGAAATACAAGTATATTTACTTTTCGGCCGGCCTTGATACTTCATACAGTCAGGAAAGCCCTGATACATTCGCTTTTATTTATCTCGGCATTACTGATAAGGGTAAAGGCATTGTCCTAAGCGAGGAAGTATATAATAATGCTGATTTAACAATACCCCTGGCACCTTCGGACATAGCACCGAGGTTTTTTGCATTTCTGGAACGAAATCGGAAGGAATGGGGTTTTGCTCGTGACACATTTATCGACAGCGCTGATCAGGCAACTATTACCGAGCTTAATAAATATAAGCGGGAGCACGCTTGCGTGTACAACTTCCTGAATGCCTACAAAAAGATTACGATCATTGACCGTATACATCTTATGCTGGGCTGGATTGACTGCAACGGGGTTGTGTTCTATGAGGTTGTTGATAGCTGTCTGCATCACATCGGTGAGCTTGAAAGCTACAGCTGGAAGGAAGATAAATACGAGCCGGAAGATGCAAACGACCACACCATTAACGCCAGTCAATATGGTTGGATACCGTTTAAAACTAAGATAGGGAATTACAAGGAGGCACGATAGATGGGATGGGTGAGAGATATGATTACAAAGGCAGCTATTAAGATACTTAAAATACAACCGGCACTGGAAAACAGAAATATTATTGTCAGAGAGTCATCATCCTTTGAGACAAATGCCCTACGTAATAGGCTGTGGTATCGTGGTGAGCCGTCAGAGCTTGAACAGTTTTTTAAACAAACTGCACTTGATCCTGTTAGCAAAGGTCGCTTTTGGGCAGCTGTACCCAGTGACGGACTTTCAATCAGAAAAATACATTCCGGATTGCCGGCCATGATTGCAGATAGGTTGTCTGATATTGTTATTGCAGATATGGACAGCATTGAGTTAAAGAATCAACCTGACACAGAGCTCTGGAACGAAATCAGTAAGGATAATAAAGCTGATAAGCTCCTGGGTGAAGCGATAACAGATACCCTTATTGAAGGTGATGGAGCCTTTAAGATAACGGTTGATACAGACATAACGGAATATCCCATGATTGAGTTTTATTCCGGAGAGCGTGTTGATTATACATACAAGCGCGGACGGCTGCAGGAGGTTATATTTTATACGGACTATGCGGTCAAGGAAAAGGAGTACCGGCTTGCTGAAACCTACGGAAAAGGATATATCCGGTATAAGCTCTATGATTCGTTCGGCAAAGAGGTATCGCTAAATATGGTATCTGAGACAGCAGCTCTGCAGGATATTACATTTACCGGTGATTTTATCATGGCAGTACCGCTGATGTTTTTCAAGTCCCCTAAATGGCAAGGCCGGGGCAAGTCAATATTTGACGGCGGCAAGTCGGATGATTTTGACGCTCTGGACGAAGTAATTTCACAGTGGGTTGATGCAGTCAGATCAGGCAGGGTGCAGAAGTATATTCCGGAAGATTTGATACCGAAGAACCCGGAAACAGGTGCTTTATTAAAACCGAATCCGTTTGATAATCAGTTTATTGCTATTGGCAGCAGCTTCTCTGAAGATGCAAAGAGTCAGATTAATACTGTTCAGCCTCAGATTATGTATGAGGCTTTTGTTGCCAGCTATGCCTCAATACTTGATGTTTGCTTGCAGGGGATAATAAGTCCTTCCACTCTCGGTATTGACCTGAAAAAGACTGAAAATGCCGAGGCGCAAAGGGAAAAGGAAAAGGCTACATTGTACACCAGGGGGAAAATAATTGATGCCCTGAATGAGGTTATACCGCAGTTGGTCAATACGGTCTTAAAAGTATATGACACAATGTCCGAAAAAAATGCAGGAGAATACGAAGCTGCAGTAACGTTTGGGGAGTATGCTTCTCCTGCTTTTGACACTGTGGTGGAGACCGTGGGAAAAGCTAAGTCATTCGGCATAATGTCAATTGAGCGCTGTGTTGAGGAGTTATACGGGGATACATGGACTGACGAGGAAAAAGCAGCAGAGGTTGCGAGGTTAAAAGCCGAACAATCCGCGGTAATGGATGAGCCGAGCGTAGCTGGGCAGGATGGTGACATAACAGATGATGAAACCGGAAATATAGAAGGTACTAAGTCTTTAAACCTTAACGGCGCACAGATGGCCAGTCTGTTAGCAGTGGTAAGGTCAGTTAAGGCCGGGGAGATATCAAGTGCCGCTGCAATTGCTTTAGTAACAAGTTCATTTGGCATGACCGATTCTCAGGCAAGAAGCATTCTTGAAGATAATAACGCAATATAAGGGGTGAGAGATAATAGCAGATAATTACGATATCCGAAAAATATTTGATGATATGGCCCTTGACCTTATTCGGTCCCAAAGGCGTAACTTTTTAAGGCACCAGGGAGAACAGTTGAAAGAAGGATTCGACTGGGAGCAGTGGCAGCTTAGTAAGCTCCGGGAACTGAACAAATACCGGCAAGCCAATAAAAAAATAATTGGTAGCTATAGCAAGGAAATAGACGACCTGATAAACGATGCCCTGTCAAACAGCTTTAAAAATGGCGAAAAGAAAGTAGAAAAGGCAATTGAGCGCATACAACAGTTTGTAATAGAAACACCCGAGGAGGGGGTGGACCCTGAACTGTTACAAAAGTATACGAACAGGGAAATCGCAGCCCTAGGTGGTGCACAAAGTGTGATTGATGCTGCCGCCACTCTCCCTAAAGCAACCGGCGCTGATACCTTTTTTGGAGTGAATGAAAAGAAGCTCGAAGCCCTGCAAAAGGTTGTTAGGCAAGATATGCGTAAAGCTCAGAATGCCGTTCTTAGAAAGATGGATGATGTTTATCGGCAAACGGTCTATAAGGCTCAGATTTATCAAAGTACCGGCGCTGTTACTATAAGTCAAGCCGTGGATATGGCTACAAAGGATTTCCTAGCACAAGGCATAAGCTGCATCCAGTACAAAGACGGTAAAATGGTTAATGTTGCCTCCTGGGCAGAGATGTCACTAAGGACTGCAAGCCACAGGGCTACAATGCTGGGTGAAGGCGAAAAAATGGATGAATGGGATTTGCATCTTGTAGTTATCACGGCTCATGGCAATACCTGCGAATTGTGTTTACCGTGGCAAGGCAAAGTTTTGATTGATGATGTATATTCTTCCGGGAAGGCTGATGGAAAACATACGCTTTTATCTGTGGCTATTGCTGCCGGACTATTCCATCCCAATTGCCGACACTCAAGGGCGATATTTTTCCCAGGCATTACAGAGCTACCAAAGCAACTAGTTTCGGATGAAACCGCACTTGCAAGGTATGAAGCCGAACAGAGACAGAGAACTATTGAAAACAATATACGGAAATATAAAAGGCTTGAAGCTGGAAGTATTGATACTGAGAATGTAAATAAGTATGGTTACAAAGTTCAGGAGTGGCAGGGAGCATTAAGACAGCATTTGAAAGATAATACATATCTCAAAAGGGATTATAGCAGAGAAAGAAGTGCTTATAAGTAGCACGTCGAAATTAAGGATTTTTATTTTTCCGTCTTTTAGTTACTGCAGACGATAAAGAACAGTTCATCACTGGTCAAGACCAGGATAAAAAATGTAGATGAAAGGATGAAATACTATGACAAAAGAACAGTTTATTGCACTCGGGATAACCGAGGAGCAGGCAACAAAAGCGGCAGCGGCATCCGCGGAGGAACTCAAAACCTATATACCTAAAACTCGTTTTGATGAAGTCAACGAAGCTAAGAAACAAGCCGAAAAAGATATTCAAACCCGTGATACACAAATCGAAGAGCTAAAAAAAGTAGATGCTGCGGGGTTGAAGGCCGAGATTGAAAAGCTTCAGGGTGAAAACAAGGTTAATAAGGAGAAGTACGAAGCTGACATGAAGGATTTGGCCCTTACCAATGCTATTAAGATAGCTTTGACAGGCAAGGTACATGACGATACTCTGGCAGCTGGATTGGTTGACAAGACCAAACTTGTAATTGATGGTGATAAAGTTGTCGGTCTGGATGAACAACTGAAGAGTCTTAAAGATACAAAAGCTTTTCTGTTTAAGCCTGAAGGTCCGCAGACACAGCAGCCAGGATTCAAGGTGGGAGTTGATCAGCAGCAGCAACAGCAGGGACAGAGGTTAAGCCTGAAAGATGCTATTGCTGCAAAGATACAAACCCAACAGCCCCAGCAAGCACAAAAAACCTAATTATTTTTAAGGAGATGATATTTAATGGCTATTACATTGGCAGAAGCAAGTAAAAATGTACAGGACGATTTACAGTCAGGGGTGATTGATGAATTCAGAAAATCCAGTTGGATTATGGATAACATCACCTTTGATGATGTTGTATCTCCTGTAGGCGGCGGTGCAACAATGACGTATTCTTACGCAAGATTAAAAACACAGCCCACAGCTGGATTCAGAGCAGTGAACAGTGAGTACTCGCCACAGACAGTTGAAAAAGAATTATTCCATACAACTCTGAAGGTATTTGGTGGCTCTTACGAAATTGACCGTATTATCGCAAATATGGGTGGCATCGTAAATGAGATTGATCTACAGCAGGCACAAAAGATTAAGGCAGCGAATGCATTATTTAACGATACTTTTATTAACGGAGATAGCGGCGTTGATGCAAATGCTTTTGATGGACTTGAAAAAGCTCTTGTCGGTAGTTCGACCGAGTATAATGCTGGAAGCTCCGGAACGGTTATTGACCTGTCAACGTCTGCAGCGATTACTACAAATTACATGCAGTTTCTTGACATGCTGGATGAATTTTTGTCTGGACTTGATGGAGTACCCGGTTTTATCGGGGGTAATGCAAAATTAATAGCAAAGCTCAGAGCGTGTGCGAGACGCGCAGGTATGTATATGACCAACAAGAATGATTTCGGAACTCAGGTTGAGTCATATGGGAACATTCCGTTTGTTGATTTAGGAGCAAAAGCAGGAAGCAATGATGATGTAATTGCTACTGACGGTACTGAAGGAACAACATCATTGTATGTTGCCAGATTGGGACTTGACGGTTTACATGCCGTTTCAATGGCAGGTCAATCACCTATTAATACCTGGCTTCCTGATTTTACAACATCAGGTGCAGTAAAGAAAGGTGAAGTCGAAATGACAGCCGCTATTGCATTGAAAGCAACAAAAGCGGCCGGAGTATTCAGAAAAATTAAAGTTAAGTAGGATTGGAGGTAGCTAAATGGCTAAGATTCATGCACCAAATAAGCAGTATACCGGCATTTCAGCAAGTGTTGGCTTTGCAAAAGGGATTGGTGAAACATCTGACACAGATTTAATTGAGTGGTTTAAAACCCACGGATACACAGTTGAGGAAGAATCTAAGAAGGATTCCGAATTAAACGACGAATTTATGGGCTTATCGGTTGATGAATTAAAAGCCTATGCCATTGAAAACGACATAGACATAGGTAATTCAACAAGCATCAACGGTATTATTAAAAAGATACAGGAAGCAAAAAAGAAAGCCGGTGAGTAAATATGGCATACGTAACTGCAGATTACTACAAAGATACATACGGTGGGAATATCATACCTGATGAGTACATTAACCGGCAGCTTGAAAAAGCTTCAGATCAAATTGACAGTATGACCTTTAACCGTATCATAGCTATTGGAATCAATGAGTTAACAGATTTTCAGCAGAATAGGGTAAAAAAGGCTGTATGCGCTCATGCAGACTTCCAATACCAGTATGGTCCCTATCTCAATATGCCGGTATCAGGATACTCTGCAGGAAGTATTAGCCTTTCTTTTAAACCGGTTGAAGCAGGGGGAATAAAAACTTCTGAGGAAGTAACAAACCTGATTAAAGCTACAGGACTTATGGATAGGAGGTTGTAATCATGAAGCTACCTTTTCCGGATTGGATACTTGTTACACCGGTTAAAGTCTATCAGGAAACGACAGGCGAAAACGGGATATCAGAGGAACTAATCTTTGACGGTAAGTGCTGCTATGATGATAAAACAAAGCAGGTACTAGACAGTGAGCGCAGATTGGTTACTCTGGCCGGCAAGGTTATTCTTAAAGGCGATATTTATCCGGATAAAGAGATATCCGGATATGTTATGTTTGGGGAAAAGAAAAATGCCATATTTCGGACAGCCCGTCCTTATAATCCTGATGGCTCTGTATTTTCTACTGAACTGGAGTTGATTTGATGGCTATTAAAGTAAATGTAAAAATGAATCATGCTGCTATTGGCAGATTGAGCACTGCACAAAAGCAGGCGCTTGAAATGACCGCAGAAGCTGTTAAGTCTGATGTCACATTATCGGCTATGGTACCGAAGCAGGCAGGTGAGCTGGAGCGTAGTGCATTTATTGATACGTCAAAATTAAGTAAGGGCAAAACAAGACTGGGCTATGATACTCCATACGCAAGACGCTTGTACTGGCATCCTGAATATGATTTTAGGACTGACAAAAATGCAAGTGCTCAGGGCAAATGGCTGCAAACGTATATTGACGGTGCTAAAAGGAATTTTGCAAAAGAAGCCTTTAGGAAACTATACAGAAAGCTGACCGGGGGTGTAGTTAAATGACATTGACATTGGCTGAAGTAAAGGACTGGCTAAAAACGCAGATAACTTGTCCTAACTGGTATATCGGGAAGATTGACGGCAGTAAAGAACAGTGTATTGGCGTTTATAGCGTAGCCGGGCCTGTTCCTAATATTGCAATTGGAGGCTTGGAATGTACGGGCTATGCAACAAAAGCAATATCTATACTGATTCACTGGGGCAAATATGCCGATGTGGCTGAGCAAAAAGCACAAGAGGTATATAACTGCATGTTCGGACAGCAACCTGTTATAAACGGAACAAGGGTTATTCATTTTGGTATGCGTACCTCTGAACCGGTGGGCATAGGCACAGATGATAAAAATATTTATGAATTTGTGATTGAAACAGTAATTTATTATGAAAGGAATGGTGATTAAATATGCCAGAAACAGGGGTTTTTCCCGTGCATAACAATAAGTTTAAAATCGGTACTGCCGGCAGAGCTTCAACAACAGAACAAATGCTGGTAATAAAAGACCTTGAAACCTTCAGCCCGTCCATTGATGGTAACACCGAAGAATGGACACCTATGGATACCGCAGGCTGGATTAGGAGAGCAGTAACCGGCAAGGGGCTAACATTTAGTTTTTCCGGAAAGCGCCACTATGGAGATCCCGGAAATGATTACATCGGCGGCCTGCTATTAGGTACAGGCCAGGAGGTAGAAAGTAAATTTGAGTGGGAATTCCCCTCAGGGGCAAAGCTCACAATGGATTGCGTAATCAATCTGACAACGCCTGCAGGTGGAGATAGTACAAATATCGATAATCTGGAGTTTGAACTATTAAGCGATGGACTTCCAGTATTCACGCCGGCTGCTTAAATGCGGCTGGTTGTTTTATTTATGAGAGGAGACTAAACGATGTCAAAAGTTATTAATATTACAGATAAACTAATAAGCGAAAAACCGGTTATTCAAATTGGGGACAGAAATTACCCTGTAAATGATGGAATGTCTACTGTACTCAAATTTGAGGAATTAGCAGTATCGGGAACCAGCGAAAACATGGTTGAGGCTATATTAATAGCACTGGGAGAACAAGCAGCGAAAGAATTAGACGTTGCCAATATGCCCATTGCAAATTTTAAGGTATTATCAATTGCTATAATGGCCGCTGTACAAGGGGTAGAATATGAGGAAGCTGCTGCACGATTTCAAGAATAGTAATGATGAGTCATTTTATGACCTGAGAGAGGATTGGCATTTAATTGAGGCTAGTCTTGCTGCCCAATACGGAATTAGAATACGACAGCATACGGATATGCCTTGGGAAGAATTTTGTACTTTAGTGGCTGGATTAATGCCTGAAACTCCATTAGGCAGCATAGTTACTATTCGGTCAGAGAAGGACCGTAAAGTTATAAAAGGCTTTACGTCGGCACAAAGAAAGATTTACAACGATTGGCGGCTGAGAACGGCCAACAAGCAGCTTGAAAATAAGGAGCAGCTTGATAAGAAAATGAAAAATTTTGAGGTAGTGTTTGCACAGATGTTTGGAGGTGATGGCAATGGCAGAGGATAGTGTTGGTAAGATAGGTCTTGACCTGGGAATTAATTATAACCAATTCAACAAGCAATTAGGCGGCATTGCCGATAATGCCACAAACATGGTAGGAAGTGCTTTTAAGAAATTAGGCGGGATTGTAGCCGCAGCGTTTGCTGTGGGGAAGATTGTTGAATTCGGTAAGAGCTCAATTGAGCTTGCGTCTAATCTTTCCGAGGTACAGAATGTTGTTGATGTAACCTTTGGAGGTATGGCCGCAGATATTAACAATTGGTCTAAGACTATGCTGCAGGGATTCGGCTTGTCAGAGCTGTCTGCGAAGAAATATTCTTCCACCCTGGGTGCTATGATGAAAAGCTCCGGATTAGCCGGCACTCAGATGGAAGGTATGTCAAAGAAGCTCACAGAGTTATCGGCTGACATGGCCTCCTTTTATAACTTATCTAATGATGATGCTTTTGAAAAAATCAGGTCGGGCATAAGTGGAGAGACTGAACCGCTTAAGCAGCTTGGCATTAATATGTCGGTGGCCAATATGGAAGCGTATGCTTTGACACAAGGTATAAAGAAGCAGTATCAGGAAATGACTCAGGCAGAACAGACATTACTTAGGTACAATTATCTTTTATCTGTCAGCAAAGATGCTCAGGGCGATTTCGCCCGGACATCCGGAAGTTGGGCGAATCAGGTCAAGTTACTCGGTGAGCAGTGGAAAATCTTTCAAGGGACAATGGGAGCCGGTTTTATAAATATTCTTGCACCGGTGATTCGTGGACTAAATCTCCTGATACAAAAACTGCAGATTGCAGCTCAATATTTTAAGGCATTTACATCTATGCTCTTTGGGGATGCTTCGGGTGGTTCCGTAAGTTCTGCGGCAGATACAGCATCTGCATCTACAGAAGAAATGCGCAGTGCCGTTTCAGATGCCGGCAAAGCAACTAAAAAGGCAGGAAAAGATGTAAAAGGAGCATTGAGTGGTTTTGACCAGCTAAACGTATTGACTCAGGCTGCTGCAAGTAATGCTTCTGATGCGGCAAGCGGTATGGCGGATATGGGTAACATGGATTTAGGAAAAAATACAGATTCAGGAGTAACAATTGACCCAAGTCAGCTTAAGCCGGTAATAGCGATAATGGATGCGTTTAAAGAGCTTAAAATAATAGCCGGTGAAGTTAAAGACTTTTTTGCTGATAATTTCGCACCTGTCATATCGCTTGCCGCATCCCAGCTAGTGCCTGTTTTTAATGGGTGGAAAGATTCAATTGTAAATACACTAAGCTATTTTAAAGCTATCGGCGAACCATTAAAACAGTGGTTTGTCGGGGATTTTGCAGTAAACATAAAAACAGCTATCCTCACGGTAACAGATGTGTTTGCCGGCCTGCTTGATTCTGCTCGTAAGGTATTTGATGGGTTAAGGGTTGAAGTGGTAGAACCTATACTATTATGGTTTGTTTCTGATGGCCTGCCGATGATATCACAATTTGCTGAAGAAGCTATGCACTTATTTCAAACCCTGTTTAACAGTGTAAAGCATATATTTGATATGCTATGGGAACAGGGAGTAGAGCCAGGACTAAACGTCGTATCAACGATGGTAATTGGAATACTGGACATTTTAAGAAGCTTTTGGGATGACTGGGGAGTTTCAATTTTCAGCGGATTAAAGGAAATGATTACAAACGTAACAGGCATAATTGAAACGTTTTGGACATCCTTCTTGAAGCCTATTTGGGACAACATATTAAGTACACTAAGCTGGTTATGGGAGAAGCATTTAAAAGGCTTAGTCAAGGAGATAACTGATTTCGTTGGTACGCTAATAACAGCTGCACTTGATATATATAACAAATTTATACAGCCGGTACTTAAATTTTTAATTGCTGAGCTGGGGCCTAAATGGGCGGTAGTATTTAACGGTATCATAGATGTTGTCGGTACCGCTGTAGCGATTATCTCTGATGTTGTCAAAGGTATCATAAAGGCATTGAGAGGCATAATAGATTTTATTGCAGGAGTATTCACAGCCGACTGGGAAAGGTCATGGAAAGGCATAAAGGAGTTCTTTGGTGGAATCTTCGACGGAATTGTGGGAATTTTTAAAGGTGCTATAAACCTTATCATTGACGGGCTAAACGTCTTAATTGGTGCTCTTAATACGGTTAAATTTGATATGCCTGACTGGGTTCCCGGAATAGGAGGCAAGGAGTTCGGCATAAATATTCCCAAAATACCGAAACTTGCAAACGGTGGTTTGGTTTCCGCACCTACTCTGGCAATGGTCGGTGATAACCGTAATGCAGTAGCAGACCCAGAGGTTGTAAGTCCTCTCAGCAAGCTTCAGGAAATGCTGGGGGGAAGTAACCAGGAAGTTGTAAACGCATTAATGCTAATCGTTGAACTACTTAAAAATATTAACCTTAACCCGGTATTAAAAGTGGGAGAGATAGAATTTGGTAGAGTTGCAGCAAATGCGGTGAACACAGCGTCAAAGCAAACTGGCAGACAGCTTATTTTGACTTAGGAGGGTGACTGGCTCATGATATTAAAAATAAATGGCGTTAACATAGCAGAGTCACCTAAAGAGTTTTCTGTCACACCTATGGACCTTGACGATGGGAGCACCACAGTAAGAACAGCTGATGGTATATTACACAGGGATAGAATAGCCGTAAAAAGGCAAATAGACATGTCCTGGGGACTTTTAAAATGGGCTACTTTAGCAACTCTGCTGCAATCAATGTCAAATACCTTTTTTGAGTTTTATTACCCTGACCCAATGGAGGGGACATACATAACCAAAACATTCTATGTCGGTAATCGCCCATGCCCGGCTGCACTATCCAAAAACGGAGAAATTTACTGGAAAGATTTAAAAGTTACACTAACAGAAAAATAGGAGGGATTACCTTGTACAACATACCGGATTTATATAAGAGCTTGTTTAAAACCGAGAACCGGACACTTGATGCAAAGATAGTTATAAATGGTATAGATTATACCGGTGCGGAAATAGTTGAGTTTGAAATTGACGATAGTATATGCTCAGGAGAAAGTTTGGAAATAGGCTCTGCTATATCGTCTATACTTACCTGCACTATAAGAACGGCTGATGTATTAGCCAAAAATGCAAAGGTACAGCCATATATACGTTTAGGGCTGGATGTTGAATGGAAAAATGCTAATGTGGAGTGGATGAATGCAAATTTCAACTGGGAAGGGGAATATTCAGAGTGGATGCCGCTGGGCGAATTTTACATTGACGGTCGGAAATTCAGCGAAGGTACATGGAAATTCACCTGCTACGATAGGCTTATGATGGCCAATCAGGCCTATGAAACAACACTTGAATTCCCGGCTGCAATGGATGCGGTGATGAATGACATATGTGCCCAGTTAGGTATTAGCAGAGACAGCAGGCTTCAGATAAATTCAGGATATATGATACCTTTTAATTACGATTACACAATATCTGAGGTTATCCGGTATATAGCCTCCTCTCATGGAGCATGTGCGAAGATAACAAAAGAGGGTAAATTAGGCTTTGTGAAGTTCAACAAAGATGATGCCGCATTAGAATCGATTACACCTGCGGATTACAGTAACCTGTCACACGATGGAGAAGTCAAAACCATTACCCGTATAGTAGTAACCTATAACGATGATGGTGAATACCTGGAAGTCGGAACCGGCGATGAGTCAGAGACACTGAGATTTTACAACCCATTTGTGACTGAGGCAATGCTGAATACTATATTCGCCGCTCTTAATGGCTACTCATACAAACCTTATGACATGCGGTGGCGTTGCTATCCGTACCTTGAAACAGGAGATAGGATAAACGTAACCTATTTCGAAACTCCTGCGCCGGTATGGAGTGAAGTACCTATCCCTTGGAATACTGCAAATTTTAACTGGGAAGGAACAGCCTCATTTAGCACACTGATACTAAACAGCCGAATAACCTTTGGAGGCGGATTAAGCGGAAAGTTATCAGCGCAGGCAGCCGCCGAACAGCAAGCCGAATTTAAGGGAACTCTGACACGAAAGGTAGAGAACCTAAGCAAAACAACCATAAAAGAGGATAAGCCTTATTATGGCGTAACAGTAGGACGTGCAAACGGACTGAATATAAAGAAGTCTGACGGCAGCTCCGAGGTTGTCTTAAACAGCGACCAGTTAACCTTTAAAGTGGGCGGTGTAGATAAGATATACTTTGACCCGGTATCGGGTAAGTATAAATTTAACGGAACACTAGAAGCCGTAGATGGTGTGTTTAGCGGTACTGTATACGCAGAAAATATAGATACGTCAAATGCCAAAATAAAAACGGCACAAATAGAAGAACTGCATGTCGGGGCAGGCGGGAATGTAACGTTAGATCCTACTGCGACTATCAGTTTCGGGCAAGTGTCCGGAGCTGAGAGTGCTGTAACAACAATTACTAATAACACATTATCTACTACTAATGTAATTGCACAAAATTTAAAAGTAAATAGTGCCAATATAAACGGTACATTAACCGCAGATAAAATAGCAGGCGGTACCCTATCAGGGGTAAGCTTTAAAACAAGCTCTTCTATAAGCGACAGCAGAACCGAAATAGTTCCAAACGGTTATTATGCCGAAATCAAGCAGTATGATACAGATAATACTAATAGGTTAACGCTAAGAACTGATGATAATGGCGGGAAAATTAGATTTTATAACGAAGATGGAATGCTTGTAAACGATATATCACTGTCTTATGACGGATTGCTTATTAATGCATCCAACGGTAATAAAATATATATAGGAAATCCATCCGTAATAACAAAGATATATGGAACATTTGATACAAGCGGTTCTGCTACGGTAAAAATAGGTGGAAGCTCCAGTGCAATAGGATTTTTCGGAAAAGATGCAATAGCGAAACAATCCGCAGCACTATTAAATGGCTCTGCGACATTATCGGATGTTATCGCTAAAGTGAATGGTATAATGAATCAGTTGGCGAATTATGGGCTTATTGAGGTATCATAATCAATATATAATTTAAATAACTATCATAAAAAGGGGGCTAAACATCCGTGTGCATTGATTAATATTGCGTTTTTTGTTACAAGATAAAACTAATTGTAAAAAATTTCTTTTAATGCTAGAATAGAGTAAAAAAAGAAGGGGCTAGGGTTATGGATAAATTGGTTAATTGTAAAACCTGCAAGGCAGAAATCGCATCATCAACGAAAAAGTGCCCGCAATGTGGTGCTAGAAACAAAAAGTCAATATTAAAAAATTGGTGGTTTTGGGTTGCTGCGGTTGTAATTTTAATTGCCGTTTTGGTTAACTTGGGAGATGACGCCGATAAGGCCGCTATTACTCAAGCAAAAGTAACATCTCAAAATCAGAAGGAAGAGCCTAAGAAAAAGGAACAAGAGGGCGATAAAGAAAACATTATTACTAAACCTAACGATAGTATAGAAACAAAAAATTTTAGAGTATCTTTAGAATCTTTAAATAGGCCAAAAGGAAGCGAATTTAACACACCAGCCGATGGCAAAGAATTTGTTGCTGTAACACTTCTAATAGAGAATATATCAAGTAAAGATTATACAATAAGTTCTTTATTGATGTTTAACGCATATCAGGATGGCTTTTCAATAAATGAATCAATTTCAGCTCAGATGGCGAACCCTGATATCAATACTCTAGATGGGGCTTTGGCCGCAGGTAAAAAGCTGCGAGGCGAATTGGCATATGAGCTGCCTACCGATTGGAAGGAACTTGAGATTAATGTGGATTTAACAAAATTGAGCCTCAGTACAGACGGTGAAATCAAGATTAAATTAAAAAATGAATAACTAAAAATTAATATGATATCTTAAAAGCACTCTCACACGAGGGTGCTTTTTACGTTGTAAATAAATTAAGAAAGGAGCTGAATCAATATGAATAAATACTGCAATCTTTACGGAGAAAACAAAATCAAGGATGAATACCAAAAAATAAATAACGGCTTTGAGCTTGTACAAGGTGATGTTGAGAATGTATTAAATTCCGAGTCTGGCCGGGAAGTGGCAGAGACACAAAGAGAAGTAAACGAAGTAAATAGGCAGCTCAGATACGCCAACACTAAGCATTACGGCGAATACAATCCTATTACTGTTTACCACACAAACAACATAGTAAGTTACTTTGGCAGCTCTTATATGTTAAAAGAGAATACGGATGGTACTATATTGGAGTCGCAAGGCTATGCACCGCCAGAATATCCGCAAGAAGAAAACGACCGCTGGAAATTGGTCGGCAAAAAAGGTGATAAAGGAGATACCGGCGCAGTACCTAACATACAAATCGGTACAGTAACAACTTTACAACCAGGAAACACAGCTACAGTGAGTAGGCATTCCGGAAGTCCTGACACAGAACCGATATTTGATTTTGGAATACCGAAAGGAATTGACGGTACCGGTGCAGGGGACATGACAAAGAGTGTATATGATACAGATAATAGCGGGATAGTAGATGATGCTGAAAGATTAGGCGGACAACTACCGGGTTATTATGCTAAAGCAAATGATTTGTCGGTATTAAACGCTACTGTTATTAACCGGGTACCTTTTAAAACTACAAATAATATAGCATATTACGTTCGGACAGATGGCTCAGACTTAAACGACGGCTCTGCCAATGATTCTGCACATGCATTTTTAACCATAAGCAAAGCAATTAATGCTATACCACAAATAGTAAACCACGATGTCCTTGTTTCTATTGCACCGGGAACATATAACGAAGATATTACTGTTAGTGGGCATTCTGGACAAGGAGGCATAAGAATAATTGGAGCTAACAGCCTAGCTGATAGTGTAAATTACATAATAACCGGTAAAATATTGGTTAAGGGACATAATTGTGCTAATAGTTTTTTGCTGCAAGGAATAAAAACAACATATGCAACCAACGGAGGATTTTCTATACGCTTTATAAGCGGAAGCAATCTATTTATTGTGCAATATTGCACGGTAGCACCAGTAAGCTATGTAACTGGTAGTTATGGTATTTGGGCTTATGCATTTAGTGGAAATATACTTAACTGTAATGTTAGCAATATAAATTATGCTATAGGCGCAGCCAACAACAATATCCTGTCTGGTGATAACGGTGGTTCAGGGAATAATATTGTTCTGACGGCAAGTAATGCTGGCATTATAGGCAAAAGAGGCACACAGCCAACCGGCGATATCGCAGAACAAACGAATAATGGCGGAGCTATTAGGGCTTAAAAGAAAGGGTGGTTACTATGATGGCAGTCGTTTGTAAAAACGGTGATAATGAAATTTTCAGTATTGTAGAAGATGTGAAAAGGGTATCTGATAATGAGATTATAGGACAGAACACGCAATTAGCTGGTATAAATTTGGAGGTAGCTACATTTAAAGTACTTAACTACGATGCAGTTTATGTTGATAATAAAATAGGGTTTACCAAAAATGAAGAAAAGTTTTTTGTAGGAGACATTTTTGATATATCTCAGGAAACTGATAAAAGGGACCTACTAGGGAAATCAGAAACGCAGTCATTACAGCAACAAATGAGCGACCTAAATATTGCTATAGCAGCTCTGATAGGAGGTGCGATATAAGTGCCAACGTGGAAGAAAAATATATTTGTAAATGCAGTAAAATACAGGATGGAAACTGAGGGCAAAACGGCAGAGGAAATTTTGGGTGATTATGTAGCTCTGACAGAAGCTGAAAAGGCAGAGATTTTAAGTGCCATTTAGTTGTTAACTTTTAATTATACTTTTATTTTCAATAAATTATCAGACTTATAATTATATGTATTTTAAAGTATAATTTAAAAAATATTAATTAGGAGGTAAATTTAAATGAAAAATTTTAGTAAGTCATTAAGTTTTATTGTAGTGTTTATTGCTATGATGGCAGTTATGTGTAGTGTTAGTTTTGCTGAAGAGCAGCAGTATACTGAAAATTTAATACCAGTAATGACTAGCAATACAGAGCCTAGCGGTATAGTTACATCTAGTAATAGTGATGCTAACTGGCAGGACTGGAAAGCTTTTGATAGAGGGATTGGAGCGGGAAAGTCGTGGATGACAAATAATTATGCTCAAACAGGATGGTTAGCATATGAGTTTCCAACCTCACAAGTTATAACAAAATACACTATTACCCCGTATTTATATCTTGATGAAAACTCTCCTAAAAATTGGACTTTTGAAGGCTGGGATGGAAGTCAATGGATTGTCTTAGATCAAAGAACGGATATTAATGGTTGGAGTACAAAAAAAGAATTTACATTTCAAAATTCTACAGCTTATATTAAATATAGAATAAACGTTACTGCTCTTGCTTATAGTACAAGTACTATGAGGTCTCTTGTTATCTGTGAACTTGAAATGATGGGACCGGCTACTGCTTCAGTACTAGCTCCTACTAACTTAGCAGCAGTACCGGGAAATGCAAAAGTCGATTTGTCTTGGACTGCAACGACAACAACAGGAACAGCAATATATAATGTTAAGCGTGCCACAACAGCAGGTGGCCCATACACAACTATAGCAAGTAATGTCACAGAGACTACATATACTGACACAGCAGTAACTAATGGAACTACATATTATTACGTTGTAAGTGCTGTAATAGATGAAGTTGAAAGCCCAAATTCTAATGAAGCTTCAGCAATGCCAACAGAGCCTGTAATTACTGGGAATAGCGCAGTTCTCGAAATAACAATGACTAATGGGCAAATTAAAGAATATGATTTAACAGCTGTTGAACTTCAAAGCTTTTTAACGTGGTATGATGGAAGCGCAAATGGGACTGATAAAGCTTATTATATACTAACGAAAAAGAATGGTATTAAGCCTTTCTTAAGCAGAAAAGAATACATAGCATTTGATAAAATATCAAGCTTTGAAGTAAAGGAATATGCTGAATAGCGGCAATAAAACTAAATAATTAAGGACAAAGAGAGATTATTCAGAAATGGATAGTCTCTTTTTTGCATCTCAAAAACTTCAGGAAGAAATATGGAAAAAGGAATTTTTAAAACCGTGATAGCTATGCTTGCAACATTTTTAACGTGGCTTTTTGGAGCATGGGATACAGCCTTATGCGTATTAATATCTTTCATGGCACTGGACTATTGTACGGGGCTTATAAAAGGCTGTGTCTTTAAAAAACTAAGTAGCGATATCGGACTTAAAGGTTTAGCACGAAAAGCAGTTATATTTGTGGTGCTGATAGTAGCTGTTCTGCTAGACCGACTATCTGGCAATGGGCAATGGATATTTCGGACGCTTGTTTGCTATTTTTACATAGCAAATGAAGGGATAAGTATTTTAGAGAATTGTGCTCAATTGGGATTGCCAGTGCCGGTAAAGATTAAAGATGCGCTAGTACAACTTAAGGATGGAGGGAAGAAAAATGTCTAGTGTAAAATTTAAGTACCAGGATGAGATATATGTAATTCAAAAACTTGTTGATGCGGTAAATGCTCTGTGTAAAGATATGGGCAAAAGTTGTACATGTACATCTGGATACAGGAGTTTAGAAAAGCAAAAGATTATTAATGCTCAAAAACTAGCAGAAAGTAAGGGCAATTATCAGGTGTCCAGCGGAGCAGTATATAACTCAAAAGGCCAGTGTATTGCTGCAGCATTTGGCGCATCAAACCATTGTTTTTGCATTGCGATGGATGTATCAGACGAGTGGTTTAAAGAATTAACAAATGCCCAGCTGAAAAAATACGGTTTGGTTAAGCCTATGGACTACGAACCGTGGCATGTTCAGCTGTTGGAGCATAACGGAATTTCAGACGTACAAAAAGAGCAAATAAGAGATAGCGTTTTGAAAGGAGTTGATAAAGATATGGATGTTAAGGAATTTCAGGCGATAACGGGTTTAACAGCGGACGGTATAGCAGGCCCTAAAACAAAGGAAAAAGCAAAAGAGGTACTGCAGTGCTGTCAGGGAATACTGGGCATTCCAAATTTTAAGACAGCCGAGGAATTGATAAAAGGTACACAGTCAAGCCCGGATATATGGCTGCCATTACTTAAAGTAATCACATATTTTGATTCTTTTTTAATGAACATATATAAAAAAATGAGAGGGGAGTAGTTATATGAAAGAGAAATTTGCAAAGCTTATAGATGTAAAAACAATAGTAACCTTTGCCCTAGTAGGGGCGTTAATCGGATTTGTAGCTACTGGTAAGCTGGAGGCAAAAGAGGTAGTGCCATTAGTTACTATGGCAGTCTCCTTTTTCTTTGCTGTAAAATTAAATAAGGCTTAATTATAATGCCCTCAGAGTTATCTTTGGGGGCTATTTTTTTTTACCATTGTGTTGTTTATTGTTTGCTTTACAAATAAAAAAAAAACTTCCTTCATATTGACGTTGTTAACAAAAATGTGGTAATATATTTGCATGAGAGTTTATGGCTAATTGGAGGGGATGTTAATGGAGAGGGTTTGTGGAAAAGAATTATTGGAACAAGATTTTCCAAGGAAAATCCGTACAGAATTTGTTAGAACAATAAAGCAATCATATAAGATTGTAAAGGTACTTGAAGGTGATTGGGATTATTTGGGTTCGGTTCTTGGAAAAAATATTATAACTTCGTTTAGTAACGTAGTTGTTGAATGTGAATTTATGCGTAAAATTGATGAAGGGGAATTACCATTTACCTATAAAATTCTTTCCAATAAGGCAAGTACCCATTTTCATACGGAATTTTTATCTAAAAACTTCATATTTACAATAAGCCAAATTGATAAAAATGGAAAACTACCCAGAAAAGCAGAATTTAGAATTAATAATAGTTTTAATAATCAATTACCGTTATTGGTAGAAAAAGAAAGCTTTAGTGAACAATATTATGCAATACTGACACATGGAAAATATATTAAAGGATTATCATTTTCAAATTTAGGAATACCAGACGAAAAAAATGGGAGATGGTTAGATAATTGTCTTATGAGATTAATGTCTGAACCATTTGTTATGACTGAACCTGAAGCAGATGTGGTGCCAGAAGAGGAAATAACAGAGGAAAGAATTGTATCAGCTAAGGAATATCTAAGAAAGAGGATGTTAGGTGATGCTAAATAATAATAAAGTAATTCCCGAAAGAGTAAGAGAAGCTAGGATATCTAGAGATTTAACAACAACACAATTAGCAGAGTCATTAGAAATTACAAGACAATGTATTTCGCAATACGAATTAGGACACTCAGAACCAACACATTCAATTTTGAGAAAGATGGTTGAAGTTCTGGAATTTCCTGTAGCTTTTTTTTATAAACCATTACCTCAAACGAATAACTTAGAGAGCATCTCTTTCTATAGCCCAACATTTTTTAGAAGCTTAAAAGCAGCAAGGAAAAGCGGAAAAAATAAAGTTACTATAAGGACAGATTGGCTGGAAGAAATATATTTATATTTAAATCAATATGTTGATTTTCCAGTTGTAAATGTTCCAGATATGAGTAAATATTTAACTGGGAAAGAACTAAGTCAGGATGAAATAGAAGATATAGCTGAATATGTAAGAAAAAACTGGGGGCTTGGGATAGGTCCTATAAGTAATATCCTACTGCTTCTTGAAAAAAACGGATTTGTAATAGCTAGAAATTCAATTAAAGATAAAAAAATAGATGCTTTTTCTCAATGGAAGGGAGAGACTCCTTACATTTATTTGAGTTCGGATAAGGATTGTGCTGTAAGAACGAGATTTGATGCTTCTCATGAACTTGGGCATCTACTATTGCATATTGATTCTGATCAACATAATTATGATGATGAAAAGTATATTAAAACAATTGAACAAGAAGCTAACAAATTTGCAAGTGCTTTTCTTCTTCCGAGGGATAGCTTTGGACAAGAAGTTATGTCTACATCTTTAGATCATTTTATTAATTTAAAACGTCGTTGGAAAGTATCAATTCAAGCGATGATTTATAGATGTTCAGATCTCGGCATATTAAATGAAAACCAAATTTTATATTTAAGAAAGCAGATATCAATAAGGAAGATGAGAACAAATGAGCCTCTTGACGATGAGCTTATCCCTGAGAGTCCGGTTATGTTAAAGCAAGCAGTAGAAATCATTCTGGAAGAAAATAGCCTTAATAATGAAAAAATTGTTGATGAGTTATGCTTACCTATAGAAGAGATAGAGGCACTTACAAATTTGCCGAAGGGAACATTATCGCTTTCGGGGCATGTCATACCTTTAAAATTAAAGAATCATAGGTCTTAGTTTATGATAATATCTGTATTTTATCTCTAAACTTATTTATTTTGCTTTCATTACCAAGCAACAAAAGGAGCGAAGCCTAAGCCTCGCTATCAGGAAATTATGTGTACTATCCTGTGGAAATAGTTATTTAATGAGAAATAATATATAATATAGAAAAGAATACCTGTAAATTTTAATAGGAGGATGGTCTATGAAAAAAAGTATTGCTAGTTTGGTTTTAGCTCTTGTTATTACCTTCTCTATCTTTGCAATACCATGTTCAGCTATGTCAGGTAATTTTAATGTTGTATCAAGTGATAAAACTGATATTGGGGTACCAGGTCAGGCTTTTGCTGTTGGACAAACTCTAACATATGGGGTTGGCAATCGCACATCAGGAACAATACGTGTAATACTTTTATATAATGCATCTGGTGCTTTATATGATGGTACTACGGAAATGTCATACTTTTATTCATATGGGAATACAAGTGAATCCAGAACTCGTACAATCAATGGAACAAACTATCAGCCTGGATATTACTGGGTGAAAGTGGAATATGTTGATACTGCAGTAAGTGGTACGATGTTTTTAAATCAAGATTAAGGTTTGTTTATATAAAAATATTTTTACAGGTATAATAAAAAACTGCGAAATGTGTGTTTACTCCCAGTTCCGCAGTTTTTTATTATAGGTAAGCGCTCAATAAAAGAGCGCATTACACATTAACCATTCATTTGAGATAATACTTCCAAAGAACCTTTAGACTTTTTCAAGTTTTTCGTCAATGACTAAAAAGTCCAAAGCAATTTTGAGGAGGCTATCAGAAAATGGATAAAATCACAGATGCCAAAACCGAATTCAGGCGGAGGCAATGGACTCAAATAATTCAGGACTGCCAGAACAGTGGTATGACAGTTGTAGGCTGGTGCAGCCAGAACAACGTGAATACAAAATCATACTACTACTGGCTACGAAAAATTCGTTCCCTGGCAT